>NZ_LSGW01000037.1 GCF_001643305.1 Aeromonas salmonicida subsp. salmonicida
GAGATGGCCTATCAGCAGCGGGGTTGCCCATCCGGTGTGCTGTTTCACTCCGACCAGGGTAGCCAATATGGCAGCAGGGCATTTCGGCAACGACTGTGGCGCTATCGCATGACCCAGAGCATGAGTCGGCGTGGCAACTGCTGGGATAACGCCCCGATGGAGCGGTTGTTCAGAAGCCTGAAGTCAGAGTGGCTCCCGGCAACGGGATACATGAGCCTGCGGGAAGCAACGCGGGATATCAGTTATTACCTGATGGATTACTACAACTGGCGGCGTCCACATCAACACAATGACGGGATGCCGCCAGCAAAAGCCGAGACTCGGCCTAACCAAGTGTCCGGATTTAGTTGACCACTACACTTGCTCGCTGATGCGCGCAAACAACTGCCGTAAAAACAACAAGCCAGAGCGGTGAGCCTCGGGCTTGGGACAGGTGAGGGACAGGGCCGGAGGCCATCCCCTTACTCCAGCAGGAAGACGGCTTCCACGTTGTCCGTGATGCTGATCTGCTGCTGTTGATAACTGTTTTCCATCATGTCGGCGGCAGGGGCCATGGCGGCGGCCTTGAGTGCACGGCTATAGATGGGCATGGGGGTATTGTTGCGGTACTCCACGCTGTAAACCTTACCAAGCTTCATGCCGAACGCCTTGGCCAGGGACTCCGCCTTGTTCTTGGCATCCTCGACTGCACCAATACGAGCCTGCTCCTTGATGATCTGCGGCGACTTGAGACCGTACTCAATCTGGGAGACTGACTCCAGACCCGCTTTGAGAGCGGTATCCATCAGCTCGCTCAGTTTGTCGAGCTGGTAGAGTTTGACCGCGAGTTGACGCTGGGCACGGTATCCCACCAGTTCCGGTTTCTTGTTCTGCGGATACTGATACTCGGGGGAGATCACCAGGTTACCCGCTTCCACATCGCTGCGCTTGATGCCCAGCCCTTCCAGCTGACCAAAGAAGGCCGCAACCTTGCTATCGACCTGCTGCTTGGCCTTGATGCCCTGCTTTTCCAACGCAGTGACCGCAACATTGAGGGTCAGCATATCGGGCTCGGCCTTTTGCTCGGCATAACCACTTACCACCAGATGTGGGGCTTGCGGTACTTCGAGCGCGAATAACGGAGCACTGACAACCAGAGCGGAAAGGGTAAGAAGCGAACGCCACATATAAAAAAACCTCAATCAATTAGAGTGAGGTCATTATGCCCGTGGCTGAATGGGATTCATATATCGTGCAGTGGCGGTATCTGATCCAGCACCTGATTGGTCATATCGATGCTGATGCTGATCTCATTGCCCATCGGCTCGGGATGGCTCGAGACAACAGGTACGGCACTGCGGGAAGTGATCAGGTCTTCATCATCAAAATGGAACGAATCCCACGACAGAACATGTCCCTGTACCTGGCTAATAGGGTCTGCCAGCGTGGATGTGGTCAGTGGGGCACAGTCAATACTGTCGGAGTGAATGAGCAGATCCTGCAAGCAGGTATGACTCAAACTCTGCAGCGAATACTCCTGCTGCCCCTCATCGTGCCCGACAAGCACCACCCTGTGAGGTGCCTCAGCATCCATTGCCGGATTAAATGCGATGGTGGCCGCCGCGAAGTCCACATTGAGAGAACCCGCCACGTCGCCATCTTCGCTTTCAAGATCCAGCCCGTCAATCCGGTCACCCGCCATGGTTGCCTGATAGCCAAACTGGCCGGTGCAGGTAATGCTGCCCTGCCCGTCCCAGCTATAGCGAATGCCATCAATATCGACCCAATTAAATGACTGCATGGTGACCCTCTCCTCTACTGCCGCTATCTTAGCCGCCCCCTCAGTCAAAAAACAGGGGCTAGGTATAGCCCGGCCCCGTTACCTGATTACGGATCAACCTTGAGGTTACCATCATCCAGCAGTTGCTTGATGATATCCTGGTTAGAACCTAGGGAGGCAAGATCAAGGGAGTTCTGGAACTGAATCGTCAGCTCGGAGCCACCGACCGCACCATCAGGGTCTATCGTCAACGTCTTGGTGGCGGTATCAAACTGCAAGTAACTGTCCAACGCCGCCGCCAAATCATCGTTGCTCCCACCAGTGGGAACCCCAACCAGCAAATCAGACAGATCCAGCACATCCCCCCCACTGGCCGTATTCCCAAGGGTAAAGTCCGTGATGTTGTCCGTACTGCCATCTGCCTCGCCAGCAAGCCACTTGAAGGTATCGCTACCGGCGCCCCCTGTCATGGTGTCGCTACCGAGGCCGCCGATCAGAATGTCATCACCCAGGCCACCTATCAAAGTGTCATTGCCCGCCCCTCCTTCCAGACGGTCATTGCCATTGAGTACATCAGCACCCGCATGGCCGAGTAATACGTCATCTCCACTGGTGCCTACGAGGGCATCATTGGCACTGCTACCTTCCATTGTCGGTGCCACCGTGGCACTGGAAGCAATATTGATGGTCAGCTGAGCTGTATCCTGATCTCCATCACTTTGTGCCAGTTGATAGTTGAACACATCCGCTTTGCCCACATTGTTGAGATCCGCATTCGGTGTGTAGGTATAAGCGCCATCACTGTGGATCTCGAGTGAGCCATAAAGCCCAGCCACTGTCTGACTTGTAGTGACTGCGGTATAGCTGCTGCCATTCCAGATCTTGAGCACTGTGCTCTCCGCTCCGATGGCATCAACACTTCCCCAAGGGTCGCCACTCATCATGTCGTGGTTGGGATCGGTTAGCAGATTGCCATATGCAGCCGTCAAGGCAATCGCAGCCGTTGCAGCAGCAGTCACGTTGAGTTTGATATTATCCAGCTGCAACGTGGAGTCAGGGTTACCAGAACCATCATTCACCGAGAAATAAACCCGGTAGCGTGTCCCAGCATCTAGGGTAGACGTCGTGATAGTCGACAACGCACCCGGATCACCGGATAGATTACCGCTAAAGCCAACACCAGAGAGTTGAACCCAGCTTGACCCATCGAATTTGTACAGACTCCAGGTCACTGTATCGCTGGCATGTACGTTACCTCTATCGTATTGGAAGCTAAGTGTGGTTGTACCTGCCAGTCCAGTGACGAACTCTGGGGTCAGAAGCTCCGCAGCACCGGCGCCATCATCATTGCTATCAACAAGTTGCAATGCGCCTCCACTAACACTGCCGTCCAGGGTCGAACTGCTTAGCGTACTGACAATCCACTTGTTGCCATTACTCGCCACGGCAGAGCCGATGGAAGTGGAGCCCAAGTCCATCACACTCAGACCAGTGCCTGAAGTGTCATAGATCCAGGGATTGTACCCGGCACCACTATTCGCAGAATTGGTTGTATCCCCAAAGTCTGCCAGTGTGGTGCTGGTCGTGGCCCCCGGGACCATGATCTGGGTTACCAGCGCTTCATCGCCGTTGTCATAGGCGATAACATCACTGGAATCTGTCGTGATCATGTTGAGTACGCCGGTCTTCACGTCCCCATCCGCATCGCTGATGGTATAGCGGAAAGTCTCTGTATAGTCATTTGCCACGTCCAAAGACAAGCTATAGCTATACGCCCCAGTCAACAAATTGACAGAGAAAGTTCCCCCACCATGAGTGGGAATAGTCAGCACATGCGTTATTGCGTTGTAGCCAGAATACGTCGTGGTATACACCACATCCGGGGTTGCCGGGTTGCCATCTGCATCATGAGAGATACTGGTGATTGGCAAGGTCGCCGGACCATCAGCACCGAATACAACCCCAGCATCAGTCAGCAAATTCCCTGTGGTTGGAACCTGTACTGTTCCGGACAGGGTCGAAGCCAGCTGACTCAGATCCGTGACAATGATGGCAGGTTGTTGTTGGCCAGTGCTTCCATTGTAAGCTATCGGCGTCAGCGCGCCAGTGGTTGCGCCGGTCCCCATACCAAGGGCATAAGCATTGACATAATTGCCATTAAGGAAGACTTCCCAAGCGGTTTGTTCCGCCGTGTTGATGCCCGTACTTCCGGTACCGCTAATACCTGGCCAATTGGTACTTTCGGTGGGTTCCCCATCAGAGAGGAAATACAGCACACTCTGGCCACCGATGATTTTTCCTGCCGAATCGTAGGCTGACATAGCCTTGATCAGAGCATCGTCATAGTCAGTCCCACCGTTGCCCAAGTAGTCGGTAATACCATTGATGACATTCAAAGCTTGAGTGGCTGTCAGCCAGACATCGCCAGCCCCCAGGAAGTTAGTGGTTGCCGAGCTGGCAAAACCAACCAGACGCACCATTACGTCCCCTACATCGTCATAATCACCAATGAGCTGCAAAATGGATGCCTTGGCAATGGCCATTCGAGTAGCAAATCCAGCCACACCTGAGGCGTCATCCATGCTGCCTGATGTATCCAGAATGATCATCAGATTGGTGCCTGGATTCGAAAACTCCTCGACTCGGGTATTAAGATCCACAGGCGAAACAGGCACGTCATCCACTATCCGCACACTCAGGGTGTTGTTGGCACTGTCGCCATCGCTGTCCACCAGGGTGACCGCGAAATCCTCAAACAGGTTGTTGTTGCCTCCCCCGCTCGGGTGCTCCTCGTTGTCCGTCAGCGTGTAACTGTAGCTCACCAGCCCCGTCGCCGGGTTGTACGCCGTGATGGTCAGGGTGTTGCCCCCCACGCTCAGCGTCTGCACGCCGTCCGGCGCACTGATGGTGAAGCTGCCCGTGACCGTGGTCGACTCCTTGCTGCTGTCCGACCCCGCCGACTCACCCGTCCCCCGGGTGGACAACAGGTCATCCTCGAACACGGTCGCATCGCCGCCATCGCCTTTGGGCGTCAGGTCGGTGATGGTCACATTGTCATTGTCATTGCGGATACTCAGCGTCAACGTCGCCGTGCTGGTGTCGCCATCGCCATCCGTCAGCACATAGGTGAACACCTCACTCCCCGTCGCCCCACCCGGCAACGCCACAAACTGCGGGTCAGCCGGATTGAGGGTATAGGTGTAGCTGCCGTCAGCACCCAGCACCAGACTGCCATAAGTCCCCGTCAGGGTGCCCGCCGTGACCGCTGCACCGTCCGCGCCCTGTACGTCGTTGCCCAGCACATTGCCGCCCAGCACCAGGCTGGCTTCGCTCGCCACGCCCGGGTTGCTGTCGTTGCTCGCCGTCGGCACGTCATCCACTATCCGCACACTCAGGGTGTTGTTGGCACTGTCGCCATCGCTGTCCACCAGGGTGACCGCGAAATCCTCAAACAGGTTGTTGTTGCCTTCCCCGCTCGGGTGCTCCTCGTTGTCCGTCAGCGTGTAGCTGTAGCTCACACTACCTGCCCCAGTAACAGGGTTGTAATTAATGCCTGTCACTACCAGTTGATTGCCCATTGCTGATCAATGTGATGTCACCGAGCGTCAAACTCTGAACACCATCTGCTGCATTGAAAGTGAAGACGCCACTTTGCGTCAGAGCCGTTGTGTCAGAGTCACTGCCATCGGCCAAGGCAACTTCGCTCAACGTCAGGTCTCCCCCTTCTAATTGGAATCCGCCTAATTCAGCCGGCTCATCAACCGGTGTAATCGTAATGGAAAGGGTAGATTGAACCGTGTCTACACCATCGGTAACGCTGTAGTTCACTGGCGGAACCGAACCATCATAGTTAGGTGCTGGCGTGAACTGATAGCTGCCATCTGCATTGACCAGCAGAGTTCCCACTCCCGTCAGCGTCACTGGCGTACCCAATACGGGGTCGGTTATCGCTCCCCAGCTAAATCCCGTAATGGATGGAGCCTGTGGTCCATCATTATCTGTCGTGTTGACCAACAAGTTGCCAGAGCCTGCGCTGTCTTCTGTGACAACCACACTTTCACTCTGATCGGAGAGAGCATTCACAGGAGTAATGGTCAGTTCCAGTGTGGACTGCACCGTATCTGTACCATCGCTTACCACATAGGTAACAGGCGGAACCGCACCATCATAGTTGGGCGCAGGCGTGAAGGTAAAACTGCCATCGGTGTTGACGATCAGGCTGCCGATACCATCAATCGTGACGCTCGTACCGGCAGTCACGTTGATATTGTCTCCCCAACTGAATAGCGGTACCGATGCGGCTTCAGGGCCATCAGTGTTGACGGTGTTGGTGAGCAAGTTCCCATTCAGCACCTCACCCTCAGCAACCGTCAGCTGCTCTCCTTCATCACTCAATTCGTTGGTTAGCAGTGGCTCTGCAAGTTGCTCTGTATCCACCACTGGCTCAGTCTGATAAGCAGTGTCAAACCCGGCGGCAGCAATGGTTGCATCACCCGTTCTATCAATGGTGACAAAACCGCCATTACCGCTGGCCCCGGCAACCCCACCAATGCCACCGCCACCACCACCGGCTGCAGGTGCACCACCTGCGGCAGAAGCCTCAAAATTTTGTGTCGGGTCGACCCCTTGCAAGATCGATTGTTGCAGTGCTGCAATTTCAGGGGAGGTAGCCGTGCCATCGTCCGGGACTTGCTGCAGTCCCGGTACAGGTACATCAGGCGCAGAGGAATCTGGCGTGGTGGCAGTAGGAGCATCGTCATAGGGAGCCAATAACAGCTTGGCATCATCTGCAATATTGAGCTTGGCTCCAGGTTGCAGAATTTCACCTTTCTGCAATGGGCGACTGCTCCCATCGGCCAGCAAGATTTGAACATTGCCTTCAATAGAAGACACCACCACGGTTTTGTCGATTACTTGAGTGCGCATATCCATTGCTCCAACATGACAGATCTTGATGTCTACACCATAGATACCTGCCTCCCTGGCTTCCGTTGCAAAAATGTACAGGGTTGGTTCAAACCTAGAGCAATGCTGCCCATTAAATCGAAGGGTCTTTTTTATATTATTGAATCAATCACTTAATTGGGATTCGAGTAAGGCCTTAGCAAATTTACTATTAAAAACCTCAATGCTTATTTATATTTCGCATAAAAAAAGGCCCCTATGGGGCCTAAGTGTTTATATTGATTGCTCAAGGCAAGGGAAATGCAGGGTGTACGAAGCCCTGATAACCGTCGATATGCAGCTTGGAAAGCAGCTCGACCTGATGCTGATCCTCAACACGAGTTGCGATGGTAGTCACACCCGCATTGTGGGCGGCGCGACAAACCGCGGCCAGGAAAGAGGTGTCTGCCCCTGGCTCCATGACCTGACTGGTATAACCATGGTCAACCTTGACATACGCCGGAGCCAGCTCTTCCAGATAGCCCAGAGACTGGAAGTGGCGGCCATAATGATCAACCCCCCACTGAAATCCATGCTCCTGCAAAGTAATCACCAGCACGGTCACATGTTCCTTGTGCTTCATGATGGCGGCTTCCGGTATTTCAAACAGCAAACGCTCCTTCAGCTCTGCATGGGTTGTCAGGTACTCCGTCAGCCAGGTCAGAAACTCGTCAGAGCAGAGGGAACCTACCGTAATATTGATGGCCAGCACCAGGTCTGATTGCTGTTTAAGCAAAGGAACGCAGGCATCCAATACCGCCTGATCAAATTCACTCCCCAACTTGAATTGTTCGATGGCTGGCAAGAACTGGCCCGCAAAGTAGTCAGTCCCATCCCGCGAAATAGAGGCAAACAATTCAGCATGCAACCGCACCCCATTGTCGAATCGGCAGGCCGGTTGCGCCTTGAAGCGCCACAAGTGCCGTGAAATGGCATCTTGTACCAGATCGCGCCAAGCCAGGCGCCCCATCATTCCCTGATCTGTGCCCCCTTCCATGACCACGGCGCCACGGCGTTCGTTTCGGGCCTTGCCAAGCGCATTATCGGCTTTGGTCAGCAAGGCGGAGAGATCATCATTGCCATCACGCCCCGCAATACCTATGACGGAGAGGGCATCTCCTTCACCCATCGGATTAACGACCAGGTCGGCAATACGGCTGTTGATAACCTCCGCCAAGTCTTTCAACTGGGTCAGATCATCGGTTGGACAGAGCAGCGCATATTCAGTCGCAGAGATCCGCGCCAGAGCCGCACCATCCCACCCCTTCAACTGATCTTTCAAGGTCTGGGCGATGGACTTGACCATGTTGTCCCGCGCGGCAAATCCCTCTTCGCGGTACAAATCATCGAGCATATCGACCGCCACCAGCATGACACCACCTTGTCCTGCCTCGGCAATCCAGGCGTTGACCTGACCGACAAAATAGGCTCGGTTGCCCAGCCCGGAAACTGCATCCACATAGACCCGCTCCCGCAGTTTTTCAGCTTCATCGGCTTGCTCTTTGAACTGCAGTGCCAACTTGCTGGAGAGGGTATTGATGGCCTGCACCACCTGCTTCAATTCGTGGGTTTTGGGCTCTGGAATGGCGTGACCGAAATGGTGAAGTTCAATCTCCACCGCCTGCTCGCAAATTTGTTTGAGTGGCTTGAGCAGATAATTCAGTGCCCTCATCAGCAAAATGGTGGTGATTAAAAAACCGATCAGGAACCAGCTTGCCAGTTCGCTCATACCCCGCCACAGCTCGTAATAGGCTTGTCCCGGGTGGCCCACCACTTTCAGTTTGCCCAGTTGCAGCCAGCCGGATGTCAGAATTGACTCGTTAGATACTTCGGGAAACAACCCCAAGCCGATAAACCACTGTGGTACGCCCTGAATGTTGCTGGTGTTCTCTTGCTCGATGACATCTTTAGACGCCAGCAGATCCAGTCGGATCAACTGATAATAGCCGCCATCGAATATGGCCTGGATGACAGATTCAGCTCCCACCTTGTCACCGTTTTCCAAATACGGGGTCAGCGCCAACCCGAGCGAGGTGGCGGTATTGATGACGGTGGTTTCCTGCTGCTGGGCCAGATAGGTTCGGGTCGAATTGAACTGCACCCAATAGGTGGCTGCAAACAACAAGCCGAACAGGATCAACATGGTTGCCAATAATTGTCTGTAGAGCGTCATAGGTTAATCATCCAAATTCACCACAGGCCGAGCCAATCGCCCGGAAGTCATGCGATTGCGTAAATCAGTCCATAATCCCAAGCGTGACGACTGCCCGGCCAGTTCCCCTTGACCACGCGCCTTCATCAACCACAAGTGACTACCGTTAAAGCTGTATATCGGCACCAGATCCCTGCGTTGGCTGGCAGGACGGATCGAGCCGATCAAATTATCCAAAATCACAGGTTCGGAGGAAGGGGTGTCATAGTAGGCAACAACCATATGAAACTGGTTATAATCCAATGCCTTGACATATACCATCCGCATTTTCTCATCGGGAATGCCAAGCTCCAGCAGGGTGAAGTATTTTGAAATGCTGAAGTCTTCGCAATCACCGCCAGCCGCCCCCAGAAACTCCAACGGGGTAGCCCAGTAATCTTTCTTGCGCCACAACTTGATGTCATCAAGAAAACGCATTCGATTAAAAAACTGGTTTACCTTCTCCAGCTTCTGGCGTTCATTCAGCCCGGCTGCACGATTCTGCATGACCAGCGTACGCCAACTTGTCACACGCTTGCCTGCCCTGACCCCATAGGTTTCCTCTGCGCGCTGAACCAGCTTGAGGTCTTCGGGTGTCAAAGGTTGACTGGCAGAGAGGAGGAGCGGAAGCGAAACCAGCAGCAACCACAGTGAGTAACGCAGCCAGCGAGCGCGCAAAAGCAGACCCAACCCCGAGGCTGACGCCCTGCTGCAACCGCTTGCCTTCCACCACACCGTCACACTCATCCCATGGGCATCCAATGACTGTCACTGCACCGGCCAAGCATCAGACCGTTAGAGACAAGGGATGGTGGCAGCACAGCTGCGACCATCCCTTTCACTCGCATCAAACCTGATGCGTTCTCCATTAGCGTTTGGCTTGCCAGTCGGCCGGCTGCTGCACGTTAAACGCGTTGAGCAAACTGCCTGTCGCGTTGAGGATACGGTAATCCGCCAGCAGAGCGTCATACTCGGCCGTGATGTAACTGCGGCGCGCCTCGAACAGTTCGTTCTCGGTGTTCAACACGTCCAGCAAGGTACGCTGACCTAGACCAAACTGCTTCTTGTACGCCTGTACGGTGTCATAGCTGGCGTCAACGTGCTCTTTGAGGAAGGTCTTCTGCTTGGTCAAAGACTCTTTGGCGTTCCAGGCCAGACGTGTTCCCTCTTCAACCTGACGGAAGGCATTCAGGTGAATGTCTTTCGCCTGGGAGTACAGGGATGAAGCCGCCTTGCTCTCTGCCAGATCAGAGCCACCGCGGAACAGGTTGTAACGCATCCGAACCATGGCCGTCAGATCATCGTTGCGTCCCTTGACCGCATCGATATCCTCATTCCAGTTCTGATCCACTTCGAACGTGACGTTCGGATAGAAGCCGGATTTGGAGCCTTCATGCTGATACTTTGCCGCTTCGATATCCTGCAGGGAAGAGAGCAGGGTCGGATGCACTTCGGTGGCCGTTTTCAACGCGGCATCCAGACTGGCTGGAATGAACTGTCCATCGGGAACCGGTTGTACCAGATCCTTGGGCATCTCGTTGACGACGCGAATGAATTCGCTCTCGGCATCGCGATAGTTGTTCTCGGCGGCAGCCTGGTTGGCATAGGCACGGGCAACACGACCATCGATCTGGGTCTGGTCCGCAGTCGAGCCCAGGCCAGAGTCGGTCCGCTTGCTGATGTCGCTGCGGATCTGCTCATGGGTTTCCAGATTCTGCTTGGACAGCTCCAGTATCTCCTGCTGACGCAACATGTTGAGGTATACCTCAGCCACGCGCAGCGCCGTGTTCTCTGCCTCGGAAATCATGGCCAGACGCTGGGCGTTGGCTTCGGCATCGGTCCGGGCCACGTTGCTGCTGACATTGAAACCGTCGAACAGCATCTGGCGCAGACTGATCCCGGCCTCTTTACGGGTCATGGAGTCGTCAATATTGCTATTGGCGCCCGCGGCACGGGTGGACGGGCTATCGGTCTTTTCATAACCGACACCACCGCGCAGATCGATAGTGGGGTAGTAACCACCTTTGGCTCCATCATGCTGATACAGTCGTGCCTGATAGAGATCAAAAGCTTCCTTGATTTTCGGATGGGTAGCCAGTGACTGTGCCACTGACTGTTCCAGCGTTTGAGCCTGGGTAAGGCCCGGGAACAGCACGGCGCCACTTACTAACATGGCAACAATCGTCTTCTTCATAGTATCTCCAGTCATGTTGTTTTTAGATTGTTGGCTTATCGTTCTCTCAGTGCCGACTGTTTCGCCCGTAATATCGGCTTAAGCAAATAGTCTAGGACACTTTTTTTACCAGTAATAATATCTGCACTGGCTAACATACCGGGGATGATGGGAAGTGCGTTAAGCTCATCGCCCAAGTAACTCTTCTCGGTGCGGACACGAACCAGATAAAAGGAGTTCCCCTCCTCATCCTGGATCGAGTCAGCACTTATCTGTTCGACCTTTCCATGTAGTCCTCCATAAACGGTGAAGTCATAAGCAGTGATCTTGACCACGGCATCAAGCCCTGGCCGCAAGAATGCGATGTCTTTCGGGGAAACCTTGGCCTCTACCAGCAAGGTGTCTTCCAGCGGCACGATTTCCATCAAATCCATACCCGGTTGCACCACCCCACCCAGCGTATTGATCTTGAGTTTCTTGATGGTGCCTTTGAGGGGCGCAATGACGCTGGTCCTGTCGACCCTGTCTCGCAGTCCGACCTGCCCTTCCGACAACTGTCTCAATTTACCCTGAAGTTCGTTGAGCTCGGTCTGTGAGTCAGCCCGGAACTTCAATGCAATGTCGTTGCGCTTGGAAATGCTTTCTCTCAGCACAGAGTTGAGTTTGGGAATAATGAGCCGGTTGCTCTCCAGCTCTCCCTGCATCTCGTTGACCTGGCGTTCCAGCTTGATGAGCTCTACCTGGGGGACTATCCCTTCTTTGGCCAGGGGACGACTGATGTTCAATTCCTGCCGGGCCAGATCAACACTGCGCCCGACGGTTCTTATCTTGGCATTGAGCTCGATCAGCTCCTGCTCTTTCTGCTCGATCTGTTGGCCAAGTATATAGAGCTGGTTATTCAGGCTATTAAGTCGTTCATCCTGAACCGACTTTTCACGGGCAGCATATTCGGCAAAGACATTTTCAAAACCATCCGGAAAGTCGATGGGCTGTTTGTCGATGAGCACCTGCTCACGCCAGCTCAGGTTCGGCCCGGTCTTGACCACCACGCTCTTTATCTCGGCTCTTAGCCGGGCAATGCCGCCCTTGAGGGTCACCAGCTCTTCTTCACGCTCCCGGAAATCAGAGCGAAAACGGGTGTCATCGATACGCAGCAACGGCTGCCCTTCTTCGACTATGTCCCCCTCCCTGACGAAGATCTCTTTGACGATCCCCCCTTCCAGGTTCTGGATCACCTGCAACTGACGGGACGGGATGACTTTGCCCTGCCCGACCGTCACTTCATCCAGCTCGGCCCAGGCCGCCCAGACGATGGCGCTCATGAAGAACAGAAAACAGGCCCACAACAATACTCTGGCCCTGGTCGGGGTACTCAGCAGTACGGCAGCGGCGCCATCATCGACAAACTCCAGATGTTCGGGTGCGGGCAGCACTGTATCGGACGGCGACTTCTTGAACAGGCTAAATTTAGCCATTGGACGCCTCCTGCACTCGCACCTTGCCTTCCTTCAACTGTTGCAACACTACATCTTTGGGTCCATCTGCCACTATCTGCCCCTGCTCCACGACGATGACCCGCGATGCGACATCAAGCATGGAGGTCTTGTGAGTAATGAGGATCAGGGTAGTTTCCGGTCCCAGTCGTGCCAGCTCATGCTTGACCTGCATCTCTGACTGGTTATCCATGTTGGAGGTGGGTTCGTCCATCACCAGAATGGGGGGATCGTTGAGCAAAGCGCGGGCCAGCAGGATCGCCTGACGCTGACCACCGGAGAGCTGACGTCCCCCTTCCCCTATTTGTCTGTCCAGACCATTCGGGTCACGGTTGGTAAAGTTGGTGACACCGGCCCGTTTGGCCGCACGCAGCACCCGCGCATCGTCCACCAGCGGATTTCCCAGCATGATGTTGTCACGCACAGAGCCGAAAAACAGGGTCACATCCTGAGGGACACAGCCTATGTTTCGCCGGATCACAGATGCGGGCAGCTGATCCAGTTCGAACCCGTCGAGACGGACCGAACCATCGGTGGGTCGATACAGCCCCATCAGAATCTTCTCAAGAGTGGTCTTGCCCGCCCCGATCCGACCTATGATGGCCACCTTCTCACCCGGCTCAATACGTAGATTGATATTGTGCAGCGTGCTCGTCTCCATCCCCGGATACTTGAACGACACATTATCAAATTCAATGCGCCCGGAGATGATGGGGTGGTGAATGTACTGCTTGCCTTCCTCCTGCTCACCCGGCGTCATCATTATTTTCTCCAGGATCTCCAGCGCGGACTTGGCCTGGTTGTAACGAGTGGAGAGCACGGAGAGTTGCACCATGGGGGCGATGGCGCGGCTGGAAAGCATGACGGCGGCAATCATGCCGCCCATAGTGACCAGCCCTTCCGATATCTGGTAGACACCGACGATCACCAGACCCACGGTTACCACCTGCTGGATATAGCTGGCCAGGGAGGACATGGAGTTGGTGATGCGGCGAGTCTGCACGCCCCAGGTAGAGATGTGGGATACAGCCTGTTCCCAGCGATGCTGGAACATGCTCTCGGCGCCGAAGATCTTGACGGTCTCCAGTCCGGAAATGCTCTCGATGAGGTTGGCATTCTTCTGGGAGGCGAGGCGCGAGCCCTCTTCGATGGATTGCTTGAGCGGCGCCTGAATATAGAAGCTGTAAATAATCAGGATCAGCATGGCGACGATGGGCACGACCACCATGACGCCGGCAAACAACCAGATAATGAAGAGGAAGAAGACCGCAAACGGCAGATCGATGAGGGTCGAGACAGTGGCCGAGGTGAAAAACTCCCGTACGGACTCGAACTCTTGCAGGTGTTTGGCAAAAGCGCCGGTGGAAGCCGGTCTCGACTCCATCCGCATGCCCATCACCTTGGCGAAGATCTTGGCCGACAGCAATACATCGGATTTCTTGCCCGCAATATCAATGAAATAGCTGCGCAGTTGGCGCATCACAAAATCAAAGGTAAACACCACCATGGCGCCTACCGCCAGCACCCAGAGTGACTCGAACGCCAGGTTGGGCACGATTTTGTCATAAACGTTCATGGTGAACAGCGGACTGGCCACCGCAAACAGGTTGATCAAAATGGAGGCAATCAGCACATCCCGATAGATGCCGCGGGATTCAAACAGCGTGCTCCAGAACCAGTGACCATCACGTGTCTCCAGTACCTTGGGAGAGCGATCATCAAACTTGAACTGCTTTTTGACAAAGAAGAGCCGGCCCAGATATTCGTCACCCAGCTGGGCAACGCCGAGCCACTGGGCGGCATCACCCGCCTGAGGAAAAATCACCTTGCCCTGGGTTCTGTCTTCGTTCCACTCCAGCAGTATGCAGGCACCACCGTTTCGCATCTGCAATACGCAAGGCAGCAACAAGGATGAGATGTCGGCAAGGGGCTGGATCACTTCCCGTGCGGAAAGCCCCCCCCGCTCTGCTGCGCGGCTGAACAAGTTCGGAGTCAGCAAGCCGGATACCAGCGGCAGTCCGGTCGTCAGGGCATCCTTGCTGTTGGGCACGCCATAAAAGCGGGTCAAAAAGACCAGACATTCCAACAGCTCATCAATACGGTTCGTTTCTGCTTGCATAGCATCCTGTCACTGCTTGAATAGGTCGGCCGTCATCATCGCGTATCTGTGGTCACACATGGTTGCATGACGCGCGCACGCTCGTGGAATAAACATCAGGATCCCAAAGCATAGAGATCAACAGCCTGATAAACGTTAAGCACAGGTAAATGACACTGGATATCATCATCAGACCTGAGAGGCATTACGCCCAAAGACGGTACGGCATGAAAGTGCTTGATAGCGACACAAGATGGCGCCATGTCTGATATATCCCGCCCAAATTGGAAACAATACACGCTTATTGATAATGATATCTTTTCCAAGCGGAATACTATATCAAGACAATTTTACCGAAACTATACCGCAAAGACTGAATTTCATCTAATAACCCTCTGTTTTTTTGACGAAATTTGATTGCTTACTCTATATGGTCAGGAAGGGAGAAGGGCCGTCCCAGACTGTGTCCCTGAGCACCGGAGCGGGCCAGTTCACTAGCAATCCCGGCCATGGCTGTCCAGCGATTTTCGCACCAGACCGGTGCCAACAGGGTCGGTCGGCGGGCAGAGGCAGAGATGCGATGATAGACCACCTCGGGAGGGGTGTGCTGGATCATGGCCACTGCAGCTTCAACATATTGATCCAGCGACAACACCTCCAGCCGCCCTGCCTGCCACGCCTTGCCGAGGGTGCTCCCCTCCACCACATGGAGCGGATGCAACTTGATCCCCTCAACCCCGGTCGCCACGATGCGATGCAGGGTATCGAGACTATCCATCGGCACCTCCCCCGGCAGGCCGACGATCAGATGGGCACAGACCTTGATGCCGCGCTGATGGGCCCGCGCAACCGCATCGGCATAGGCGGCGTAACCATGACCGCGATTGATGCGCTGCAAGGTCTTGTCATTGGCACTTTGCAGCCCCAGCTCCAGCCACACCTCATAGCCACGGGCCTGATAAGCTGCCAGCAGGTCCAGCACCGCATCCGGCACGCAATCGGGTCGGGTACCGACACACAAACCCACCATGTCGCTGACTGACAATGCCTCTTCATACATGCGTTGCAGGTACTCTACCTCGGCATAGGTGCTGGTGTAGGCCTGAAAGTAGGCGAGATAGCGTTTGGCACGGGTCACTTCATCCCGGCGCGCCAACAGTTGCTGCACCACGGAAAGCTGCTGGGCCGACTCGTCGGCAAAAGAGGAGACATTGCAAAAAGTGCAGCCACCACGGCCCAGGGTGCCGTCCCGGTTGGGGCAGGTGAAAGCGCCGTGAATAGAGAGCTTGTGGATCTTCTGGCCGTGGCGTTGCTTGAGATCCTGACCGAATGTATTGACGAGTTCGTGTAACTGCATGACACCTCCGCTAAAGGAGCGTCATTGTACGAGCTTGCAAAAACAGGGCGCTGAGCTGAATCAAGGGAGGGGAAGGTCAGAAAACATATAAATATTCACCAATATCTGGATAAATATCAGCAAGCGGGTCGTTGTTGATGCTTTCGAAACCCTTACACCAAACACAGCATGCGCAATCCTGATGAATAACTGCTAGCTAACCACCTGTTAGGCAATGAAAATTCACACATAGACTGACTGACGACAAAAGCAAGACTCGTGGTCCGTAATTGTGATCTCTCCCCGCCACTTGCCTGATGAATTGGTAAAATTACTACAAATCCCCTTCCCCACTGAGTCAACCAACAAAAGCCCACATATCAACATTAAGTGCTGTAAAAATAAAAAATGCCAGAGCAATCACCAATTCAAGCCCCATATATACCCGCACTCCAACATTTTGTTATGACATTGTAATAATGAAAACAGCCGGGATGTTCAATTGACCTTGCCGAAAAATCCCATTAGTTTGGAGATTCGCCACGTCAGGCGGACGGAACCACAAGAGCCAATCGCAATTTATGCAGTTTGCGATGCAAGGCCGAGCAAGGGAGAAATGCAATGTCACTATATGATCCAAAGCTGGAGAGGGATAACTGTGGCTTCGGCCTGTTGGCCCACATGGAAGGTGAAGCCAGCCACAAGCTTGTCCGTCTCGCGATGTCAGCATTGGCTCGCATGCAGCACCGCGGCGGTATCTCCGCCGACGGCAAGACCGGCGATGGTTGCGGTCTGTTGCTGCAAAAACCGGATAGCTTCTTTAGAGCCGTCGCCGAAGAGAAAGGATGGCATCTGGGCCGCAAATACGCGGTCGGCATGCTGTTTCTCAACCCGGACCCCGTATTGGCCCAGCAGACTCGCGACATCATCGACGAGGAGCTGGAAAGAGAGACCTTGAGTCTGGTCGGTTGGCGCAAGGTGCCCATCGATACCAATGTGCTCGGTCCCATCGCCAAAGCCTCCCTGCCCAGTATTGAACAGGTCTTTGTCAACGCGCCGCCAGGCTGGGTCGACAAGGATCTTGAGCGCCGCCTCTATATAGTGCGTCGCCGTATCGAAAAGCGCATCAGCGACGACTACTTCTACGTGGTCAGCCTCTCCAACCTGGTCACCGTCTATAAAGGACTGTGCATGCCGGTGGATTTGCCCCACTTCTATCTGGATCTTGCCGACATTCGCCTGCAATCGGCCATCTGCGTGTTCCACCAGCGTTTCTCCACCAACACCAGCCCGCGCTGGCCGCTGGCGCAGCCGTTTCGTTATCTCGCCCACAATGGCGAGATCAACACCATTGCTGGCAACCGCCAGTGGGCCAAGGCCCGCAGCTACAAGTTTGCGACCCCGCTCATTCCGGATCTGCAAGAGGCGGCGCCCTTCGTCAACACCACGGGCTCCGACTCCTCCAGCCTCGACAACATGCTGGATCTCTTCCTGGCCGGTGGCATGGACTTGTTCCGTGCCATGCGCCTGCTGATCCCACCTGCATGGCAAAAACACCCGAACATGGATGACGACCTGCGCGCCTTCTATGACTTCAACTCCATGCACATGGAGCCCTGGGATGGTCCGGCCGGCATCGTCATGACCGATGGCCGCTATGCCACCTGCGCACTGGACCGTAACGGCCTGCGTCCAGCCCGCTATGTCATCACCAAGGACAAGTTCATCACGCTCGCGTCTGAGGTCGGCACCTGGGACTACACCCCGGATGAAGTACTGGAGAAGGGCCGGGTCGGCCCGGGCGAGCTGTTCGTGGTGGATACCAGCAACGGCAAGGTGTGGACCAGCTTCGAGATCGACGACGACCTCAAGAGCCGTCACACCTACAAACAGTGGATGGACTCCCATTGCAAGCGGCTGGTGCCGTTCGAGCAGATGGATGACGCCAGCACGGGAGCCCGCGAGTTCTCGGACGATCAGCTCAAGACCTATCAGAAACTGTTCGGCTACTCCTACGAGGAGCTGGATCAGATCATTCGCGTGCTCGGCGAGAACGGTCAGGAAGCGGTGGGCTCCATGGGGGATGATACCCCGATGGCTGTGCTCTCCTCCAGCCAGCGCACCCTGTATGACTACTTCCGCCAGATGTTCGCCCAGGTGACCAACCCGCCGATCGATCCCCTGCGGGAAAACCACGTCATGTCGCTGGCTACCTGTATCGGTCGCGAGCAGAACGTCTTCAACGAGACCTTCGGCCACGCCCACCGGGTACTGTTCCAGTCGCCGATCCTGCTCTACTCCGACTTCCACCAGTTGCTTGCGCTGGAAGGGGAACACTATCGCCATCAGGTGATCAGCCTCAACTTCAGGCCCGAAGAGGGACTGGAAGCAGCCTTGGTGCGCATCTGCGAAGAGGCCCAGACTGCCGCCCGCAACGGTACAGTGCTGCTGATCCTGTCGGATCGGGACGTCAGTGCCGACACACTGCCCATTCCAGCCGCCATGGCGGTAGGCGCGGTACAGCGCACCCTGGTGGACAACAATCTGCGCTGCGACGCCAATATCCTGGTGGAGACCGCCAGCTGCCGCGATCCGCACCACTTCTCGGTACTGCTGGGCTTTGGCGCCACCGCCATCTACCCCTATCTGGCTTATGAAACCCTCGCCAAACAGGTCGAGGAAGGCGTGCTCAAGATGAGCCTGCGCCAGGCCATGCTCAACTACCGCAACGGCATCAACAAGGGCCTCTACAAGGTGATGTCCAAAATGGGCATCAGCACGGTCGCCAGCTATCGCTGCTCCCAGCTGTTTGAAGCCGTGGGCCTCTCCAGTGCCGTGGTCGCCATGTGCTTCCGTGGTGTCTCCAGCCGTATTCAGGGTGCCGATTTCACCGATATCCAGCAGGATCAGTTCAATCTGGCCCGTCAGGCCTGGTTGCAACGCAAGGCCCTCACTCAGGGTGGCCTGCTCAAGTTTGTCCACGGCGGCGAGTATCACACTTACAATCCGGATGTGGTGCAGACCCTGCAAACCGCGGTGCGCTCCGGCAACTATGCCGATTACAAGGAGTATGCGCGGCTCGTGAACGAGCGCCCTGTCTCTACCCTGCGCGATCTGCTTGCTTTGAAGAAGGTCGACAATCCGGTGGACATCAGCGCAGTGGAGCCGGCAGCCAAGCTGTTCCCCCGCTTCGACTCCGCCGCCATGTCCATCGGCGCCCTGGGCCCAGAGGCGCACGAAGCGCTGGCAGTGGCCATGAACCGCCTTGGCGGTCAGAGCAACTCCGGTGAAGGCGGTGAAGATCCCAAGCGTTTTGGTACCGAGAAAAATTCCCGTATCAAACAGGTGGCGTCGGGGCGCTTTGGCGTCACCCCCCACTACCTGATGAACGCGGACGTGGTGCAGATCAAGGTGGCCCAGGGCGCCAAGCCCGGTGAAGGCGGTCAGCTGCCCGGTGACAAAGTCACCGCCCAGATAGCCAAGCTGCGCTATTCCGTGCCTGGCGTGACCCTGATCTCGCCGCCGCCGCACCACGATATCTACTCCATTGAAGACCTGGCCCAGCTCATCTTCGACATCAAGCAGATCAATCCGGACTGTCTGGTGTCGGTCAAGCTGGTCTCCGAGCCCGGTGTCGGCACCATCGCCTGCGGCGTGGCCAAGGCCTATGCCGACTTCATTACCGTCTCCGGCTATGACGGTGGCACTGGCGCAAGCCCGCTGACCTCGGTCAAGTATGCCGGTTCCCCCTGGGAGCTGGGCTTGGCCGAGACCCAGCAGGCGCTGGTTGCCAACGGCCTGCGCCACAAGGTGCGGCTGCAGGTGGATGGCGGTCTCAAAACCGGCCTCGACATCATCAAGGCCGCCATCCTCGGTGCCGAGAGCTTCGGTTTTGGCACTGGCCCCATGGTGGCGCTCGGCTGCAAATACCTGCGCATCTGCCACCTGAACAACTGCGCCACCGGCGTCGCCACCCAGGATGAGAAGCTGCGCCGCGAGCACTTCACCGGCCTGCCGGAGATGGTGATGAACTACTTCAAGTTCATCGCAGAAGAGACTCGCGAACTCATGGCTCAGCTGGGGGTCACCCAGCTGACCGATCTCATCGGTCGTACCGATTTGCTGGAAGCCCTGCCAGGCCTCACCGCCCGTCAGGCCAAGCTGGATCTCTCCGGTATTCTGGCAAGTCCGGTGGCACCGGCGGGCTCCAGCCTGTTCAGCCAGCAGCACAACCCCACCTTTGACAAGGGACCGCTCAACTTGCGGATGGTGGACGATCTGCTGGAGGCGGTGGAGCACAAGTCGGGCGGCGAGTTCCGTTACGACATCCGCAACACGGATCGCTCCGTGGGCGCCCGTCTGTCGGGCGAGATCGTCAAGCGTCACGGCAACCAGGGCATGGCGGCCGATCCGGTGAAGGTTCACTTCAACGGCACAGCAGGCCAGAGCTTCGGCGTCTGGAACGCGGGTGGCCTCGAGATGATACTCACGGGTGACGCCAACGACTACGTGGGCAAGGGCATGACTGGCGGCAAACTGGTGGTCAAACCCCACGTCGGCGTGGCATTCAAGTCCCACGAAGCCGCCATCATTGGCAACACCTGCCTCTATGGCGCCACCGGCGGCAAGCTGTTTGCGGCCGGTACGGCGGGCGAGCGCTTCGCGGTGCGCAACTCAGGGGCCCTGGCCGTGGTCGAGGGAATAGGTGACAACGGCTGTGAATACATGACAGGCGGTATCGTCACCATCCTCGGCACCACCGGCGTCAACTTCGCGGCGGGCATGACAGGTGGTTTTGCCTACGTGCTGGACGAGTGCGGCAACTTTGCCAAACGCACCAACCCCGAGCTGGTCGAACTGCTGGACGTGGCGACACTCGCCATCCATCAGGAGCACCTGCGCGGCATCATAACGGCGCACCTCAATGAGACCGGCAGCTCGCGCGCCGAGGAGATCCTGGCCAACTTCGACTCCTATGTGCCCAAGTTCAGGCTGATCAAACCCAAGTCCAGCGACGTCAAGTCCCTGCTTGGCCACACCAGCCGTTCCAGTGCAGAACTCAGAATCCAGGCGCAATAAGGAGGGAACCCTATGAGCCAGAACGTATTCCAGTTTATCGATGTCCAGCGGGTCGACCCGCCCAAGAAGCCGCTCAAGATCCGCAAGATCCAGTTTGTGGAGATCTACGAGCCCTTCAACCAGGCCCAGGTCGGCATGCAGGCGGATCGCTGCCTCGACTGCGGCAACCCCTATTGCGAGTGGAAATGCCCGGTCCACAACTACATTCCCAACTGGCTGAAACTGGCCAATGAGGGGCGCATCCTGGAGGCGGTGGAGCTTTCCCACCAGACCAACAGCCTGCCGGAAGTGTGTGGCCGCGTCTGCCCGCAAGACAGGCTGTGTGAGGGTGCCTGTACCCTGAACGATCGCTTCGGCGCCGTGACCATAGGCAATATCGAGAAATACATCACCGACAAGGCATTCGAGATGGGCTGGCGCCCGGATCTCTCCAACGTGGTGAAAACCGACAAGCGGGTCGCCATCATAGGTGCTGGCCCGGCCGGGCTCGCCTGTGCCGACGTGCTGGCACGGGGTGGCGTCAGCGCCGTGGTGTTTGACAAGTATCCGGAAATTGGCGGCCTGCTCACCTTCGGCATTCCCTCCTTCAAGCTGGAAAAAGAGGTGATGCAGCGCAGACGCGAGATCTTCGAGGGCATGGGGATTGAGTTCCGCCTCGAGACCGAGGTGGGCAAAGATGTCACCTTCGCCGATCTGCTGGGCGAGTTCGACGCCGTCTTCCTCGGGGTCGGCACCTACAAGTACATGAAGGGTGGCTTCGAGAATGAGACGGCTCCCGGTGTGTACGATGCCCTGCCCTATCTCATCTCCAACGCCAACCGGCTGCTGGGCTTTGAGAAGGCGCAGGCCGATTACATCGACTTCGCCGGCAAACAAGTCGTGGTGCTCGGTGGTGGCGATACCGCCATGGACTGCGTGCGTACCGCCATCCGCCAAGGTGCCGCCAACGTCATTTGCGCCTATCGCCGCGATGCCGAGAACATGCCGGGTTCCAAGCGGGAAGTGAAAAATGCCCGGGAGGAAGGGGTCGAATTCATGTTCAACCTGCAGCCCATCGGCGTCGAGCTGGATGCTGATGGCCAGACCTGTGGCATCAAGATGGTGAGCACTGAACTCGGTGCGCCCGATGCCAATGGCCGTCGCAATGCGGTAGTGATAGAGGGTTCAGAACAGGTGCTGGCTGCCGATGCCGTGGTGATGGCGTTTGGCTTCCAGCCCAACCCCCAGCCCTGGATGCAGGAGTTTGGCATAGCGCTCGACAACCGGGATCGCATCCAGGCCAGCGAGCAGGCTGACTACCCCTTCCAGACCAGCAACCCCAAGGTATTCGCCGGTGGCGATGCGGTGCGCGGTTCCGACCTGGTGGTGACCGCCATCTACGAGGGCCGCAAGGCCGCCGAAGGGATCATGGACTATCTGGCCGTCTGATCCGCCGTCCGTCATCGCCTTTGTGCCAACAAACAGCCCCGCATCTGCGGGGCTGTTTTTTAGGTGACATACGCGCGCCAGCTGACGGATGCATCAGGCCGGTTGCGGCTCCCGGGGAATGGGGGTCACCCAGGGGCGACGCCAGCGGGGTGCCTCGTAGAGATCAGGCCAGAACTCGGTCTGACGCGAGATGACATTGCCGCGCACTGTGTGAAAGGTAATGGCGCGAGCCTGCACCTCACCATCGGTGATCAACACCTCGGTCACGACTTCACCGCCCTGCTCCAGTAGCCGGACCACGTCAAAACTCCAGGGGCCTGCCGCCGGATAGCGGCGGTTGATCTCGACAAAGTTGCAGCGCCCCTCGATGCGTTCCCCCGACTGCGGCCAGTCACAGATAAAATCATCGCCGAGCCAGCGGGCCGCCCTCGAAAAATCATTGCTTTGCATGGCCTGCCAATAGGCTTCTACCACTGCTTTTGGTTCCATGGTTCTGAACTCCATGCTCACTCTCCCGACAAACTCACCACCAGCCACTCCCCCTTGCCAACAGGCACCAGCGAGGTCGCAAAGGCCGGATCACGCTGCACCTCTCCCATCCACACTGCCAACTCATACCGATGGGAGATGGCATTGTCCACCACCAGCAGACCACGGGGGGCCAGCAGGCGCTGGATCTGTGGCCACCAGACACGATAGCGCTGGCGATCCGAGTCCAGGAAGATGAGCTGATAACCGGCCTCTGGCAAAGTGGGCAACAGGGTTTCAGCCTCCCCCGCCAACTGGGTGATCCAGGGGCTCAGGCCGGCACGCTGAAAGTTGATATCAGCCAGTTCACGCTTGCCCTCATCCCGCTCTATGGTGGTGACCCGGCCATTGAGCCTTTGCACCGCTTCGGCCAGCCAGAGAGTGGAATAACCGTTGGAGGTGCCAATCTCCAGTACGGCCTCAGCCCCCCGCGTCTGTACCAGTACCGCCAACAACTCGCCGGTATCGCGGGTGATATTGAGCATCTTGCTGCCACGGGTCGGCTGCGCATTATCGTTGCGCTCGCCAAACTGTTCCAACTCCCGTTTAAGCTGTTGCAATGCCATGTCTCCTCCTTGCTCATTACGCAGGTCGCCCAGTGCATGGCATGCCGGGTCGACTCTCATGTTTATTGTTCTTCTGATCCCGGGTCGGATGGCGGCACATCCCCCAGCAGATAACGGGGGCCGGTGCCCTGTCCGGCAGCCTGATCATCCGGGTTGTAAAGGGCGCAGTGCTCAAGGGACAGGCAACCACAACCAATACAGGAGGTGAGCTTGCCTTTGAGCTGCACCAAAGCCTCGATGCGCTGATCAAGCAGGCCCTGCCACTGGCTGGCTATCTGCTCCCAATCGCTGCGATCCGGAGTGCGGCCATCTGGCAAGCCGGCGAGGGCATCGGCAATCTCGCCAAGGCTCAACCCCATCCCCTGCGCCACCCGGATGAAGGCTATCCGGCGCAGCGCATCCTGCGGATAGAGGCGCTGGCTGCCATCGCTGCGCACGCTGCTGATCAACCCCTTCTGCTCGTAAAAACGCAAGGCACTGGCATTGACCCCGGCGCGCTTCGCTATCTGACCTATGGCTAACCACTTGCGATCCGTTTTCACCCTTGACCTCAAGTTAGCTTTAACTTGCACAATCCTGTCTCCCCTCGCAAAAGGAGTCAAATGATTATGCATCATCTTCACCACTTGCTCGATGCCAACCGGGCTTTTGCCCTCAACGGCAAAGGCACCACCAACCACTGCCCCATGGCGCTGCACGCCCTGCATGAGATGGGTGCAAGCCCCCGCCAGTTGCAGCATTTCTTCGATCATTGGCAGGCAACCCATGCGCTGCCGAGCGGGGAAACAAGTCAGGACGAGGATGAAATCCGTTTCGTACGACTGCGTCAGCAGTTGGCAGACCGGATTGCCGCCGAGGGCTGGTTGCCTCTCTTCGAGACCCTGCTGGCCAGGCGCCTCTCACCGGCGGGAGGCGCCTTCCATCCTCTTATTCGCTTCGCCTGTGCCCTGGAAAATGGTCATGTGGGAGAGCTGGCTGCGGCACTGGCCGCCTGGCAGTGCAGCCCCCTGATACTGCCCGCCGGAGAAGCCGCGCCCAGCCGGGATGTCGCCAGCCTGCTGGCCGGGCTCTCCGAACAGTGGGAGGGTGCGAGCTGGCAGGGCGAGTGGATCACGGGTCGATTGCAGCAGGTGGCAGAGGCGCCGCGCTGGCCGGGCACGCTGCCGCAAACGCTCGCCGAGTCATCGTCCGTTTTGACACAACTGGCCGAGGTGGCCCTGCCGCTCTATTGGCAAACCAGCAATTTTACCGTGCTGCACATGGTGACCGGCAGCCGGGCCGCAGCCATTGTCGCAACGCAGTTGCCCAGCGAGTGGCAAGGGCAGTGGCAGACCTTGATGTGGCAGGCGGTGGCGGCGGCTTATATCACGGTCGGGGCTCCGCACCTGCGTCCCCAGACATGGCCCGCCTGCAACGGATTATCCTGGCAGCAAGTGTTGGAACGGGCGCTCGCCAGTCTGGACGATCATGTGATCAAGCTGGTGCACTGCTGCTGGCGGGAACAGGCAAGCAGACCCGGCGATGCATCCCGCTATCTGGCAGTCGCGGCCCGCGCTGTGGGGCTGCTGAAGGCAGCAAACGGGCGTGATGCCGCTTAGGGTGCCGCCAACCGGGTGAAACTGATGGCGGGGCAGCTGGGGGCGACCCCCTGGGTCAGGGTCAAGGGCTGGGCGCGGTAGCTGAGGTTATAGAGGCCTGGCCGGGACAAATCGTAGACCTGGGTCAGATCTGCATCCGCCTGGCTCTGCTGGCCCGCCCCCAGAATGAAGAAGTCATCGGCACCGGGTTCGCCACGCTTGGCGAGCGGTCCTTTGTAAACCAGCGGCTGATTGTCGAGGGTGAGATCGATGGCATCGGCGAACCAGCCTTCGAACGGGGTGAACCAGCTCAACACCTCGAGCGGCCCCTCCCCCTTGTTGGTCAAGGTCATCACCAGGGGCAAGGGCTCGTTCACCCGGCTGTGTGCCTTGACCGACAGTTCACACTGCAGGGGAGCAAGCGCGAGGGTGGTGAGCAAGAGTGTCATCATGGAGCCTCCTTCAGCATCAAAAAGGGGCCTTGCGGCCCCTGTCAGCGGATCAGTTTTCGCTCGGGGTATTCTCGGCGAAGTATTCATGATTGTCGGCGTTGTTGAGCGCCTTGACCGGATCCGTCTTCGCCAGATTGCGGGCATTGGCCTGACCGTAACCCAGATCGTCGGTGCCTGCCACCACGTTGAAGTGACTCAGCTCATGGACTATGGTGCCGGCACGGGAATCGCTCCCGGTGACGGGCGCCGTCCAGAAGCTCTTGCACAGATAGACCTTGTAGGGTTGATCCGGATAGACGTAGGCGAAGTAGCTCTGCTTGCAGCTGCAGTCAAAGGTGAGCGGCTTGTTGTCGATGGCATCCTTGATCTTGCTGAAGTTCGTCTCGGCCTGATCCCAACGGGCACTGCTATAGGCCCCGAACCAGCTGCGATAGCGCTGGCCATCGGGCTTGTCGACCGCCAGATAGCTGCTGGCGTTGTTGCTGATGCCACTGGCGGCATCCAGCGCCGTCAACAGATCGCTCTTCTGGGTGTTGGTGCAGCGTCCGCTGAAACTGACAGAACCGGCAACAGCCTGGGGCTCGGCGGCGGCCACCTTGGCTTGAACCCGCTCATCGTTCACCCCCTCCACCCACAGGGTGATGGCGTTGGACTCGCTCGCCTGGGCCTGTTTGGCCCTTGGCCGCTTTCGTCGTCCCCGGCAGAGCCGGCAGCTGATAGCGGATGCTGTACTGACCCTGAGCACTCATGTCATAGAGACCCGACACTTCCGCCTGCACCGTCAGACTCTGGCCAGCCTTGATCAACTGGAAATCCTTGTCGGTTGGCGCCGCACGCTTGATCAGCGCCCCCTCATAGCTGACCGGTTGACCATCCCGCTCCACCAAAAACAGGGGGGCATCGTCGCTGCCCGGCAGTTGCCACTTGAGCAGACGGATAGGCTTGTCACCCGTGTTGGTCAATGTCAGGTTGACGCGCACGTCGTCTGTGCTGCCATCCACCAGGGTGAGTTGGGCATCGAGCCCTGCGGCGCAGAGCGGGGAAGCCAGCACACCGGCCAGCAGCAAGGCTATTGGAGTCACTTTCATCATGTTTCCTCATTCATTGAGTGTCGCCATCAGGCGGTTTGCTTCCTTAAGGCCCTCTTTGGGGCCCACTCACCCTAGAGCAGAAATTTTCCACCACCATCCCACCATATGGGGGACGCCCCCCATCAGAGGGGGGCAAGATGCAGGCGCGCTGCCATGCGACACATTTCGAACGACAAAACGGGAATCCGCTGGCCGTATCACGCAGCCCCTTTGGTTCCTGTAAAAGGTGCTTGTAAAAAGGTTCCTGTAAAAATTTCGCTTTTGCTCTCGCCTCACCCGGCCAAGCCCGCCAGCACCATCATTGGCGCATAAAAAACCCCGGCGCCAGGCCGGGGTTTGGGAACAACAGAGGGAAGAGGCTCTCCGTCAGGCTTTCGCCTCGGCCAGCAGCGCCAGCGCGGGCTGCAAGTTGGCGGGCACCAGACGGTACGCCTTGTGGTGCTTGACCAGAGTGACCTTCTTGTTGCCCTGGCTCAGCAGCAGACCATGGTGAAAGGCCGCTTGCGCCAGCCTGGCTTCATCACCACGCACGTACAGGGTCAAGGGTTTGATCAGCTCACCCTGCACTATGTGCTCGCCATATTCGCAACTGGAGATCACCAGACTGGATTGGCCCGGTCCCTGCAAGCGCAGCTTGGCGTTCACCTCGCTGTCGGTAAACACCAACCAACCCGCAGCTTCCAGCTCGGCCAGCAGGGCGGCAAGCCTGGTGCCGAGCTGTTGTGAGTCCGCCTGCACCCGGGCGTACTGGAAGGCGATGCGCTCCAGCAGGCCCTTGAGATCGGCACCGGCCCCCAGGGTACGGCCCTGCTGGATCCAGCCTTTCAGATCCTCCATCACCAGACGGGAGAAACGCTTCTCCTTGAGGGAGTCCGCCATCCAGGTGCAGAGAAAATGGCTCTCCTGGGCAGGGGTACGCTTGCCCGCCTTCTGCTCGGCGGTGCGCGCCAGCTCGGCAAGGCTCTGGGTGGCCATGTCGAGCAGGGCCTGATTGTAGTTGGGAGGTGTCATCACGAGTCCTCAGAGAGACGGGCGGGCCAGGGGCCGGGTCATCAACAGCATAAAGGCGCCAGTGGCGCCTTTATATACAAAATCACCCCTCCCGGTCTGCCCTGACAAGGGGAAGGCCCGGATGGGGTTGGGCGCGCTTATTTCGGCTGGCGCGGCTTCTTCATTGCCGCGAGACGCTTGAGGCGCTGACCCTGCAGCTTGGCTTCGGCCATGGCCTGGGCGGCGGCGTTGTCTTCACGCTGGGGACGCTTGCCGAAGCGACGACGCTCCTGCAACTGCTTGATCAGCTCGTCACGGTTGCCCACTTCGTAGCCCTTCGCCATGACACGGCGGATCTTCTGGCCGATCAGCGCCTCGATCTCGAGCAGGGTGCGCTCTTCTTCGCGGCTGACGAAGGAGATGGCCATGCCACTCTTGCCGGCGCGGCCGGTACGGCCAATGCGGTGCACGTAATCTTCGGCCAGGAACGGCAGATCGTAGTTGACCACGTACTGCAGATCCGGGATGTCCAGACCACGGGCGGCCACTTCGGTGGCGACCAGCACCCGCAGCTTGCCTTCGGTGAATTCGCGCAGGGCGCGGCGACGGCTGCCCTGGGCCTTGTCACCATGCACAACGGCAGACTTGATGCCATCCAGGTTCAGCTCGGCCACCAGCTCGTCACAGCTTTCGCGGGTACTGGCAAACACCAGCACCTGCGGCCAGTTCTGCTTGCCAATCAGCTCGGAGAGCAGCTCGCGCTTGCGCTTCTGCTCCACCGGATAGACGGTGTGAGTAACGGTATCGGCGGTGGAGTTCTGCTTGTTGACGCTGATGATCTGCGGCTTGTCCAACATGACGTTGGCCAGCTTCTTCACCCCGTCGGAGAAAGTGGCAGAGAACAGCAGGTTCTGGCGTTCCTTGTTGACCGCTTGCAGGATCTGCTGCACATCGGCGCTAAAGCCCATGTCGAGGATGCGATCCGCTTCGTCCAGCACCAGACACTCGACGCCTGACAGGCTGAGGTTGCAGGCGGTCAGGTGCTCCAGCAGACGACCCGGGGTCGCCACTATGATGTGAGCACCCGCTTTCAGCTTCTTGGCCTGCACATCCTGCTTGCCGCCGCCAACGAGCGTCAGTACGGTCACATCCAGGTACTTGGCAAAATCATTGATGTTGCTCGCCACCTGGGCCGCCAGCTCGCGAGTCGGGGTCAGGATCAACACGCGGGCATTGGACGGCTGCAGCTCGGCCGGCTTGTCCACCAGGCGCTGCAATATCGGCAGGGCGAAGGCGGCAGTCTTGCCGGTCCCCGTCTGGGCGCTGGCCAGCACATCGAGACCGCGACGGATAGTCGGGATCGCCTGGCGCTGCACAGGGGTCATCTCCTGATAACCGCAATCTGAGACAGCACGCAAAATCTCGGGGGCAAAATCGAACGATTCAAATCTCATAATGGGTTCCTGTGTTCCAGCTGGACTGTGTTTGGCTTGCGGCTCGGCGTAGGCGAGGCGGAGGTTGATACCACCGGTGGCTGCGTCCGACATCAAGTCAGAAAATGAGCCGGAAAATGGCGGGCGCGAAGTGTAACAGATAGGCATCACAAATTCTGCCTCAAATGGCCTGAGTTTTTATCCTGTCACGAGAAAGGTGCCGACAAAGAGAGCCGCATCACTGGCATCGGCCAGTGCAGCCCTGCCCCCATCGGCACCAGAATGTCAGGAAACGTTAGACCCTGTTGGCAGCATTTGCCTGAAAATCACGCTGAAACAGACACATGCGAATGGCGGTGCGATATTTGCCATCAATGAAGAACTCCTCTTTCAGCTCCCCCTCCGGCGCGAACCCCAGCGACTGATAAACGTGGCGCGCCTTGGCATTGTCACTGTCGACGATGAGATACAACTTGTGCAGATTCAGCACGTTGAAGGCATACTTCATCGCCTTCAGGGTCGCAGTCTTGGCATAGCCCAGCCCCTGATAGGCGGGGGCTATGATGATCTGAAACTCGGCGCGGCGGTGGATGCTGCGAATATCCACCAGGCCAACATTGGTGCCCTCCACCTCCAGGATGAAACGGCGTTCTTGCTGATCGTGGATGTGCTTGTCATAGAGCTGGGCCAGCTCCATGTAAGCCTCGTAAGGCTCCTCGAACCAGTAACGCATTATGCTGGCGTTGTTGTTGAGCTGATGTACGAATTTCAAATCCTCTCGCTCGAGGGGACGAAGGCTCAGGGTGTCACGACATGGCATAAAGTACCTGCTTGATGGTTGATGGGCGGCATGGGCGGCCCGCCTGGGCCTAGCCAATGCCATTGGTAAATCAATGGAGAACCCGGGGCCAGCCTGCGCTCCCCCGGATATCACTCAGCGAATGCGATTGGTCGGGCGCTTGAACAGCCGGATGGCGATGGCCGCCATGGCGATAACGAACAGACCGAGGGAGGTCACCAGCAGGCACTTGGTCATCAATTCGTGATACTGGACGAACGCCGGTGCCGCCATCACGAACTTGCCCACCAGACTCAGCAGCAGGGCCCAGAGGAAGGCGCTGGCAAAACTGGCCATCACCACCCGAGGCAGATGCAGGCGGGAGACCCCCATCAGCATGGGCGTCAGCACCCTGACGAAGGGCACGAAGCGAGAGGAAAACAGGGCCCAGAAACCGTAGTTGTGCAGCAGACGCGAAGCCCGTGGCAGGCTGCCGTCCGGGATCATCCGCTCCACATGGCCCATAAAGGAGGTGCCGTGCAGCGCATGGCCCTGCAGATAGGCAACCAGGCTGCCGATCCCGGCGGCGAGCGGCATGTAGACAAGGGTCACTTCGGGGCCGAGCACTCCCATCCCCACCAGGCCACCGGCCAGCAGCACCAGACTGTCACCGGGCAGGGGTAAAAACACGAAGCTCGACTCGAGAAAGAGGATCACCACCAGGCAGGTGACGAGCAGGCCCGCCGCCTGCATCTGGATCAATTGGTCAAAGTCCTGTTGCCATATGGCAAGCAGCATATCCTGCATCTGGTGACTCCCATCAACGTCAGTGAGCATCCATCCCGGGGGGGGTACTATGACCCCCACTGCGGCTGACACTCCCTGTCGCCATCCCCTTTCTCTCCTTGAAGGGGTTCCTGTTATACACCCGCGCAAGTGAACAAAAAATTAATGTCTGGCACAAAGTCAGCAATCAATACAAAAAGCTGAATGGCAGGACAAGGGTTGGACGAGCACTCCGGCTCGGCGATGTATAAGCTTCAACCGGCTCACCCTTGGGCTGCCAAGATGAGAAAAAGTCGCTACAGTCAAACGGCGCATCATCACAACCGGCTTCGGGGGAACAAGGCATGCCCACACACACTACCCTTCGCACTACCCTGCCCCTGCTGATCACCCCCTTGCTCAGCCATGGCGCCATGGCTGAAGAGTCGTCACTAATACAAAAACGTGCCAACGCAGTGGTGTCGCTGATGACCTTCACTGTGGTGCCCGACATCACAGCCAGCAACCTCGACATCGGCAGCAACACCAGCGCAACGGCATCGTCGGCGCTCAACATGACCCAGATGGGCGGCGGCGCCACCATGAGCGAGAGTGTGCCCATCTATCTGGAAGGGACCCTGGGTTTTAGCCGCTACGATCCCAAATTCGTGGTGAGCAACGGCAGCGAGAGTCGCACTATCCCCACCCGATGGAACAGTCTCACCGCCACGGGTGGCATCGGCTGGGATCTTCATCTGCATCAGGATCGTCACGGCGGCAACTGGGTATTGCGCCCCATCGGCAACGTCACGCTGGGTACTGTGGCAAGCGATCTGCGCATCGGCAACTGGCTGCTGGGCCAATACACAGGCAAGAACCTCGACTTTCTCGATGGCGGCAGGCTCGATGTCTACGGCCTGGGTGGCGCCCTGATGCTCGACTATGAACTCTTCTCAGCACAGCAGGATATCGACGTTGAGCTGCGCTACTCCTACCAGCATCTGCAAAGCTTTGGCGGCACCTCGGCCAGCGTAACCGGTCAGGCCAATGCGGAGAACCTCGGCCTCTACCTGCGCCGCCGCGCCCCCATCGGCAATCTCACACTGCTGGACAAGCCGCTGCGCTACGTGATGGAAGGAGCCCGCACCGAATATCTTGGCGAGCAACGGGGCCTGCTCGGTTTCAACTCCCTCAACTCGCTGGGGCTAGGGATAGAACTCGACAGCAGCAAGTACGACATCATAGTGACCCGCACCCGGCTGGTAGCCCGCTATATGTTCAGCCACAACACCAGCGGCTACGGCGTCGGGCTGGCGATGAGTTTCTGAAATCGCCACACGGAAAAGAGCCGCCCACCCTCTGTTGTTGGATCCTGCGCGCCTTCTCCTCGCATAAGGCCTCCGGCAACGACGCCTGACCTTCAGCCACCGCCCTCTAGCTGCCAGCAGCGCCACCGGCTAGAAATCACTGATGCGTCACACAGTTAGTGGGATTTGTCACACATTCGTCCTGATTAAATCGCTACAGTAGCTCTTTTCGACGCCCAATCATGGGGATAGCGCCAGCCAGGTGTCCAATCCGGTTGCCCCACTGACTGGTTAACGGCAACAGGTTGGGGGCTGAATGCTTGAGCCACCTTTGGTGAGCACCCCTGACCAATATTCCTGTCACCAAGGAGTGGTGATGGGGTCAAGGAGAGATGAAATGGATTTCACCCCCCTTATTGCCGCCCTGCTGGCTCAACTCTGGTATGTGATCCCATTGTTGCTGCTGATGACCATAGTCAAAACCCCCTGGTTCAAGGGCATGGTCGGAGAGTGGCTGATCACCCTCAGCATCCGGCTCTTTCTCGACAAGCGGGAATATCATCTGCTGAACAATGTCACGCTGCCGCTCGAGCAGGGCACGACCCAGATCGATCATGTGATCGTCTCCCGCTTCGGGGTGTTTGTTATCGAGACTAAAAACATGAAAGGGTGGATCTTCGGTGATCCCAAACACAAGCGCTGGACCCAGCAGCTATATCGACGCAGGCACGGCTTCCAGAATCCTCTTCACCAAAACTATCTGCATGTGATGACGCTCAAATCCCTGCTGGGAATGGCGGATCACCAACTGCACTCGATCGTCTATTTTATTGGCGACTGCACCTTCAAGACCCCCATGCCGGACAACGTCATGCGCCGCGGCCTGGTTAGCTATATCAAGCAAAAGACCACTCCCGTACTGACCCCTGCCGAAGTCATTCAAATTGTCCAGACAATCCAGCAAGGACGACTGGCCGCCAATTGGCAAACCCATAAACAGCATGTGGCCCTGCTAAAGACGCGCCATGCCAGCCCACCCGCCAACAATGCTTCCACCCGCACGCCTATCAGGCAACCAGTAATAGACAAGCCGTTACAGAGCTTATTGCCACCGGACAAACCATCTCCGCTCTGCCCTAGATGTGGCAGCACCATGGTATTGCGCACCGCGACTCGGGGTGAGAACAAGGGCAATCAGTTTTGGGGATGCCGTGAATTTCCTAAATGCAAAGACACCTTACCGTCGCAATAAAAATTTGATTAGTGACATATCATAAAACTATTAATAAGGTATGAGTGATGAGCACAGCAAAAAACAGCAATAGAATCATTATCAGACAGAATTTGAAAATTGGCGACTTAGATGCGGAAACTGATACTAATTTACTTGACTCATGTTTTATTGACAAGGGTTATATAGAACAACTATGTGATGTACATAGTCCAAAATCAATAATTCTAGGTAGAACTGGCGCAGGGAAAAACGCAATCCTTTATAAAATATCACAAACCACAGAGAAACACATAAAAATAGACCCCAATGATATCTCTGTAAGGTTTTTAGAGTATTCAGATATAATTCAATTCATGAATACTATCGGCGTCAACTTGGACCTATTTTATAGATTATTATGGAGGCACATTCTAATTGTTGAAGTGCTGAAAATTAGATATGACATAAAGAATGATTTAGATAATCGGAACTTCTTTGATAACATCACAAACTTCTTTAGAAAAGATGAAATAAAGAAGAAAGCTATTGAATACTTCAGGGAGTGGGGTGATAAATTTTGGCTAGATACAGATGAGCATCTGAAGGTCATCACAAAAAAACTTGAAAATGATACAAAAGCAACACTAAATAACTGATCCTAATAGTGCTACACCTTCGCTGTGCCATAGCCATTCCCGGGGAAAGGAGACACGGTATCCATGAAGTATTTCACTCGAGCCAGCAGGTTGGCCATCCCTCTGCATTGATGATTGCGCGTGATGGTTTCATGTAACTTGTGCCACAGCCGTTCGATGTGATTAACCCAAGGACTGTAAACTGGCTGGAATACCAGGCAGAACTTGGGGTTCTTCTTCAACCATCGCTCGGTCTGTTTGCTTTTGTGAATGATGTAGTTATCGAGGATCAGCGTGATGGTTTTGGCTCGTCGGTAGTGGTGGCGCAGCTTTTCCAGCA
>NZ_LSGW01000038.1 GCF_001643305.1 Aeromonas salmonicida subsp. salmonicida
TTTATTTCCTCAGGGCTTTAAGTTGCCGTTCAAATTCGGCAGGGTTAGATTTATAGAGCGCTAAACGCTCGCTTTCACTCATGTCTTTAAACGCTGGTGCGGCCCCGCCGCCTTTATTCCCGGAAGCCCCGCCACCGGAAGCTGCATTTGCTTTAATCAAATGTGAAAAAGCTTTATGTTCGCGCAGGTATTTGCGGAACTGCTCAGGGTCGGTAGTAACAACATTGCCATCCGCACCCATGAATTTAGTCACTACGTCTTCACCGTCGAACTCGGTCTTAACGAAAGGTGCCAGGATTTCTACCGCTTCTGGGGTGATAAAATCACCAGCGAAAGAACCTAAAACAGCCTTACGTTCGCTGCCAAGAATACGCGCAGCTAAAGATGCGTAACGCTCTTCTTTCTCTTTCAGTACAGGTTCATACTGACTACGAATCGTCTTTTCAAATTCGTCCATTTTACCGGCAGCCTTCAGCGCTTCCTGGTGTGCACGCTGCCGTTCTTCTTCGGCTTCTTTAGCACGGCGTGCCGCTTCCTTTTTCTCGCTAAGTAGCGCTTCCTGGTTTGCCTTAAGCCCGGCAACTTCTTTCTCAATCAGGGCCTGCACTTCTTCGGCGGTGTACATTTTTGGCGCGTCACCTGCGCCCGGTTTATCTTCCACCCCGGCTTCTTCATGAAGCGGGTAACGTAAAAAACGATTCATAGTCAATATGTCCCCTGGACTTTAGGACACCGGGCCACCCGGTGTTTCTGTAACAAGAATAAATTATTCCACTTACTAAAGCAACAATTCCAGAATATTCCTGATATATTCCTGCAACCGGAATACTTTCAGACGCAATTGCCGCGTGCACTCGGCGTTCTGTACGTCGACGGCCAGGTCTTCATCGGCATCACTACTTGGCAATGCCATTTTGCACGGCGGCTGCATTAGTGTCATATCCGGGGATGGAATTAGCATTCTCGGCGGCGCGTCGTTTGATTGACACCCGCTCAGGAGGGAACACGCAAACAACACGACCAGGACGGGTAACGTATTTGATAACTTCACGGGTGATAGCCTCCGCGTTTTCTTTACCTTCGGTTTCGGCGGCGGCGGCCCTGGTATCGTTCTGCCGTTGCCGTTGTGTTTTCTTCGCTAGCTCGGCCTGTGCTTTCTGCTGTTGCTGTGAAACAAGATTGGCGCGGCCTTCTACCCACCCGCTTCTGTAGTTGTACTGGCCGTATAAC
>NZ_LSGW01000039.1 GCF_001643305.1 Aeromonas salmonicida subsp. salmonicida
GTCCCTCTCTTCGCACCATGATTCTGACATGTAAAAACAGAGCAATGCGTTCCAACCGCATTTAAAAACCAGCTGGAGAAAATCAGTGTGCGAAGGTGGCGGAATTGGTAGACGCGCTAGCTTCAGGTGTTAGTGTCCCACGGATGTGAGGGTTCGAGTCCCTCTCTTCGCACCATTCCTTATATAAAAGGCCCATCACGAAAGTGATGGGCCTTTTGTTTTTACTCCTTGTTATGACTATGCTTTTGACAACTTACCGCCCATCGTCATGCCAAGGAGCGCATATGATACTGGATACCGATATTCACAACTTCTATGAACATCTGGTGCTCAAGGAGATCGAAAAGCAGGGGCTGAATCAGAAACTGAACAGCGAGCAGATGGCCGATCTCTGTTGCCTGACCCTGAACCAGCTGCCTTCCCACTATATTCGCCACGATGTCGACATGATCTACTTTCTGACCGACGCCAAGCGTACCGAGATGGAAAACAACGTCATCGCATCCCTCAAACAGGCGCGAGAGAAGGTCAAGAACGCCCCCCCAGCCCAGTCATAACCAGGGTTGCTGCCAGAGCAAAGCCGCTATGCCTGTCATCCCGGCCACCGGCAGCAGTATCAGGACAGGTCTCAGCCTGGGTTCCAGCATGACCCAGGCAGCCAGCACAAAACCCAGACTCCAGATGCCGTACTCCTTTTCCTGACCCCAGCCCAGCACGGCCAGCAGTCCGACCAGCAGCACGACTCTCACGATCCAGATCATGGTGATATATCCTCTTGCATCACTTGATAACGATTATCATTTGTATTTTATGAGTATGCAATCAGACTTTGCTATCGGTGTCGAATGTCACATTCGGGCCAATAGAGCGCTCAAATACAGGTTATGAGATCAACTAATTTGTAATTTTTTCAATCAAAATTGCATTTTTGCTAAATCAGTTGGGATTTGTCCCCCTAGGTTTGTGGTAGATTGCGGCCTCTTTTGGGTTGGCCCCTCGGGATACAGGTATCCACAGGACGAGAGGGACCGACCTTGGCGAGCAAGAGTTTAGGAAGCATCTATGCAAAACCAGCAAAACCAAATTCGATTACCGGGCATGTTGCAGGTATTTGGCTGTCTGGCCATTTTCCTGGCCCTGGCATTCTCGTTCACCAGCGTACTGGACCTGCCAATTCAGTTGGCACTGTTCATCGCCTGGTTCGTCATCATGGGGCTCGGCATCAAGCTGGGTCATGATTACAAATCCCTGGAGCAAGCCGCCGTTGACGGTGTCTCCAAAGGGATGGGGGCCATCCTGATCCTGGTCTCCGTCGGCGCCCTGGTCGGCACCTGGATCGCGGGTGGTATAGTCCCCAGCATCATCTACTTCGGCCTCAAGGTAATACACCCGTCCATCTTCCTGCTGGCAACGCTGATCATCTGCTCCCTCACCTCGCTGGCCACCGGTACCTCCTGGGGCTCTGCCGCCACCGCCGGCATAGCCATGATGGGGATAGGTCACAGTCTGGGCGTCCCTGCGCCACTGGTGGCGGGTGCCGTGCTCTCCGGCGTCTACTTCGGTGACAAGCTCTCCCCCCTCTCCGATTCAGTGGTACTGGCCTCCACCATGTCCAATGTCGATGTGGTGGAACACATCAAGGGGATGCTGCCCATCAGCCTGCTCTCCTACATCATTACGGCCGCACTGTTTACCGTGGTCGGCATGCAGTATTCGGGCAACGTCAGCCTGGAGCAGGTCAATCTGGTGATGGAGGCGCTCGACAGTCAGTTCAACATCACCCCGCTGGCCATAGTGCCGGTGGTGCTGGTACTGGGCCTGCTGGCAAATCGCAAGCCCGCCTTCCCGGTGATCAGTTTCGGCGCTCTGCTGGGGCTTGTCTGGGCCATAGCGTTCCAGGACATGGATCCGGTCAAGGCGATGCATTCCGCCTACAGTCCCTTCCCCATTACCTCAGGCATCGGCTTTATCGACAACATACTGGGGCGCGGCGGCATGGAATCCATGCTGGGTTCGGTCGCCGTCATCATCTTCGGTCTGGGCTTTGGTGGCCTGCTGGAGAAGGTAGGTATTCTGGAAGTGATCGCCAATGCCTTCGAGAAGCGCATCAACAGTGTCGGCAGCCTGACCAGCCACACCATAGGCACCGCCTTCCTGGCCAACGTATTTGGTTCGGCCATGTATGTGTCGCTGATCCTGACTCCCAAGATCATGGCCAAGAACTACGACCGGCTGGGACTGGCACGCAAGAACCTCTCCCGCAACGCCGAGTTCGGCGGCACCCTCACCTGCGGCATGGTGCCCTGGAGCGACAACGGTATCTTCATGGCCGGGGTACTGGGGGTGGCGACCCTCGACTACCTGCCCTACATGTGGCTCAGCTTCACCTGCATCATAGTGACCATCACCCTCGCCTATCTGGGCAAAGCGGTGAATAGGGTTCTCGTCATCGAAGCTGCCAGCTCCCGCTGATCGACACAGCAAACAACAAAGGCGCCTCAGGGCGCCTTTGTTGTGTCTGGACAGTTTTCAGGGGTAGAAACCGCGGCTGATGTGGCTCGGCTTAGCGCTGCTTGCCGCTGCCGATACCGAACGGGATGCGGTAGTCGCTGCTCTGCTCACCCAGACTCACGGTCAGGTTGCCCTGAGTGCGGCTCGGAATACGTACCTGCTGGGTGCCCATCAGATTGGCGTGAACGGAAGCCACCACATCCCCTGACTCGTTGCGCACTTCCAGCATGGGGTTGGTTTTGCCATCCACAGCGGCGGTTGCATGCCAGTTCACAAACAGCACGCCCGGTGCAGCGTTGAAGTCAGCGGGAACGGAAGCCTGAGCAAAACCGGCAGTCATCAGGCCTGCAACGGCCAGCATCTTGATTACCTTTTTCATGTTCATTCACTCTCTTGGTTTTTGTGTCATTGCCAAGGCCGGTTCGGCCTGAATCAATGCATCCTTGCAAGAGGTTATTCAAATAGTATGTAGTTCTTTCACCGACGTCTGACACTCTGGTTTCTGGTGTCATCGCCTGAAACAACCTGTTATTTGGCCACCTGGCGTTCCTGCCTAAGCGTTGAGTGAATATTAAACACCTCTGCCCACCTTTGTTAGCGAGATAAACTGGCCTAGATGTTCAAAAAAACTGACCGTGATGTAAATCACAGGTTCAGATACAGCTCACGGTGCAACTGACACTGAACTTCGGAGGGGATGAGAACCGGGATGAGGGGAAACTTCATGCATAAAGGGCAGGATCCCCTGCCCCTTGATATTTAGATGCTCGCCAGCTCCTCTGCCGTCATGGGCCGTAAGACCCTGCAAGGATTGCCGACGGCAACCACATTGGCCGGAATGTCTCTGGTGACCACAGAGCCTGCGCCGATCACGCTGTTATCCCCTATGGTGACACCGGGGCAGATAACTGTGCTGCCGCCGACCCAGACGTTGTTGCCTATGCGCACTGGTTTGCCAAACTCGACCCCCGCCACCCGAGGGACAAGGGCAACAGGGTGAGCGGCGGTGTAGATCTGCACCCCGGGGGCCAACAGCACGTTGTCGCCGATATGCACCTCGCACACGTCGAGGATGGTGCAGTTGACGTTGACGTAGAAGTTCTCCCCCACATGGATATTGGCGCCATAGTCGCAGAAGAAAGGCGGGTTGATAGCACACACATTGCCCCGGCTGCCGAGCAGTTCCCGCAGCAGCGCATCCCGCGCCGGTTTCTCCTGCCAACTGGTGTTGAAGGTGTGATAAAGGAAACGACAGCGCTCACGCGCCGCCTTGAGCTCGGGATCGCCCGCATCATAGGGCTGACCCGCCACCATCTTTTGCCACTCGGTGCCGTGCACCGGGGCCATTGCTTTTGCCATCACCTCGCTCACCACCTACTCCACCAGCCAGATCAGAGATTCATAGGGACGCAGCATACAAGATTGCGGCATTGCCGGGCTATCGGGGTAGTTGCCAAGCAGCAGACGGCCTTCCCTCTCTTGCAGATCTTGCGGCAAGTCGAAGGCCACAGGCTCACCGTAGAAATTGCTTACCACCAGCAGGGTCTGACCCTTGGCACTGCGGGTATAGGCCCAGATGTGCTGATGGCCTGGCAACTGCTCCTGATAATCCCCCTGCGTAAAGATGGGATGCGCCTTGCGAAGCGCGATCAGATCCCGGTAGTGCCAGAACACTGAGCCCTGATCGGCCAGTGCCGCTTCGGCGTTGATCTCGGTGTAATTGGCAGCGGGCCTGAGCCAAGGCGTGCCCTGGGTGAAGCCGGCATTGGGGGCTGTGCTCCACTGCATGGGTGTACGTGAGTTGTCGCGAGACTTGGCACCGAGAATGGCGAGGATCTCGGCTTTGTTCATGCCTTCGGCCTGCTTGATGGCGAAGATGTTGCGGCTCTCCACATCCTGGTAATCGTCGATGCTCTGATAACCGGGGTTGGTCATGCCGATCTCCTCCCCCTGATAGATGTAGGGGGTGCCCTGCAGCCCGTGCAGGGTACTGGCCAGCATCTTGGCGGCGGCAACGCGATGCTCGCCCTCATCCCCGAAGCGGGAGACGATGCGCGGCTGATCATGGTTGCACCAGAACAGGGCCGACCAGCCCTTGCCATGCATGCCGCTCTGCCAGTGGTTGAAGATACGCTTCAGTTCGAGGAAATCGAACGGCGCCTTGGTCCACTTGTCGCCATTGGGATAATCGACTTTCAAATGGTGGAAGTTGAACACCATGGAAAGCTCGGAGCCATCAAGGGCACCGTAGCGCTGGCAGTGCTCCAGCGAAGTGGAGGACATCTCACCCACCGTCATGGCGCCGACCTGGGCGAATACGTCGCGGCTCACATCCTGCAGGAATTCGTGGATGCGCGGCCCGTCGGTATAGAAGCGGCGGCCATCGCCCACGTCGTCGTTAGGGAAAGTCTGATCCTTGGATATCAGGTTGATGACATCAAGACGGAAGCCATCAACCCCCTTGCCGGCCCAGAAGTGAATGATGTTTTTGACCTCGGCGCGCACCGCCGGGTTTTCCCAGTTGAGATCCGCCTGCTCGCGGGCAAACAGGTGCAGATAGTACTGGCCGGTGGCGGCATCCAGCTCCCATGCACTGCCACCAAACTTGGATTGCCAGTTGTTCGGCACACCGCCATCCACAGGATCTTTCCAGATGTAGTAGTCGCGGTAGGGGCTGTTCTTATCCCCCAGCGCAGACTTGAACCAGGCGTGCTCGGTGGAGGTGTGGTTGACCACTATGTCCATCACGATACGAATGTCACGGGCATGAGCTGCCGCCAGCAGCGCCTCGAAATCGGCCATGGTGCCGTAGGCGGGATCAATCTGGTAGTAATCGGCAATGTCATAGCCGTTGTCCACCTGGGGGGAAACATAAACCGGGGTCAACCAAAGGGCATCGACCCCCAGGGTCTTGAGATAATCGAGGCGGGCCATGATCCCCTTGAGATCGCCGGTGCCACGGGCGCCCGAATCCTGAAAGCTCTTGGGGTAGATCTGGTAAATCACGGCACTCTGCCACCAGGGAGTTTGGCTCATGGGTCTTTCTCTTGTCTCGAATAAAAAATGGAGAGGGCGGCCCCCTTGCGAGGCCGCCCTGATGAGTGGACTCAAGCGATGGCTTGAGCCAGTTTGCCCGAGGCCTGTTGACGCTTGTAGACCAGCAGGGTCAGCACCAGGGGCACCACTATCGCCACCAGCATGGCGATGGCGTAGATGGCCCAGTATTGCGGCTGAATGGAGAGGATACCCGGCAGGCCCCCTACCCCTATGCCGTTGGCCATCACACCGGCGAAGCCGCAGATGAGGGCCGCGCAGCTCGAGCCCACCATGGCGCACAGCATGGGGAACTTGTACTTGAGGTTGATGCCGTACATGGCCGGTTCTGTCACCCCCAGGTAAGCCGAGATAGCGGCAGGCACGGAGATCTCCCGCTCGTTCTCCTTGCGGCTGATGAGGATGATCCCTACGACGGCAGATGCCTGGGCGATATTGGACAGGGCGATCAGCGGCCATATCGGGGTGCCCCCCATGCTCTGCATCAGCTGCAAGTCCACCGCGTTGGTGGTGTGGTGGATGCCAGTGATGACCAGGGGCGCATAGAGGAAGCCGAACAGGGCGGCACCAATGGGCGCGAAGGAGCCGGTCATGGCGGCCTTGGCGGCAAAGCCAACACCGTCACCAATCCAGCGACCGAAGGGGCCGATAAAGGCGTGCGCCACTATCACCGCCAGCAGCAGGGAGATAAAGGGCACTATCACCAGATAGAGATACGCCGGAATGATGCGCTTGAGGTTGGTTTCAACCCAGGCCAGGAATACCCCCGCCAGCAGGGCCGGAATGACCTGGGCCTGATAACCCACCTTTTGAATGACAAAGAGGCCGAAGTCCCATACTTCCGGGGTCTGCTGGCCGATGCCATAGGCATTCATCAGCTGCGGTGAGACCAGGGTGATACCCAGCACGATACCGAGGATCTCGGAGCCGCCCATCTTCTTGACCGCGGACTAGCAGACACCCACCGGCAGGAAGTGGAAGATGGCCTCGCCCAGCAACCAGAGGAAGGCGTGCACCTGAGCCCAAAACTGGCTGATCTCGACCAGGGTGTGGGTCCCGTCGTCGAACATCTTGATGTCGCCGATGACGTTGCGAAAACCCAGGATCAAACCGCCTGTGATGATGGCGGGCAACAAGGGCACGAAGATCTCCGCCAGGTGGGAGATGCCGCGCTCCAGCGGATTCATGTTCTGACGGGCAGCCAGCTTGGCGGCATCCTTGCTGCCACCGCTGACACCAATCTCCTCGGTGAGCGCCTTGTACCAGTCATCCACCTCGTTGCCGATCACCACCTGGAACTGGCCAGCATTGGTGAAGCAACCCTTTACCGCCGGTATGGTCTCGATGGCCTTGCTGTCAGCTTTCGCCGGATCGTTCAGGACGAAGCGCAACCGGGTCAGGCAGTGGCTGACGGTGGCGATGTTCTCCTTGCCGCCGATCTTGTCGATCAGGGTGGCAAGCTGCTGTGCGTTGATCTTGGACATGAGTCTTCCCTCTGTGACTCCATTGATATTGGTCTGCCTCGCCCTTTTGGGCCAGTCTGTCGGCCGGAGCGTTTTTGGTATCGTTCCCATTTAGCATGCAGCCAATTTGATCAGATCGAAATGGGAACGTTCCCATTTCGTGGTCAACATCACAGAAAGCGCGTTTTTTGTGCAGGACTAAGTGATGGGGCTCACAGTGTGTGGCAGGGCGCTATGGTCGCCAGCGGACAGCGGCCCTGCTCAATCTGGCCGAGCAGCTGACGGGCCGCCTGCTCCCCTGCCCTTTTGTAGCCAAGATCCAGGCTAAGGGCATTGGGAAAGAGGAAACTGAGCATGGGGTTGTTGCCAAGGCCGGTCACCAGCACTTCGCTACGCCCTTGTTCTTGCAAGTATTTTGCTGCACCTATGGCGAGGGTGTCGCTGGCGCAGACCAGCGCCTGGGTGGTGGGGGTAAGCAAGTCGGCAGCCAGCCGGTAGCCACTTTGCAGGCTGAGATCGCCGAGGGCACTGCGCGCCGTCAGTCCCTGTTCGGCGCAGTAGCCGAGATAAGCATCGAGCCGGCGCTGGCCCGTGGTGAGATCAGAGGTATCGACCCCGAGATAAGCGATGTCGCTTAGCCCCCTGATGGCCAGCTCTGCCAGCATGGTGCGCACCGCCCCCCCATCGTCGAAACAGACAGAGGAGAAACCGGGATATTCGCGCGCCACCAGCACCAGTTTGTCCTTGAGCGGTGCCATAGCGTCGTAGTCCAGATCGTTGAAGGCAAAGAGGATGATGCCATCCACCCCGCGCCGCTCCAGCACAGCCAGATGCTCCTGCACCTTGGCGGGGGAAAACTTGCTCTCCATCAGCACGGCGTCATAACCACGCTGATAGAGGGTCTCCAGCATGCCGCGCACCGCCTGATTCTCCGAGCTGGAATCGAGGCGCGAGACGATGATCCCCACCACCTGCTGGCTCTGGCTGCGCATGGCCCGGGCCGACTTGCTCGGCACGAAGCCGTGTTCGGCGATGACCTGCTCCACCCGCTCGCGGGTCGCCTGCTTCACCTTGGGGTCCTGGTTGAGCACCCGGGAGACGGTCGACTTGCCGACACCCGAGAGGCGGGCGATATCGAGGATGGTCAGTTTCTTGTCCATGAATTGGCTCACAGATGGATCGGCGGTGGAATTGCCCACATTGTTGTGATTAAGCCCTGTGAATACAAGCCCATGGCGTTAGAATGCCTTTTTTGCCCCGGCGATCGCCGCGCCGCTCGCCATCGCACAGGACGCGCATCATGGATCTGTTGGCAAGTCTGCACTTCTCCCTCTCCATCACAGGCCCCATCTGCGTGGTGCTGCTGCTCGGCATCTGGCTAAAGCAGCTGGGTCTGCTGCCAGACAGCTTCGTCGAATCCGCCTCCCGCCTGGTGTTTCAGGTCACCCTGCCCGCCCTGCTGTTTCTCAGCATGGTACGCACCGATTTTTCCACCATGCCGAGTCCATGGCTCATTCTCTACGGCTTGCTCGGCACCCTCACCGGCTTTCTGATCCTTGAGGCACTGGCGGCCCGCTTCATCCCGGAGCGGCGTCAGCGCGGCATCTTCGTGCAGGGCAGCTTTCGCGGCAACATGGGGATCATGGGGCTGGCCTATGTGCAAAACGCCTACGGGCCGGAGGGGATCGGCGCCGCCGCCCTGTTGGTGGGCTCGGTAACCGTGCTCTACAACATCCTGGCCGTCATCACCCTCACCCGCAGTCTGGGGGGCGGCAAAGGGATCAAACCAATTCTTAACGGGATCGCCAAAAACCCACTTATCATCGCCATCCTCTCGGCCCTGCCATTTGGCCTGCTCGGCATTGAGTTGCCCCAGCTGGTCATCACGACGGGCAACTACTTCGCCAACATGACACTGCCACTGGCCCTGCTCTGCACCGGCGCCAGTCTCAATCTCAAAGCCCTGCGCGGCGGCGCCATGCTGACCGGCTGGGCCACCGTCAACCGGTTGTTCTGCATTCCCTTGTTGCTGGTGCTGGGGGCCTGGGCGCTGGGCTTCAGCCAGCAGGCCCTCGGCATACTGTTTTTGATAAGTTCCACCCCCACTGCCGCCGCCAGCTATGTGATGACCCGCGCCATGGGGGGGCGACAGCGCACTGGCCGCCAACATCATAGCCACCACCACGCTGGGCTCGCTCATCACCACCAGCCTGGGCGCCGCTCTGATGAACTACCTGGGGTTGATGGGGTAATCCATTTGGTCAGGCTCTTTCATGTTCTTGCTCCAGCACCATCTTCTCGTGGGCCAGAAAGAAGGGGCGATAGAGTACATAGCTGTTGAGGATGCAGACCAGACTCATAAGGCCATTGCTCCAGCTGCCATTGGCCGCCCATGCGGCCCCCAGCGGCGAGGGTATTGACCAGGGCAGCAAGGCGATGAAGCGGTCTAGAAAACCCCACTGGGTCAACTGCCAGGCCAGCACCGCATTGATCAGCGGCACGCTGATGAACGGCAAAAAGAACAGCGGGTTCATGATAATGGGAAAGCCAAACAGCAGTGGCTCATTGATATTGAACAGGGACGGGATGAACCCCAGTTTGCCCACCGACTGAATCGAGTGAGAGCGACTGCGCATGGCCATAAACACCAGTGGCAAGGTAGTCCCAATCCCCCCGATCAGCAGGTAATAGTCCCAGAACCCTTGCAGGAAAATATGAGGCAAGGGCTCCCCCGCCATCAAGGCCGCCTGATTGGCACTCACGCCAGCCATCCAGAAAGGTGACAGCAAGCCTGTCACTATCAAGGCCCCATGGATCCCCATGAACCAGAGCAGATGGGCAATCAGCAAGGTGATCAGCAGGGCTGGCAAGGTGTCGGCCCCGACTATCAATGGCCGGAACAGGGAAGCCATGAAATCCGGCAGACTGATCCCGAACTGCTGCTGCAACCAGAGTCGCATCAGGCTGAGGGAGAGCATGGTGAATAGCAGAGGCACTATCAGCTGGAACCCCCGCCTCGTCATTACTGGTACCTCGTCCGGCATATGGATATACCAGCCACGCCGATAGAAGAAGCGAGTCACCTCCACCGAATAGAACGCCATCAGCAAGGCCGTGAAAATCCCTGCCCCACCCAGATAGCCAAACACCCCGGGTTGCAGCGAACGAAAGTCGATCAACATCAAAAACGCCATGCACCCCCCCAGACCGCACAGTCGCTCCGGCATTTCGTATGCCTTTGCCAGACTAGAGGCCGCCCCAAACGCAATGATCAGTGCCACCAGCCCAAGAGTGTGGGAATAGACGGGAAACAGGAAAGGGTGCAGCTCATGGGCCAGCCAGTGCAGCCACTGGCCGAATGCGTGGGGGGTATCGGGGGCGATGGGGGGAAACAGTATGGGCACCAGCAGGCTGCCGACGATGACAAAAGGCATGGCCAACTGAAAACCATCGCGCAATGAGAGCACATGGCGACTGCGGGTCAACCAATTGGCAAACGGTACCATGCGCTGCTCGATCATGCCGACCAGCATTGCCATCCATTGCAGATTCATCACTTGATTTCCCATCCCTTCGCTATGTGTTGGCCCCTGTCATCTTGAGGCTTGGACGCCATTTTGACGGCTTTGTGGTTTTGTTTCCGTAGTATCCGCAACCATTTTGCCGTTTCTTTACCTAGCTCACATTTTCCACTGCTTTCAACCCCAAATTACCGATCCTGTTCACACATGTTCGGACGCGATACGGAAACCGGTTTCCAAATTAAATCCATCGATCCAGAATGCGCCATCCGTTACGAACGACTGGAGAATCTGGAAATGAAAAAAATCATGTTGTGCTGCTCCTCGGGCATGTCTACCAGCCTGCTGGTCAAGAAGATGAAAGAGGAAGCGGACAAGCGGGGGGTGAGCGCCGAGATACAAGCCTTCGGTGCGGCAGAGTTCGATCTGCAGATGCCTCACTACCAGGTGGTGCTGCTGGGGCCACAGGTCAAATACATGCAGGCCGAACTGCAGCAGCGAGCGGCGGCTCACTGCGTGCCGGTCGAGACCATCAACATGATGGATTACGGCATGCAGCGGGGTGACAAGGTCCTCGACCACGCCCTCTCCCTCATCCGCTGATGCGCAGGCCCCAACCAGTGAATGTCACAAGGAAACCTTCATGAACACCCTTTACGAGCGCTTTGTCAGTACCATAGAGAACCGGGTCAGTCCGCTGGCTGGGAGAATTGGCCAGCAAAAATATGTGCAGGCCATCCGTGATGGCTTCATCGCAGCCCTGCCCTTCATGATCGTCGGCAGCTTCATGCTGGTGTTCATCTTCCCCCCCTTCTCACCCCAGACCCAGTGGGGATTTGCCCGCGCCTGGCTCGACTTTTCGTCCACCTACCAAGCCCAGTTGCTGCTCCCATTCCAGCTGAGCATGGGTCTGATGACCCTGTTCATCTCTGTGGGAATAGGTGCCAGTCTGGCCCGTCAGAACGGGCTCGACCCTGTCACCACAGGCCTGCTCTGCCTGATGTCCTTCATGCTGGTAGCCGCCCCCGTCAAGGATGGCGCCATCTCCATGCAGTACTTCTCCGGTCAGGGGATCTTCACGGCCCTGATCACCGCCATCTATGCGGCTGAGGTGTACGCCTTCCTCAAACGCAACAACATCACCATCAAGCTGCCCCCCCAGGTACCAACCGGTGTTGCCCGCTCGTTCGAGGTGCTGATCCCCGTACTGGTGATCATCCTGACCCTGCATCCCCTCAACCTGCTGCTGGAAAACAGCACCGGCATGATATTGCCGGAAGCCATCATGTCGCTGGTCGCTGCCTCCGACTCCCTGCCTGCCATGTTGCTGGCTGTGCTGGTGTGCCAGGTACTCTGGTTCGCCGGGATCCACGGCGCACTCATCGTCACCGGCATCATGAACCCGTTCTGGATGGCCAATCTGGCCAATAACCAGACCGCCATGGCGGCAGGTGAAGCCTTGCCCCACATCTTCCTGCAGGGCTTCTGGGATCACTACCTGCTGATCGGCGGCGTCGGCTCCACTCTGCCACTGGCCTTCCTGCTGCTGCGCAGCAAGGCAGCGCACCTGAGATCCATCGGCAAGATGGGTGTGGTGCCGGGCCTGTTCAACATCAACGAACCCATACTGTTCGGTGCGCCCATCGTCATGAACCCCGTGTTCTTCCTCCCCTTCATCCTGGTGCCCATGATCAACGCCACCCTGGCCTGGTTTGCCCTGGATTTCGGTCTGGTGGAACGGGTGGTCTCCCTTACCCCCTGGACTACACCGGGCCCCATCGGTGCCTCCTGGGCCGCCAACTGGGCCATCAGCCCCATGGTGTTGAGCCTGCTTTGCATGTGCTCTGCCGCGGCCATGTATTACCCCTTCCTGAAAGCCTATGAGCGCACCCTGCTCAAGCAGGAAGAGCAAGAAAAGAACGAGGAAGCGCCGACGCTGGCGGTCGCCACCAGCCGTTGATTGCCTGCCGGGGCCGCCAGGCGGCCTCTTTTTCAAGATTGGAGTAACACGAGATGCAATACCGTTTTCCTGAAACGTTCTGGTGGGGCAGCGCCTCCTCAGCCGCACAAGCCGAAGGCGCCAGCCTGCAGGGTGGCAAGGCCCCGACCATCTGGGATCACTGGTTTGAACAGGCCCCCAACCGCTTTCACCAGCAGATTGGCCCAGCTCAGACCTCCGGTTTCTATGAATATTTTCGCGACGATGTTCGCTTGCTGCGCCAGCTCGGTCACAACAGCTTTCGCACCTCCATCGCCTGGGCACGGCTGATCCCGGCAGGGCGGGGAGAGCCCAATCCGGAAGCAGTGGCTTTCTATGACGCCATGCTCGACGAACTCAAGGCCGAGGGGATCGAGCCCTTCATCTGCTTGTTCCACTTCGACATGCCGATGAGCATGCAGTCCCTGGGGGGCTGGGAGAGTCGGGAGGTGGTCGCCGCCTACGCCGAATTTGCCGAGACCTGCTTCAGATTGTTCGGTCACAAGGTCAAGCACTGGTTCACTTTCAACGAACCCATAGTGCCGGTGGAGGGAGGTTACCTCTACGACTTCCACTACCCGAACGTGGTGGATTTTCGCCGCGCCGCCACAGTGGCCTATCACACCATGCTGGCCCATGCCATGGCAGTGCAGCGTTACCGTGCCCTCGGCCAGGATGGCCAGATCGGCATCATCCTCAACCTGACGCCCTCCTATCCGCGCTCGCAGCATCCGGCGGATCTGAAGGCGGCCAACATTGCCGATCTGATGTTCAACCGCAGCTTCCTGGATCCGGCGGTCAAAGGAGAGTACCCGGCCGAACTGGTGTCACTGCTCAAGGAGTATGACCAGCTGCCCGCCTGCGAAGCGGGAGATCAGGCACTGCTGGCAGCAGGCAAGATCGACCTGCTGGGGATCAACTATTACCAGCCACGCCGGGTCAAGGCCCGCAGCAATGCGGTCAACCCTGCCAGCCCCTTCATGCCGGAGTGGTTCTTCGACCACTACGAGATGCCGGGTCGCAAGATGAACCCGCACCGGGGCTGGGAGATCTACGAACAGGGGATCTACGACATCCTCGTCAACTTGCGCGACCACTACGGCAACATTCCGAGCTACATCTCGGAGAACGGCATGGGGGTCGAAGGCGAGGCCAAGTTCAAGGGGCCGGATGACCAGATCCAGGATGACTACCGCATCGGCTTTATACGGGATCACCTCATCTGGTTGCACAAGGCGCTGGAAGAAAGCTGTCAGTGCCGGGGTTATCACCTCTGGACCTTTATCGACAACTGGTCGTGGAGCAACGCCTACAAGAACCGCTACGGCTTTATTGAACTGGAGCTGGAGAGCCAGACCCGACGCATCAAAAAGAGCGGTCAGTGGTTTGCGACCGCAGCCCGCGAGCACGGTTTCAACTGATGGTCTCGTCACGAGACCGGTAAAGACACAGCGCCGGCACAAGGGGCCGGCACTCATGACCAAGGAGCGTATATGTTCGATCTTGAAGAGACAGTGATGGGTCTTATCATCAATGCCGGCATGAGCCGCAGCCTCTGCTTTGAAGCGCTGCGCCAAGCCAAGGCAGGCCAGTTTTCCGAAGCCGACGATCTGCTGCGCCAGGCCGGTGAGGCCGCCAACGCCGCTCACGCGGTGCAGACCAAGCTGATTGAAGCGGATGAAGGGGAAGGCAAGATCCCGGTCAAGCTGATCCTGGTGCATGCCCAGGATCACCTGATGACCGCCATGCTTGCCAAGGAGCTGGTCACCGAGCTCATTGAGCTGCATCGCAAGCTGGCCGCCTGAGGAAGATAACCATGTTGCGACTCGGACTCGACATCGGCGGCACCAAAATCGAGGCTCAATTGCTCGATAGCCAGGGTGTCAGCTTGCTGTGCAAACGCATTGCGACCCCGACCACCGGGTACGGCGATTTTCTTGCAGCCATCACCGACCTGGTGAACGAGATACGCCAGGAGCTGGACGGCACCTTCACCATCGGCATAGGACTGCCTGGGGCGATCAGCCCGCAAACCGGCCGCATCAAGAATGCCAACTGCCTGTTTCTCAACGGGCAGGATCTCAAGGGGGATCTGACGCGGGTGCTGGGCCAACCGGTCTGGCTGGCCAATGATGCCGACTGCTTCACCCTGTCAGAAGCCGTCGACGGCGCAGGCGACGCAGGACGACTGGTGTTTGGCATCATACTGGGGACCGGGTGTGGCGGCGGTCTGGTGGTCAATCGCCAGCTTATCGTCGGGCCCAACGCCATCACAGGCGAATGGGGACACAACCCCTTGCCCGGCTATGACCCGGCACAGGATGGCCCAAGCCAGCCCTGCTACTGCGGCCGCCATAACTGCATCGAGCGCTTCATCTCGGGCACTGGGTTTGCGGGCCGCTTTGTCGAACGCCATGGCCGCAGCCTCTCGCCTCGGGGGATCATCACGGCAGCCGCAGAGGGAGACCACCAGGCGCTGGCCCATTATGGCCACTTCATCCAGGCTCTGGCCCGCAGCGTGGCAAGCCTTATCAACGTACTGGACCCGGATGTCATAGTACTGGGAGGCGGTCTCTCCAACATCGATCTCCTCTATCGAGACCTGCCCCGGGCGCTGGATCCCTATCTGTTTTCGGATGGGTGCATCACCCCCATAGTGCCCGCCCGCCATGGTGACAGCAGTGGCGTGCGAGGCGCAGCCTGGCTGCCAAGCTGCGCCGAAGGGATTGCCACATGGGCAATATGATTCCCCCGGCACAAGGCGGGTATCGTCCACAGTGCGCCATCGCCGTTGCACCTGACTGTCGATGTAGACCCTGAGTCGAGCGCGGCCACCCACCCTGGCCCTCTACTGAACAATCCATGATCCCCAATCCCACATTGCCTGGCCGATGGGGGACAGGCATGACCGAATTTGCCCTCTCTTTGGAGAGACAAATAAATAAACGCTTATATATCAAAATCATAAAACTCAAGGAATGATAATAATGAAACTGACAAACCTGTCCGTCCAGCTCCTTGCCATCCTGGCCCTGAGCGCTCCTTTCATGGTCAGTGCCGTGGTCGAAACCAATACGGATTTCGGCCGGCTCAGCCTGGGGGGAGATGCGGAGATCAACCTCAATGCCTCCAACACCACCCGTGGCAATGTGCTGGGGCAGACCAGCGAAACCCGTACAGATCGCTGGGATGAGGATGGTCGCCTGCTGCTGAACTTCGTCGGCGTACGAGAGCTGGAAGATGGCCGCTATGGCCAGATCCAGATCCAGCCTACCATAGGCACCAATGGCGGTGCCGGTGCCGATGATGCATATCTTGGGTTCGGCCAGCGCAGCAACTGGGGGATGAAGGTGGGTCGTTTCGAGGCCTATGACATGTTCCCGCTGGGACAGGACATATTTGTCGAACACTCGGGGGATAGCGCCAACGACCTCTACTCCGATGGCAATGGTTATGTTTACATGCTCAAAGAGGGCCGTGGCAGGGCTGGCAAGGGCGGCCAGCTGCTGCTCAACAAGGAGGCAGGCAACTGGTATCTGGAACTCTCCACCCTGCTGGGGGATCGCACCAATCTGTTCGCAGGCCAGCAGTACCACGGCTATGCGCTGACCAAGGCCAAGGACTCCGTCATAGTCCGCCCTGTCATCGCCTGGAAAGGTGAAAACCTGAAAGTAGCGCTGGGTGCCGAGGGCAACGCAATCAACGATGCCATCGTCACCACGGATGATGTCTCCGTTTCCGACCGCATGGGCTATGGCCTCACCACCAGCTGGACCCAGGATGCCCTGACGGTCAACGTCAATGCCGCCCGCATGGATGCCGAAGCTGAAACCGATACAACCCTGGGCGCCAACCTGCTCTGGCACAACGCCGGTCTGGGTTACATCTACGCCATCAACGACATCAGCAGCGCCAACCTGGGCAATGCCAGCGCCGATTTCGGCAAGATGGTCGGCAAGCACACCATCAACACCGTCTATGCCTCCTACAAGATCCCCAAGGTGCTGGATCTGAACAACTTTGACATCTACCTGGGTGCCTATTGGTCACAACTGAATGTCGACAGCAACGAAGAGGACAACATAGATCGTTACGGTGGCCGGGTCCGTTTCAAATACTTCTTCTGATGGACGGGCTCAGAGATGGCAGAGGGTGGCGATGGCCACCCTTTTCCATTCTGCCCAACAGGCAAACCTTACCGGGCGGTATCGGCCTATGTTAGGATGAACTTCTGTTAACCGGTTACCGTTGATGAAGCCATGGCCAATATTACCGATGTGTCGCGCCTCGCGAATGTATCAAAAGCCACCGTTTCCCGCGTCTTGAGCGGCTCCCGCGGCGTGCGTGAAGAGAGTCGGCTGGCTGTGCTGCAAGCCGCAGAACAACTGAACTTCCGCCCCAATGCCACGGCCCGCTCCCTGGCGACTCAGGCGACGGATTGCATCGGCATCATTCTCTCCCCCCAGCTCGGCAACCGTCTGGCCAGCATGCTACCGCTGCTGGAAGGGGCGCTGGCCAAGGCGGGCAAGAGCATGCTGGTGCGCTTTGCCGACGAAGCGCAGCAACAACAGCTGGCAGTAGACGAACTGCTGGGCGGCCGTTGTGATGGCGTGCTGGTGATCGGTGCCAAGCAGTCAATGAACCAGGACGAGCGCCTCCTTCAGCTGGATGGGGTGAGTGATTCGAGCAATTTCAATCTCTGCTACGACCTGACCTTCGCCACCGAGAGCGCCTGCCGCTTTTTGCTTGGCAAAGGCCATCGCCAGATGGTGCTGATGCTGGATGACAAACTATCCCCAGCCGGCAAGAGCGCAATCCAGGGTTATCAGCAGGCACTTCAGCAGCAATCCCTGCCCTACAACAGTCAGCTGGTGATCGATGGTACCGACAACCAGCAGGCGTTGCTCGGCTTGCTCAACCGCTATCTGCCCTTTACCGCACTGGTGGTGCAGCAAGATGCCCAGGCCGCCGATGCCATGCGTCTTCTGCGCGAATTCAACCTCAATATTCCTCAGGATGTCTCCGTCATCAGCCTGGAAGGATCGGCCCTGGCAGATCAGCTGACGCCCCCGCTGACCTGCATCGAATATCCGAGCGAACGCTTGGCACAGGAGAGTGTGCGCGTGCTGCAAGCCCAATTGACGCAGAGCCTGCGCCCCGCCGACGAGCAACAGAAGTTCCATGGTCGTCTGATGGTGCGTGAATCCGTGGTGGCTCGCTAGGGCTTGACCTTGCTGCGGGCGGCAGCTTTAGGCTGGCTGCACATCAACAGAGGAATGATCCCATGACCATCGAACTCACCATTTCCGGCATGTCCTGTGGTGGCTGCGCCGCCAGCCTGCAAAAAGTCCTGCTGGCCCAGAGTGCAGTAACCCAGGCCCAGGTGGATTTTGCCAGCAGCAAGGCCGTCGTCGAGAGCGAACTGAGCAAGGCGGAGCTGATCGCCCTGATTGAAACCAAGGGTTTCTCGGCAAGTTAAATTATCTCTATAGAGGTATAAAACAGGTTAAGGTTCTGTATCCAGCTGTTTTTTGGTGAGAGTCATCACAGACCCCCTCAACAGAAAGCGCAAACTTGCTGCAATTTTTATCACTCAGAAGGATTTGCAGCATGACTCTCCCAATCCGCAAGACACTGCTCGCCGCCGTTGTTGGCCTGACCCTCTCCCCCATGGCCATGGCCCTGCCGCAGGTTCATATCCTGGCGACCGGTGGCACCATAGCCGGTGCGGGACAGTCCGCCACCCAGTCCAACTATGAAGCTGGCAAGGTGGCTATCGAAACCCTGATCGCCGCCGTGCCCGAGATGAAGAACGTGGCCGACGTGCAGGGCGAGCAGGTGGTCAAGATCGGCTCCCAGGACATGAACGACGAGGTGTGGCTCAAGCTGGCCAAGCGGGTCAACGAGCTGCTAGCCAAGGATGACGTGGATGGCATCGTCATCACCCACGGCACCGACACCATGGAAGAGGCCGCCTACTTCCTCAACCTCACCGTCAAGAGCGACAAGCCGGTGGTGCTGGTCGGCGCCATGCGCCCCTCCACCGCCATGAGTGCCGATGGCCCGCTGAATCTGTATAACGCCGTGGTTACCGCCTCTGACCCCAGCTCCAAGGGCCGTGGTGTCATGGTCGCCATGAACGACACAGTGCTGGATGCCCGCGACGTCACCAAGACCAACACCACAGGGGTGCAGACCTTCGCCGCCCCCAACTTCGGCCCGCTGGGTTACATCCACAACGGCAAGATCGATTACCAGCGCAGCCCGGCCCGCCTGCACACCAGCAAGACGCCGTTCGATGTGAGCAAGCTCGACAAGCTGCCGCAAGTGGGCATCGTTTACAGCTATGCCAACGCCACCGATCTGCCAGCCAAGGCCATGGTGGATGCCAATTTTGACGGTATCGTCAGCGCTGGCGTGGGCAACGGCAACCTCTACCACACACTGTTCGATACCCTGGCCAAGGCGAGCAAGGACGGCATCCGCGTGGTGCGTTCCGCCCGCGTACCGACCGGCGCCACCACCCTGGATGCCGAGATCGACGATGCCAAGTACGGCTTCGTGGCCGCCGGCACCCTGAACCCGCAGAAGGCGCGCATCCTGCTGATGCTCTCCCTGACCCAGAGCAAGGATCCGGCCCAGATCCAGCGCTGGTTCCAGCAGTTCTGATCCCGGAGCTCAGCATCAGCTGAGATATTTTGATGACAATAAAAAGGGCAGGATGGAATCCTGCCCTTTCTCATGGCGTCACGCTCATGAACCCCATATCTCGTCAGCCCACCACCAACCAGCCACAGAAACCGAGATAGACCAGCCCAACCCAGGCCAGCCTGCCCGCCGTCATCTGCGCACGGCTGAAGCCCCACCACAGCAGCACTACCGCCAGCAGGGTCACCAGCGAGGAGACCATCATGGTGCTGTCGAGCAACCAAGGGGTAAACAGCAGGCAGAATGCCTTGGGGATCGTGCCCTGGATCATCATGGCGCCTGAGATGTTGGCCAGCGCCAGCCGGCTCTTGCCCTGCCGCACCCAGATCAGCACGTTCATCAGCTCCGGCATCTCGGTCGCCACCGGGCTCAGCAGCAAGGCCGCCAATACGGGGGAGAGACCAAACAGCTCGCCCATGCTCTCCAGCTGGTGCACAAACAGCTGGGCAGCCAGCGCCACCACCACCAGCGCCACCAGGGTCTGCAACAGCACCTTGCCGAGTGCCGGGATCTCGGCCTCGGGATCCAGCTTGAGGGGCTCGGGTAACTCGACCTCGTGGCTGTCGGTCTGCTTCAGCTCGCGCCGCACATAGACCAGATAAACCAGCACGAACAGCGGCGCCAGCCAAGCCTTGCCGGTGAAGACCACCATGCCGAGGGCAACAGCCACCAGGAAGATACCGACAAACCAGGCTTGATCCCGACCTATCTCGCGCTGCACCTCGCCGTCGATGACGCGATGGGCACGGCTCATGCACAGCAACAGGGTCACGCCGACGGCGGCATAGCCTATGGTGGAGAGTACAAGAGGGCCACCGAGGGCGGCGCCAATCCCAATCTGTTGCTGGGCAGGCGCATCCCCCATCAGCAGGGCGGTCAGGGTGACGATGCATTCGGGCAAGGCCGTACCTAGGGCTGCCAGCAGGGAGCCGGTGGCACTCTGGGAGAACTTGAAGTGATGGCCGGTCCATTCGATACCATTGACGAAATATTCGCAGGCAAGGTAGATGGTGACGGCAGAGAGCAGAAATAACAGCAGGGTGATCAACATAATAGGCAACCGCCAGGCGAGCAGAACAACCGATGGACCCGATACGGCTCGCCCGGCTGGCTTGCGTATCGAGGCCAAAGGTCTTGCAGAGCGATAGATGCTATCGCCGCCCATGCCATGGATCGGAAGATCCAAGAATGTTGACATGAGCCCTGCCCGGATCACGGGCGGGTTGCTACTCCCCAATGACAGTGCGGGCTTTTTACCAAACCGGTGGCCAGCTCACAAGGTAAACTAATGACCATTAGCTCAGTAAGTTGTAAGAGAATGTAACTCGCCACTCGGTCAGTACCCTCGATTTCTCCGTCCGGATCTCCACTCTTTCCCCTGGCATCCACGCCTTGGCACAACGATTGCTGTGAGTTGATTACTGTCCACAATAGTTTGGGAAGGATGAACGATGAAACGGTGGATCCAACATTTTTATCAACTGAACCGCCTCAACTGGCTCATGGTCTGGTTGTTACTCTGCTGCAGCATCATATTGCTGTTTCCGGCCGGTCTGATGAAAGGTGCAGTCAGCCAGTGGGCCACGCTCCACGCAGCCTGGCTCGGGGTCGGCATGCTGATCGCCATCTCCTACTTCTGCAGTCAGGCATTTCTGATCGCCTGGGAGTGGGCCTGTGAAGAGTGGCAGTCCCGCCGCCAACAGGATCTGCTGGCCCAGATGATTGCTTTCCTCGACTTCAACGAGAAAGCGGTACTGCGCGAGTTCGTGCTGCAACGCAAAAGCGTCATAAATTTGCCGATCACCGAGCCTGCCGTCAAAAACCTGATGGATGCCGGCGTACTCACCTACGCCTATGGCAAGCCGGTACGGGAGAAAGAGGACGAGAACCAGATCCGGGCACTGATGATTGCCCTGCCGGCACGGCCGCTGCTCACCTACAAGGTGCTGGGCTTCTCCCGCGGCAAGATGAGCGACGAGCAGGTGGAGCAGATCATGAGCGCCAGACCCAAATTCGCCCAGAAGGGGTTCCAGCGTTAACTTGCTGCTATCTTTCAAATAAAAGAGCCGGACTGTGTCCGGCTCTTTGCTATCTGTTATATCTGTTTGTTTTTATTCGGTCCTGGCTTTCAAGTAACCAGCATAATCCGGGATCTGTACGCTGAATGCCTGCCGCATATGGGGGCAGTCCATGATGAAATCTGCGGTCGCCTCGTTGGTGGCAACTGGAATGTTCCATACCGCAGCGAGGCGCAACAGCGCTTTCACGTCCGGATCGTGGGGCACCGCATTGAGGGGATCCCAGAAGAAGATCAGCACGTCTATCTTGCCTTCGGCAATCAGGGCCCCGAGCTGCTGGTCACCGCCCATGGGGCCGGAGAAGAGGCAGGTAATGAGCAGTTGCGCCTGCTTGCCGAGCATGGTGCCCGTGGTGCCGGTCGCATAGAGATGGTGGAGCTTGAGCTCCTCCTTGCGGCGCATCACCCAGTTCAGCAAAGGGGTCTTCATGTTGTCGTGAGCCACCAGCGCCACCCGCTTGTGGGGGGCCATCTCACGTGCAATCAGTTCCATGTAAATCATCCGTAGCATTGTGATGGAAATAGAGCCGTATCCTAATCGAAAGCGGCGCCCGCTGCCTTGCCGGGCGCCGTAACTGTGATCACTTCGACTGTTCAATCCACTGCCGGTTCTTCTGCTCAAGCACAGAGATGGGCAACATGCCGTATTCCAGTACATGGTGGTGGAAGGCCTTGAGGTCAAACTGGCTGCCAAGGTCCTGCTCGGCGGACTCCCGCATCCGGATCAGCGCCAGCTGACCCGCCTTGTAAGACGTGGCCTGACCGGTATAGGCCATGTAGCGCGGCACCTCTGATCCTATGTCTCCCGCCCCCAACGCCGAATTCTCCTGCATGTAATTGACGGCCTTGTCGTGGCTCCAGCCATACCAGTGAATGCCGGTATCCACCACCAGCCGCATGGCCCTGAGCATCTCCTCGTTGAGGCGCCCGAAATACTGCAGCTGGTTGTTGAACGCAGACGAGCCCTCGACCTTCACATCCCCCACGGCCGGATCGTAGAGACCGTGCCCCTGATAGAGCCCCATGTCGTGATCCGCCAGGTATTCGGTGTAGAGTGCCCAGCCCTCCGCATAGGCGGTATAGGAAGCGTTCGCCACATACTGCGGGAAGTCGGGATCCTTGGCCGCCAGCTCCTGGGCTATGGTGATCTGGAAGTGGTGGCCAGGCGCCGCCTCATGGGCCAGCAGGGTGCTGATGTTCCAGCTCTGCAAACCATAGGGATAGTAGGTATTGAGGAAGAACTGCCCCTTGCGCCCGGTCTGCGGGTTGCCGTCCTGATACCAGGCAACGCCGCCATAGGGCGCATCCTCATAGGAAACGGGCACCACCTCGTAATCCAGTTTGGGGATGGTGCGCTCGGCATCGAAGAAATCCGGCAACACCAGCGCTGCCTTGCTCTTGAAGGCGTTGTACTCCCGCAGTGCCCGCTCATGTTCGGCCAGCGCCTGCTGTTGTGGCTCACTCAGCGCCGCCCCTGCCGCATTGCTCGGATTCAAACCGGCAGACCAGACAGCCAGCGGATTCTGGTAGAAGAAGGCAGGCTCGTTGAGATAACGGAAGAAGTCATAGATCTGGCCGCTTTGCTTGCTCTGGGCCACCTCCTCGCTGTCGCACTTGCCGACGGTATGACACACCTTGACCATGGCGCCGAAGATCCGCTCCACCTCGCTCAGCCCCAGCGCATGCACCTGCTCCGGCGTCATCTCGGTGGTGGTGTGCTTCTTCAGCAACCAGCGATACCAGTCACGGCCATTGGTCATCCCGCAGAAGCCATCGTCACACTCACCGCTGCCAAGACGCACTGCATAAGCGCCGCCATGCTGATAATCCAGATAGTCCCGCAGCGCCAGATAGCGGCCGTTGATGCTGTCCAGCACCGCCTTGTAATCGGTGCGCAGTGCCTCGTCGGCCTCCCCTGGCAGCTGTTGCCAGCCGAGGTAGGCACCGGAGATGGCTTCACCGTCCAGCTTGCTGTCGAGCTGGGCCAGCAGCCTGTCCACCAGCTCATTCGGCAAAGTGTTGCCCTGGGCGCTGCCAAGCTCGAACTGATGCTTCACTTCGGCCAGATAGGCGTCGTAGGCCTTGAGCCAGGTGAGGTGTTCCTGATACCAGGCCAGCGGTGCCGTCACCGCCTTCGCCCGCGTGGCTACAACCGTCCCCGCAGGTGTACGGTCCAGATCACGCCGCCAGGCTGCATCTCCCGGCGCGACTCGCTCGGCCGAGCTCTGCTCGAAGTAATCGAAGCCGCTGCTGATTGTGCGGGCGGCCTTGCTGCTGGCGGGCGCAGCCCCGACCTCATCGGCCAGATCCACCACCCGATTGCGGAAGTGATGGATCGGGATCTGGGATTGAGGCAGCTCGTAGCCCGCCAGGTTGATCTGCAAATCCCAGCGGATCATGTCGTAAAACAGTCGGTCCCGCTCGCTCAACACGCTCGGATCCATGGCATCCAGCCGGGTGAGCAGCGAACCGTCAAGCGCCTTGCGCTGGGCGATCCTTGGCGCATCAATGGCAAATCCGTAAGGGTCCAGAGCCTGACTCGCACGCTGAGCCTCGTCCATGATTTGCATCAGGGATGCCTTGGTAGCGGCGGGATCCGCCGGCGCGTTGGAGCTGTTGTCATTGCAGGCAGCGAGAGAGAGTGCGATGGCGCAAGCCAGCGCAAGCTTGTTGGGCAAGAAGTGCATGGTGTAGTCCTTTAACCTGTTGTTATTGTGTGCCCCCGATAGGGGTTCCAATAGTGCACATCTGCTCAACATATTTTTGCGACCTGACTAACAAAAATAAGCTTATTTTTCATATGGATAAACCGGATGAAAAGCTATGCAATGGATATGAAAAAACCCGCCTTGGCGGGTTTTTAAGTCAGCTTTTCATGCCATAACTATTCAGGATGAGCCGTGATGCAGCTGTGACTGCTGATAGTTCTCCAGCCCGATGCGATCGATGAGATCTAGCTGGGTCTCCAGCCAGTCCACGTGCTCCTCTTCATCTTCCAGAATGTCCTGGAACAGGTCACGGCTGATATAGTCCTGCACCGACTCGGCATAGGCGATGGCCACTTTCAGGTCGGGGATGGCGTCCATCTCCAGCGACAAATCACAGCGCAACATCTCCTCCACCGTCTCACCGATGCGCAGCTTGCCCAAGTCCTGCAAGTTGGGCAGCCCTTCCAGAAACAACACCCGTTTGACCAGCTCGTCGGCGTGCTTCATTTCATCGATAGACTCGTGATACTCCTTGTGCCCGAGCGCCTTGAGGCCCCAGTCATCGTAGATGCGGGCATGCAGGAAGTATTGGTTGATGGCAATCAGCTCATTGGCCAGCACCTTGTTGAGGTGGGCAATGATCTTGGGATCTCCTTTCATCGACTCTGCTCCTTGGTTCGTGCCTGAGGCTTCGATCGTTAGAGCTTAGTCCAGAAAAGTGACAACAAAAGGTCTGGCGAGCCAGCTCGCCTGAAAGGAAGGGTGACCCTACTGCCGGGTCGGGTTGGAAAACGCCTGGTCTTGGTCAGGCCACTTCGTAGTAGAGCGGGGCCGTTTCCAGCTCTGCCTTGTCGAGTTCGGCGGCGATGATCTCCATGGTCATGCGCACACACTTGCCACACTGGGCACCTACCTCCAGCGACTGTTTGAGTTGACGAAACTCGCTCTTGCCTGCCTGTACCGCCTTGCGGATCTGGGTATCTGTGATGCCACGGCACAAACAGACGTACATTGTGTTTACCTCATGCTGGAATGCCATGAAATCTAAATGAGAATGGTTCGTAGTGCAAATAACAATTAGGAATAAGATCCCCCGCTTGCCAGCCATCAGCCCCTTGGGGACAATGCCTCCGTCACAGAGGAAAACATCATGCTCAAGAAACTGTTCACAGCGCTGTTCGGGGGCCAACCAGCCCAAGTCGTCGACGTCACTCCCACCGAATACGCCGGTTATCTCATCTATCCAGAGCCCATGGCGGAAGGGGGCCAGTACCGGTTGGCGGGCCGCATCACCAAGGAGCTGGATGGTGTGCTGCAAACCCATCGATTTATCCGATCCGATCTGTTTGCCAACCCTGCCGATGCTGAACGTTTCATGGTGCAAAAAGCCCATACCTTTATCGACCAGACAGGGGATCGCATGTTTGAACCTCGCGTCAAAGCGGGCGACAGTTCAGCCTCATGAGCCCTGCCGAGGTGAAAGCCCTGCGCCAGACCCTCGCCCATGCTGGCGAGCGGCGACTGATCTGGCTGGAAGGGGATGAGGCTGATTGCATCGTCCGTGCCGAAGCGCTGCTGGGCGGCGTCATCTATTGGCTAGGAGAAGGTCCGGCCTGCCATGGGCCCGTTCCCGCCGCCAAGGCGCTGCAACGGCTGGGTCAGGAGTGCGACACGCTGGTGTTCAACGCTTTCAGCGGCTTTCATCCCGACGCCTTCGGCGCCCTGGCGGGCACACTGCGGGCGGGCGGCCTGCTGCTGCTGCTGACGCCACCCAGAGAGCTGTGGCCAGCATGGCCGGATCCCGATCGGATCAGATTGGTGGCACAGCCGGAGGAGGCAAGCCGGGCGGGTCACGGCTTTATCGCCCGGCTGGTGCGGCTGCTGACAGGCGATCCTGCACTCTCCCTGCTACCGCCCACCAGCCCACAGCCTTGGCAACCGATAGGTGCCGAACGGCCATTGAGTGACGATCAGGCTCTTGCTCTGCCCGCCATCCAAAGGGTGCTGCACGGCCATCGCCGCCGTCCCCTGGTGCTGAGCGCCGATCGGGGACGTGGCAAGAGCAGCCTGCTGGGCCTCGCCGCCGCTGGGCTGCTGCGCCAGCAACCCGACCTGAAGATAGTGGTGACGGCACCCTCTCAGGCCACTGTCGCCACCCTGTTCGCCCACGCAGCCCGGGCGCTCGATACCACCCAAGAGCAGCTTGTGGGCCTCGAGTTCTGTTCACCGGATCGACTGGTACATGAGGCGCTGCAACCCGATCTGTTGCTGGTGGATGAAGCCGCCGCCATCCCAACGCCGCTGCTGGAGGCCATGCTGGCCCGCCACAGTCGCATCGTCTTCGCCACCACCGAGCACGGTTACGAGGGGACGGGACGCGGCTTTCACCTGCGTTTCAAGCGAGTGCTTGACCGCCAGACGCCGGATTGGCAGGAGATCCACCTGGCCGAGCCCATCCGCTGGAGCACTCGCGACCCGCTGGAACCGCTGGTGTTTCGCCTCCTTGGCCTCAATACCGAGGTAGATGCTCCCCAACCGCCGACCAACCCGAGCTGGCGGCTGATCGGGCAAGGGACGCTGGCCGCCGATGAGGCACTGCTGAATCAAGTATTCGGCCTGCTGGTGCTGGCCCACTACCAGACCACGCCGAGCGACCTGAGATCTCTGCTGGAGAGTCCGGATCTCGACATCCACCTGCTGGAACAGGCGCAGAGCCTGCTGGGGGTCGCGCTGGTAGCGCGGGAGGGCAATATCGCCCCCGAACTCGCCGAGGCTATCTGGGCGGGCCGACGACGCCCGCGCGGCCATCTGCTGCCCCAGTCCCTGCTTGCCCACGCCGGTTTCAAAACAGCCGGGGGACGCAGCTACGCCCGGGTGATGCGCATCGCCATCCACCCGACGCTGCATCGCCACGGGCTCGGCTCACGACTGCTCGGCCAGCTGGAGGACTACTACCGGGAGGAAGGGCTCGACTATCTCGGCTCCGCTTTCTCGGCCAGCGCCGACTTGTTGCCCTTCTGGCGCAAGGCCGGGCTGGTGACATTGCGCATCGGTTTGCAGCGGGATGCCGCCAGCGGCAACCATGCCGCCCTGCTGCTCAAGGCGTTAAAACCCGAGTGGCAAGCCGAGCTGGACCTGTGGCGCCAGCGCTTCGTACAACAGCTACCTACCCTGCTGGCCGGGGAGTTGAAAGAGCTGGATCCCGAACTGGTGTGGCAATGTGTGAAGGGACAAGAGCTGGCCGTGCCTGAGCTGGATGAGTTTGAACAGGATGAGCTTGATTGCTTCGCCCATCACCATAAGCCGTTCGAGCTGTGCCAATCCACTCTACAGCGCTGGCTGACAGGCAATCTGCCGCGACTGGCCTCCCTGACGCCAAGCGAATGCCAGCTGCTGATCGCCACCATCTGGCAATATGCGGACTGGAGTCGACTGGCTGCCAGGCTGCAACTGGCGGGCAAGCCAGCCATCATCAAGGCGCTGCGAGCCCTGCTGGCTCGCCTGCTGGATGCCCCTACCACTCGATAGTCTTGCCCTGCCAGTCGAGATAGCTGAGTTCGCCGTCAGGCATCAGCCGATCCATCAAACTCACCAGATGATGAGCGACCTGCTCTGGCGTCTGCAAGCTGCCGGCCGGCACATTGGCGTGAAACGGGCGCGAGAGCTGGGTATCCACAGTGCCCGGATGAAACGCAAGCAGCTTGACGCCCGGGGCACGCCGGGCGAGCTCGATGGACGCGCACTTGAGCAACATATTGAGAGCGGCCTTGGCAGCACGATAGCCATACCAACCACCAGCGCGGTTGTCGCCAATGCTGCCGACTCGAGCACTGAGTACAGCCAGGGTGCAGGGTGAGGTGCCAAACAGCGAGAGCAACTGGTTGATCCAGCGCAGCGGCAGCAAGGCATTGGTCTGGTAGAGGCGGGTCATGGCCTCGACATTGAGCGCTTCCAACCGTTTTTCTGGCTTGATCTCCCCCTGATGCAAGACGCCATTACAGATCACCAGATGGCGCAAACCAGGTGCCAGTCCGGCAATATGGCTGACGCAGTGGCTCATCTGCTGGTCGCTGTAATCGCAGGGCAGCCAATGCAAGCGGGGATCATCAAACCCGACGGGAGCTTGCTGTCGGCTGACCGCAATGACTGGGTTGGCTCCTGCCGCCAGCCAGTGCGCCACCAGTGCCTGCCCGATTCCGCCCCCTGCCCCTATCACAACCACAGCCTCTGCCATGCTCCGCTCCTGTTTGTGGTGAGTGTGATGGTCTTCTCCATCGCATCTTTGTTTCCCTGTTAAGCTGTTACGTGCCTTCCTACTTGCGGGATCAAGCAGTTATGAGGGTTATGTTGTGTGGATCTCTCCGGTGTGGACGGATCCATTCCTATACTGAGGGAAAACCGCAGCCGGTGCTGCCAGCGCAACCAGAAGCACGAGAGTCGCCATGATGTCCAAAAACGGGGAAGAGCGTAAATCCATCCTGACCGAGAGCGGGACCAACGAGCTCGAAATCATCGAGTTTCATCTCAAGAAGCATCTGCCCGATGGCAGGGAGAAGATTGCCTATTACGGTATCAACGTCGCCAAGGTGCGCGAGGTGATCCGGGTACCGGAAACTACCGACTACCCCAATGCCCAGCGCCACATGGTCGGGGTCTTCTCGCTGCGTGAACGGCTGATCCCCCTGGTGGATCTGGCGGGCTGGCTCGGGATCCGCACCAACCCGGACAACAGCAACAAAGTGGTTATCGTCACCGACTTCAACAAGATGGCGAACGGTTTTCTCATCGACAGCGTCAGCAGGATCCATAGAGTCTCCTGGGAGGATGTGGAATCCCCCAGTCAGTTTCTGGAAGCGGGCGAGAATGACTGCGTGGTTGCCGTGGTCAGACGCGATGGCAACCTCATCATGATCCTCGACTTCGAGAAGATCATCGCCGACATCAACCCAGAGCTCAGCATGGAGAAATACGATGTGACCCAGGATCGCAAGGTCATCATCGACGATCGCATGATGGCACTGCGCCAGGCCAAGAGCATTCTGGTGGTCGACGACTCGGCCTTCATCCGCAAGATGATAGAAACAACGTTGCGCACCGCTGGCTACAACGTGGTGACGGCCAAGGACGGGGGAGAAGGACTGGAGATGCTGACGGAGTTTGACCGCCTGTCACAGGAGGAGAAGATACCAGTGTCCGAGTTTGTCAGCGGCATCATCACAGACGTCGAAATGCCCCGAATGGATGGCATGCACCTGCTCAAACGGCTGCGGGACACCCCCGCCTTCAAGACCACCCCCATCATAATGTTCTCGTCGCTGATGAGTGATGACAACCGCCAGAAGGCATTGCAGCTGGGGGCCAATGACACCATCACCAAACCCGAGCTGGGCCGCATGGTCGGCATGATGGATAACTTGCTGCTCGGCATCCCCATTCCCAAACCGGGCAATCTGTAATGTCGTCAGTCTGACCCTCAAGCAAGCGGGCGCCTCGGCGCCCTTGTTGTTGATGTTGTTCAGCAGCACCAGAGATAGCGCCCCTGAGCGGCTCATCCCATTTCGCGAGAGAACAACGAAAAGACAGAGCTTCCTTCTGGATCGAGATCCCATACCAATCGTTCACTGACGGGCTGCTTGTCATTCCAAATCCTTATTGGCCTTAAGATTTTGTAAATTTTCTTATTGCCATCGCCCAAGCAAGATGGCTCTCAAATTGAGTTTGATGTGGCTGATGCCATGCGCCATCGAGACATCAAATGTCGTCTCTATCAATGAATTCCCTGGAGTCGCTATGCCGTTGTTCAAGCCGTTAATCACCCCTGAAGTGACCGATATGGCTCCCGGATTCCGGGCCTTGAGTATCACTGTCCAGGCGGCTGCCATTGCAGACCCCGCTGTGGGGACGCGGGCTCTGGAACAAGCCTCCCTTGCCATGGCCAGAGAAGATGCACCCTGGGCCGATGCACACCTCTCTGCCTGGGCGGACCTCTTTAGAAAGTTTGGCGCCAAACCACAGCGCACTCCCTGCTCTGCCGAAGCCCTGAGAAAACGGGTAGCCCGTGATGGCAGCCTGCCGAGTATCGATCCTGTCGTTGACCTCTATAACGCCATCAGCATTGAGTACGCCATACCGGTAGGGGGCGAAAACCTGACTACCTATGAAGGGATGCCAAGGTTGGTAGTTGCCGATGGCAGCGAGCTATTCGACACAATGAAGGGCGGCGAAGTGGCTCATGAATCTCCAGAACCCGGCGAAGTGGTATGGCGGGATGACAAGGGGGTGACGTGCCGACGCTGGAACTGGAGACAGGGGGTCAGGACCAGGCTCAGTGTGGAGTCGAGCATGATGTGGTTCATTCTGGAGAGCTTGCCCGAAATGCCCCTGGAAGCTTTGCAAGCAGCCGGGAACAAGCTGATTGAAGGCATACAACAGATGATGCCCGGAGCCGTAATAGAACAAACCGTCATTGGCCATGTCGAGTGACTACAATGCCGGGCTGGCCATCTCGATGCTGTCCGCGTGATCGCAACGAGAAATGCAAAGAGGCTCCGAAGAGCCTCTTTATGTCATCTGAACCCGACTCAGCCCAGCAGCAGGTAGAGCTGATGGGCCGCCACACCGGCGCAGAGACCGCCGATGGTATGAGCCACTATGGCGCGGGAGGTGAGATGGCGATAACCGAGCGCATCCAGCATAGCGGTGTGAGTACTCAGAAAGCCGCTCCAGCACATGCCCATGGCGGTGAATACCGCCACCTCGTTGCCGGTGATCCAACCCTTGCCGATGAAAGGAGGCACCAGCGACATCGCGGCCCCGACCGCTCCCAGCGAAGTTACGGGGAAGGCCACCAGCTCGGCATGGGTAAAACCGAACAGCATCTCGAACAACCAGCCCACCTTGGCCGCCAGCACGGGCAGCAGTGCCACCCCCTGGAAGGCCTCACCGGTATAGCCCTTGTCGCCAGGACCAAAGGTCAGCAACATGACGAAGGTACTGATGATGAGCACACCCGGGATCACCGCCATGCCGAGCTCCACCCCGGACTTGCCACCATCGAGCAGGGCATTGAGCACCCGGAGCCAAGTGGGAGCAGCTTCCTGACTCAGCCCGGGCTTGGCGCCCACGCTCACCACTTCGTCATCAATCAGGGTCTCCCCCACCAGCGGCCTGATCATGCGCTGCATCAGCCGGGTCGAGACCACTGAGCCGATGAGGGCGCCGAGCAGACCTATCAAAGCCGCACTGGCAGTGGATTCACCGCTTGGCAGTTGCAGGGTGGCCATGAAGGTCACCACGATCAGCCCCATGCCAAAAGCCGTCCCGAAGTTGGTCAGAGACACCAGTTGCCAGGGGGTGAAGCCCTTGCGAAAGCGACTGTCTTTGGCGAGGCTGATCACCGCCGGGTTGTCGGAAAAGAACGTCATCAGAGCCGCCAGGGCGGTACGGCCCGGCAGACGGAAGATGGGCTTCATCAGTGGCGCCAGCAGCACCTCCAGCAGGCGGATCACCCCGAACTCACTGAGTAGCTGACTCAGCGCCCCGGATAGCACTGTAATCCCCATGATGAAGAGCACAGTATTGAGCAGCAGCTGATGGGCCGTATTGAACAGGGTGTTGACCAGGGCGGAGAGCCCCATCAGGCTGCCGAGGTAACCGAACAGGCTGCCCAGAATGGCCAGTACCAGTACCGGCTCCAGCCAGCGGCGAAGGGAGGTTTGCACTACATGTGAATCTTTAACTGCTTGATTTTCCATACCAATCCTGATGACTGTCTCTGTGTGAATCGTTGTTTTTATTATTGAACTCATGACGCCGTAGCCCTCGTCTCGCAACAAGGGCTACGGTGATATCCGGATGAACAGCCCGCCGAACTGGCGACTGAACTCAGGAGGAAACACCCGCTTGCCAGACAAGGCAGCACGGCAAACCGCCTCACGCCAGGGGGACGATAAACCCGGCACCCGGGAAAATTGAGGGGCGGGAGTATAACAACCGGGGCAAGTCAGCGAAAGAATACAGGCCTCCTCAGCCAGCATCACCATCTGCAACACCGGGAACATTCATACCCGAATGCAGTTCCCCTTCAACCACTTGCGCAATCGCCCGTTGGCATTGTGGTAGGGAGAAGCGGTATTGAACTGGATCATCCGCCCCAGGGTCCACTGCTCATACCAGGGGCGACCATACAGCTCATCGTCACTGCGCGTCACGATCAGCTCGACGATGCGGGCCTTGGCCGCCATCAGCCGGGTCAGCAGTGCCGGATAGGCCAGCCCCTCATAATCCCGATAGAACTTTTGGGCCAGCCTGCCCAGCTCGTTCCACTTAAAGCCCGTCTCGGGAAAATCTACCGGCAAGCCCGCCGTATCCCGCTCTATCCACTTGATCGCCAGCTCATTCCAGCCGATGAGGTAGGCCACCAGATTGGCCACGCTCATGGAGGTGCTCTTGCTGTGCCCCTCCATCACCCGCTCCTGCACCAGGCTCTCGGGTACCGCCTGCAAGGCCTTGAGCAGCTTGCCAAAATTCGTGTCGATGGCAAGCAGCAGCTCGGCCTTGTTGCTGGGGATCCCCATTACCTTCCTCCTTCATGCCTGCCACCCGGTCGGGGCATGGCGGTCGGCACCGTCATCAATACTGCTTGGTTTTCGACGCAAATCCCGCGAGGAACAGGCCGGTCAGAAACATGCCGCTGAAGGCTTCGATGGCCGACAGCAGCTGCAGCGGGGAAGAAGTCTGCGAAATGTCGCCGTAACCCAGGGTCACGAAGGTCACAATGCTGAAGTAGAGCGAGCGCCCCAGGTGGTGATAGGTGACAGAGGCGGGCGCCAGAAAATAGGTCAGGGTCGCCAGCAATATGACCACCATCGACATCAGCAGGCTTCTTATGGGCCGCTCGCCAAAGCCCCAGGTAATGAAGCTGACAAACTTGGAACCGCACTTCAAATAACAAAGCAGGGAGAGCCACCCTTTTCTCAGCGGGCCGCTGCGCAGCCAGCGTTCCTTGAACAGCTCCCTCGGGCTTGCCAGGGACTTCATCTCATGCAGCTTCTCATGGTAATAGCACTCACCGGCATCGACGGTATCCCCCACGCTGGAGAAGAGCCGCTTGGCGTTGCGGTACAACTTGCTGGCCTCGCTGTGATCGATCCGGCCGTTCTCGTTATAGGCCACCTGCACCTTGTCCAGATTGGTATGCTCCATGGTGGCGTCGAAGTTCTTGGCACGTACGTTGAAGTTTTTCAGCACAGCCCGGGAGGAGTGAAAACGGATCTCCTCGCACTCTATGGTGAAGTCCTGAAATACCCCGTCCTCCAGCGCCAGCTCCCGCTTCTTGGCCCAGGCCCTGTGATCCCACAGCAGGGAATCGAACAGATCGAGTCCGATCACACCGCCATTGACCCGTACGCCCTTGGCCGAGCAGTGCCACAGATAGACCTTGGAGTTATTGACGGCACCATCCAGCGAGAGCTCGTCGAGGCAGGTGAAATCGAGCAGCCGACCGGAGATGATGGGGCTCTTCAGCTCGACGCCGCCGATGTTGAGCAGGCGATGCTTGCCCAGCACCTGTGCTTCCCCCTTGTTGTTCTCGGAGACGGAGAGCAGGCTCTGCACCCGCTTCACCTCATCTTTGCCATGCTTGCCGGCCAGCCACATGCAATAGGGTTCAAAACGCATTTCCGAGCGGACGAGGCCGCTCTTGCGCAGCGATTCCAGCGCGCTCGAGGCGGTTTCATACAGCCTTATCTTGTCGTCGCTCATGTAGACGCAGAGGCTGAGCACGGATCGCGAGCTGATGAAACGAGCGATACCGATCTGGAAGATGACGCTTTTCTCTATTTTCTGCTCCGCCATCCAGTCGCTGAAATAGGGTAGCGAGGCCACCAGCAGATCCCAAATCAAGGGATAGTCATTCTCCCGGCGCCACTCGTTGAACTGTTCGGGAGAAAGCTGCCAAAGCTCGGTTGCATTCATACATTACCTCGATCACAAAGATGTCCCGCCCTCGCCAGATTGAGAGTCATGGTGCACAAAGCCCTGGCGGATACGGCGGGTCAGGCACAGGAAAAGCGGTGCGACAAACGCCCGGCACGTCACCATACTAGGCGAGAAACAGAAGGCAAGTCACTGACAGGGAAGGAATAAGAGGGGATGGATGCGACAGCTTGTCCCTCCGGTGCACACTTATTGCGCAACGCGTAGGTGACAATGGCCGTGGCAAACAGGCAAAAAAAGCCCAGCATTGCTGCTGGGCTTTTGTGTTGGCTCCTCCTGCTGGACTTGAACCAGCGACATACGGATTAACAGTCCATGTACCGGTTCAAATCAGCCAAAGGCATCCAATCTGATTGCCCACTTCAACCGAAGCCACACTCAACAGCCTCATGAGCCCAATCTGAGACTAGGCTGTGTTCTTAAAGTGATGAAGATATAATCTCACATCTTCTCAACAGCTTAAGACCTATGCAGTGTCCCGTCGTTACCAGTTGACCGATGCACAATGGGGACTTATCGAGCCCCTTTTTCCATACCACCGCATAAGCGGACGTCCTACTCGCGAGCCACGCCAAGTGCTCGATGGCATTCTCTGGATACTCCACACCGGTGCGCCTTGGCGAGATCTGCCAGAACGTTTCGGCCTATGGAGTTCGGTCTACAACACCTTTCGACGTTGGCAGAGTACAGGTCACATCGATGCCATCCTTGAAGCGCTGCAACTACATCTCAATGAAGCAGGGCTTATCGACTTCGACCTGTGGTGCATTGACGGCTCCAATGTCAGGGCATCCAAAGATGCTGCCGGAGCGCGTAAAAAAACACTCTTGTGAATCAAGCGCTTGGTCGCTCGCGTGGAGGTTTTGGCAGCAAAATTCACTTGGTCACTGATGGTAATGGTTTACCGCTGGGGTTCTGCCTTTCACCGGGGCAATCAGCGGAAATCAGATATGCGACAAGTGCGCTGGCCATGGCAAGGATACCGACCTCATCAGGCCGTTATCGCACGCGTCCAGCGCATCTTGCCGCAGATAAGGCCTATAGCAGCAGGGCTTTGCGGGCCGAACTCCGGCGCAGAAGGATAAAAGCAGTCATCCCGCAGCGCAGCGACCAGCAGCGGCACCATAAGGGACGTCCTCTGGTATTAGACAAAGCTCGTTATCGCAGGCGAAATGTGGTCGAGCGGTGCTTCGGATGGCTGAAGAAGTTTCGCCGATTCTCAACGAGATATGAAAAGCTGGCGGGAAGTTTTGCTGCTTTTATCAAGCTGGCTTTCTGCCTTCGTTACTTACGGGAGCTATTGGTGGACAGAAAACCAGCATTTTGAGAACACAGCCTAAACCAAGGGCAAAGCGCTCACTTCTTTGCCACCAAGCCCCATCATAAACATCAATAAATCAGAGTGAATAGTGCGCGTTTCTACCAACTGCACAGATACCTTAAAGTAGTTCGAGCAATCGGGTGCCGACACCCAACATTGATGGAGGAAACGGTCACTCTGTGGTGCCTTCCCCTCTGTTTCTTTTTAGCTTTTTCGGACCGATGATGAGATCTTACTGAACCAGTGCTCCGACAGCTTTTGAGCCTGTTTTACTTCCGGTTTGGTCATCGCAGCCTCCAGCTCGTCACGGGCCTGTACTGCTTCAGACATCCCTTCTGTGGCGGCCATGGACAACCAGGCGTAGGCATGTACTCGGTTGCGCGGCGCCCCCAGACCTTCCTCACGTAGTGTCCCCATCCGGTATTGGGCCATGCGGTCACCTTGTTGGGCTGCCAAGCGATACTGCTTGATAGCTTGTGCGTAATCCTCTTTGCCTCCTTGCCCCAAACGCAACATTTCGCCGTAAGCGTATTGCGCTGCAGTGTGTCCTTGTTGGGCAGCCTTCGCATAGCTAGCCCTCGCTTGCTCCAGTGCCCCTTGCTCATTCTGTAGTTCTGCCAGATCAAACCATGCCTTGGTGACGCCACCGTCAGCAGCCCGAGTTAACCAGTGGATCTGCTGCTCCTGGTCTACCTGCTGCAAACTCAGTTGATACTCGGCTTCGTGGGAACCGTGTCCGGCTGCCAGCTCCAGCCAGTAACGTCCCAAGGCTGGGTCGGCAGATACCTGTTCCCCCGCCAGATACGCCATCCCTAGCCAGAGTTCTGCCTCAGCAGAGCCTGCATTGGCTGCTCGTTGATAGGCCCTGAAAGCATCGGCAGGTGCGGCTTGTTTAGCTTGCAACAGCAAAGCATCAGGTTGCTGCTGAGCCGCAGCCTTGTCATTCCAGCGCAGGGCAATATCCGGCCGTTTGGCGACCCCTTGGCCTTGCGCATATCGCTCACCCAGAAGGTACTGGGCATCACGGTTACCCAGTTCTGCCGCCTTCTCGAGCCACTTGATGGCATCAGTATCTGCACCCGGTTGTTTGCTGTACCACTGGGCCAGCACCAACTGAGCGTCGGCATGATCTCGCTTGGCTGCCTGCTCGAACCAGTCGAGGCATTCACTAACAAGTTTGCCTCGATGCTGCTCCTGACACATCAGTCCCAGCCGATAGCTGGCATTGATGTTGCCAAGACGTGCCGAGCGCTGCCACCACTGTGTAGCGAGCGCAGGATTTCTGGGCTCACCGAGCCCGGCCTGATACCAGTCACCTACCTGCCATGCGGCGTTAGCGCGGATCTGCTGATCGGCAGCTAGGGGCCCTGACTGCTCAGCAGCCTGTTGCATCCAGTGCATGGCATTGGGGTAATCGGGCTGGTTTGCCAGACGTTTAGCCAGCTCATACTGGGCTCGGCCATCACCCTGCTTTGCGGCTTGGGATAACTCGGCGTCAGTGAGTGACGCTGTAGAAGTACAGGCTGCAAGCATGCTGACTGCTAGCGCCAACCATAAGGCTCGGTGTGTCATGGGAAAATTCTTCGCAGAGTGAAAATATATTGGATTAAGAGCTGCCAACTTACGGGATGTCTAATCATCCTTCTGCACAATCGGATGGCGGACATAAAGCTGGGCTTGAGGACCTCCAGCACCCGGCCACAGTCATCAAGCCGATAGCCCTGCGCCTCGCGCCCGCGCCGTTCGCCAATCAGGTTGCCTATCCGGTCGCAGCGGGATGTTGCCTCGGCATACGTTGGGCCTCACTTTGTTCAGCGCCAAACTATGGTTTAGCCCAATATTCGAGATATGATATTGAACTTCACTCATTATTCTATATAAATAAATCAGCCCCAATTCCATCGATAAGAAAACTAACTAAAGAGGGGGATATCCACTCAGCAGCGTTAATATCTAAATCACCAAACCCCACTTTATAAAGCCCAAAGCCCTCCTTACCGTTAGCATAAAAAACAACCTTGCCACCTTCATCATCACCGATAGCTATAGAGCCGGGAATATATTTTTGTATATTGTATGCCGAGTTCATTTCTATACAGCCTATCGCACTCCATATTCGTACATACGACTCATCAAGAATTAATATTTCCGCCTCAGTTAATTGAGTTATAAAATCTATATATTCTTGCGGTATATCAATGCCAGAGAAGTAATTATGAAGTGCAATGATATCATCGACTGTAGATGCAGGCTTATAAGCATCTAAACTATACCTTTCATTCAAGTTAAAAAAATTAGTGGTCATAAAAAATTAATCCTATCGTAGGGAACGTTTAGCTTATCTAAATAACTGATCCTAA
>NZ_LSGW01000040.1 GCF_001643305.1 Aeromonas salmonicida subsp. salmonicida
TACGCTTGATCAGACGATCTGATCAAGATCATTTGAACCGTAACCAAACCCAATAATGCATCCTTGCACCAAGATTGACGTTTTACACATACCGGCGTAACATAAACGTAAATGAATAGGTGGAAGGATAGTGTGATGAAAACTCAAACTGTGCAACATGCTGCCCCAATGGCAAAAGAGCGTGCAACCCTAAGCCATATTCTTAGCAAAAGAGTCGAAGGCCTAATAGGCTCTGTTCTTCCTGAAATTGAACAGGGAGCCCCTATTCATACGGCCCTAGAGTTAACCGATAATGATCTGATGAAACTGATCGTAGCAAGTTTCATATCTAAAAATTCACGAGTCAGCCCTCGGGAAATGAACAAAATAAAGCGAAGAATAGAAGGGACTTTCTCTTTTTATGATTTGCTAAAATCCTTAGGTGGCACAATCAGGGTGAATGAAGTAGCATCGCTATTAAATGTTACGAGACAAACTGTGCACAACTATATAAAAAGAAATGAACTGTTAGCCGTTAAACCAGGTAATGAGTTTTTATTCCCAATATTTCAATTTGACAACGATGGGATCTCAAGTGAGTTCCAGAAAATACTTAAGTTACTTCCTGATGATATCAGCCCAGTGACTAAGATTTCATTTTTCACATCCACTGTTGTAGAAAAAGAAAACAAATCAATAATTGACATTTTAAAAACAAATAATATAACTAGCAATACTTTAAGTATTATAAGAAATAGAGCGCGAGTTTTTGGGCGCCAGATGGGGTAAGAAGTGTCGCCATTAACTGGCGACACCATCTTTATTATGGGTTGTTAGGGGTGATTTCGAAGTGAAGGGTTTCTGTTAAGATTTCCTCACCATCGATATCATCCTCTTCCCACCCTTGAGGAAAACACTCTAGATTCCGATCTTTATAGTTGCTTACAGCAACCATATTGACAGTTTCCAAAGGGTCTCCCCTTCCACCAACATTCCAGAAGGCTGTGCACGTCCCGTTACCACCATGATGCCTTGAACGGTATGTAACTCCGTCGTAAGGCGAACAGGGAAGATTCGCAGCCCAGTTGACAATCTCCCTGGTGATGGTTTTGTCATCACCAGTCAATTTATCACTAGTCAAATGCAGGCAAGCCTGCAGTTTTCCCATATCAATGGTGTTCGTTTCACGCGTAGTCCTGACCGTGCAAATGTGAGCCTTATCCAGATCATCACTACCAATGTGAAACTTGGTATCTGACTTATGGTAAAGGCGACCATATGACTCAGCGCACGCAGTTACTGCAAAATCCGCGGTATAACAAACGCCAGTTCGACCAGAAGCATCATTATAACGCCCCATATCTTCCTCACGCGTAGGGCACCCATAATGGACTGCCGTTTTTTGCGGACTTCCCTGCCAACGCTTTTGCTCTATGATTTCACGAACAAGTACGGGAACTTTATTTTTCTCATGTAGAGAATTCAAATCATCACGTAGTTGTGCAACAACTTCTTCCTTACTTCCTTCCATTTGATACCTCGATATCGTGAGTGTGGGTTTATAATTAATTGCATAAGCTTCACCTTTGTATGCTTATGTTTATTTAAAGATGCATTAGCTTTAGCCAGCATCCTCCTTGCCATATTTTTCATGGCAGAGACATTGTATCCCAACAATCAACGCCTATAAACTTTCCTTATTGAAAATAAGGATAAGAAAACCAAAATCGTACAAAAACGCCTAGATTGAATTTATGGTGGTTTGCTAGTTTTTTAATCAAACAAACACAATTTAGCTACGAGCTATGAAATAGCTCCAAAAACAGGCTTTACTTGTGGCGATTACAGCCATTTCTTCCCTACCCCCAAGGCAATGGCATACCGAAAACAAAAAACGCGCCTAAGCGCGTTTGAAGTGTATTCCTACGGGTTATGGGGTATGAAGTCCAACGGAACGAAAATGTACGTCGCAACAGCTATACCGGCTAATGATTGAGTAGGGCCACTCAATCACCGTACTCCCGATCACCATACTCTCGATACTCCCGCCCGAAGCTCATTCCACCACACCGCGGCTCCCGATCCAGGCTCAGGGCTTCAATTTTTGGCTCAATCTCTCGACTTGAGCGCTCAAGTGCAACACCTGCTTGCTCAAGCTCCCCACGCTCTCCCGCAATGCCCGGTTCTCGGTAGAGGTGGCCTCGAACATCAGCCGCAAATCGCTGTAGGCGCTCTCCCAGGCCGAGTGCTGCACTCTGTACCCGCCTTCCAAACTCTCTAACGCGTTCAATAACTGCCGTTCGAGCTCTGTCATTTAGTAGCCCTCCGGGATCATCCAGGGATATTCGTCTTTCTCTTTGTCGCCATAGGCCAACTCCTTCAAGTCCACCTTCACGCACAGCCGCTTGTCCTCGCCGCACGTTGACAGTTCCAATTTGCCGCCCTTCGCCGTCAACTGCTCCAATGTCTTGTTCTGGCGCGAGATCTCCACCCAGTTCTCGGCGATGACCCTCCCCTGGTACCACACCACGACCCAGCTGATCCCCAGCAGAAATGCCACCCCGATCAACGGAAAAACCCACCCCTTCAACACCAGCCAGCCCCACCTCCGGCTCTGGGCGTCGATAGCGGCGTTCAATCTCCGCCCGCTTGAGTCCAACGCCTCGAGAATAGCTTTCTCGTGCGGCTCGAACGCGTTCTTCACGCTCGTTTCGATATCGCTCGCCTGCTGCTTCGAGCTCTTTTCGAAGGTCTTGGCCAGCTCTAAAATCTTGCTCATACAGGGCCCCTTTTAGCCGGATATTCCGCCCCCCTTCCGGGTCGGCAATGCTGATACTCTTGCGGGTCTCCCGCACCACCTCAAAGCCGTGTTGCTTCAACGTGGCCACCACGTCTCCCCGGTCGGCAAGCTCACCGGCCGCCGCCAGCGAAAGCAGACCGTCGGTGATCGCTTGTGCCGCGTCCTGCTTGGCCTTTGGCAGATTGCTGGGGGTCATCAATGCCCGTTTGTTCAAGGGATCATCCGGGTCATGCAATCCCAACTGGGCGTTGACCACCACCTTCCACGCATCGATGCGGGGCCGATCGGCCCGGTCGAAATAGGGTTGCAGCCGCTTGCCACTCAGCAGCTCGATATTCGGGATCACGAAGTTGAGCTCAAGCCGCTCTTTGTCCCGGTGCTCCACCCACAGGCAGGCGTACTGATCCCGATCCAACCCTGGCAACAACGCACGCTCGAAGCTGTCCATCAGCTTGTCCTTGTCCTCCCGGGGCAAGTCCGCTTCCTGGAACGACAGCACGCCGGATGTGTACTTTTTGGCGTAGGGGCTACTGTCGATCAACGCCTCGATGAGACCCGGATCGCCGCGGTCAAGGGTCGCCCCCTCCCGATCCCGCTGCGGCCCCAGCAGGTAATCGACCGGGCCGCTACCGCGCCCTACGCCACGGGCATGAAATTTGACGATCATGACTCGCTGCACAGCCAGACGGTGGCCACACTGAGCGCCTCATCGTGCTCCTGGTAAACCTCCCCACTGACCTCCTGGCCATCCTTCAACAACCGCAAGCTCCCCCCCTGTTCGCAGGGCAACCGGATCAGGGTGTAGTCATACTCGGCTACGCTGTATTCGTTCATCACGTTACCTCCGTTGAGGGTACAGAGATGGCCTGCAAAGCACGCTCCATCGCCATCAGCACCGCGATCACCTGAACACGCTCAACCGCGCCCCACTCCCCGCTATTCACTCGCCGCGCTACCTGGTTGAGGTTGTTGCCGATCCCGGCTATCTGCCTCAGCAGAGCCGGATCGGCTTTGGGTACCGGCGTTCGCCGCCGACCGGCTGCTTTGTCGTTCCCAAGGCACTTGCTCCGCATCCATTCGGCCAACCGTTCATCACCACTCAAGCCCTTTAGGCGGACCAGTTCGTCAGCGGTGACCCGGATCTTGATCACCCGTTCGCGTTTGGTCGGGGTCATTTTTGGTCACCGTTACCGGAATGAAGCTGCCCCCGCCATGCCGACCGCACAGCCTCATGCAACCTGGCCACCACCTCAGGGGCCAGAGTCGAGGTGCGGCCATCCCGTAGGTTCCGCAGGAAAATCTCCAGCTCGCCACAATCCAGACGATTTAAGGTAACGGTGACCGTTTTTTCCCGTTGCCGTGCCCGGTAAGCAGCTTGCTTGGCGGCGGCGCTCAACGCCTTGCCGGTAGGTGGCAGACCTCGGCGCTTGCCACTTGGCAGCAAGTCCAGGGTCTGGTCGTCTCGTTCGTCCTTCATCCGATCACCTCAATTACGGTAACTGTGACCATAGACCTCTTCTGTCCGCCGACCTGGGAAAGCCCGGAACGGGGTTTTTCGGGGCGGTGGAGGCAGGGGGGTCCGGGGGCGGCACGCCCCTGAACCAGCTTCACAGAGGAACCGAAGACGCGAAGCGGCTAAGGGCACTCTGTGTATGCTGGCTTAGAGTCAAGTTTGACATAGGCGGAATAGGTTGTAACCACCTGTTAGTGAGACTATTTAGAGTAACAGTGACTGTAATTGGAGGGCTTCGAGGATAGGTAGCAGGTAGGAAGCAAAAAGAGATCAAGGGAGGTGATGATGCGTGCCCTAAGGAAGCAAAAAAACGGACGAAAAGGATGTTGGCAAGCCGCCGCAGTTTGCCGGGCTCTCCTATCTTTCGCTGCGCTTCAAGATAGGAGAGCCCTCCTACAGACCCACATCGATTTAGGGTCTTTTACAGGATAAGCTCGCCTTGCTCCGGACTATCGAGACTGCTTGCGGCAGCTCCCTCTCACGCGCTCCAGAGAACACACCCCGTCCCGCTGCACTCTGCTTTAGCCCCCGCCTGTTGGTCGGGCTGCCGCGCCGTTTTTTAAGAGCTGGCCGTGGTTGGTGCCCCGTTACGCTCTACTTGCAGATGCCCCAGGGTTGCGAGCCCTGGGAGGCTGTGGTGCGCGATTGCACGCTTGGGCAGTATGTGAGATTTCCCCGTTCTGCCCGACCTTCACACCCGCTACGGCAACAATCACTTGCGTCCAATCCGAGCGAATACGACAAAGCGCCAAAGGTGAAAGCCTTTGGTAACAGGGTTCGAGCAGGGGTTTGATACTTGAACAGTGGGCCGCACGCGGCTAAACTGGGGGGGTACTTAACGGTATCCGCTTCCTGCTCGAAGCTGTTACCCACCGGATTCCAAGGTTCCTACGCCTTAGAACACCGGGCAAAGAACCCGCCTAAAGGCGGGTTTTTTGTTTTCTGCTTAGAAGGT
>NZ_LSGW01000041.1 GCF_001643305.1 Aeromonas salmonicida subsp. salmonicida
GTTCCCTTCCTCCGGTGATCTTCTATTCGGAACAGCTATTTAGGCGGCCTGCATATTCCAAAATATCCCGCTCGATCCTGGTCGCCGGTTTACGCAGCTCGTCCGCTGTGAAATGGATATAGCCCTGCGTCACGTCAGCACTGCGCAGAGTGCGGTGGTTCATCAGGCGCTTGATGGTGTACTGGCCGACCTCGGCCAGTTCGGCCACGGTGCCAAAGGTGCGGCGGGCATCGTGGCATTTGAACTCGAGCGGCGGCAGGCCGTCCGGGTTTGGGTGGGGGACGGTGGCGGCGCAGATCTTGGCAATGACCCGGCGCGGCTCATGAATAGGACGATCAGGGTTGCGGCCGGGAAATACGAATAGGCTCTGTTTGAGGTTCCAGTGCCAGCGGCGGCGGAAGATGGTGAGCAGGGTTTCGGTGATCGGCAGTTCCAGCGGGTCGCCGTTCTTGGTCTTATCAATCCAGAAGTAACCGCCGCTCATACTGACGCGATCCCAGGTGAGCTGGAACACTTCGGAGCGGCGCAAGCCGGTAAACAGTGCCATGTCGATGGCATCGCAGACGGTGGCGGTGGTGTCGTCTCGCCAGTCGATGGCGTATTGCCTGACCTGTTCCACCGCATCCAGCCAGCGCCGGAGTTCGTGAGTGCGGATCCGGTCATTGCGTCTGGGGTTATTGTGCCAGAGGCGCTTGCTGCTCAAGACTTCGGTCGGAGGTTCGGGCAGCATCACCCGATCATTGGCATCCCGGTAATGGTCGCGGGCAAAGCGCCACACGGCCCGCAGGGTACGCGCCCAGCGGTCGGCCTGTGCCTTGCTGCCCTTGCCGGTCCCCGCCTTGCGAAACTCACGGGCCGCGCCATGCCAAGAGCCGGGCAAGCCCTCGGTGATGGCCTTGTGCCGTACCTCGATCTTTTCCCTGGTGAGCTTGAGCAAGGAGATCGTCATCCAGTCGCCGGAGTAGTTGTTGAGATCGGCGCGGTAGTGCTTGGCTGTCTCCGACCTGATCCGATCCCCTCGGCTGGCAAGGTAGGCATCAATGGCTTCGCCCAGGGTGACCTTCAATTTGTCCTGCTCACGCCGGATCACGTTGGGGTTCTGGCCGGTCATGGCCACATCGCCCAGGATCTCCAACGCCTTGGCGCGGGCCATGTCGATGGTCAATGCCGGGTAGCGGCCCAAGGTCGCCCTGATAAAGCGTCCCTCTTTCCTCTTGGCCACGCTAAACGACTTGCTCCCAGTGGCCCCGACCCGGAGCCTCAGCCCCTGCACCATGGCATCACAGTACTCGACCTGCTTCCCCTCTGGAGCGGGGGACAGTGCATCGATCGTGGCCTTGGTGAATTTGAACGCTTTCATCTTCCTCCCACAAAACAGGCCAGCCAGAGGAAGGGCAGGCAAGACAGGTCTTGTAACCTCTGTAACCTCAATATTTAAACCCTATGCGACCTTTTTTGGCCCAAGGGGGGGAGTGGCGTTTGCTGCTCCTTTCCCTGGCTAGCCGCTCTTGGCCGACCAATCGATCCGGGTATCCTAGAAATCGATTGGTCGAAAAAGGATACGTATAGGATACGTCAGAGGGAGAATATGGGGGAAGAGTGGGGAAGGTCATAAAATGAGCATATTGGTCTAAGGTATTGATTTATATAACATCACACACTGTACGTAAATACAGTAAAGAGCCTTTTTCCCACGCTCATAATCGATTGGTCGCCCGTTCAAGTCGGGCAGGGGCCACCAAATCCAGACAACGCCGCTCATCATGAGCGGCGTTGTCGTTTCTGGCGCTTACCATCGCCGATCCAGATCGGTGGCGTAGAGCGCCATGGCGCGTCGATAAGGGATCAGATCGGGAGCGGCTGTCGTCTCAGCCAGCACCGCCAGCAGGCTCTCCATTCCCTCCTTGTGGCGCCCCAGGTTGTAGCAAACCATGGCGCGAAATACCTTGAACTCATTGGCATTCGGGAAGCAGGCCAGACCCTGCTCGAAGGCTGCCAGCGCCTCCGGATACTGTCCTGTGGTGCGATAAGAGCTGCCAAGGCCGAGCCAGGCTCCGCGTAGCGCCTCACCCATCAGCCCCAGTGCGATGGCCCGTTGATAGAGGGGGATCGCTTGTGCCTCTCGCCCCAAGTTATCGTGCAGGCCAGCCACTTCGTAATGCAGCTTGGCGTCTTGCGGACGCTCTGCGAGCTGAAGCAGGCCGTGTTGACGAGCCTCTTCGATCCGTCCCTCGGCTTTCAGATTTTGTAGCTGTTCCATATGCGCTCCTGCATGGGAATGTCGACTCAGTATGCCTGCGAGTCGGCGACCGGGAAATGACAGAGGGCGCGCTATCGTGTGGGGGCAAGGGGCAGTTGAGATGGCCCCACATGAGCAGGGCCTCCTGCCCGGATGGGAAGGAGGCCCTGCTGGTTGGTAGCAACCTGAAAGCGTCGCAACCCCTTGGGGTTTACTGGGCGTTCAGGCTGTAGGTCAGGGTTTGATCGTTGAAGCGGACCACATAGGCTCCCACCACCGGGGTAGTGATGTCGGCACCGGTCAGCTCGGCGACGCCATCCTTGTTGGTATCCCCGTAGTTCTGGCTCCAGTCACCCTTTACATCGAACTTGAAGCGCTGGTTGGTCTGGCCATCGAAGGTGACTCGTGCTTCCCACTGATTGTCGGCGACCAGGGTCATGGCAAGAACACCCCAGCCGTTCGGGGTACCGCGAAAGTGCAGGGTCGGCAGCTCGCTGGTGTAGGCGCCACTGCCGTCGGTCACGTGCACGGTCGCGCTGACACTGGCTGTTAGCCCTTCTGTATCGGTGACAGTGACTGTCACTGTGCGGGAACCCAGGGTATCGAACTGGACAGTCTCTGTCTTGCCGATGCCACCGGTGGACCAGCTGTAACTCGCAACACCGGCATCATCGGTGGAGCCTGAGGCGTCAAACACCAGGCTCTCACCCAGCTTGACGCTGGGTTTTTTGGGCGAGATGACCGCAACTGGCGCCTGGTTATTGCTCAATGCAGTGACTGTGTAGCTGAGATCGCTCTCCTTGAGGGCGATACGATACTGGCCTGCACCATTGAAGTAGATATCCCTGGTGCGGCCCTTGTCGGCAATGCCGTCCCCTTCGTTATCACCGTAGTTCTCGGTCCAGTTGCCAAACACATCGAACTTGAAGCGCTGGGCACCGCTGGTGTCACCGGCGCCGGTGAAGTTGATGATGGCCGACCAGATGCGGTTGTCATCCACCTGCATTGCCGTGTTGCCCCAGGCATTATGAGTACCGCGCAGGTTCAGGCTGCTGAATCGGTTACCCGGTATGACGCCACCGCAAGGGGCTGCTTTGGTACAGCTGGCCAGGATGGCGGCGGCCTTCATGCCGGCGAGGTTCAGGCCAGCCTTGCCGCTGCCATCGACCTTGATGTAGGCGCCGCTGCAGTAATCATTGCCACTCAGGATGTTGCAGTACTCGCCAGCTGGCAGTCCGGTCTGGACTGAGGCCACCAGGTTGCCGCTTTCGTTGTTGATGGCGACGAAACCTTTGTTACCCCGACTGAAGGCAATCTGGTTGTTGCCGTTATCCCACCAGTTGTTGACCGGCAGATCCTTGGTCTGGTTGTGGAACATGGCCATGTTCATGATCTGTGGACGGCGTTGTTCACAGTTCCACTGGGTATCGGAGCAAGGTGTGCTGCCGGGGGCGCCCTTGTCGGTTTCGTAGGTACCCATGTTCTCGAAGCGATATCCCGACATTACCTGCTTCCAGCCATAGGGCCAGGCCATCATGAAGACGTTGGCCAGCTCATAGCGGGCACCGTTCATGAAAGTGAGCATGCCGCCGCCACCGTGACCGCGCTCGCGGTCGTGGTTGACCACGAAGATGAAGGACTTGTCGGAAGGGAGCAGGCCCCAGCTCTCTCCCAGGGTCTTGAGATTCTTGATCTTGCCATTGAAGTTGGCCGCGAGATCGGTGCCGTACTTGAACTCGGTGACTGTGTCTATATGGGTGTAGCGATTGGGCTGGATCTCGGCGGATTCACCACCTGCACCGATCACTTCCAGATAGGCTTTTGGGGAGCCTGCCTTGACGAGGATGGCCTTCACATCGGCAGGGGCCATGTGTTTGGCCGCGTCAACCCGAAAACCCGCAACTCCCCAACCGAGCAGGGTCTTCATATAGGTGGCAATCTGATCCTGCACATAGGGCGACTCGGTTTTCAGGTCCGGCATCCCGTAGAGCGCGCCATTCCAGACGTTGTTGCTGTCGCCGTAGTTGGTGATGTCACCGCTATGGTGGAAGTCGTTGTAGCCGAACTGGGGATACTGATATTGCCCCGAGTTGTAGCTGCCGCCGCCGGTGGCGGTTCCCGTGCCCGATGCCAGCTGGTTGAAGACGGCATCGGCGTAGATCTTGACCCCGGCGGCGTTACAGCGGGCGATCATGCTCTTGAGCTCCGCCTCGTTGCCGCCATGGCTGTTGAAATTTTTGAAGCTGACAGGTTGATAGACGGTCCACCAGACCTGGCTTCCTTGCTTGTGCTCGGCAGGCGGCGTGATCTGAACGCTTCCGAATCCCTTGGGGCCGAGGACATTCTCGCACTCGTTGGCGATGTCGTTGAACTTCCATTGGAACAGGTGAACCATGACGCCTTCGGCGGTGGCAGTGTGGCTGAATGAGCTCAGGACCGCAGTGAGCATGGCAGTTTGAAACAGGGTGTTGTGCATGACGATTTTCCCTTCGATTTTGCTGTTATTGATGTATCACTGTCGGAATTTCGAACGGACAACGAACAATCCTCGTTCGGCTCAGTAGCATCAATGAAATCGATCTGGTTGAAAATCAAACAATTTTATTTAGTTAATAATTGTGAATGAAAATGCTTTCATGCGCTGTTCGAACGGTTATCGATGACAAGGTACGGGGCTTCCAGCATCAGAATCATCCGGTATCGACACTGGTGTTAAGCAGGGAAAGGATGACTGGGTATGCAGGTGGGAGTATGCCGATGCAGCATGGCCGCATCTAAATGGTGTCGGGATACGGGCACCCGGGGAGGATGCCCGTCTGGATCAAGAGTGCGGCTCTTGCCGGACTGTTGCGGTCCGCTGGCGCATCGGCAACATGCGAGCCACCAGGTTGCTGCGCTGACGCCAGGAGGTGAACGCCAGGGCCGTCAGGTGCAGAGCAATCAGCCCCTGCAGCGCCCAGGTACACCAGACGTGCCAGTCATCGGCACCCAGCTCAAACCCCGTCTCCGTGTTCTGGAACCAGCCGCTACCTGCGGTGGCCAGTACGGCCAGCCAGAGCGCCCATACTGCCAGCTTGCCGCTGCCATGATGACCGGGGGCGGCCGGAGCTCGTTCCCGCAGCTCCACGGCCTGCTGGCGAAAATCTTCCCGGCTCGGGATCAGGGCTCGCAACCGGGCATGGTCTTTGGCGAAAGAGAGTCCCCACAGCAGGCGCAGGACAATCAGTGCCATGGCTGCGTACCCCAGCCATTCATGCCATTCCTCCCCGGCTTCGTTGAGCCAGAGATTGCCGATACAGGCAGCCGCCACACCCCAATGGGTGAGGCGGACCAGACTATCCCAGTGAAAGGGATCAGCCTTTTTGCTTGGCATATTTGTGGTACTCCTTCTTCAGGTCATTGACCTTGGCCAGGTGCTCGCGCGCCTTGGCCTCGTCACCTGCCTTGAGGGCGGCCAGGCTGGCATCCAGCTCGCTCTGTACCTCGTTCATGCCTTCCAGGAACTTCTCTTTCTTGGCGGTTGGCATGTTCTTCTGCTTGGCGACGTCGAGCTGAGCCTTCATCTCGTTGATGTGCTTCTCCATGGTGGCTGCATCGTCAGCTTTGACAGCCTGCTTGTAGTTGAAGCCGATCTTCTTCATCGGCTGTTCCAGATCACCCGCCATGGCAGGCAGGGTCATCAGGCCAAACATCAGGGGCAGCAACAGGGGGCGAACAGTTTTCAACATGGAATTTCCTTATTGGACGACATTGCGGTTTCTTATGGCACTCTTTTGAGTGCGGTTAATTTAACATGATGCCATGAAGATTGGGCAATTGTATGAAGAAAGTACGACCAATTGTGACCAAGTGTGTCCATTGTGCTGATCACATGTAGCTCGCCGAATGGCACCTGGTTTGTCAGACGATGGACGTTGGCGAGGGGAGGAATAGCGACATCACAACCCCGTTGCTGGTAGTCGGGCTGTGCCGGGCAGAAAAAAGGGCCCGCAGGCCCTGATGATCATGATGGTGGCGAAGGCGGGAATTACTGCTCCTGCTCGCGCTCTATGGCACGCCAGCCGATGTCCTTACGGTAGAAGATGCCATCCCACTTGATGCGACCAGCAAGCTGATAGGCGCGTTGCTGCGCCTCGGCAACCGTGTAGCCCAGCGCGGTGGCGCACAGCACGCGGCCACCCTGGGTCAGGCTGGTATCCCCTTCCAGTCGGGTCCCGGCATGGAACACCTTCTCACCGGCCACTTCATCCACCGGCAAGCCGCTGATGGGGTGATTGCTGCTGTAGTCGCCAGGATAACCACCCGCTGCCAGCACAACACCGATGGCGGCGCGAGGATCATAGATGGCCTCTTTCTGATCCAGCTTGCCTTCGCAGGCTGCTAGGCAGAGTTCCACCAGATCGGACTGCATCCGCAGCATGATGGGCTGGGTCTCGGGGTCGCCGAAGCGGCAGTTGAACTCGATCACCTTGGGGTTGCCCTGGCCATCGATCATCAAGCCGGCGTAGAGGAAGCCGGTGTAGACATTGCCTTCGGCCGCCATGCCACGCACGGTTGGCATGATCACCTGCTCCATCACCTTGTTGTGCACCGCATCGGTGACCACGGGTGCGGGGGAGTAAGCGCCCATGCCGCCGGTATTGGGACCTGTGTCGCCATCGCCGACCCGCTTGTGATCCTGACTGGTGGCCATGGGCAGCACATGCTCGCCATCCACCATGACGATGAAGCTTGCTTCTTCCCCGTCCAGAAACTCTTCGATCACCACACGGGCACCGGCATCGCCGAATGCATTGCCGGAGAGCATGTCACGCACGGCGTCTTCCGCTTCTTGCAAGGTCATGGCGACGATCACGCCTTTGCCTGCCGCCAGACCATCGGCCTTGATGACGATGGGAGCACCCTTCTCACGCAGATAGGCGAGCGCAGGCTCCACCTCGGTGAAGTTCTGGTAGTCGGCGGTCGGAATGGCGTGACGGGCCAGGAAATCCTTGGTGAAGGCCTTGGAGCCTTCCAGCTGGGCGGCGGCGGCGGTTGGGCCAAAGATAGGCTGACCGGCGGCGCGGAAGGCATCGACCACCCCCTTCACCAGCGGGGCTTCAGGTCCGACTATGGTGAGACCGACCTGTTTCTCTTTGGCAAAGGCCAGCAGCCCTTCGATGTCGGTCGCCTCGATGGCGACGTTCTCGACGCCAGGCTCCAGCTGGGTGCCCGCATTGCCCGGTGCGACGAAGACGTGGTGCACCAGTGGAGAGTGTTTGGCCTTCCAGGCCAGGGCGTGTTCACGACCGCCGTTGCCAATGATCAGTACTTTCATCGTATCGCTCGCTTCTATTTGTGGTAACCGGCTCGGCTCGCAGATGGCGCGTCGCCGGTTGAAAATAGTCAGTTGAAAAGAGACAACAAAAGGGTCGCCAGCGGCGACCCTGACTCATCAGTGACGGAAATGGCGCATGTTGGTGAACACCATTGTCATGCCATGTTCGTCGGCGGCGTCGATCACTTCCTGATCGCGCATCGAGCCACCTGGCTGGATGACGCAGGAGATACCGGCGGCCGCAGCGGCATCGATACCGTCACGGAACGGGAAGAAGGCATCGGACGCCATGACGGAGCCCGCTACTGTCAGCCCTTCATCCTCGGCTTTGATGCCGGCGATCTTGGCGGAGTAGACCCGGCTCATCTGGCCGGCGCCGACGCCTATGGTCTGGCCCTCTTTGGCGTAGACGATGGCGTTGGATTTGACGAACTTGGCCACTTTCCAGCAGAACAGCAGATCTTTCAGTTCGGCTTCGGTTGGCTGGCGCTTGCTGACCACTTTCAGGTCACCCTGCGTCACCATGCCGAAATCCCGCTCTTGTATCAGCAGGCCGCCGTTGACGCGTTTGAGGTCAAACCCCTGGGCCGGTGCAGTCCACTGGCCGCACTCGAGCAGACGAACGTTCTGCTTGGCGGCGACTACATCGCGAGCTTCCTGGCTCACGCTCGGGGCAATGATCACTTCCACGAACTGGCGCGCGACTATGGCGGCTGCGGTAGCCCCGTCCAGTTCGCGGTTGAAGGCGATGATGCCGCCAAAGGCGGAAGTGGGGTCGGTCTGGTAGGCGCGATCGTAGGCAGTCAGCAGGTCATCGCCGATGGCCACGCCACAGGGGTTGGCGTGCTTGACGATGACGCAGGCGGGCTCACTGAACTCTTTCACGCACTCCAGCGCCGCGTCGGTATCGGCGATGTTGTTGTAGGAGAGCGCCTTGCCCTGCAGCTGGATGGCGCTGGAGACAGAACCCGGGGTGGCATGCTCCTCGGCATAGAAGGCGGCAGCCTGATGGCTGTTCTCGCCGTAGCGCATGTCCTGCTTCTTGATGAACTGGCTGTTGAAGGTGCGCGGGAAGCGAGACTCGGCATCACCCTCCTTGTTGTCGCCATAAGAGGGCACCATGGTACCGAAGTAGTTGGCGATCATGCCGTCGTAGGCGGCAGTGTGCTCGAAGGCGGCAATGGCAAGGTCAAAACGGGTAGCCAGTTTGAGGCTGTTGCCGTTGGCATCCATCTCGGCGATCACGCGTGCGTAGTCGGCTGCCTTGACCACGATTGCCACGTCTTTGTGGTTCTTGGCGGCGGAGCGCACCATGGTCGGGCCGCCGATATCGATGTTTTCGACTGCATCGGCCAGGGAACAACCGGCTTTGGCCACGGTAGCGGCAAAGGGGTAGAGGTTGACGACAACCATGTCGATGGGGTAGATATTGTGCTGGGCCATGATGGCGTCATCCTGATCCCGACGGCCGAGAATGCCGCCATGAACCTTGGGATGCAGGGTCTTGACCCGACCATCCATCATTTCAGGGAAACCCGTGTAGTCGGAGACCTCGGTCACCGGCAGACCCGCGTCGCCGAGCAGCTTGGCGGTGCCGCCAGTGGAGAGCAGGGCCACGCCACGTTCGTTGAGTGCCTTGGCAAATTCCAGGATGCCAGTCTTGTCAGACACACTCAGCAGTGCACGGCGAATGGGTCGAGCTTGTTCCATCACACTATCGTCCTCAGCATGCGGGAACTTCTATGGCAGGCAAGCGCACTGGGTCGCACCAAACACAGAGAGTCCCCAAATAAATGTAAGTGGGGGATTTCGCAAACCACTCTCGCCTGAAAGACCCGTTTCTGGCAAAAGCGTTTTAGGAAATGCCCGCTTGACGCGACGCTCTCTTGTGGGCGCGTATTCTACACAAAAAATGTGACCTGTGGTGGATTTTTTAAAGTGACAAAGCCTTGCCTGGTGCGGTGTTAAACGTTTTCTGGTTGTTTTTTGTGAAACGTTTGTCTTTTCAGTGTTTTGATGAAAAAAAAGCGGCGGACTCACCTTTTGCTTGCCCCTTTCCTGCCCTTGGCTGGCAATCAAGGGGCAAAGGGGCGATAGTAGGTTCCGGTTTTTTCGAGTGGCAAACCAGAAGGGAGACAGGGCATGTATCGGATCGGTGAACTGGCCAAGGCGTGCGGGGTAAAGGCGGATACCCTGCGCTTTTACGAGAAGAACGGCCTCATCTCGCCGGGGATCCGCAACGAGTCCGGCTACCGCCTCTACGGCGAGCAGGACAGGCGGCGGCTGGAGTTCATCATTCGTGCCAAGTCGGTGGGCTTCTCCCTTGCCGACATAGGTGAGCTGCTTGATCTCGACACCCACAAGGCCAACGTGACCTGTCAGGAGGTGAAGGCGGTGGCCGACACCAAGCTGGCCCAGGTGGAGCAGAAGATCGTGGAGCTGACCCGCTTTCGCGAAAATTTGCGCGAGCTCTCCAACATTTGCTGCGGCGGCCCGCGCTCGGCGGAGCACTGCGCCATCCTGGAAGTGCTCGAATCTGGCGTCCCCGCCCAGCATGAGCATCACGCCCACGCTCATGAATAAACCCATTGACCCGACAGCGGTTGCTGGTGGCGAGCATCCAGATAGCGCCGTATCAGCCGTTTGCGCACAGAGGCAAACATCATGATGACAAGACCCGAAGTCACCGTCTTCCTGGCTATTTCCCTTGATGGCTTCATCGCGGGGGAGGCCCACTCGCTCGACTGGTTGACGCCTTATTCCTCCGATCCCCCCGATGAAACCGGGTTCAATGCGCTGATGGAACATAGCGATACGCTGCTGATGGGGCGCAATACCTATGATGCTATCATGGGGTTCGGCGTCTGGCCCTATGACGGGCTGACAGTCAGGGTGATGACGCACAATCCCGTCGAGCCTCGCTATCAGGAGCAATTTGTCAGTGGTGAACTGAGGCTGGTACTGGCCGCGCTGTGGGATCAAGGGGCCCGTCATGTCTATCTGGATGGCGGCAACCTGGTACGTCAGGCACTGCAGGCCGACCTGGTCGATACGCTGACCCTGTCCAGCGTCCCGGTGCTGCTTGGCAAAGGCATTCCGCTGTTCGGAACTGATATCCCGGTGAGTCATTGGCATCCAGCTCAGGTGAAGACGCTGCCAAGCGGGATTGTTCAGGTGAGTTACCAGCGCAAGCAAGGGGGCTGATCAGTTTGCCAGGATGCCATTGTGACGGCGGCGATTTGGTGACAAAATCGCTGCGTTTTTGACCTGGGCCACAGGGCCTGCAGAGAAAACCGCAATACAGCCAATAACGAGAGAGAAGAGAAGGAGCCACTATGGCCAAGAGAAGGGTTGATGAGCCCGTCATCGTGCAGGATATCGCTGCTCAGGCAGGCTATGCCCACAGGCGCGGGGAGATAAAGGATAACCACTTGCAAGCCCTGCTCACGGATCCGCTGTTTCGCAGCCGGGTCGAGCAAAACAAGAAGGGCAAGGGGAGTTACCAGCGCAAGGCCAAATATGGCAAGCGGTGGGAGCCCGGCCAACAGCAGATGAGACGCGTCTGCTGCTGAGCGGGTTTCTGCCATAGGCAGGATTCAAAACAATCAGGGCGCCAATGGCGCCCTGATTGTTTTATGGAGAAAACGGCTCGCCAATACTTGGCTCACGACCTGTCGCGAGAAACAGTCAACAAGGTGAAGAGCAGCGCAGGAACCGGAGCGTATAGGCATACGTGAGGATTCCGAGCAGCGCATGAGCCTTGATCACGGTTTCGCAGCAAGATCGTGAACAAGTTTTTACTCGTCCATAAAGAGTTCCAGCAGCACATTCAGGTAACGATGGCCGAGGGCGGTGAGCTGCCAGCAGTCACCCAGATCTTCGATCAGCTCCTTGGTCTGGGCAATCGCGAGCATAGTCTCCACCCGCTCCAGGCCCAAGCCGGTATAGGCCTCGAACTCCGCCTTGGGGGCCGGCTCGAATAATCTGAACCGATTCATGAAATACTCCAGCGGCAGTTCATCCTCGGTCACCTGCCACTGCTTGTCCAGGTAGGGGCGGGCGGGATCCAGATAGCCTTTCGGGTGCTTCACCTTGGCGCTGCGCAGTATCTGGCCGCTAGCAAGGTCCGTCATCTTGCCGTGGGCGCCGCAACCTATCCCGAGATAATCGCCGAAGCGCCAGTAGTTGAGGTTGTGGCGGCACTGATAGCCCGCTTTGGCATAGGCCGAGATCTCGTACTGCTGATAGCCCCGGGCGGTGAGCATGGCATGGCCCTGCTCGTAGATGTCCCACAGGGTGTCATCCTCCGGCAGCCGTGGTGGCTTGGAGGCGAACGCCGTGTTCGGCTCTATGGTGAGCTGATACCAGGAGAGATGCGGCGGCGCGCAGTCGATGGCCTGTTGCAGATCATAGAGGGCGTCGTCCAGGCTCTGATCCGGCAGGCCGTGCATCAGGTCCAGGTTGAAGGTGGGAAGCGCGATGGCGTGGGCCAGCGCAGCGGCCTTGCGGGCCTCTTCGGGGCCGTGGATGCGACCGAGCCGGGTCAATTTTTCTTGCTGGAAGCTCTGCACCCCGATGGAGATGCGGTTGATGCCTGCCTGCTTGAAGCCTGCGAACTTGTCAGCCTCCACAGTGCCCGGGTTGGCCTCCATGGTGATCTCGCAATCCGGCGTCAGGGGGATGCGAGCACGCACCCCGTCCAGCAGGGTCTGCATGGCCTCTACCGTCAGCAGGCTGGGGGTGCCACCGCCGATAAAAATGGAGGAGAGCGGACGCCCCTGGGCCCACTTCAGATCCAGATCCAGATCCTCCAGCAGAGCGGCCACATACTCGAGGTGGGGCAGCTCCCCTTTCTGGGCGTGGGAGTTGAAGTCGCAGTAGGGGCACTTCTGGACGCACCAGGGCACATGGATATAGAGGGAGAGGGGCGGCAGTTGCAGCATGGGGCTTCCAATAATCAAAAATAAAAACGGGGGCTGACGGCCCCCATTGTAGATGACAATGCTTGATTGGCGAGAGGCGGCGAACTCAGTGAGTCGCAGCCAGAGCGGCTTTCAGCTTGGTCAGCGCCTGGCCGCGATGACTCAGCTGGTTTTTCAGCTCGCTCGGCATCTGGGCCGAGGTGCAGTCATGGTCGGGGACAAAGAACACGGGATCATAGCCAAAGCCGTGCTGGCCGCGGGGCTCGTCGATGATCATCCCCTCCCAGCTCGCCTGGCAGATGATGGGAGTAGGATCGTCGGCGTGACGCATGTAGACCAGCACGCACCAGAAGCGGGCACTCTTGAGATAGTCGGGGGCACCCTTGAGCTCGGCCAGCAGCTTGTCGATGTTCTCCTTGTCGCTGGCACCGGCGCCTGCAAAGCGGGCGGAGTAGACGCCGGGGCGACCGTGCAGCAGATCCACTTCCAGTCCCGAGTCGTCGGCGACGGCGGGCAGACCTGTGATGCGGGCGGCGTGACGGGCCTTGATGATGGCATTCTCGACGAAGGTGGTGCCGGTCTCGTCGGCATCAGGCACAGCAAACTCGCTCTGTGGGATCACCTGGATCTTCATATCGGCCAGCATGGTGGCCAATTCCTTCACCTTTTTCTGGTTCCCTGTTGCCAGGACAAGCTTGTTCATCGAGCACCTCCGCAAAAATAATCTGCGCATTCTATGCGGGGCACGCCTTGAGTAAAAGCGCCAATTGCCCTCAATACCTCCGAGGCTTGCCACTACTTTGATCACGGTGGAGGTGCAAATAACATGCATGTTTCCGTATAGGAATAACCAAAGTGATTAAATACCATTTCAATTCATTACTGTGAGTCAGTAGACTCGCGCCCCAATCGATTTTCCGTAAGCCATGAGGTGACTGATGCCATTGATTCTTCTGCTTGTACTACTGGTGCTGTTCAGTCCGCTGGCCATCGACATCTACCTGCCCGCCATTCCGCAGATGGCCGAGCAGCTAGGTGCCGAAGTGACACTGATGCAGGGTACCATCACCTGGTTTCTGTTCAGCATGGGGCTGGGTCAGCTGCTGGTGGGGCCGCTCGCAGACCGTTATGGCCGCAAGCCCATCGCCCTGGGCGGTGTGCTGCTCTATGGCCTGAGCGCCCTGGCGGCCGGCTTTGCCGCCAGCCTGGGTGAGCTGATGCTGGCGCGGGTGCTGCAAGGCTTCGGCGCCTGTGCCACCTCGGTCGCCGCTTTTTCTGTGGTGCGTGACAGCTATGGTCCCAAGAAGAGCGGCCAGATGATCTCCTATCTCAATGGCGCCATCTGCTTTATTCCTGCGCTGGCGCCGCTGCTGGGGGGTTGGCTCACCGCCAAGGCGGGCTGGTCTGCCAACTTCTGGTTCATGGCAGGTTACGCAGCCATCGTCGGCAGCTGGCTGCTGTGGCGGATGCCGGAGACCCGCCCGGGCGAGACCAGCAGCAGTGGTCCGCTCATCAACTGGTCCCGCTACAGCCCTGTGCTGCGCTCTCCCAGCTTCCTGTTCAACGCCTGTCTGTGCATGTTGGCGATGGCGGTGATCCTGGCCTATGTCACGGCCGCCCCTGTGCAGTTGATGGTGAAACTGGGGCTGGATATGAGCGGTTTCAGCTACTGGTTCACGGCCAATGCGGCGCTGAACATCCTCGCCTGCTTCCTGGCACCCCGTTTCATCGCCAGAGTCGGGCCGAGACGCACACTGCGCATCGGTCTGCTGGTGATCACACTGTCAGCCATGGCGCTGACCCTGGTGCAGCATATCGATCACCCGCTGGCCATGATGGGGCCCGTGTTCTTCTCCAGCATCGGCTTTGCCATGGTGCTGGGGGCTGCGGCTGGCATGGCACTGGCACCGTTCGGCCACTGTGCCGGTACGGCAGCGGCCCTGCTCGGCCTGTTCCAGATGAGCGGCTCCGGCGCCTTGGTGGGGATCACGGGCTGGTTGATGCCGGATCCGCTCAACCAGTTGGCGTTGCACATGTGGCTGCTATTGCCGCCATTGCTGTTGTTGCTGACCCGTCAGGGCCGGCGCTTGTGTTTGCAATAAATCCTGTGCTCTGATGGGCACACTCAGGGGGCCATGAGCCCCCTGTTCTTTTTGCAGGCGACATCTCGCCTGACTCTCATGACACACAGACCCGTGGAGAAAACCGGATGAGCCAGACTCTCAACGCCGCCCTGGTGGGCTATGGCTTTGCAGGCAAGACCTTTCACGCCCCCTTCCTGACCAGCACCCCGGGCCTCTCCCTCGGTTGGGTCGTGAGCCGGGATGCGGCCAAGGTGCAGGCCGATCTGCCCGGTTGCCGGGTTGGCTCGCTGGAAGAGGTGTTGGCCGACAGCGCTGTTGATCTGGTGGTGATCGCCACCCCCAACGACACCCATGCCCCCATTGCCCGCCAGGCGCTGCTGGCCGGCAAGCACGTGGTGATCGACAAGCCGTTCGCGCTGGATCTGGCCGAGGCAAAGGCGCTGGTTGAGCTGGCCGGGAAGCAGCAGCGGCTGCTCAGCATCTTCCACAATCGGCGCTGGGACGGGGATTTCCTTACTGTGCGCCGTCTGCTGGCGGAGGGGGGCCTGGGGCAAATTGCCCAGTTCGAATCCCACTTCGACCGCTATCGCCCCGAAGTGCGCCAGCGCTGGCGCGAAGCGGGCGGCCCCGGCTCGGGACTCTGGTTCGATCTTGGTCCTCATATTCTGGATCAGGCGCTGCAACTGTTTGGCCAGCCCGACTGGCTGCAGGCGGACTTGGCCCTTCAGCGGCCGGGTGCATTGAGCGATGACTACTTCCACGTGACACTGGGCTATGGCGAATTGAGAGTGATATTGCACGGCAGCTGTCTGGTGTCGGCCACCATGCCTCGCTCCGTCATTCACGGCAGTGAAGGATCCTTCATCAAGTTCGGCATGGACGTGCAGGAAGATCAGCTCAAACTTGGCAAGCGGCCCCCGGCGGCCCCCGGCGGCCGACTGGGGTCTGGATGGTGAGCCCGGTCAGCTCAGCCGTATCCGGGAGGGGCAGTTGCAGCAAGAGACAGTGGCTGGTGAGGCAGGGGATTACGGTGCCTACTATCGCGGTGTTTGCGCAGCCATCCTGGGGGAGGGAGAGAATCCCGTTCCGGCCAGTGAGGCATTGGCCGTGATGGCGCTGCTGGATCTGGCCCGTGACAGCCACCAGCAGGGGAAACGGCTGGTTTGTCAGAATTTGTCTGATTGATACTTCTGTCGTGGGTATCATTCGGCCAGATGCAATCACCATTTACTGCCAGTGAATACGCCATTCTTGGTGGTTTATTATACTAACTGACGGCTTGGTGAGTGTTTTGTGTTAATTTTTTTCGTTGTAGTAGTTCTTTTCATCCAGCCAACGAGAAAATATCATTGTGATACTCGTTTCCATTGGCCGCGTATGGGGATATATTTCGCGCGCCTCTTGGCTCCCGGCCTAATGGGTTTCTAACCGGGTGAAAGGACGCACTGTGATGGTTGAATGAACCATCTCTCCATATTTTTTTGAGGGTATGCACATGAACAAAGTACTGGTAGCCGGTATCCTGGGTCTGATGTTGACCGCCTGTGGTCAGAAAGAAGAAGCCGCTGCTCCGGCTGCGACTCCGGCCGCCGACGTTGCTGCAACTGTTGAGAAAGCCGCTAGCGAAGCCACTGCTACTGTAGAGAAGGCTGCTTCCGAAGCGACTGCAACTGTTGAGAAAGCTGCTGCTGACGTAGCCACCAAGGCTGAAGCCGCAGTGAGCGATGCCAAGGCCAACTAAGCCTGCACCTCATCTGAAGACGGGCCCGGAGTTACCTCCGGGCCCGTTTTTTTATGGCCTGATCAGACGGCTGGATTGATCAGTGCTGTCAGTATGTGATCTTCCCAGCGGCCATTGATCATCAGATAGTCCCGGGCATAGCCCTCCCGCTCAAAGCCAAGGTGCTCGAGCAGGGCGGCGCTGCACAGGGTGATTGACTGGCATATGGCTCGCTTTATGGCGCTAGACCGCGGGGTTGAGCCAGGCGGTGAGAACATGATCCTCCCAGCGGCCATTGATCATCAGGTAATCCCGGGCATAGCCTTCCCGCTCAAAGCCAAGGCGCTCGAGCAGGGCGGCGCTGCGCAGGTTGGCTGGCATATAGCTTGCCATGACGCGGTGCAGGCCGTGTTCCCGAAACAGATAGGCTATTCCGGCACCGACCACCTCTTGCATCAGACCCTGACCCTCATGGGCTTTATCGACGGCATAACCGAGGTGACAGGCCTTGAACATGCCCATCATGATGTTGGTGAAGTTGCAGGTGGCGATCACCTGCTCGCCCTTGGGGTCGAGCGCCACCAGATGGACGGCGCTGCCGTTGAAGAACTGGCCATAGCTGTCGCGCAATCGACCATGCCAGTGACTCAGGGTATAGAAGCTCTCGTCACGGCTGGGTTCCCAGGGGGTGAGGTGAGCGCGGTTGCGCAGATAGAAATCCAGCATCAGGTCGGCCCGTTCGGGCGGCAGAACAGTGACTCGGGTACGGGTCGTGCTGAGGTGTGGTAGTGCCATCAAGGTTCCCTCTGTGGATTCATGAGCATGGTGCCGGCCGCTGGGGACCGGGCAGCCTGCGCCCATCAGTGATCCCGTTGTCTTAGCCAGTCATCGCGCAGCAGACCGTAGTGGACGTGATCCACCACCCGATCTGCCAGCCGCTCGGCCCGCCGTGTGATCCCCTCCTGCTGCATGCCGAGTCGCTCGCACACCGCCCGGCTCGGCTCGTTCTCTACCGCCGCGCTTATCTCGACCTTCTCCATCCCCATCTCTTCAAAGGCGTGATGGATCAATGCCTGACAGGCGCGGGTGATGATGCCGTTGCCCTGCCAGCGTTCCGCCAGCCAGTAACCTATGGTGACCTTGGCCAGCGCCTGATCGATCTGGTTGTAGCCGATGACGCCAACCACTTCCCCCTGATATTCGATGGCGGTGGTCAGCCCCTCACCCCGGGCAAATTTCTCGATGGCGTGGCGGATGAAGGTGGCGCTGTCAGCCGGCTGCTGTATGTAGGGGGGCCAGGGCAGCCACTGGGTGAGGTAGTCGCGGTTCTCCCGGCACAGGCCGAAAAGTTCGCTGGCCATGTCGGGCTGCAAAAACAGCAGCGCCAACTCGTCGTCCAGTTGCCATGAAAACATCCTTACCTCCCACCCGAACTAGGCCTTTGCTGGCCGCCAAACAGCCAATGTAGCCAATCAACCCCTTGTGCGCCAAGGACTTTCATCCTCTCGCCTGCGTCCGCTATCCCCATATGGAGGGGCCCATATGCGGGGTTGTTCGAGGCCTTGCCATTCTCCGCCCTTTTTCAGCGCGATTCACTACTTCTGGTTTTGTTTTCGCTACTGAACAGGTGTAACAGCAGATCCTGCTACGGGTTCATGCTGCTCTGTCACATATGACAGGCAGCAATTTTGATCTCGACAACTAGTGTAGGAACGCCGGGCAACGGATCCGGCGTGTAACCTTCATCGACCTAAGGAAAGACGAGATGAACAAAGTGTATTTGGCCGTGGTATTGGCCTGCTGGGGAAGCGCAGCCTTGGCTGCAGAACAGGTAGAAGTGCATCAGGTCGCGGGTATTCAGGGGGCACCGAGCGGCGCTGCCGGTGTCAGCGCTCTGGCCGGGGATGGCGAGTTTCGTCAGGTACGGGTAGTCAAGTTGCCCAATGGCCAGCAGCGGGTTCGCTATGAGCAAACCTGGCGCGGCATTCCGGTTTGGGGTCAGGTGCTGGTAGCCGAACAGTCTCTCGGTGGGCAGATAAGCCAGGTTTCCGGCCAGATGTTGCGCCAGATTGATGCCGACGTGGCGAGCCCGACCGCTGCCCTGTCGCCGGTTGACGCTGCTGGCAAGGCCCGTGCCGGGGCCAAGGGCAGCAACGAGCGGGTCAAGCTGTTCGTGATGCAGGATGAGGCAGGTCAGGCCGTCTGGTTTATCTGGTCTCCTGGCTGGCGGCAAGCGAAGAGCCGAGCCGTCCCTTCGTGGTGATCGATGCCCAGAGCGGCGCCGAACTCAAGCGTTGGGAGGGGATTAACCACAAGGATGCCACAGGCCCGGGTAGCAACATCAAGACTGGCAAGTACTTCTATGGCGCGGACTTCGGCCCCCTGCTGGTGGATGACAGCTGCCGCATGACCAGCCCGAACGTGGATACCATCAACCTCAATCACGCTACCTCGGGTGGCGCCGTGCACCAGTTCACTTGCCCGGAGAACACGGTCAAGGAGATCAATGGCGCCTACTCGCCGCTCAACGATGCCCACTACTTCGGCAATGTTGTGTTCAACATGTATCGCAACTGGTACAACACGGCGCCGCTCAACTTCAAGCTGAAGATGCGGGTGCACTACAGTCGCAACTATGAAAATGCCTTCTGGGACGGCAGCCAGATGACCTTCGGGGATGGAGCTACCACCTTCTATCCGCTGGTGAGCCTGGACGTGGCGGCCCATGAGGTGAGCCACGGCTTCACCGAACAGAACTCGGGGCTGGTCTATTCCGGTCAGTCAGGTGGCATCAACGAAGCTTTCTCCGACATGGCGGGGGAAGCGGCCGAGAACTACATGAAGGGCAGCAACGACTGGCTGGTGGGGGCCCAGATCTTCAAGGGCAACGGCTCCCTGCGCTACTTCGAGGATCCAACCCGGGATGGCAGCTCCATCGGTCATGCCAGCGATTACTACGATGGCATCGACGTGCACCACAGCTCGGGCGTCTACAATCGGGCCTTCTACCTGCTGGCCAACACCAGTGGCTGGAACACCCGCAAGGCATTCGAAGTGTTCGTGCTGGCCAACCGCCTCTACTGGGGCGCCAACACCACCTACGATCAGGGTGCTTGTGGCGTGACCAAGGCGGCCACAGACCTGGGCTACAGCCTGACCGACGTGGCGGCAGCCTTTACCACTGTCGGGGTCAACGCCTCCTGCGGTACCACGCCGCCACCGAGCGGCAGCGTGCTGCAAAACGGGGTACCTGTGACCGGGCTCTCCGCCGCCAAGGGTGGCAAGGTGAACTTCACTATCGATGTGCCGGCCGGCAAGAGCCAGCTGGTGGTCGCCAGCAGTGGCGGCACAGGTGATGCGGATCTCTACGTCAAGTTTGGTTCGGCTCCGACCAGCACCAGCTATGACTGCCGTCCTTACAAGGGGGGTAATGCAGAGACCTGTACCCTGAACTCGCCCAAGGCGGGTACCTGGCATGTACAGCTGAGTGGTTACAGCGCCTTTTCGGGAGTGACCCTCAAGGCAAGCTACTGATCTTGAGCTATGTGATTGAGTGTTTGGCGCCGGACTTGTCCGGCGCTTTTTTATGCAGATTTGCCCGACCAGCGCCGGGCAAGGGCTCTGGCTGCCTCCAGCACCCGCTCCTTGGCAGGATTGGGCCGCTTGCCGCTACGCCAGGCCATCATCACGTCCCAGTGATCCGGCGGCAGGTCCATCACATCCAGCTGGACCAGGCGGCCAAACTCCAGATCCCGGCTGATGGCGAGTGCCGGCATCAGTGTGATGAAGCCGTGCTCCAGCGCTGCGCTGGCGGGCTGAATGGCGTGCAGCGGGCTCGTTACCTGACGCAGCAGCCGCAGTTGCAGGATCAGCTCGTCACAGCCGATGCCCCACTGCTGGGGTGCCAGCCGCTCGTTGGCGATATCCTGCAGGGTTAAACCTTGTCTTCCTGCCAGCGGATGGGTGGCGCAGGCCACCGCTATGATGGGGGAGCGGTAGAGCAGTTCGAGCTGGATACCGGCTATGGCGGGGCACTTGAGGATGAAGCCGACGTCGGTCTCCCCGGTCAGCAGCTCCTGCATTATGATGCCGGAGTGATCCGTGTTGCAGCGGATCTCGAATGCTTCGTCTACCAATGCCAGCAACAGGGGGCCAAATACCACTGTGGTCAGGGAGGGCAGGCAGGAGAGCTTGATGCGCGGCAGGGCCGGTGCTCCCTGCATCGCCAGGCGTCCCCCTTCCAGTGCACTCAGAGCTGCCGCCGCCGCAGGCAAAAACTGCTCGCAAGCCGGAGTGGGCGTGGCTCCGCGTCTGTGGCGGCGAAACAGGGGCTGCCCCAGCGCCTGCTCCAGTACGGCGATCCGCTGGCTGACCATGGGTTGCGACCAGCCACGAATGGCTGCCGCTTTGCTGAAGCTGCCGCGATTGACCACATCCAGTAGTAATTGCAAGTCATCCAGGGTCATAGCCATAACGTAATCCAATATGAAATATAGCCAGTTGTCGGCTACCACTATATCTGGCGCCCTTCCAGAATAGCAGTATCAATTGTTGCGAATTGGCATATTGCCATGTCGGGTCAGAGGGTTGCAGTTACCCTTTGCCCGATTTGACGACGGTGTCATCCGGGCGATGAGACGAGCGAGTTGGATGTCATTAGCAAAGCAGGGGTCAGGCAGTCATGGTGGAGCGGGCGAGGCGGTTGGGGCGGTGGTTTTTGGCGTTGGATTCCCTTTTGGTGATCCTGGGATTTTTCGTGGTGATGCCCATGATCAGTCTGCGCTTCGTGGATCAGCAGGGCTGGGCGGCCGGGATAGTCGGTCTGGCGCTGGGGTTGCGCCAGCTGACCCAGCAGGGATTGGGGGTGCTGGGGGGATCGCTGGCAGACAAGTTCGGTGCCCGGCCACTCATAGTGGGGGGCATGCTGTTGCGGGCCGCGGGGTTTGCCAGTCTGGCCTATGCCCAGAGCGGGCTTGAACTGATCCTCTCCTGCATCATCTCGGGGCTGGGCGGTTGCCTGTTCGATCCACCCCGTGCCGCCCTGGTGATCAAGTTTACCCGCCCGCGTCAGCGGGGCCGTTACATCTCCTTGCTGATGATGCTGGAGAGCGCCGGCGCCGTGGTGGGGGCCCTGCTTGGCAGCTGGCTGCTCAACTTCGACTTCGAGTATGTCTGCCTGCTGGGGGCGGGTCTGTTTGTCTGTGCGGCCCTGTGCAACTTGCTGATCCTGCCCCCCTACAAGCTCTCGCAGCGGCCGACGCCTATCCGGGCCGGTCTCGGCCAGGTGCTGGCGGACAAGGCCTTCTGCCGGCTGGTGCTGATCCTGAGCGGTTACTACGCGCTCTGGGTGCAGGTGATGCTGATTTTCCCCATTCTGGTCAAACAGATGGCGGGCACCACCACTGCAGTAGGCTGGATGTATACCCTGGAGACCGCCATCTCGCTGACGCTGCTCTATCCGCTTGCCCGCTATGGGGAGAAGCACTTCAAGCTGGAAAATCGCCTGATGGCGGGTGTGCTGCTGATGACAACCGGGATCGGGCTGGTGGCGTTTGCCACTACGCTGCCCGCCGTCTTCGTATTGCTGGCCTGCTTCTATCTGGGGATCGTCATCGCCGAGCCGGCGCGAGAGACGCTCATGACCAAGTTGGCACAGCCGGGGGCACGTGGCAGTTACATGGGATTCAGCCGGCTGGGGCTGGCGCTCGGCGGCATGACGGGATACGTGGGGGGCGGGGCCCTGCATGACTACGCCAATGCCCAGGGGCAGCCCTGGTTACCCTGGCTGGTGCTGGGAACGGTTGGCGTGACTACCTTGTTGCTGCTGGTGAACTGCTTTCACCGCGAACCGAGTCTGGCGCGGGTCAACATCTGACAGGCAATAAAAAACCGGCCGCAGTGCGGCCGGTAAAATACAGTAGGCAATTCAGGGAAGACTTAGAAGTTGTACTGCAGGGCCACGGCGACCACGTCGTCGGTGTTCTTGCCGAGCGAGTTGGTGTGGGTACCGTTGACGTTGTCCAGCAGGTTGATCTTGTAATCAACATAGGCATTGAAGTTGTCGGTGAAGTTGTACCAGGCACCGATGGAAACATATTCGGTGGCGGTATCGTCAATGCCGCGGGCATTGTCTTTCACGTCGGTACGCAGGTAGGCCAGAGACGGCTTGAACTTGCCGAAGGTGTACTGGGCCACGGCTTCGTAGCCATCCATCTTCTCGGCGTAGCCGTTGTTGACGAACAGGTGGTCTTCGCCGTGGGAGTAGGTAGCGGCCAGGTAGAGGTCACCGGCTTCGTACTTGGCACCCACACCGTACAGCTTGGCATCGCGGTCGCCACCGAAGGCAGCGTTGTCAGCCTGCTCGTCGGTCTTGCCAGCCTGGTTGTAGGCGGCACCCAGACTCAGACCCATGTCGAAGTCATAGTTGGCGGACAGGGCGAAACCTTCAGCAGACCCTTCTGAATTCCAGGTGCTGTTCGGACCGGTCATCTCGGAACGGCCAGCGTTCTGCGGATCGTTGTTGCCGGTGAACTGGGCACCCAGGGTCAGACCCTGATAGGTGTAGATGTACTGAGCCAGACCGTTGGTGCGGCCGGTGCCGAATACTTCGGTGTCTTTACCCAGGCCATCACCACCCCATTCCGGCAGCACGTCTGTATAGTTGTTCACCGCCTTGGTGAACAGGCCATCCTGACGACCATAGCTGAAGGCACCGAAACGATCGTGCTTGATACCGGCGAAGGCATAACGCAGTTCGTCGTTGTCAGAACCGGACACCGGCAGGTTGTACTCGGCAAAGCCGAAGGCGGTTAGCTCGTTGTCGATCTTGGTTTCGCCGGCAACGTGCAGACGGAAGTAGCTCTGATCACCCTCGGAATCCTTGTTGTCGGTACCGTAGTACATGCCTTGAGCACGGCCACCTATCTCGAGTTTGGTGTCGTTCTGGTCATAGACGGTCGCGGCTTGGGCGCCGCCGGCCAGCAGCACGCTGGAGATGGCCATAGTCAATGCTGTCTTCTTCATCGTTTTTTCCTCTGTGTAAACAATGTCGGACCTGTGCTCGGTCCTGCAGGATCGGTTGCTGTTCCGATGGCCCAGAGTAGATCTGTGAACCTTGATAGGAACTGAAGCGGTCGAGGATTAATTGGCGGAGAAAGGGAAAAACGAGGAATAAAAAACGGCCCAATGAGGGCCGTTTGAGTTTTTATGGCATTAAATGCTGATTAGAGCATCAGACCGCCAAAGAAGAAGCCCAGTAGCACGGCGAAAGCGATGGTCGCGGTGCCGGGGATGAAGAAGGGGTGGTTGAACACGGCCTTGCCGATCCGGGTCGAGCCGGTGTCGTCCATCTCGACTGCGGCCAGCAGGGTCGGGTAGGTCGGCAGCACGAACAGGGCGCTCACGGCGGCGAAGGAGGCGATGGCGGTCAGCGGGCTGACACCCAGCGCCAGTGCGGCCGGCATCAGGGCCTTGGTGGTGGCGCCTTGTGAGTAGAGCAGCATGGCGGAGAAGAACAGCACCACGGCCAGCAGCCAGGAATACTGGTTCAGCAGGTCGCCAGCGATCAGCTGAATGGTGTCCATGTTGCCTTTCACGAAGACGTTGCCCAGCCAGGCCACACCCAGTACACAGATACAGGCGGACATACCGGACTTGAAGGTCGGCATGTTGGTGATTTGAGTGGCGTCCAGTTTGCAGACCAGGGTCATGATGGTGGCAGCAGCCAGCATGATGCCCATGATGGCACCGTCACGGGGAATTGGCGGATTGGCGATCAGGCCCACTTTGCCTGAGATGGCGGTGGCATAAGCCATGACGGCCACGATGGCGGCGATGAAGATCCAGACAGAAACCTTGGCGTAAGGCTTCAGCTCCAGCTTGGTGGTGCCGCGCAGCTTGATCAGCCCTTTGGCTTTACGCTCCAGATAGACTTCATCCTGATCCAGCGGTTTGCCCATCATGTTGGCAATGAAGGCGCCCAGGATACAGGCGATGAAGGTGGACGGAATGCAGATGGCCAGCAGGGTCAGGTAGTCGACACCGAACGGCTCAAGCATGCCGGAGAAGGCAACCACGGCCGCGGAGATCGGGGAGGCGGTGATGGCAATCTGAGAGGCGACGACCGCGATGGAGAGCGGACGGGAAGGACGAATGCCCTGCTCCTTGGCCACTTCGGCGATTACCGGCAGGGTGGAGAAGGCGGTGTGACCGGTACCGGCCAGCATTGTCATCAGATAGGTGACGATGGGGGCGGCAAAGGTGATGTACTTGGGATTCTTGCGCAGAGCCTTTTCTGCCAGCGAAACCAGGTAGTCCATGCCACCGGCCAGTTGCATACAGGCAATGGCACAGATGACGGACGCGATGATCATGATCACGTCCCAGGGGATGAAGGTGACCAGTTGGTCGCTCGGAATTTGTACCCCCAGGCCCCAGGTCAGCACCAGCACACCCAGACCACCGGCAAAGCCGATACCGATACTGCCTATCCGGGCACCCAGATAGATAGCGGCGAGCACGACAAGTAACTCGATAACAATCATAGCGAACACTCCATTTTCCAGTTTTTTTAGGTTTTATTTGGCAGAAAAGCCAATTCCCGATGGGACTGGGTGAGACCGATCGGGAACTGACTTTATGGGCCGGGATAAACCCGGCCCATTTTCTCGCTTATACGGTGGCTTCGCGGGTGTAGCGCTTGGCTTTGTATTGCGGGTTCATCAGGTTCTCGATGGAAAGGATTTCGTCCAGCTGTTCGGCGGTCAGCAGGCCGCGTTCCAGCACGACCTCACGGACGTTCTTGCCGGTCTGGGCGCAGATCTTGCCGACGATATCCCCTTCGTGGTGGCCGATGAAGGGGTTCAGGTAGGTCACGATGCCGATGGAGTTCAGCACGTGGTTCATGCAGATCTCTGGGTTGGCGGTAATACCTTCCACACACTTCTCGCGCAGGGAGATACAGGCTTTTTCCATCAGGCTCAGGGATTCGAACATGGCCTGACCAATCACCGGCTCCATGACGTTCAGCTGCAGCTGACCGGCTTCGGCGGCGAAAGTGATGGTGACATCGTTACCGAATACCTTGAAGCAGGTCTGGTTGACCACTTCCGGGATAACCGGGTTGACCTTGGCCGGCATGATGGAGGAACCGGCCTGCATTTCCGGCAGGTTGATCTCTTTGAGGGCAGTGCGCGGACCGGAGGAGAGCAGACGCAGATCGTTACAGATCTTGGACATTTTCATGGCCATGCGCTTGATGGCACCGTGCAGCATCACATAGGCGCCACAGTCGGAGGTTGCTTCGATCAGGTCTTCTGCCGGAACATAAGCACGACCCGTGATCTCGGCCAGGCGTTTGATGGCCAGCGCAGAGTACTCGGGCGGGGTGTTCAGGCCGGTACCGATGGCGGTTGCCCCCAGGTTCACTTCCAGCAGCAGCTCCTGGCAACGCTTGATGGACTTGATCTCTTCACGCAGGGTAACGGCGAAGGCGTGGAACTCCTGACCCAGTGTCATGGGAACCGCGTCCTGCAGCTGGGTACGGCCCATCTTCAGGATGCTTTTGAATTCCTTGGCCTTGGCATCGAAGGCAGCGATCAGTGCTTCCAGGGCATGCAGTGTGGTGTCTGTGCTGTTTACCACGGCAACGCGGAAGCCGGTAGGGTAGGCGTCGTTGGTGGATTGGCACTTGTTGACGTGGTCATTGGGGTTGATGACGTCGTAACGGCCCTTCTCCAGACCCATGATCTCGAGGGCGATGTTGGCCAGTACTTCGTTGGTGTTCATGTTGACGGAGGTGCCTGCACCACCCTGGTAAACGTCGACCGGGAACTGGTCGAAACATTTGCCGGTGTTCAGCATCAGGTCGCAGGCTTCTACGATCTTGTCAGCAATTTCAGGACGGATGGTGCCCAGTTCGCCGTTCGCCAGGGCGGCGGCCTTCTTGGTCAGCACCATGCCGCGGACAAATTCCGGAACGTCAGAAATCTTCTGAGTGCTCAGCTTGAAGTTTTCGACTGCGCGCTGGGTATGCACGCCGTAGTAGAGCTCATTGGAAACTTCTTTGGTGCCCAGCAGGTCTTCTTCAATGCGGACGTTCTTGATGTCGCTCATTGTAATGCCTCAGAAATCAGATAAATGGAAACGATCCTCACCGAGTGGTCGCGAGTTCCTTACGCACGGCTCATCCTGAAGCACCACACATCGAGTGGGGCAGTTGGGAGCGTTTTTTGCTCCCTTAATTACTAGCGTCGATATTACCTCAATTGAGGTATCTGATATTAGACCTGGATCACTAAATTTGAGACAACCTCAAATAACTTGTGGTCATTAAACAGATATTGCAATTGAGCGATTAACTTTGACAGAACAAGGACTTCAATCACAGTCTGCCATGCCGGTTTTTCTGAATATCTGGCGCTCTGTCACCCTCCACACTTGAAAAATGGGTGTCGACCCCCACTTTAATATTCAGGAACCGACTTTGTGGCGTGTTGGCAGCGAAAAATGCGTTTGCTGCAAGAGTTCACGGGTTCATCCAAATTCACTCGCACTGAGGTTGTTATGGGCAAGTTATTTCTGTTGTTGGTCGGTCTGGTGCTGCTCGAGCTCACCGTGATGATCGAGGTGGGCTCCGTGATTGGCGCCTTGCCAACCGTAGGCTTGCTGGTGCTGACCGCCGTGCTCGGGTCATCGCTGGTTCGGAGTGAAGGCATCAAGACCCTGCTCAATGCGCAGCAAAAAATGCAGCAAGGGGAGATGCCGGGTCGTGAGGTGATGGGGGGCATGATGCTGGCGCTGGCCGGCTTGCTGCTGATCATCCCGGGCTTTGTGACCGACTTCTTCGGTATCCTGTTGCTGCAGCCATGGCTGCGCAACAAGCTGGCTGACAAACTCATTGGCAGCAATCAGTTCCGGATGCAGATGGGCGGTTTTCATGCCCAGCAGCCTCCATTCGAGGCGCGTCCAGGCGAGGAACAACCGGGTCAGGTCAATCGTGGCGGGACCACCATCGAAGGCGAATTCGAGCGTAAAGAGTAAGCCTCTGTAGCTAAGCTGTGCCTGTCAGGGTTTGCCCTGATGGCACAATCGCTCGAAACGGTGGCGGGCATACCACCATGCCAGAGTGCCCGCTGCCAGATTTGCCAGTAGTATCCCCAGATAGACTCCCTGTTCCCCTCCCAGCTCCGCCCCCAGCCAGGCCCCTGGCAACAAGAAGACAAACAGCCGCAATCCGTTGAACAGAAACGAGATGCTCGATGCCCTGACGCCGTTGAGTGCCGAGGCCAGCAGCATCACCATGCCCTGGAAGCCATACCCTATGGGTACCAGGTGCAAATACAGAATGATGAGGCGCACTACTTGTGGATGATCGCTGAACAGGTTGGCGATAAGTGGTGCCAGCAACCAGGTCAGCCCGTATACCCCGAGCTGGAACAGCAAAGCGAAGCGCATGCAAAATTGCAGTGCGGCCCTGGCGCGGGCCGGATTGCCAGCCCCGCAGTTTTGCGAGATGAAGGGGGCCAGCACGGAGGAGAGCGCCATCATCACTATGAGCAGCAGTGCCTCGACCCGGGAGGCGGCGCCGTAGGCGGCCACCACTTCGGTGCCCAGACCTGCGAAGATGATCATCAGCACTGCATTGGCCAGGGGGTTGAGCATGTTGGTGAAAGAGGCAGGCACGGCCACGTGGAGCAAGGCGCGCCAGTGGGCCAGCAATTGTGGGCGAGGGGACAGGCGCCATCGCAGCAAGCCTTCCCGATGGCGCAATATGTAGAGGCTGACCAGCATGGCCATCAACCAGGAGATCGACGTGGCGATGGCCGCCCCGCGGATCCCCCATTCGGGAAAGGGGCCTATGCCAAAAATGAGCAGGGGATCCAGCACGCCGTTCACCAGCCCCGCCACCGTCATCACCAGGCTGGGCGTCTTGGTATCCCCGGTGGCCCGAATGGCGGCATTGCCCACCATGGGCAGCACCAGCATGGGCACGGTCAGATACCAGATAAGCATGTAGTCATAGATAAGGCGGATCAGCTGGTCGCTGGCGCCGAGCAGCCGAAACAGGGGTTGTATGGTGAATGCTCCCAGGAGCGAGAGGAGCGTGACCAGCACCACGGCCAGAAACAGGCAGTCGGTGGTGATGCGGGCGGCTTCGTCATGTTTGCCCTGACCGAGGGCATGGCCGATGACGGCGGAGAGCCCGGCCCCCAGCCCCATTGCCAGCGAGGTGACCACGAAGGTGACCGGGAAGGTGAAGCTGATGGCGGCGAGTGCCTGGGTGCCCAGCATGCCGATGAAGAAGGTATCGACCAGATTGAATGCCAGTATGGCGATGATGCCGAGGATCATGGGGCCCGTCATGCGCAGCAGTACGGACGTCATGGGGGCGGTCAGCAGGGGGTTGGGTCGGGTCACGAGCTCGTCTCTATACATCTGGCGAAGTGAGTTCTGGCTGCAGGCAGCACAAACCCGGTTTCCTGACCGGGACACGGGCGATCCATCGAAGATATTCATAGTACGTGAAAATATTTTTTTTGTATTTGCCCTTGAAGGGTTAACAAAAACGCCCCACATCAGAGGCATATCTAATTTGGCCAGGAATGGCCATTCCTCAAAGCAACACAGAGACTCATTTTGGGAGAGTTATCGATGAAAATTCGTCCACTGCACGACCGCGTCATCATCAAGCGCATCGAAGCTGAAGCCAAATCCGCTGGCGGCATTGTCTTGACTGGTACTGCGGCCCAGAAGTCCACCCGTGGTGAAGTACTTGCCGTGGGGACTGGCCGAATTCTGGATAATGGCGATGTCAAAGCCCTCGCCGTCAAGGTTGGTGACAAGGTGATCTTCAACGAAGGCTACGGTGTGAAGACCGAGAAGCTGGATGGTCAGGATGTACTGATCCTGTCTGAAACCGACATCCTGGCGATTGTCGAAGCGTAATCCACCCTTTCCCCTGCGAATTGATTGAAGGATTGAAGAAAATGGCAGCTAAAGAAGTCAAATTTGGCAACGAAGCCCGCATCAAGATGCTGGAAGGCGTAAACATCCTGGCCGATGCCGTCAAGGTTACCCTGGGTCCGAAAGGCCGCAACGTGGTACTGGACAAGTCCTTCGGTGCGCCGACCATCACCAAGGATGGCGTCTCCGTGGCGCGCGAAATCGAACTGGAAGACAAGTTCCAGAACATGGGCGCCCAGATGGTCAAGGAAGTTGCTTCCAAGGCCAACGATGCTGCCGGTGACGGTACCACCACAGCAACCGTACTGGCTCAGGCCATCGTCAACGAAGGTCTGAAGGCCGTTGCTGCCGGCATGAACCCCATGGATCTGAAGCGCGGTATCGACAAGGCAGTGATCGCCGCCGTTGCCGAGCTGCAAGTGCTGTCCCAGCCGTGCGCTGACAACAACGCCATCGCTCAGGTAGGCACCATCTCCGCCAACTCCGACGAGAAAGTGGGCAGGCTGATTGCTGAAGCCATGGACAAAGTCGGCCGTGATGGCGTCATCACGGTTGAAGATGGTCAGGGCTTGGACGACGAGCTGGCTGTGGTAGAAGGCATGCAGTTCGACCGTGGCTACCTCTCCCCCTACTTCGTCAACAAGCCGGAAACCGGTGCCGTTGAGCTGGATGATCCCTTCATCCTGCTGGTGGACAAGAAAGTATCCAATATCCGCGAAATGCTGCCGGTGCTGGAAGGCGTTGCCAAAGCAGGCAAGCCGCTGCTGATCGTTGCCGAAGACGTGGAAGGCGAAGCGCTGGCTACCCTGGTGGTCAACACCATGCGTGGCATTGTGAAAGTAGCTGCCGTCAAGGCGCCGGGCTTCGGTGACCGTCGCAAGGCCATGCTGCAGGATATCGCCATGCTGACCGGTGGTACCGTGATCTCCGAAGAAGTAGGCATGGAGCTGGAAAAAGCGACCCTGGAAGATCTGGGCCGTGCCAAGCGTATCGTCATCACCAAAGAGAACACCACCATCATCGATGGCGTGGGTGATGCTGCCCTGATCGAAAGCCGTGTGGCCCAGATCCGTCAGCAAATCGAAGAGACCTCTTCCGATTACGACCGTGAGAAGCTGCAAGAGCGCGTAGCCAAACTGGCTGGTGGCGTTGCCGTGATCAAGGTCGGTGCTGCGACCGAAGTCGAGATGAAAGAGAAGAAAGCCCGTGTTGACGATGCCCTGCACGCAACCCGCGCTGCCGTAGAAGAAGGCGTTGTTGCTGGTGGTGGTGTGGCGCTGGTACGCGTTGCCGCCAAACTGGCCGGCCTGCGTGGTGACAACGAAGATCAGAACGTGGGTATCAAGGTTGCCTTGCGCGCCATGGAAGCCCCGCTGCGTCAGATCGTCATCAACGCTGGCGAAGAAGCCTCCGTCATTGCCAACGCCGTGAAAAATGGTGAAGGCAACTTCGGCTATAACGCTTACACCGAACAGTACGGTGACATGCTGGCCATGGGTATCCTGGATCCGACCAAGGTTACCCGTTCTGCTCTGCAGTTCGCCTCTTCCATCGCCGGCCTGATGATCACCACAGAGTGCATGATCACCGAGCTGCCGAAGAAAGATACCCCTGCCATGCCTGACATGGGCGGCATGGGTGGCATGGGCATGATGTAATTCAGTCTTGGTTACCAAACGGCTCGCTTTTGCGGGCCGTTTTTTTTATGGCGACTAAACTGAGTCTATTGTTGGTGACTTTTTCTGAGGTGAGTATGCGTGCACTGGGTTTGATTCCATTACTGTTTTCTCTGGCGATGCCGGTCATGGCCCTTGAGGCGCCGCAGGGTCCCGTCATCTTGACGGTGACCGGCAATGTGAAGCCTGCCGAGGCAACAGAGGGGGAGGTGGCTTTCGATCTGGCCATGCTCAAGGCCTTGCCCCAGCATGAAATAGTGACGGGAAATCCCTGGGTCGACAAACCGCACAAGTATGTGGGGCCCAAGCTGGCAGATGTGCTGGCTGCCGTCGGAGCGGATGGCAAATCCATTACCCTGACCGCCCTGAACAGTTTTCAGATACGGATCAACTGGGACAAGGTCAGCAAATATGATCCCATTCTGGCCTGGCAAGATGACGGTGTGACCATGCGGGTACGGAATAAGGGACCGCTTTGGTTTATCCTACCGCTTGATCAGCATCCGGAGCTGAAACGATCAGAGTTCACTGACATGATGATCTGGCAGTTGAATGCGGTTGACGTTCAACATTGATATAACGGCGTGCGGGAGTGCGAGTGAAAGCGAAGACCAAGGCGTGGCCTTTACTTGTCGTTCTTTACCTATCCATCCTGTTGTTTACGGGAAGTACCCTGTATTGCCTCGCGCAGATACAGAATGCGACCCGGGTGATGGAAAAGTACACCTATGACGTCTCCTGGGCGCTGATGCAGTTGCAGCTGGAGTTGGGGCGCTTCCTCAACTCCGTCGAGATCTACCATTATGGTGGCATCGATCACGACACTCTGATGCTGCGTTACGACATCCTCTGGAGCCGCACGCCAATCCTGCTCAGCGGGCAGTTGCGCCAGAGCATGAAAGATAAGCAAAAGACCCTGCGTCTGGTGCAGCTGATTGAAAGCAACATCCGCGAGATGGAGTCCAACATCACCAATCTGAAGTCGGGCACGCCAGAGTATCAGCAAATCATGATGCGATTGGCCCCTCTGCAAGAACCTCTCTCCTACTCTCTCGCCTCTGTGATGCAAAAGAACATCAATGTCTATTCCGGTAATGACAAACGCTTTGGCCAGCTGCGCAACGCCTTGCTGTTTATGGTTTCCGGTCTGGTGTTGTCCGTGATGTTGCTCAGTGGCCTGCTGATCCGCGAGGCGCGTCGCCATTTCCGGGCTGCAAGAGTCGATCCCCTGACCGGGCTAGTCAATCGGCTGGCGTTGCTGGAGAAGATGGAATCGTACGCAACCAAGGAGATACCATTTGGTTTGGTACTGGTCGATATCAACGATTTTCGGGATATCAACAGCAAATTTGGCTACAACACCGGTGACTTCTTGCTGCAGGAGATGGCAAAACGGGTTCGCAACCTGTGTGAAAACGGTGAGTGGGTGGCGCGTCTGGGTGGCGATCAGTTTGCTATTATCCAGCGCGAGAGCAGTGACCTGCGGCAGGTGAGAGAGCTGGTTGTACGCCTGCTTCATGCGCTCAAGCAAGACATCATCATCGACAACTATCCCTTCCGGCTGGAGGTGGGGATAGGTATTGCTTTCTTCCCGATGGACAGCAAGCTGACCCAGGAGCTGCTCAGTCGGGCCGAGCAGGCGCTGTTCCACAGTCGCAAGACCCATGTCCCTTATGTCATCTATGACAACTCGCTGCTCAATGAAACTGCGCGGCGCAAGCATCTGGCAAGCGACATGATCATGGCGCTGGAGCACAACGCACTCGAACTGTATTACCAGCCCATAGTCAATCTTGAAAGCGGCCGCTGTGAGGCAGTCGAAGCGCTGCTGCGCTGGCGGCATCCTGAGTTGGGGTTCATTCCACCCAACGAGGTGATCCAGGTGGCGGAAGAGTTCCAGCTGGCCGAGAAACTGGGCAGCTGGGTGCTGAACACCGCCTGTGAGCAACTCTATCAGTGGCAGCAGCTCGGGCTGGTCGACTTGCAAATGTGCGTGAATATCTCGCCTGGCATGTACCAGCGCAATTTGTTGAAACTGGTCGCCAAGGCGTTGATGGATCATCATATCCCGGCTGCCAGCCTGGTGTTGGAGGTGACGGAAGACACCACAATGCGCGAGGTGAAGAATTCCCTGCAGCTGATGCAGGATCTGAATCAACAAGGGGTGCAGTTGGCGCTGGATGATTTCGGTACCGGCTACTCATCTCTCAGCTATCTGCAGAACTTGCCGGTCAGCAAGGTGAAGATCGATCGCTCCTTCATCCAGGGGATCGATACCTCGATAGAAGCATCTGAACTGGTCGCCAACATTTGCCGTATGGGTTCCATGCTGGGCAAGAGTCTGGTGTGCGAAGGGATAGAAACCCAGGCGCAGCTCGATGTCCTGCGTACTCTTACCGATATTCATCTCTATGGACAAGGCTATCTGTTCAGCCGTCCCGAACAGGCGGAGAAAATATATCAGACTCTTCTGGAGATGGAGGAGGCGTGGTTGAAGCGACGCCAACCCGACAAAGCGTATTTAATTTAGCCAAAATGATTCATGTCTGGCGCAAGATGGCCGATAGTCTTAGAGCAGGAGGTACACCATGGATATATCTAGTTCCGCATCAACGTCATTTGGTTCTGCTTTGCTGACGGCCAGTCTGGCCAAAAAACAGCAGACTCAGGATGGTGAAGCCGCATTGAAACTGCTCCAGACGGCTGCTCAGTCAGCCCCTGCTGCAGCGCCAACGGCCAGCTCCACTCTGGGAAGCAAGATTGATATTCGCGTCTGATCCTAATGAAAAAGCCCCCATCAGTAGATGGGGGCTTTTTTTATGTTTGCGCTGGCTTACAGCGAGAAAGGAGCTGGCGCCTCGAAGGTCATCCGCTCGCCACTGCGGGGGTGGCTGATGGTCAGCATGGCCGCATGGAGGTAGAGATGGGGCGCCGCCGCCAGTGCATCCGGATGGGCATAGAGGTTGTCACCCAGAATGGGGTGCCCCAGCTCCAGCATATGGACGCGCAGCTGGTGGGAGCGACCCGTGATGGGGGTTAGCTTGATCAGGCTGTTGCCGTTCTCCACCTTCAGCTTTTCCCACAGGGTCAGGGCGTGGCGTCCCTCCTCAAAATCCACCTTCTGCTTCGGGCGGTTGGGCCAGTCGACGCAAAGTGGCAGGTCAACCTGACCCGAGTCTGCTTCTGGCTCGCCCCACACCCAGGCGAGGTAGTGCTTCTCGGTCTCCCGCTCGCGAAATTGCCGACTCAGCTCCCGATGAGAATTGGGGGTGAGGGGGATGACAATGACGCCAGTGGTGGACATGTCGAGGCGATGGGCTGCCGCCGCCTTGGGGTGCTGTTGCTTCACCCGATGCAGGACGCTGTCTTCATTCTCGGGGCCGCGCCCGGGGACGCTCAGCAGGCCGGTGGGCTTGTTGACCACCATGATGTCCTTGTCCTTGAACAGGATATCGAGCCAGGGTTCCAGAGGCGGTGAGTATTCAAACATAAATGTCTCGCATCAGAAGGTGGGGGCAAGCCCCCATCAGTTATGGGTAACCACAATCATAAAGGGCATGGGATCCCGCGTGAGCCGGAGCCGGTCATACCTCTTCACTGCCTTGTCAGTTATGGATGACCACGATAATAAAGTGCATGGCATCCAGCCTGAGCCTGAGCCGGATCAGGTCATGTATCTTCATTGCCGCGTCAGTTATGGGTGACCACGATAAAGCGGATTGCATCCAGCTTGAGTTGGGTCTGATCGATCAGGTGGTGCAATTCTGCCTGCAGATTGCGCAGATAATCCAGTTCGCTGTCACGCACGTTCGGATTGACTGCCTTGAGCGCTTCCAGACGATCGAGATCTTGCTGCAGGGTTTGCGCCATCCGGGTGCGCGCCTTGTCGACAATCCCGGCTTTCAGCTCTTCGGCAATGACCTGGCCCTTGCCAATCAGACCGTGGATCACCGGCTGGGAGGCGGTGACCAACTTGCTGCCAAGGTGGCGGTTGACCGGGGTCAGCTGGCGGTTGAAGGCATCGAATGCCACCTTTTCGCCCAGATTCTGACCGTTCTTGTCCATCAGCAGACGGATCGGTGTCGGCGGCATGAAGCGATAGAGCTGGGGATGGGCCGCAGACTCGGCGACGAAGATCAGCTCAAGCAGGATGGAGCCGATGGGCAGCGCTTTGTTCTTGAGCAGGGCCACAGACGTTGCGCCGATCTCGGAGCCCAGAATGAGGTCTATACCGCCGCGCATCATGGGGTGATCCCAGGAGAGCAGCGCCATGTCATCCCGTGACAAGGCGGTCGGGCGATCGAAGGTGATGGTCATGCCATCTTGCGGCAGGCCTGGGAAGCTGGATACCAGCATGTGATCCCCCGGGGTCAGCACCAGCGCGTTCTCGCCTCTGTCATCCTGATTGACGCCGATCTCGTCGAACATCTTGAGGGCGAAGGAGACCATGCCAGTGTCATCATCTTCGGCGGCCAGCTTGTCGACCAGCAGCTGGGCGGCGGCGCCACCGCTGGAGTGGATCTCCAGCAGGCGATCGCGCCCCTGTTCCAGTCGGGCTTTGAGCGGCTCGTGCAGCTCGCGGGTCTTGATCAGCAGGGCATCGAGGGTCACCTGATCGCCGGTGTTGGCGGCCAGCAGCTCGAACAGTTCGTCACGTACCGCTTCGAATACCGGGCGGGCAGTCGGGCAGGTCTGCTCGAACGCATCCAGACCATCGTGATACCAGAGCTGCAGGGCGCGCTGGGCAGTCCCTTCCAGATAGGGGACATGGATCTCGACGGTATTCTGCTGACCGATACGGTCCAGACGACCGATGCGCTGTTCCAGCAGATCCGGATTGAGGGGCAGATCGAACAGCACCAGATGGCTGGCAAACTGGAAGTTGCGACCTTCTGAACCGATTTCTGAGCAGAGCAGCACCTGGGCGCCACCATCCTCTTGCGCGAAATAGGCGGAGGCCTTGTCCCGCTCGAGGATAGACATCCCTTCATGGAACACTGTGCCGCGGATCCCTTCACGGGTACGCAGCGCCTCTTCCAGCGCGATGGCGGTGGCCGCTTCGGAGCAGATCACCAGCACCTTTTGCTGGCGAGCAGAGAGCAGCAGCTCCAGCAACCAGTCGACGCGGGGATCGAACTGGGTCCAGGTAGCGTTTTCCCCTTCGAACTGCTGGAAGATCTTCTCGGGATAGAGATAGCGCAGGGCGCGGGTTTGCAGATCGCCGCCATTGCCACCCATCATGCCCATCACCTTGATGGCAGTCTTGTACTGCTCCGGCAGCGGCATGGGGTAGACGTTGAGGTGACGCTCGGGGAAGCCCTGAATATTGGCGCGGCTGTTACGAAACAGCACCCGGCCGGTGCCATGCTGATCCAGCAGCTTGGCAACCGCCTGCTGACGGGCAGCTGCATCGCTCATATCCAGCCCTTCCAGCTGGCTGGCGAGGATCTGCCTGGCTTCATCGCTCAGGGTCTCGCCATCCAGCAGTTCTTGCGCCGCGCTGGCGACCTTACCGTAAGCTTGCTCCTCGGCGAGGAAGGCCTCGTAATCGTAGAAGCGCTCCGGGTCGAGCAGGCGCAGACGGGCAAAGTGGCTCTGGTGGCCCAACTGATCCGGGGTGGCGGTCAGCAGCAGCACACCCGGCACCTGTTCGGCCAGCGCTTCCACCATTTCGTAGGCGCGGCTTGGGGCATCGATGCTCCACTCAAGATGATGCGCCTCGTCGACAACCAGCAGATCCCACTCGGCTTCCAGCACCTGCTCGAAACGACGACGCTTCTTGCGCAGGAAGTCTAGGCTGCAGATCACCAGCTGCTCGGTCTCGAAGGGGTTCTCCGCATCGGCGAAGGCCTCGATGCATCGCTCCTCGTCAAACAGGGAGAAGTGCAGGTTGAAGCGGCGCAGCATCTCGACCAGCCACTGGTGCTGGAGAGTCTCGGGCAGCAGTATGAGCACGCGATGGGCGCGACCGGAGAGCAGCTGCTGATGGATGATCATGCCCGCTTCGATGGTCTTGCCCAGGCCCACTTCATCGGCCAGCAGTACGCGCGGAGCATAGCGGTGTCCCACTTCATGGGCGATATAAAGCTGGTGCGGGATCAGGCTGACCCGGCCACCGGCCAGACCGCGAGTCGGGTTAAGGCGCCGCTTATGCTGGTTGATCAGCGCTTCGTAACGCAGGGTAAAGCGGGACATCCGGTCAATCTGACCGGCGAACAGGCGATCCTGCGGCTTGTTGAATTTGATAAAGTTGCTTAGAAACACTTCCTTGAGGGCAACGGGCTCATCATTGTCGGTGCGTACACCTACATATATAAGCAGACCGTTTTTTTCCTGCACTTCTTCGACCGTCATGGTCCAGTCTTCGTGAGTGGCGATCTGATCGCCCACATTGAAGCTGACCCGGGTTACCGGAGCCTCTTCTTTGGCATACATGCGGTTTTCACCGGTAGCCGGAAACAACAGGGTAACCATGCGTCCTTCAACAGCAACGACAGTCCCCAACCCCAGATCCGTCTCTGTATCACTAATCCAACGCTGGCCAAGTGCAAAAGGCATTAAACTCTCCAAAGCCCAAGAGTGTGTGAATCGCAAAGGGGCGCTATGTTACCCGAAGGCGTGACCTCGATCACCATGCATATAGAAGTGGGCGGTGCCAATTCGCTACAAGTTTGATCTATCGCTGCCAAGACATCATTGAAGATAGACATATGTCGCCATATGAGTGTGTTGTTGCGGGATAAACAGTCTTTTTGGTGAATTGATGAGCTATTGAGATAATAATTCGAATTTAATTCGAAACGCCCCTTGCAAGCGTGATCCAGATCCCTATAATGCGCCACATCGACAGAGCAAGCGGCAACGCAAACAAGCCAGTCGGTGCCTCGAAAAGCCTTTGAAAATAAGGCTTGGCTCGAGAAGGCGGTTGAGTGGAATTCCACTCCCGCATCAACACCCTGTTGCGTCGCTCTTTAACAATTTGAATCAAGCAATCTGTGTGGGC
>NZ_LSGW01000042.1 GCF_001643305.1 Aeromonas salmonicida subsp. salmonicida
CAGCGCAGCAGCAGTTCGGTGGCCGGACCCAGGGTATCGGCCGTTGATGGCGTGAGCTGAGATATCAGTATCGCTGTCGCTTACCGAGGTTACTTGTCGTTATCGGTCTGATATTCGTTGCGAAGACAGCGCAGCAGCAGTTCGGTGGCCGGACCCAGGGTATCGGCTGACGGGGTGAGCAGATAGGTATAGAGATGGCGCTCGTTGCCGCTCTCCAGATCCAGTGGCACCAGGGCGCCGCTGCCCAGCTCCTCCTGCACCAGATGGCGGGGCAACCAGGCATAGCCAAGGCCGAGTTTGAGCATGGCGATGGCTTCGTGATAGTGGGTCGCCTTCCAGCCGGTGTCGTCCGCATCGTTCCAGTCCACCGAGCGGTGGATGGGGGGATGCAAGCTTATCTGGTTATGGCTGGCGAGCTCCTCGGTTGAGACGGCTCCCGTCAGGGCAGCGAGGGGATGTTCGGCCGAGCAGAGCGGCAGCAGGCACACTTCGTCCAGCGGCAGGCCGGTGCGATCCTGGGGCAGGTGTTCGGACAGCATGAGATCCCCTACCTGCAATGCATTGAAGTGGCAGTGAATGCGTTCGTGCAGATTGACGCGGCAGCCCCGGCTGCGGGGATAGAAGTTGGCCAGTGCCCGATAGAGACGCTCCCGCGGTTGCAGCACGGAAACATAGAGATTGATCTGCGGCTCCCACTGCCGCTCCAGGTTGTTGGCCAGATTTTCCAGCTCTTCCACCTGCTGGCTGAGCTGACGGGCCCGCTTGAGGAAGATCTCCCCTGCCGGCGTCAATACCGCCTTGCGCCCCCTCACTTCCAGCAGGGGGACTCCCAGACTCTGCTGCAGCTTGGCCACCGCATGATTGAGAGAGGATTGGCTCTTGTTCAGCGCCTCGGCGGCCTGGGCATAACCGCCGCAGTCCACCACGGCCTGAAAGATCCGCCATTGCTCAAACGTGCTCTTGGGACGAAACATATCTCAACCTGATAAGGGATCGGATCTGATAAAGGCCTTCGACAGGGTGCCGACGACACCCTATTGAATTTAACCCCATGCGGTGCAGGGTTCCGGTTATTTTGTTGATTTATTTGGGCTGGGCCACAAAGGTCTGACCGGTTTTGCCACGGCTGTCCTGTCCCATCAGGTAGAGATAGAGCGGCATCAGGTCGGCCGGCGTCTTTAGCTGCTGGGGATCTTCCGCCGGGAAGGCGCTGGCGCGCATCTTGGTGCGGGTACCGCCCGGGTTGAGGGTGTTGACTCGCACAGCCGTGTTTTCCAGTTCGTCGGCCAGCACTTCCATCATGCCTTCGATGGCGAACTTGGAGATAGCGTAGGTGCCCCAGTAGGCGCGGCCTTTGCGCCCCACGCTGGAGGAGGTGTAGACAATGGAGGCATCACCATGCTCCTTGGCTGTCTGGCGGATCAGCGGCAGCAGCGCCTGGGTCAGCAGGAATTCAGATTTCACGTTGACCTGCATCACCTCGTCCCACTCTTTCTCCTGAATATGTTCGAAGGGAGAAAGGGTGCCGAGCAGGCCCGCGTTGAACAGCACGCCGTCGAGGCGACCAAACTGCTGGGCGAAGGTCTCGGCCATGCCGCGATAGTGAGCGGCGGTTGCTCCTTTCAGGTCCACCGGAACTATGGCGGGAAGTGGATAACCGGCGGCCTCAATCTGGTCATAAACAGCCTCGAGTTTGGCACTGGTGCGGCCGAGCAGGATCACGGTCGCGCCGTGGGCTGCATAGGTGATCGCCGCTTCGCGGCCTATGCCGTCACCGGCACCTGTGACCAGAATGACCTTGTCCTTGAGCAGATCCCGGGGTGCCTGATAATCGAGCATGACAACTCCTGTTAACAAATTCGTGGCAGATGCGCGCGGCAATAGAGGGGCAAGTGTACTGATCCCGCACGGCATTTGACCAGTATGAGACGGCAAAAATGTGAAGAAAATAGAGGGGTTGTGATTGTCGAGTCTGTTTTTTGAGCCACTGTCGCAGAGTTTTTGCGCGAGCCCTGCAAACTCCCTAGAATGTGAAAAACTCGAACACTGAGCGGAGCATCAAGTGGCATTTTTGACCGAATATGGGCTGTTCCTGGCCAAGACCCTCACCTTACTACTGGCCGTAGCTGCCGTCATCCTGATGGTGATCAGCAGCCGTCAGCCGAAATCCCGCAAGGGTGAGCTGGTGGTGACCGATCTCTCCAGCGAGCTGGAAGCAGGGCGTTACCAGTTGCAGGCGGCGCTGGCCGGCAAGACCGAGCGCAAGCAGCTGGAGAAGGCGCGCAAGGCCGAACACAAGGCGCGCGCCAAGACGGAAGACGAACGCAGCCGCCTGTTTGTGCTCGATTTCAACGGCAGCATGGATGCCAAAGAGGTGGCGTCCTTGCGAGAAGAGGTGAGCGCCGTGATAGGGGTCGCCCAGTCTGGTGATGAGGTGTTGCTGCGTCTTGAGTCCGGCGGCGGTGTGGTCCATGGCTATGGCCTGGCAGCTTCCCAGCTGCAGCGACTGCGGGACAAGGGCATCAAGCTCACCGTAGCCATCGACAAGGTGGCGGCGAGCGGCGGCTACATGATGGCCTGCGTGGCAGATCAGATACTGGCGGCGCCCTTTGCCATCGTCGGCTCCATCGGAGTGATTGCCCAGTTGCCTAACTTCAACAAGCTCTTGAAAAAGCACGACATCGAATTCGAGATGCACACCGCTGGCCAGTACAAGCGCACCATCACCATGTTCGGTGAGAACGACGACCTGGGGCGGGAAAAGTTTCGTGAGGAGCTGGGCGCCATCCACGAGCGGTTCAAGGCGTTCGTGGCCGAGCACAGACCCCACCTCGACATAGACAGTGTCACCACCGGGGAACACTGGCTGGCGAGCCAGGCCAAGGGGCTGGGGCTGGTGGATACCCTCTGCACCAGCGACGACTACCTGCTGGCCCAGGCCAACCACCACAAGGTGGTCGGCATCAGCTATCGCAAGCCAAAAAGCCTGACCCAGAAGCTGGGCCAGCAGGCGGCCCTGGCGCTGGAATCGAGTCTCGGCCGGCTGTGGCAACAGAGCCCCTGGCGCTGAGGCACAGTTCAATGGGTTGAAACAAGAGAGCCGGGCATTGCCCGGCTCTCTGTTTATCATTCTGTCGCAGCAAGATCGTGAACAGGTTCTCAGCGCTGGAAGGGGTAGACGGAGCCGAGTTTGAGGATCTGGGTCAGCTCGTCCAGTGCGGTACGGGACTCCTGTACCAGTGCCGGGTCGCGCAGATCATCCAGCGCCAGACTGTCGCGGTAGTGGCGCTCCACCCACTGATCCAGCCGGGCGAACTGGCTGTTGTTGATGAGGCAGGCCGGATTGACCGCCGCCAGCTCCTGATCGTTCATGGCGACCCGCAGCCGCAGACAGGCGGGGCCACCGCCGTTGCGCATGCTCTGCTTCACGTCCATGTAGTGTATCTGCTTGATGGGGGTGCCCTGGGCGATGAGCTTGCCGAGGTAGGCCGATACCGCCGGATTGTCACGACACTCTGTGGGGGCGATGATCGCCATCTCGCCGGACGGCAGGGTCAGGATCTGGGTATTGAACAGATAGGATTTCACCGCATCTTGCACCGACACCTCGGCAGTCGGTACCTCGATGAAGTGCAGTTCGCCTTCGCCGAACTTGTTGCGCACCTCGATCAGCGCCGACTCGGTATTGAGAAACGCCTGCTGGTGGAAGAAGAGCACGTTCTGGTTGCCTACCGCTATCACGTCATTGTGAAACACCCCCTGATCGATCACGTCCGGATTCTGCTGGATGAAGACGGCACTCTCTTCACTCAACCCGTGCAGACGGGCGATGGCCTGGCTGGCTTCCAGGGTCTGGCGGGCCGGATAGCGCTTGGGGGCGGGCTGGGAGACATCAAACGCGCTGCGGCCATAGACGAAAAGCTCGACCCCGGATTCGCCGTAGGCACGACACAGTCGGGTGTGGTTGGCGGCGCCCTCGTCACCAAAGTGATCGTTTTCCGGCAGGTGCTGGTGGTGATAGAAGTGACGGTCGTTGTTGAACACGGCGCGCAGTATGCGGCCCGTCACCTCGGGTTCGAGGGAGCGGTGGAACTTGTTGGTCAGGTTGGCGGGGGTGAAGTGAATCCGGCCATCCTGGGTATCGGCACTCGGGGAGACGGTGGCGGCGTTGGCAGTCCACATGCTGGAAGCTGAATAACAGGCGGCCAGCACGGCGGGCGCCTGTTTCGCGGCCTGGGCCAGCACGCTTGCATCATTGCCGGTGAAGCCGAGGCGGCGCAGGGTAGCCAGATCCGGCCGCTCCTGCGGTGCCAGCACCCCCTGGGTCATGCCAAGCTCGGTCAGCGCCTTCATCTTGCGCAGCCCCTGCTTGGCCGCCTCCTTGGGATTGGACGCTTCCTTGGCATTGCTCTGGGAGGCAACGTTGCCGTAGGACAAGCCCGCATAGTTGTGGGTCGGGCCGACCAGGCCGTCGAAATTGACCTCGAAGTGCTTCATTGAGTACATCCTTTCGATTTTTATATGGGTAGCGGTTCCTTCCGCGCACAAAGCTGCGGGATGCAGCCATTATAAGGAGATTTTGTCTTTTGTAACAAGCTGATAACTAAAGTGGTTTGTTATGTTGCAAGAGCGGTTTGTTATGTCGTTTCAAATATAAAAAAGGGGTTGATATGGCATAAAAATAAAAAAGCGGTTGCTTCCCAAGGCTCGGCTTCGCATTAATAAATAAAGAGGTCAGGTGGTTCGGGCTGGTGAGCTAATTTGCTCACAAGATTGCTTTTTCGCGTCAAATCTCTTATACAGCCCCACAAAACCGCACACCAACCCCGTCGGGTGCAATGAGGATAATAGTTACAGCATGGGCAAATCACTGGTCATAGTGGAGTCTCCGGCCAAGGCCAAGACCATCAATAAATATTTGGGCAAAGACTACGTGGTGAAATCCAGCGTCGGTCATGTTCGCGATCTGCCCACCAGTGGCAGCGGCAGCAACGAGCCCAAAAAACCTGTCATTCGCGGTATCAAGCTGAGCGAATCAGAGAAGGCTGCCAAGGATCGCAATGCCCTGTTCTCACGGATGGGGATCAATCCGACCGCAGGCTGGCAGGCCAACTACCAGATTTTGCCCGGCAAAGAGAAAGTGGTCAGTGAGTTGCAAAGTCTGGCCGCCAAGGCCGATACCATCTATCTCGCAACCGACTTGGATAGAGAGGGAGAAGCCATCGCCTGGCACTTGCGCGAGATCATCGGTGGTGACGACAGCCGCTACAAGCGGGTGGTGTTCAACGAGATCACCAAGACTGCGATTCAGGAAGCGTTTGCCCAGCCATCCGAGCTGAACATCCACCGTGTCAACGCTCAGCAGGCCCGTCGTTTCCTCGACCGGGTGGTGGGCTACATGGTTTCCCCCCTGCTCTGGAAGAAGCTGGCACGTGGCCTCTCTGCCGGCCGGGTGCAGTCTGTTGCCGTGCGTCTCATCGTCGATAAAGAGCGCGAGATCAAGGCGTTCGTACCGGTCGAGTTCTGGGATCTCAACGCCGATCTGCTGACCGGTGACAAGAGCGATCTGCGCATGGAAGTGGTCAGCCGCAACGGCGCCGACTTCAAGCCGGTCACCCAGGCCGAGACCTTTGCCGCCGTGGCCGCCCTCGAAGGGGTCGACTACAAGGTGGTGAACCGGGAAGACAAGCCGACCGGCTCCAAGCCGTCCGCCCCCTTCATTACTTCCACCCTGCAACAGGCGGCATCGACCCGTCTGAGCTTCGGGGTGAAGAAGACCATGATGATGGCCCAGCGTCTGTATGAAGCGGGTTACATCACCTACATGCGTACCGACTCCACCAACCTCAGCAAAGAGGCGGTCGAGGCACTGCGGGAATATATCGGTGAGCAGTATGGCGCAGCCTATCTGCCGGCCGAGCCGAACCTTTATGGTTCCAAGGCCGGTGCCCAGGAGGCTCACGAGGCGATCCGTCCCTCCAGCGTGCTGGTGACTGCCGAGATGCTGGAAGGCATGGAGCCGGATGCAATGCGGCTTTATGACCTCATATGGCGCCAGTTCGTGGCCTGCCAGATGACGCCTGCCCAGTACGACTCCTCCACCCTGACCGTCAAGGCCGGTGAGTTCGAGCTCAAGGCCCGTGGTCGTACCCTGCGCTTCGCCGGTTGGACCAAGGCACTGCCGCCCATGGGGCGCAAGGGCGAAGACAGCCAGCTGCCTGCGGTGACAGTGGGTGAGGTACTCAAACTGATCAAGCTGGATCCGCGCCAGCACTTCACCAAGCCGCCCGCGCGCTTCACCGAAGCGGCCCTGGTGCGCGAGCTGGAAAAGCGCGGCATTGGCCGTCCGTCTACCTACGCCTCCATCATCTCCACTATCGTGGATCGTGGTTATGTGCGGGTCGAGAGCCGCCGTTTCTTCGCCGAGAAGATGGGTGAAATCGTCACCGACCGTCTGGTGGAGAACTTCGTCGAGCTGATGAACTACGAGTTCACCGCCAAGATGGAAGACAAGCTTGATGGCATCGCCGAAGGCAGCCTGGAGTGGAAGAAGGTGCTGGACGCCTTCTACGAAGAATTTACCCAGGAGCTGGCAAAAGCGGATCGGGATGCGGAAGAGGGTGGCATGCGTGCCAACCAGATGGTGCTGACCGACATCGACTGCCCGGATTGCGGCCGCAAGATGGGCATTCGTACCGCCACCACCGGCGTTTTCCTCGGTTGCTCAGGTTACGCCTTGCCGCCGAAAGAGCGCTGCAAGAAGACCATCAACCTGGTCTCCGCCGACGAATTTGTCTCCGCCACCGACGGTGACGAGGCCGAAACCGAGGCGCTGCGTGCCAAGCATCGCTGCGGCGTCTGCGGCACCGCCATGGACGCCTACATCATAGACGACAGCCGCAAGCTGCACGTCTGTGGTCGCAACCCTGATTGCGACGGTTACGAAATCGAGAAGGGCCAGTTCAAGCTCAAGGGTTATGAAGGCCCCAGCATAGAGTGCGATCGCTGCGGTTCCGAGATGCAGCTCAAGAACGGCCGTTTCGGCAAGTACATGGGCTGTACCAACGAGACTTGCAAGAACACCCGCAAGATCCTGAAAAACGGCGACATAGCGCCGCCGAAAGAAGATCCTGTACCGCTGCCCGAGCTCAAGTGCACCCAATCCGATGCATACTTCGTGCTGCGTGACGGGGCGGCGGGCCTGTTCCTGGCCGCCAGCAACTTCCCGAAATCCCGCGAGACCCGTGCACCTCTGGTGGAAGAGCTCAAGCGCTTCAAGGAACGCCTCTCGCCCAAGCACCAGTACCTGGCTGACGCCCCGGCGTCAGATCCTGACGGTAACGCCTCCATCGTTCGCTTCAGTCGCAAGACCAAGGAGCAGTACGTGATGACGGAGGTCAACGGCAAGGCAACGGGCTGGACGGCGCACTACGACAACGGCAAGTGGCAGGAGAGCCTGGCCAAGTCGAAGAAGGCGTGATGGCGCGCAGTTCACACTATGATGAAAGAGGCCCCTTGCAGGGGCCTTTTTGTTGGGAGATGACGGTATACTGAAACGGCTGCAAGGATGGCAGCGCTGTACACGGAGGTTGTGATGGAGATTAACGAGATCCGGCCGGGAATGACCTGCTTGACCCGGGAAGGAACTGCCTATGTGCTGGAAGTGGACAGGCAGAGTCTGCTGGTGTTGCTGCAACGGGAGTATGAAACCATACCCGTGCAGGTGCGCAGCGACGAGATCCTGGCTCCCCTCACACTGTGACTTGAAAGGGAACAAGGAGGCATGACAGCTCTTTGATTCGAAAGGAAACCAAGACAGATAGCCGCGTTGTGACTCAACAGAACATCATGAGAAACCGCAGCGCTCTGGTTTAACAAAAAATAGCAGCGTTTTAAAAAGGGATGAGGAATAGCAGCTCGGCGAGGTCGGGCTGCCATTGCCACTCCCGCATCTTTACCCTCCCGCCTATCACAGGCACCCCCTCCTGCTGCAATCGCCCCGTCTGTTCCATGAAGCCTGTCGACCCTTTTGGCAGTGAAATGGTGCCACCTGCGCCCAGCACGCGATGCCAGGGCAGCACCTTGTCCGTTTCCCGCAGCACCTTGCCCACCAGTCGGGCTCGACCGGGCAGCCCAGCCAGATCGGCCACCTGACCATAGCTGACCACCTTGCCGGGCGGGATCAGGGCGAGGATCGCCTCGATGCGGGCGACCTTGTTCAGGGGGGCAGGGGCTGGCTCCATTCTCATGGGTCATGACTCTCCAGAAACGACAGAAGCGCCATTGTGGCGCTTCTGTCGTGGGGGTGGCAACCTGTGTCAACCAAAGGTCTGACTGAGCCCCTTGAGTTGCCTGGCGCGCTCCAGCAGCTCCTGACTCGAGTCGTCGACCTCCTGCATCTTCTGGCTATTGGCCTGGGAGTACTGGGATATCTGGTTGATGCTGCGGCTGATCTCCTCCACCACCGCCTGTTGCTGCTCGGCGGCGGCGGCGATCTGGGTGGAGTGCTCAGTGACCAGCTCTATCTCTTCCAGTACGGAATGCAGGCTGCTGGCGCCCTGGCGGGTCTGTTGCAGGTTCTCCTGCATCATCCCCTTCCAGCGTCCCAGTGTGTGCTGGATCTGCTGTATGCTGCCCTGGATCTGCTCGGTCGCCTTGTGGGTGCGGGTCGACAGGGTACGCACCTCGTCGGCCACCACCGCAAAGCCGCGGCCCTGCTCACCGGCCCGCGCCGCCTCGATGGCGGCGTTGAGGGCCAGCAGGTTGGTCTGATCGGCTATGCCCTGAATTTCGCCCATGACGCTGCCGATCCGCTCCGACTCGCTGGCAAGTTCTACCGCAGAGTTGAACGCCAGTTCAGCCTGTTTAGCGAGCTGCTCGATGCGCTGTTCGGTCTGGCTCAGCTGTTTGTTGGTGTGCTCGCAGCGGCTGCGTGCCTCGTTGACCTGACCGTTGGAGTCCTGAATGTTATGGGCAATCTCATGAGCCGTGCTGGCCATCTGGGTCATGGCGGCAGCCATCTGCTGGGTCTGTGCATCCTGCTCGTTGATGTCGAGACAGGCCTGATGGGACGCCTGTTTCAGGTTGGTGGCCAGGGTTTGCAGGGGATGGGTCGCATCGTTGATCCGGCCCAGCACGGTACGGATGCGGGCCTGCAGCATCTTGATGTGAAAATCGGCGATGGCGCCCGGGCCGTCACCCGAATAAACCAGCCGGGTCAGGCTGTCATACTCCCGGCCGAGCTGCTGCAGGTAGAGGGGCAGGGAGAATATTTCCCGCCAGTAGGCGCCACCGATGAGCACCAGGGGCAGCAGCATCAGCAGGGCTGTCATGGCGCCCTTGCTGAGAAAGGCCCAGCCGAGCAGGCCGAGCAACAGCAAGCCCAGCACCGGCAGGCGCACGCGGTTGAAAGAGGGAAGGCTGCTGGCCGAGCCCCGCTCAGCCTTGAGCAGGGCCTGATAGGTCTGGCTGGCGACGCGCTTGAGCTGAGGTTCCGGTTTGCAGCGCACTGACTGGTAGCCGCTGATCCTGCCCCCCTCGTAGATGGGGGTCACATAGGCGTCGACCCAGTAGTAACGGCCATCCTTGCAGCGGTTCTTCACCATGCCGCGCCAGGGCTTGCCCTCCTTGAGGCGGGCCCACAGATCGGCAAAGGCGGCCTTGGGCATGTCGGGGTGGCGCACCAGGTTGTGGTTGTGACCGACCAGCTCTTCAACGGGGTAGCCGGCGATGCGGCAGAAGGCGGGGTTGGCGTAGGTGATCACTCCGCGCAGGTCGGTGGTGGAAACGAGTTGTTCGTCGGCAGGAAACTCCACTTCGCTGTCCAGGGTATGGACGTCTCTGCGAGCCATAGGAATAGGCTCCGATGTTCTTGTTGATAGTTTTGTCGTTGTTATTGTGGCAGATCCGGGCGTGGTTGCAGGTGATTGCCAAGGCGCGCCGAGTCGGCTTCATAGGGGGCTGAATTTTGCCAACAATGGCGGATGAATGGTAGGGGAAAGTTGGTTTTTTGTTGGTGGATGGTAAAAAAAGGCGACCCAAAGGTCGCCAGACAGAAAGATAACACTACCTCTGTGGCACCCGATAACGCACCTGTAGCTGGTCGAGGATCTGCAGCTGGCCCGGCAGGCGGGCGGCGAAGTGATCCCACGCCTTGCGGGTGGCGTCGCTCCAGGCCACCTCGGCGGTGGCCAGCATGCGCGGGAACAACATATAGTCGAGACGGTCACGAGAGGTAACCAGTTCCGACCATAAGGGGCTCAGCACCCCCAGGATGTTATCGTTGGCATGGAAATCGGCCGGGGCAGGATCACATCGATAGACCTGCTCCAGATTGAGGGTGCCCGCCCAGTAGAGGCCGGGTTCTCGGGGATCCTGGCTCCAGGCCAGATCCAGATAGAGGTGCTGGGCCGGTGCCATCACAACGGGATAGCCCGCAGCCGCGGCATCCAGCCCTGCCTGGAAGCTGGTCCAGGCGAAGATGGTGGCATCCCGGCTTACCTTGTCGCCGTGCAATATCTCCTCCCAACCCAGCATCTGCTTGCCCTTGCTGGCCAGATACTGTTGGCAGTGGCGCAGCAGGTGGCCCTGCAGCTCGCGGTAATCCTGATATCCCTGCCGTTGCATCAACTGCTGGCAGGCCGGGCTGTCGGTCCATACTCCGGTCGGTACCTCGTCCCCCCCCATGTGTACCAAGGGGCCCGGGAACAGCTCGCACACCTCGTCGATTACCGCCTCCAGGAACTGATAGGTGCCGGGCAGGGCCGGGTTGAGCACGTTGTCGTCGAAATATTGCACCGACAGGTAGCGGGAGCGATCCGCTTCCTCGATCAGTAGCCCGGGCAGCGCCTTGATGGCGGCGTGGCAGTGGCCCGGGATGTCGATCTCGGGGATGACGGTAATACCGAGCTCGCTGGCATAAGCCACCAGCTCGCGTACCTCGCTTTGGGTGTAGTAGCCGCCATAGGGTTCGGGGCCGCCACTGAGCTGGGGCCCCACTGGCAGATCGTGGCCACGCCAGGCGGCGATTTCTGTCAGTTGCGGGAAAGCCTTGATCTCGAGCCGCCACCCCTCGTCATCGGTCAGATGCCAGTGGAAGCGGTTGAACTTGTAGAGGCTCATCAGTTTGAGCAGGCGCTTGAGGTTAGCGACGGGGTGAAAGTGGCGGGCGCAGTCGAGGAAGATGCCGCGAAAACCGAAGCGGGGGGCATCGACCAGCTCGATGCAGGGCAGGCTCTCTCCGTGCTGCAGAGCCCACTGGGCCAGGCTTGTCAGGCCGTGGCGCCAGCCAGCCTCGCCAGCTGCGGCTATGGTCACCCCCTCAGGCGTGATGGTGAGGCGATAGGCTTCGGCAGCCAGGGGGGCCTCGAACAGCCGGATCTCGGCATCATGATCCTGCTCCAGCGCTAGCCCAGTCAGCTCGTTGAAATGGGCCAGCAGGCCGGTCAGCGACCCGGGCCCGCTGACATGAGCCCGCTCCGCCAGCCGGAAGTTGCCCTCCAGCAGCACCAGCTGATCTGGCTGGGGCACTATGCCGGTGAGGGGCTCGACCTCTGGCAGATCCGGGGCGCCGGGCCCGCTTGGCGGCAGGCCCAGCTCTTGTTCCACCAAGGTGACCGGCATCAGCTGGGTGCCCGTGCTCGCCTCGGGCAGGCTCAGGAAGAAGCCCTGCGGCATGTCAGACAATCGCTTGATGGGGGTGTTGCGACAGCAAAAACGCAGCTCGCTTTGCCCCTCGGCCGGGATCAGCACCTTGTAGCTGCCGCTCTGGCGCTCCAGTCTGGCACCTTCGAGGGAGGCGGGATCTATGTGGCGTGCCAGGCAGAAGTGAAGTTTCCAGGGGGCTGCCGGCAACTGGCTCAGGCTGAATCGGAACCAGACGTCCTCGCCATCGCGTCGGTCAACCTGGGTGTGGATCAGGGGTGTAGACATGAAAATTCCTCTGATGGAGTTAAGGGAACAAACAGGGCGATCATCTCCTTGTGGTACTGGTCAACCCGGGGAGGGATCCAAAGTGCAGGCATGGGTATTCCCCGAAGCGGGCAGAGGGGGATCCTGTCCCCGCCGGCGGGCAGATCAAATTGGACAAGGCTCAGCAGTGCAGACATGGGAACGACTCCGACTGGGCAAACAGTATGGCCCCCTCCAGTGCATCGGCCTTGGGGTTGACCAGGTTGAGGTGCGCCAGCCGGGGAGCGAGGCGCATGCCGATGCCGCCGAGCAGGGCAATCTGGCTGGCTCCCAGCTGCTGCATCCCCTCCAGCAGGGTATTCAGCTGGGCGCAGGTCTCGTCAAGCAGCTGGCAGGCAAGCTCGTCGCCGTCGCTGGCGGCATCGAACACCCAGGGGGCGAAGCGGCCGTAGTCGGCGGGAATGGCGCGGGCGGCCCAGCGCACCACTTCGGTCTGATCCCGTTTGAAGTGATCGAGCAAGCGGATGGCCAGCGTGCTGGGGGGCAGGATGCCGTCGTGGCAGAGCAGGGATTGCTGGATAGCGCGCAGCCCCAGCCAGGCACCGCTGCCCAGATCCGAAATGGGAAAACCGCGACCGGAACAGGTGTGCAGCTGACCGTGGCGATAGATGAGCCCGGCCGAGCCGGTGCCGGCGATGAGGATGGCCCCCTCCTCGCCGCCAAAGGCACCGAGGCAGGCACCGAAGGCATCGGAGGTGAGCCTGACGCTGGCAAAGGGAAAGGGCATCTCGAGCATGGCGTAATAGCACTCCGCCAGCTCGGCGGAGGCCAGTGCCAGACCGACTCCCATCCGTTGCTGTGAATCGTTACCTAATCCGGCTTCAACCCTGGCCAGATCGATGGCGGCCAGCACGTTGGTGTGGGCGATCTCTATGCCGAGCTCCAGGTTGGATCCGGCGGCGCGCCCCTCACCCAAGAGCTTGCCCGCCTTGTCCCGAATGCGGGCGCGGGTGTGAGTGCCGCCGCCATCCACACCGACCCAGTACTCAATCATGCTGTCCTCCCTGTGCGCTCTGCCAGCTGATGACCAGGGCAAACCAGGCGGAATGTATGGAGGATCCACTGCTCTCCCCCAGTGCTAATGATGTCCGAGCCGCTCTCAATCATGGCGGCCTCCCTGCGCGCTCTGCCAAGTGATGGCGAGGGCAAACCAGGCGGCGTGCGGGATCCACTGCTCCCCCCAGCGCCAGTTCTGATCCAGCCGATCCTTGTACTGCTCAGGAATGAAGGCAAGGTTGTTTTCATCATCGAACCCGGCGGTGATGCCGTTGCAGATGCCACCGAGGGCATTGGGATAACCGGCTGTGTAGCCCGGATTGTTGATGCCGTGGCCCGCCAGCATGCAGGCGTTGAACGGGTTCTGCCCCAGGATCCAGTCGAGCTGGTGCTGGCCGAAGCCGAGCAGCGGCCCGGATTGCTGCGGGAGCTGTTCGGCGGCGGCAAAGGCCATGGCGGCCAGGGAGGCCAGCCGGGCATTCTCCCCCTGCCACCAGTAACCGGATTCGTTGTGGTGGGGCATAAAGAAGCTGACGCGAGGCGCTTCATCCACCCCTTTCACATACTGGCGGGCGAGGGAGAAGGGGTTGCCTGCTTGGGTGCAAAGTGCCAGCTCGGCGGCCAGAGCCTGCTGCACCACGGTTTGCACCTGAGCCCTGCGCCCCTGATCCGGCTCTACGCCTAAATATTCCAGCAGCGCCAGCACCGGCAGACCCGCTTCGGCGGCGTGGTAGTAGGGGCGCGAGCCATCCTCGTTGGCTGACCAGTAGTGACCCAGCTCCGGATGGATGCGCTGGCGGGCGCAAAGCTTGCCAGCCTTGTCCCGCGCTTCAGCCAGCCACTCTGTGCCCAGAGTACGGGTCAGCTCCACCGCTGCCAGCAGGGCGCAGTAGTCGTCGATGATGTTTTCGACCCCGTCATCGAGATAGGCGAGGTTGTGTTCGCGCAGGTGCAGATAGCCGCGTCTGGCCGCCTCGGCGTAGCGGCTGGCATCGACGTCGCCACTGACGCTCTCGCGGGCGGCGCGGGCCAGCGCGGCGATGGCCATGCCGCCCCCTTGGCGGAAACCGGCTTGCCAGTTGGCGGATTTGATCCCCTGCTGGGTAGCGTAGGCGCACAGCTCGCGCTGGGCGGGATCCTTGCTCCACTTGTCGAACAGGGTCATGAAGAAAAAGCCCGACTCATCCTGCATCCGGCAGAGAAAATCCGCCCCGTGCTGCGCCTCGTCATTGAGCCGCTTGCAGAGGTTCACCCCGTCTATGTCGCGGCGCGGGGCCAGCAGTTCCCGGCACTTGAGCAGGGCCCACACCACCATGGGGGTCTGCTGGGGGTTGAGGTAGTTGGCGTAGGAGAGGTGGCTCAGGTACTTGCTCATGTCGCCGCTGGCATCGAACCAGCCGCCGTGTACGTCTTTGCGTTGATCGGTGCCAAACAGGCGGGCCGTGCGGTCGGCTCGATCGAAGGCGCCGCTGGCGCGCTGCCCTTTGAAGTAGTGGATGACGTCGGAGAGGCAGCGGCTGGCCAGCAGATCCTGGCCGATGGTGAAGCGGGTAGAGCGGACAATGCGCTGCTCCGTGGTGGCTGCGCCTGTGGGGGCAGTGATCGCCTCCAGCCGGTAGTGGCCGGGCTCCTTGAAGGCGGAGAAGTCGGCGCGCCAGTAGGCTCGGCCCTGCCAGCCAGGGACTTCACCGGCCGCTTGCAGTTGGGTTTCAAACAGCGTCTGGCCATCGCTTAAGCGTTGCAGCCTGACATAGCCGCCGAGATCATGGGCGGGGGAGGTTTGCAGCAGGGCGACCTTGTGCCCGTCGCACTCGTAACCCACCTGATTGATCAAGAGTTCCATCAAGGTATTGCTCCTGTGGTTCACCCCATTGCTGTGAGGCACATAGCGGGGCCGTGGTGGCCCCGCATCGAGGCATGGCCGGACTGGCTTGTCCGGCCGTTTTAGTGGCGAGTATCACTCGTAGAGATAGCAGCGCACGAAGTGGTTGTCGGCGAGTTTGGTGATGGGGGGCAGCTCATCATTGCAGCGGGCCATCGCCTGGTTGCAGCGCCCGGCGAAGGGGCAGCCACAGGAGTCCGGCGTCCAGAGCGGTATCTCCCCCTTGCGGCCCCCCTCCAGCGCGGCGTGGATGCTCTTCTCGGGGTCGGGCACCGCCGAGATGAGCAGCTGGGTGTAGGGGTGCTGCGGGTGGTGCAGTATCTCGTCCACCTCGCCCCACTCCACCATGTGACCCACGTACATCACCGCCAAGTCTTCCGCCACATAGCGTGCGGTGGCGATGTCGTGGGTGATGTAGAGCATGGAGACCCCCAGCTCGTTTTTCATCTGCTCCATCAGGTTGAGGATGCCGATGCGAATGGAGACGTCGAGCATGGAGGTGGGTTCGTCCGCCAGCACCACCTCCGCCTCCACCGCCAGGTTGCGGGCTATGTTGACCCGCTGGCGCTGGCCGCCGGAGAGCTGGTGGGGGTACTTGGCCGCCGTGGCCTTGGCCGGGGTGAGCCCCACCTTTTCGAGCAGGGTATAGACCATCTCGGGCAGCTCTTTCTTGTCGATCACCTTGCTGTGCAGCAGCAGGGGGCGGGCGATATGGTGATAGATGGTGTGGGTCGGGTTGAGCGAACCGAACGGATCTTGCCACACCATCTGCACGCTCTGGCGGTAGTCGAGCAGTGCCGTGCCCTTGTTGAACTCCTCCAGATCCCGGCCGCGATAGAGGATGCGGCCGCTGGAGAGCTTGTACATCTTGGCGATGGTGCTCTTGCCGGAGCCTGACTCCCCCACCACCGCCAGGGCGCGGCCCCGGTGCAGGTTGAAGGTGATGTCGGAGAGGGCCCGCATCTTGCCGCTCTTGATGGCATTGGAGTTGACGGGGAAGTCCTTGTAAAGGTGCTGGACTTCGATGATGGGCGCGTCGGTTTGGGCGATTTGCATGACAGACATCCTTAACAGCCAGCGGCCTTGTCCAGATAGAAAACGGGATCCGGTTGCTCATCCTGCACCTCATAAAGGTGGCAGGCGGTTTGTTGCCCCGGGCGGATCTCGACCAGGCGGGTGTACTCCTGGCGGCAGCGATCGTGCACCTTGCCACAGCGGGCCTGGAAGCGGCAGCCGACCGGCACCTCCAGCAGGTTGAGCGGGGTGCCCGGGATCCCCTCCAGCACGGTTTTCGGGCCGTGCAGGGGCGGGAACGAGTTGCCGAGCCCGCGGGTATAGGGGTGCAGGGGCGAGGTCAGGATCGCCTTGGACGGCGCTACCTCGATCAGCTCACCGGCGTACATGATGCCGATGCGATCGCAGAATTCGACCATCAAGGAGAGATCGTGGGTGATGAACAGAATGGAGAAGTTGAACTGCTCTTTCAGGGCGTAGACCTTCTGCAGTATCTCCCGCTGCACCACCACATCCAGCGCCGTGGTCGGCTCGTCCATGATCAAGAGCTCGGGGTTGAGTGCCATGGCGATGGCGATCACCAGCCGCTGGCGCATGCCGCCGGAAAACTGGTGCGGATAATCCTTGAGCCGGCTCGGATGGATGTCGACTATCTCGAGCAGCACCTGGGCGCGCTTGATCGCCTCATAACGGGTCATGCCGGGATTGTGGGCCAGCAGCACGTCGCAGAACTGCTCCTCCATGCGCAGCACTGGGTTGAGCGCGTTCATGGCGGACTGGAACACCACAGAGACCTGTTGCCAGCGATAGGAGCGCAACCGCTCTTCGCCGTAGTGGAGTATGTTTTCTCCCTTGAACAGGATTTCGCCGCCACTGATGTAGGCGGGCGGCTTGTGCAGCCGGGCCACCGAGAAGGCGATGGTGGACTTGCCGCAGCCGGACTCGCCGGCGAGGCCGAATACCTCGCCGGGGGCTATGTCAAAGCTGACCGAGTTGACGGCGCGCACGTCGCCGCTCTCGGTGATGTAGTCGACGCAGAGGTTGCGTACCGACAGCAGGGGTGGGGTCTTCATGCTGTCCTCTCCTGTGGTGCTGCGACGGGCGCGGCGAGTTTTTTCCAGCGGTTGAGCCCTTTATGGGATCGCAGCTGAGGGTTGGCTATCTCGTCGATGGCGAAGTTGAGCAGGGCCAGACCTGCGCCCAGGGTGGCGATGGCGAAGCAGGGGGCCAGGATCTCCCACCAGGCACCCACCAGGATGGCGCTGGAGGTCTGGGCGTTGTAGAGCATGATGCCCCAGCTGACCACGGTCGGATCGCCAAGCCCCAGGAACTCCAGGGTCGCCTCGGTGACGATGGCGTAGATGATGGAGCCGATGAAGCTCACCCCTATGATGGAGATGAGGTTCGGCAGTATCTCCACCAGAATGATGCGCCAGGCCGGCTCCCCCAGCACCTCGGCGGCGATGACGAACTCTTTCTCGCGCAGCGCCAGGGTCTGGGCCCGGATGACGCGCGCGCCATAGGCCCAGGAGGTAAAGCCTATGATGAGCGCAATCACCGTCGGTGACGCCTCCCCGATAAAGCTTGCGAGCACCAGTAGCAGGGGGAGGTTGGGGATCACCAGCACCACGTTCATCAGGAAGGTGAGGCACTCGTCGATCACGCCGCCAAAGTAGCCGGCGGTGATGCCGATGGTGATGGCGAGGGCGCACACCAGTATGCCGGCCCCGAAGCCTACCATCAGGGAGATGCGGGCGCCGTTGGCAAATTGGGACCAGATGTCGTGGCCCATGCGGGTGGTGCCCATCACGTACTCGGCGCTGGGGGGCTGGTGCGGACGGGAGACTCGCTTGGTCGGTTCGTTGCTGGCCAGCAGGGGGGCGAACAGTGCCATCAGCACGAAGCTGACCACGATGAAGAGGCCGAAGGCGGCTTTCTTGTTGCCCAGCAGGATTTTCAAAATAGTCGGCATACGCATCTTATTTGCCTCCTGTACGCAGACGGGGATCCAGGAAGACGTAGAGCACGTCGGCCAGGAAGTTGAAGCTGAGCATGGTGATGGTCATGATGAGCAGCTGCCCCTGAATGAGCGGGTAGTCACGGGCCAGAATGCCCTGATAGAGAGTCAGACCCAGCCCCGGGTAGTTGAAGATCACCTCTGTGATGAGGGAGCCGCCGATGACGAAACCGAGCGCCATGGAGAGCGCGGTGACGCTCGGCAGTATGGCGTTGCGGGCACCGTAGTTGAAGATGACTCTGTTGCTGGAGAGCCCCTTGGCCTTGGCCATGGTGATGTAATCCAGGTTGATCATGTTGTTGCGCATGGTGATGAGGAAGCCCCCCACCTGCACCATGGCCAGCGTCAGCACCGGCATGACGGCGTGCAGCATGATGCTCTTGATGTGTTCCCAGCCGAAATCGGCGGTGATCTCCGGGCTGTAGGCATAGCCGATGGGCAGCCACTCCAGACTGACCCCGAATAGGAAGAGGGCGAGCAGCGAGATGACCACGGGCGGAATGGCCTGCATCACCAGAGTGAGCGGGGAGAGTATGCTGTCCATGCGTCCCCCCCGGTGCCAGGCGGCGAAGATGCCGACGATGGATCCGACGGAGAAACTCAGTATGGTGGAGGTACCTACCAGGAACAGGGTCCAGCCGATGGCGCGTCCGAGTACGTCGGCCACAGGTTGGGGGTAGTAGCGCACCGAGGTGCCGAGATCCCAGGTGAAGACACTCTTCACATAGGTGAGAAATTGGGTGCTTATGGGGCCGTCCACGAAACCGAAGGTGGCCTTGAGGGCCTCCAGCGCGGCGGGTTCCATTATGGCGCCAGCCCGGGCAAACATGACGGAGACAGGATCCCCCGGCATGGCTCTGGGTAGCAGGAAGTTGATGGTGGCGGCCACCAGAAAGGCGACCAGATAGAAGGAGAAACGTCTCAGTATAAATCCCATGGTGAACCCTTTTACTGCAAGCCTGCCCCGCGCCGGGCAAAGCTCCCCCAACCCCGAACAATCAGGGGGATGGAAGACATGGCGGGGAGAATGGCCCCCCGCAGGGGGCCGGGGTGGTTAGCTGTTTGGCTTGAGTGACAACACGTGCAGCAGACGTTCCGGGGTATCCGGGTGAACCTGCGGCTTGGCAACCGGGTTGTCGGCACTGAACCAGCCATTGAAGCGCTTGGTGCTGTATTCGTACCAGGTCGGGTTGTTGAACACAGGGATGATGGTCTGGTTGGCACCGACCTTGTCCTGGATCTCGAACATGATGGCCTTCTGCTTGGCCGCATCGGCGGTCTGGGTGAAGTCATCGATCAGCTGGTCGAGGGCCGGGTCCTTGTAACGGGGCGCCGCAAAGCGGTTGCCACGCTCACCCATGTTGCGGGAGTGGAAGGCTGTCTCGAAGTACTTGTGCGGGTTGGCACCGGCAAAGTAACCCTGCAGCGCGACGTCGAAGTCACCGGTGATCAGGTTTTCGGTCCAGACGGTGGCTTCCGGGGTGGCGGTCTTGGCGTTCAGGCCCAGGGCCTGCAAGCCTTCGACCCCGATCTGGGCGGTATTGACCCAGTCGGTCCAGCCGTTCGGTACCAGCACCTTGAACTCGATCTTCTTGCAGCTCGGGGTGTCGAGGAACTTGTCGCCGTCACAATCCTTGTAGCCCGCCTCTTTCAGCATGGCCTTGGCGCCTTCCAAGTCGAACTTGTTGAATTTGCCGTACTTCTTGTCGACTTCCGGGTTGTTCCAGGAGTCGAAGGCTTTGCCGAGCCCTGATGGGTACTCGTTGACGGTCGGGTAGCCGTAACCGGCAATATCCACCATGGCCTGACGGTCCATCGCCATGGAGAAGGCGCGGCGGAAAGTGATGTCGTTGAAGGCTTCGTGGTTGCCCGGGTTCTTGGTCTGGAAGTTGACGTTGAATGCCACTGTGCCGGAGGCCGGGAACCAGTACTTGTTGTTTTTCGGATCGTTGCCAACGTAGAGGCGCTCTATGTCCGGTACGAAGGAGCCGAACCAGTCAACGTCACCCTTCATGACAGCGGCCAACACCTGGTCGTTGGTGGCCATCTGCGGCATGCGCAGGCAGTCGATGGCGAGGTTGGCGTTGTCCCAGTAGTGCGGGTTGCGACACTGGGTGTAGAGCTGGGCGGAGAAGTTGTCCACCTCGGTGAAGGGACCGGTACCGACCGGCTTGTCGTTGGTAAAGGCAACCGGATCCTTCACTGACTTCCACTGGTGCTCGGGGACTATGGGCACCAGCACCAGGTCATTCACCACGTTGGTATTGACGTCGGTCAGGTCGAACTTGATCTTGTAGGGACCTAATTTCTCTATGTTCTTGATCTGGGTCCAGATAGAGCGCTCATCCAGCGCCTTGTTGGCTTTAACCAGATTGAAGGAGAAGAGGATATCATCCGCATCAAAACCTTCCCCGTCGGACCACTTGACCCCTTCACGCAGATCGAAGGTGACGGATTTCAGGTCATCGCTGAACGCATAGTGAGTGGCCAGACGATAGACGGGTTTGCCACCCTGCATATCGTTGAAGATCACCAGAGGTTCATAGATGAAGTGACGAGTGGTATGGAGCAAACCCGCTTGCAGGAAGGGGTTGAAGTTTTTGACCCAGGCGGTCTCCTGTTGTGCGACCAGGGTCAGCACAGTCTTGTTTTCAGCAGCCATGACATTGCCGGCGGCCCCGGCAAGCATCATGGTTCCCAGCATTACAGCAATAGAGATTTTGGATACTTTGGCAAGCATATTATGTCCTTTCTTATTTTTTGGCATTCCCGAGGGTTCGCCTTGTTTTGTGTGAGCACCGACTTCGCATGCTGGGGAGGTCGGCCCTTTGTGTTGGTCAGGTGTCTAACCTTTGTCGTTCTGTTTTCCAACGTCCCTAGCAAAGCAGAGTTAACAGGAAAACAACAACTGTTCCGTTCGTCGATATCGTAAAAATCACAGCTCCGACGTCAATATCGTCAAAATGGTTTTTAACCCATTTTAAATCATATGGTTATGTTATTTGCTTTGGCGTAATAAGTCCCTGTCTGCAGGCCATTCATGACAATTGTGTGAATTGGATCGGCTCTTGTTTTGACGCGTTTTGCCCGCTTAATTCTGCACAAAAAAAAACCGCCCCGGCAAGTGTGAGCCAGGGCGCAGTTCGGGGGGATCAGGATTTGCGGTTGGCGAGTTGGCGCAGGGTCTGGGCGCTGTGGTGCAACTGCTGACGCAGGGGATCGCTCAGCGGACTGTGGGCGAGCACATACTCGGCGGTGGCGACGACCGTCTTCCAGCGCGGTGCCTTGGGCAGAGTATCCAGGCTCAGGTATTTATCTAGGGTACGGGTCTGGGGGCTGGATTTGTCCATGTAGACGCGCCAAAGCTTGCTCTTCTCCGCCAGCACTATCTTGCCCTTGCCGGTGCTCTGCTGCCAGGCATCCAGGGTGAGACGCATGGTATCCACCAGGGCCCGGCGCAGGGGTTCGTCATCCTGCTGACGAATCAGATCGTCGGCCAGTGAACGGAATTCTCCCCCCAGTCGGCTCAGTTCACCCAGCAGCTGACCATCCTCTATGATGGCCTGACGCGACAGGCTCTTGAGGGCGTTTTCCAGAGCCATCCCCCGGTTCTCGTCCTGGCGCAGCTCAGTGCTGAGGGTGAGGGCGAAGGCGGCCTGCCCCCCCAGGCTGATGGAGAGGGCGCGGGCATTGAGCTCGTCCTGCTGGCCTGCCACCAGAAACGCCAGTCGCTGCTCCTGCTGCGCCTTCAGGTCGGGCCACTGGGTTGCCAGCGGGAGGGCCAGCCACTCATCCAGAGGCTGGCCCTCCATGGCTTCCGGCTCCTGACCCAGCAAGCGGGCCAGCACCCGGGAGGCAAACAGCACAGTGCCCTGCTCATCGATGAAGACAATGGGATCGGCCCCTTCCCCGAGCAGTGCCAGCAGCCGCTCCTGATCCTGATGCAGTTGCTCCTGCAGGGTGAGGCGATGTTCTATCTCCTGCTTGAGCAGACGGTTCTCCACCAGCGAGGCGCGGCCCGCACTCGCTTCCAGCAGGGCCTTGACCCGGGCAAACAGCTCCTCCTTGCAGAAAGGTTTGACCAGGTAATCGTTGGCCCCGGCGTTGAATCCCTCTTCTATATCCTTTGGCTGGTTGAGGGCGGTGAGCAGCAGCACCGGCAGCTTGTCTTTCGGGTGCTGCTCGCGCAGGCGGCGGCAGACATCAAAACCCGAGAGGGTCGGCATCATGACATCGAGCAGGATCAGGTCGACCGGCTCCTGGGCCAGCTTGGCCAGGGCGTCGTGGCCATCGCTGCTGGGCAGGATGCGATAACCGCAGGGTTGCAGCAGATGGCGCAGGATATGCAGATTGATGGGCTCGTCATCCACCACCAGTATGAGGGGGGCATCCTGTGGCGGGGGCGGCAGATCATCGCTCTCCCAGTCCGGCAAGATGAGCGGCTGCTGGCGCACCAGCTGGTGTTCAATCTGGCGGCTGTCCAGCGTCAGGTTGCCCGCCTTGCCGCTGGCGAGCGGCAGGGTGAAGGCGAAGGTGGAACCGACGCTAGGCTCGCTCTCCACGAAGAGCTCGCCTCCCATCAGGTGTACCAGTTGGCGGGTGATGGAGAGGCCGAGGCCGGCCCCCTGCTTGCTCACCTCGGGGCTCATCTGAACTAGTGGCTCGAAGATGTGCTCCAGATGGTCTTTGGCAATCCCGATGCCGGTGTCGGTCACCCTGATGCGCAGGAAGTTGCCTTCCACCAGGGCGCTGAGTACCACCTTGCCCTGGGGCGTGTACTTGATGGCGTTGCCCACCAGGTTGTAGATCACCTGTTCGAGGCGCTGCTCGTCGGCCAGTACCGGCGGCAGTTCGGCCGGGCTTATGTCCACCAGGGTGAGGGGCTTGGCCTGCACCAGGTGCTGACAGAGATCCAGCACTAGCCGTATGACTCCCTTGGAGGCGACGGGCTGGGGATGGATCTCCAGCTGGCCGTAGCGCATCTGATGGTAGTCGAGCAGGTCGTCCACCAGCCGGGCCAGACCGTCGGCGCTCTTGATGATGAGGCCGAGCTGATTTTGCTGCCCCTCGGTCAAGTCCTGCTGGCTGGCGAGCATGGACTCCGCCATCCCCTTGATGCCATGGATGGGAGTGCGCAGCTCGTGGGAGGTGTTGGCCAGCAGCTCATCTTTGAGCTTGTCCGCCTGTTGCAGACTGAGGTTCTGCTTGTGGGTCAGTTTGACCTGCTGTTGCAGCTCCTGGGTCTGGCGCTCGATAAGCTCAATCTTGTCTTTCACCGAGCGCTGCATGTGGCGAAACGCTTGAGCCAGCCTGTCTATGTCATCGTCGGTGCGAGGGATTGTGATGGGGTGATCCAGGGCGCCATCGGCAACCTGCTCGGCGGCGGCGGTGAGGGATCGCAACGGGGCCGTGATGGAGTGGGAGAGCCAGCGGGAAAACAGGATCAGCAGCAGCAAGGATCCGGCTCCCAGCAGGTTCACCAGCGTCTCCAGCTGACGGATGGGGCGATAGGCCTCGCTGGTGGAGATCTCGGCGATGAATGCCCACTCGGTGTCGAACACCTTCACCTGGGTATAGGCGGCCAGCACATCATCATCGTGATAGGAACGAAACAGCCCGACACCCTGTTCACCGGAGAGGGCCTTGACCACCAATGGGGTCTGCAAGGGCCTGAAATTGGGGCTGAAGCTGTTCTCAACACTGAATTCCGGCGCCAGCCAGGCATTGGCACGCATCCGCTTGTCCGGCCCTATGAGGATGGTCTCGCCAGTTTCTCCCAGCCCCTCCCGCTCGGCCATGATCTGGTTGAGCTTGTCCGGCAGCAACTCGAAGATCACCACGCCGCGCACATAGTCGTACTGCATGACGGGGGCGGCCATGTAGGCGACCACCTGGCCGGTCAGCTCGTTGCGGCCAAAGTCGGTGAATTCGAAGATCTGCTGCGGTTTCTGGCCGCCGTCGAGGCGGCGCTTGATCTTGGCGAAGGTGCTGCCAAGGCCGCTGGCCTGATAGGGGCCGGAGAGCAGGTTGGTGGCAAAGTTGGGGCGCTTGGTGACTGAATAGACAACGTCACCGTTGAGATCGATGAGGAAGATGTCGCTGTAATTGGATTTGCGCACCATGTCGGCATAGCCGCGATGAAAGCGCTGGTGCACCCGGCCATACATCTCGTCTGCCAGGATCAGGGCACTGATGGCCGGTTCGATCTCGACTTTGGGATCGGGTTTTTGCAGCTTGTCCCAGGAGCCGGGAACGTAGCGTGCCTGGGCGCGTGCGCGGGCCTCCTGCGGCGTTGTGCCGAGCTTCTCGAACGCACCGGTAAAGCCGTAGAAGCGACCTATACTGTTGCCGGCAAAATCCTGCTGGGAGAAGTTGATGATCTGTTCTTTGAGGTTGCCGAAGTAATCCTCCAGCTGGCTCTTCTTGATGTTGCGAACGGAAACCAGGTGGTTGGACGTCTGGGTGGTGAGATCTTTGCCATGGCTGTAGAGGAAGAACAGGGTAACGACCAGGAAGGGCACCAGACCCAGCATGAAAAAAGCCAGCATTAGCTGCGGCCTGAGCCCACGAGGCTTGAAGATCCATTTCATCGTGTGATTTTCAATTGAGAATCCAGTTACTAAGCGGCACAGGTCTCTGACTAAAGACTAATCATTTCAATGACTTTATCTTAAATTCGCCTGTGGGGTCACAGCCTGATGTGGTTTTTTTGGTCAAGCCGTCTAAACCCTGAGCAAACAGTACGGGCAAGGGCTAAAAGTGCGAAAAAAGGGTTGTGCCCGCGCTCGGGGTACGTATAATGCGCCTCGTTGTCAGGTAACTGGCACACGGCAGTCAGGCGGGAATAGCTCAGTTGGTAGAGCACGACCTTGCCAAGGTCGGGGTCGCGAGTTCGAGTCTCGTTTCCCGCTCCAATTTCTCATAGCACCAACTATGGGTATCACTTTCAAGGCAGCAGCCTTGTCAGCATGGCGCGTTAGCAAAGCGGTTATGCAGCGGATTGCAAATCCGTTTAGTCCGGTTCGACTCCGGAACGTGCCTCCATATCCTTCCAGTTCAATGCCATTCCAGCGATAAATATCACACACCACAGGTGTACTTTTCTGTTTCTCAATATCCCTGCTGAGCCAGTAACTGTTCACAGCCCTGCTGTTGCCACTCCCGTTCCAGATAGCGATTTACCTCCACCAGATCCTGCCCCCGGAATTGAAATTGCACTGTGGCCGAATGTTCGGTCAGATCCGCCATCTTTTGTTTCAGCAGGCCACACTGCCACAGGCTGACGGTGGGCACACCCTGATAGGCCAGGGTGATGCTGTCGCCTTGATTGAGTTGCCAATCCTGCCATTCCGACCAGAGCAAGAGGCCCAGTACCCCTAAGACCGCCATTTCCGCAGGTTTCATCGCACAAACTCCCTCCTGACTGCCAACCTATTAAATCTGGTCGACGCACATCCCTTTGCCAGTTTTTGTTAATTGTAAGTTAATTAATGTAATTGGATTTCACTATATGGCTTTTTGTGGATTTTTTTGCGAAAAAATGGCGTTATTGGTGTAGTAATCCTACAGTTTGTGGAGTAATCTTTGTTCAGTGGTCTTACCAGTAAGGAGTGCTATCATGTTTCATCCCTTTTCTCTGACTCAGATAATTCTTCGTCGCATCTATGTGCTGCTGGTGGGTATTCTGGCCTTCCCCGTTATGCTGTTTCGCAGCGATCGTGCCCGCTTCTACAGCTACTTGCATCGTATCTGGAGCAAAACCAGTACCAAGCCTGTATGGCTCAAGATGAGCGAGCGTGGTGAGCGGATCTTCTACTAAATTCGATTTCAGACAAAAAAGAGAGCTTCGGCTCTCTTTTTTTATTGTCATCAAGAGACTGAAATAACAGGATTTGTTGGCATCGGCCTCCTTCATCATCTGGTCATCCCTCTCGTGAAGTGAACCCCATATCTTGCACACTTTATCTGACAAGGCGCCAGTCGTGGCGCCGGGTGCTGCGGATCCCGGCGGTCCAGGGTATGGGGGATCTGGCGAGAAGGCCGCATGCCTTGCCAAGGTGGGCCTATTTGTGTGCACACTGCCCCATCCACAAGGGGGCCTGCGGGTGTGCCTCTTCATCTATGAAGCACTGATGAGACTGAAGGAGACGCGATGATTATTCGTCAGGCAGATATGGCCGATATTCCCGCCTTGGTGAGTTTGCGCATGGGACTGTTTTGCGAGGTGGGGGAGTTGGCCGATCCGCTGGCCGATCTGGATCTCTGGCAGGCGACCAGTGCCTATTTCAGTGCGGGGCAGGCCGATGGCAGTGCGCGCTCCTGGGTGGCGGAGGTCGAGGGAGAAGTGGTGGCGAGTGGCACCCTGGCCCTGTTTGTGCGGCCGCCCTATCCCGGCAACCTGTCAGGGCGGGAGGCCTACCTGCTCAATATGTATACACTGCCAGCCCATCGCAAGCAGGGCATGGCCAGCGCCCTGCTCGATGCCATGGTGGCCCATGCCCGTGCCGAACAACTGGGCAAGGTGTGGCTGCATGCCAGTGAGCAGGGGCGTCCCCTGTATGAACGAATGGGTTTTGTGGCCAATTCGGCCTATCTGGAGTGGCAACCAGCGGTGTGACTCCGAGCGATGCGAAACTGATCCAACACGGGCAGATATTCGTACCAAGCGTCCAGCGCAAGCGCGCCTGCTCTCTACGTTGTGTCTCTTTTTATGGATGGCAAGAAGATAACCGGGCGAGCGCCGGCAGTAAAACGTCGGTCAAAGTCTGATCCGGCGATTTCGCTCAACTATGATCAGCCTCATCATGCTCGTACTCGCCCACATTGATGGCGGGTGTCGTTTGCGAGTTCCCACATCGTCAGTACAGAGGTATGACATCCATGTTCAATAACAAGCTGAAGGCACAACTGCTGGCCTGCCAGATGCAAGTCGGTGAGCTGCAGGGTTTTGTCGATGCCGTCAAAGGCGGGGTGGCGACCATCATCTTCACTCCGGATGGCGGTATTCTGGAGGCCAATGAGCCTTTCTTGAACCTGATGGGATACAGCGCAACTGAACTCCAGGGTCAGCATCACAGAATGTTTTGCAGCAAGGCACTGGCTCAGTCGTCTGATTACCAGCAACTCTGGACCCAGCTACAACAAGGCAGGGTCCAATCGGGCATTTTTCCGCGCATCAACAAGCGGGGAGAGGCGCTCTGGCTGGAGGCGAGCTACTTCCCGGTGAAGCAACAGGGGCGAGTGACCCAGGTGATCAAGATCGCCAGCGATGTGACCGAGCATCACCAGCGCCTGCTGAGTCAGGAGGCCGTCTCCAAGGCGCTTGATCGCTCCCTCGCCATGATAGAGTTCACCCCGACGGGGGAGATAGTGACCGCCAATGCCAATTTCCTGAGTTGCATGGGGTACAGCCTGTCCCAGATCAAGGGGCATAACCACAGGATGTTCTGTGATGATGCCTTCTATCGCGAACAGCCCCGTTTCTGGGAAGAGCTGGCCCAGGGCCAGTTCAAGTCAGGGCTTTTTCTGCGTCGCAACAGCCACGGTGATGCCATCTGGCTGGAAGCCACTTACAACCCGGTCAGGGACGAGAGCGGCAAGGTGACCAAGGTGATCAAGCTGGCCACTGACATTACCGAGCGGGTGACCAAGAGTCATGCCATTCGGGATGCCGCCCAGGTGGCTCATGCCACGGCGCAGGAGACATTGCGCAGTGCGGAGCAGGGCGCCGATCTGCTGCGTTCCGTGGTGGAGACCTCCTCCCTTGTCAGTGAGCAGGTAGACAAGACCATACAGCTGGTCAATCAACTCAACGAGCAATCCAAGAGCATCGAAGCCATCGTCTCCACCATCAGCAGCATCGCCGACCAGACCAACCTGCTGGCGCTCAATGCGGCCATCGAAGCGGCTCGCGCCGGCGATCAGGGGCGCGGGTTTGCCGTGGTGGCCGATGAAGTGCGCCAGCTCGCCGCTCGCACTTCCCTCTCCACCGACGAGATCGCCAAGGTGGTGCAGAAGAACCGGGAGCTGACGGCCAGGGTGACGGACGACATGGCCAGAGTGGCCAGCAGTGCCGAGCTGGGCAAGCAACAGGTCGACAAGGTCAATGAGGTGATGGTCGAGATCCGGCAGGAAGCCAACAATGTCTCGGCGACCGTATCCAGTCTGTCCATCTGACATCGGGATTCGTTCTGGCCTGAATGGGTATAGTATTTCCTGCAGGCAAGATCGCCGTTATAGCTAATGGAGCAGCTCATGACCTTCAGCGGTCTGCGATTATCTGAACTGATTGGTTCCCTCAGTCATGCCCTCGACATGACTGAGGGGCAACCCAGAGGGCACTGCATCCGCTGTTGCTGGATGGGTTCCCGGCTAGGGGAGCAGCTTGGCCTGGATGCCGGGCAGCGCCACGACCTCTATTACACCCTCTTGCTTAAGGATCTCGGTTGCAGCAGCAATGCGGCCCGCATTTGCGAGCTCTATCTCACCGACGATCTGCACTTCAAGCGCGACTTCAAGCTGGTGGATGGCTCCCTCTCCGAGGTGGTCAACTTCGTGCTGGGCCACACCGGCCTGCAGGCGGATCTGCTGGGGCGCTTTCGCAGCCTGTTCCATATCTTTCGCAACGGTGATCAGATTGCCAACGAGCTGATCCAGACCCGCTGCCATCGCGGCGCCGATATCGCTCGCCAGCTGCGCTTCAGCGATGAGGTGGCCGGTGGCATCCTCTCTCTCGACGAGCACAGGAATGGCAAGGGGCGGCCGCTGCAGCTGGCCGGTGAGGCGATCCCGCTTTTCTCCCGCATCGCCCTGCTCTGTCAGGTGGTGGATGTGTTTCATGCCGCAGCAGGGCCGGAAGCGGCGCTCAAAGAGCTGCGCGAGCGCAGCGGCAGCTGGTTTGATCCCGAGCTGGTCAGGCAGTTTGAAGCCATGGCCGATGAGCCCTTCTGGCAAGGGCTGGCGGATCCCCAGTTGGCTGAGTGGGTATTTATCCATCCGGCCGGGCAGGGGGAAGTGGCGCTCGATGAAGATTATCTGGATGAGATTGCCGCCGCCTTCGGTCAGGTGGTGGACTCCAAGAGCCCCTACACAGCCGGTCACAGCGGCCGGGTGGCATTCTATACCGATATCCTCGCCACCCAGATGGGGATCCCGGAGCCACGGCGGCGCTGGCTCAAGCGCGGCGCTCTGCTGCACGACGTAGGCAAACTCGGGGTGAGCAACGCCATCCTCGACAAACCGGGCAAGCTTGATGCCGATGAGTGGGTGGCGGTGCAGATGCATGCCGCCTACACAGAAGAGATCCTGAGCCGGATCGGAGCCTTCAAGGAGCTGGCCCAGGTGGCGGGGGCCCATCATGAGCGGCTTGACGGCAAGGGCTATCCCAAGGGACTCAAGGCAGAGGAGATTGCCCTTGAGACCCGCATCATCACCACGGCCGACATCTTCGATGCCATCACCGCCAAGCGTCCCTATCGTGGTGCCATTCCCGTGCCCCAGGCGCTGGAGATGATGGCCGAGCAACTGGGATCTGCCATAGACCCCGACTGTTTTGCTGCGCTGGAGGCGGGGATCAAGGATTTCTCCATCTACCTCACGGCCGAGCAGCCGCTGGCGGATGCCAGTTAACGCTGGTTGCGTACATGGCCTGAGTGGTCAGCGCGATATGACAACGCCCCGTATTGCGGGGCGTTTTGCTATGTGTGGCTCTGGCTGCGGGGCGGGTACATCACCAGCCCCAGCAGGCGGCGCAAGTGGGTGAGCTGTTCGGTGAGCTGCAGACTCAACCAGAGATAGCCGCTGATGGCGGCCTCGCCCCTGGCATCGAGTCGCACCCGGGTCGCGGCCTCCTGCAACTCGCTGATGGCCTGCTCAGCCCCTTTCAATTCGCCGCTCTTGAGCATGAGCGCCAGCTGGATCATCACGGCCTCGGTCGCCTGCTGGCAGGCGCGCAGCTCGGGGGTACTCTGCATCAGAAAGTGGCTTTGGCGATCACTCCAGTAGGTGTTGGCCAGCATCTCCAGGGTGCAGAGGGTGTTGCGCATCGTGGTCTGGATGGCCTCGAACAGGGCGCTGCCAAGGCGGGTCTCCTTGACCGCCGGGGTCAGCAGGGGGCGCAGGCTCACCATCTTGGAGAGCAGGCGAGAGTGGCTCTGGGCCAGCCTGGGTCGCTCCAGAATATTGGGAGAGAGGTGGGTATGGTAGAGCCGGTGCGCTTGCAGCAGGGTGTCGTGCATCTGCAACCGCCAGTGGCTGTAGGCGCGCTGGGGGTAGATGCTGCAAAACAGCAGCGCCAGCAGGGAGCCCAGGATCACGTCGGCACTGCGCCACAGTGCCGTCTCTATGTCCCCCGGCATGGCACCCATGGTGACCCCCAGTGTGATGCCTATGAGCAGCCCCACGTAGGGGCGCTTGCCGAGTGCCAGATAGCCGCACAGGAACATGATGCAGCCGCACCACACCAGGGTCAGCGGCAGGGAGTAGAGCTCCAGATAGAGGGCCACCACACCGCAACCGGCGCCGAAGATGGTGCCGACCACACGTTGCAGGGCTCGTGACAGCACGTTTCCCCAGAACGAGATAGGGCCCATCACCACCACCAGCGTGATCAGCGGCCAGGTGCTTTCCGGCAGCTTGAGTTCGCGGGTTAGCAGAAAGGTGAGCATGAAGGCGAGCGCGATGCGCAGGCCGTGGACGATGCGATAGCGGCCATAGATCAGCAGATCGAGCCGGGAGAGGGGGGTATTCAGGCGCAAGGGACAAGCCTCGGGTCATGGGCGCAAGCACCCCGCCACGCCCGGCGGGGTGATCGCGATTTATCAGGCCACTCGTCCCTGGAGTGGGTGGATCCAGACCCGCTCGCCGACCGCGATGGCCGGCTGGGCGGGGACAATTTCAATCAGGCAGTTGGCCTCGGCCATGGAGCTGAGAATGCCGGAGCCCTGCGGCCCGGTAGTGCGCACCCGCAGCACGCCGCTGGCATCCTGATGGAAGACGCCGCGCAGAAACTCGGTGCGGCCAGGGCGGCTCTGCATCTCCTGCTCGGCCTGCGCCGAGAGGCGCAGCGGCTGCCAGACCCGGCCTTGCAGGCGAGCGATGGCGGGTTCGACAAATTGCAAGAAGCAGACCATGGCTGCCACCGGATTGCCCGGCAGGCCGAAGAAGGGGGTAGTCCCCAGCTTGCCAAACGCCAGCGGGCGACCTGGCCGCATCTGAATGCGCCAGAAGGCTATCTGGCCAAGCTCCGCCAGCACCTGCTTGATGAAGTCGGCATTGCCCACCGAGACGCCGCCCGAGCTCAGCACCAGATCGGCGTTGGCCGCGGCCTGTTCCAGCTGCTGGCGTAGTATGGCGGGATCATCGGGGATGATGCCCAAGTCCATCACCTCGCAGCCTGCGGCGGCGATGAGCGCCATCAGGGTGAAGCGGTTGCTGTCGAAGATATGGCCCGGGGCCAGCGTTTCGCCCGGTGCCTGCACCTCATCGCCGGTGCTGAACAGTGCCACCTTGAGCGGGGTGCGTACCGACAGGCTGGCCTGACCCAAGGAGGCCGCCAGTCCCAGCTGGGGGGCGCCAAGGCGAGTACCGGCCGGGATGGCGACCGCGCCCTTGGCGAGATCTTCCCCGGCCAGACGCACGTTCTGCCCCGCTTTGATGGGGGCGCTGATGGTGACCCACTCGCCCTCAACTTGGGTCTCTTCGCGCATCACGACCGTATCGACGCCGGGGGGCAGCGGCGCCCCCGTCATGATCTGCACCGCCTGACCAGCCAGCACAGGCTCATGGTGCTGCTGGCCCGCCAGCACTTCACCCACCAGTTGCCAGCGACCGGCGGCGAGGTCGTCGCCGCGAAGGCCAATCCCGTCCATCGCCGAATTGGCGTGGGGGGGCACATTGATGGGGCTCACCAAGTCCTGTGCGAGCACGGCGCTGTGGCACAGGGCCAGTGGCGAGTCCGTGCTGCGAGTGGTGGGGGTGAGTGCGTCCAGAATGGCGCTGCGGGCCCCTTCCACCGACAGAAAACCGGCCCCCGGCGCCAGCTCTTGCTGCCGGCTGCGCTCGAGGTACGCGCAGACGAAGTCGGCGATGGCCGCCAGATCATTGATATCGAGCCGGGGCAGGGCAGTATCTGCCGGCTGATCGCTTGCCAAGGCGATGATGTCGCTATCAATCGGAAACAGCAGCGGCTTGCCAAGCGCCGCGCGGTGTAGCTCTATCTTGGGGAAGTGCTCGTGCTTGAACCCTTCCACCAGCAGCAGGTCGAGCCGGGTCTGGTCGAAGCTGGCCAGCAAGGCGTGAAACGGGGGCTCGGCGTCGGGCGTCTCGACGATGCGGGCGTGACGACGGCGCGAAGCCGCCATCACCTGATCCGCTCCCGCCTTGCGCAGGCGGTAGCTGTCCTTGCCCGGCTGGTCGGTGTCAAAGTCGTGATGGGCGTGCTTGAGCACACCCAGGCGCAGACCGCGGCTTACCAGAATGGGGATGAGTTGTTCCAGCAGCGTGGTCTTGCCGGTACCGCTCCAGGCCGCAAAGCCGAGCAGGGGAAGAGTGGGGGCCGGTGTCATGATGCTGTGGCTCCTTGTCGGGGGTCGGTAGACGAGTTCAGCAGGCGCGCCTCGTAGGCGGCCAGCTCGGCCGGGGTGTTGAGGTTGATGAAGGCATCCGGCTGGTCGGCAAAGCTCACCACCGCCATCTTGTGGCGGGCGAACCAGATATCTATCTTGCGCTCACCCTCGGCCAGGGCATGGGTGAGCGACGGCAGCAAAGACTTGTGCAGCAGGGCCACCACGGGTTGCAGCCAGTCACCATCGTGGGCCACTACCAGTTCGGTATCCGGGGTGAGGGCGGTGCGAAAGCGGCTCATCAGATCATGGGGCAGGGCGGGGCCATCGCAGGGGACGAACAGCACCCAGTCGTGGCGGGCGGCGGCAAGGCCGGCTTGCATGCCCGCCAGCGGGCCCAGATAGTCCGGGTTGTCGTCGCTGATGACGGTGGCCAGCGCCTGATAGCGGGCCTGACTGCGGTTGGCGTTGATCAGCACCTCATCCACCTGGGGACGCAGCCGGTCAAGCACATGGTCGATGAGCGGGCGGCCCGCCAGTGCTACCCAGCCCTTGTCTTCGCCCCCCATGCGGGTGGCGCGGCCACCGGCCAGGATCACGGCAGAGACGGGGAAGGCATCAGTTCTGGGTTCGCTGTTTGAGGTCATGTCGCTCGATGATTTTCAAAGGGGTGGGTTCGTGCAGCTGGCCACGGGCGAGGGTCCATTGCCGCTCGCACAGATCGGTCAGATCGTTGCTCTGGTGGCTGATGATGACCAGGCCGCTGCCCTGTTCCTGCAGATCTTGCGCCAAGGCGGCCATCAGGGCAACCGAATGTGCATCCAGATTGGCGGTGGGTTCGTCCATCAGCAGGAAGGCGGGCTGCAACGCCCAGGCGCGGGCCATGGCCAGACGCTGGCGCTCGCCACCAGACAGTATGCTGATGTGCTCCCGCGCCAGACCCTCCAGCTCGACCCGGCGCAGCGCCTCGAACACCCGCACCTCGTCGGCGGCCTGATGGCCGAGGGCCCAGGCCACGTTGTCGTGCACGCTGCGATCGAACAGATAGGGGGTCTGGTGCAGATAGGTGACTCGGCCCGGGCCGGGATCCCGTTTGATCCACTGCTCGAGTCTGGCGCGCCAGCCGCAGGCGAGATTGGTGTGGCCCCGAGTCGGTGTCAGCAGGCCGGCCAGTATCTTGAGCAGGGTCGTCTTGCCCACCCCGTTGGCCCCGCGCAGCCAGATGGCGTCGCCCGCCGCGATGGAGAGCCGCTCTATCTGGAACAGGTTGCGCTCGCCAAAGCGCATCATCAGCTGGTGGGCGGTCAGGGCCATGGGGTACTCCAGTTGATAAACAGTGGGGGCATGGTCAGTTCTTCAGATAGCTGTGGCCGCGACAGAGATGGGGTCAGCAGCATTCGGTCAGGGGTAAAAGTGCGCAGCGTCATGGTCAGTTTTTCAAATAGCTGTGACCACGGCACGCGGTCAGCAGCAGGTTGAGCAACAGCGCCAGGCTCAGCAGCACTATGCCAAGGGCAACCCCCTGGGCAAAGGCACCCTTCTGGGTTTCCAGCGCGATGGCGGTGGGGATGTTGCGGGTAAAATGCAAGATATTGCCCCCCACCATCATGGAGCAGCCCACCTCGGTGACGATACGGCTGAAGGCGCCTATCACGGCGGCCAGCAGGCCGAAGCGGCACTCGCGCATCAGCCCGAGCAGCGCCCTCGGCCAGGAGAGCCCCAGGGTGCGGGCCGTCTCCCAGGCGCGTCTGTCGCTCTGGATAAAGGCGGCGTGGGCCATGGTGGCAATGACGGGGAAGGCGATCAGCATCTGCCCCACCACCATGGCTTGCTGGGTAAAGAGCATCTTCCAGTCGCCGAAGGGGCCTGCCCGGGAGAGCAGCATGTAGAGCAAGAGGCCGATTACCACGGTCGGCACCGACTGCAGGGTATTGATGCAGGAGAGCCAGAGCCAGCGCGCCGGGATTGGCAGATAGGCGAGCGCAAAGCCGAGCAGCAGCGCCGGCACCAGCACCAGCAGCAGCGCGATGCAGGAGACGGAGAAGGAGACCCCTACCACTTGCCACAGCTCGGTATCGCCCCCGAACAGCAAGGCAAGCGCCGCCAGTGTTGTATCCAGCAGAGTCGGCATCAGGCGCCTCTCTCAGGGGGCAGGGCGAATGCCGCCCATGCCCTTGTTTCGTTCAGGGTCGGCATTATTTCCCGTTGGCATCGGCCACAAACAGCGACTGGCCTGCCACCTTGAAGTCACCGATAAGCGTCTGGCCGTGCTCGGAGACCAGCCAGTTCTTCAGGGTGCGCGCCCCTTCGGTATTGAGATCCGGGTAGCGCTTGGGGTTGACCAGAATCACCTGATAGGGGTTGAACAGACGTTTGTCGCCCTCCAGCAGCACGGCGAGATCCAGCTTGCTCTGGTAGGCAAGCCAGGTGCCGCGGTCGGTCAGGGTATAGGCGCCAAGCTCGGAGGCCATGGTCAGGGTCGGGCCCATGCCCTGGCCGATGGACTTGTAACCGGCAAACTCGGGTTTGACGTCGGCCGCCTGCCACAGTGTCTTCTCCTTGATGTGGGTGCCGGACTCGTCCCCGCGGGAGATAAAGGTCTGGCCCTGATCCTTAATGGCTTGCAGCCCCTTGGCCGCGTCGTGCAGCTTGCCCAGACCCGCCGGATCCTGGCTCGGGCCGACGATGACGAAGTCGTTGTACATCAGGTGCACCGGCTCTATGCCAAAGCCCGCGTCAACAAAGGCTTTTTCGGCAGACGGAGCGTGGGTCATCACCAAATCCGCGTCGCCGTTCTCACCCATCTTCAGGCTCTGGCCGGTACCGGCCGCCATCACCTGTACCGGATAACCGGTCTCCCTGGTGAACTGGGGCAGCAGCCAGCCCAGCAGGCCGGACTGCTCCGTGCTGGTGGTGGTGGCGAGGCGAATGGGCGCCTTGGTGCTCTCGGCGTGGCTGGCGGTACTCAGCAAGGGGAGGCTCAGCAGCAGGGCGGTCGAGAGGGCAAGGGCAAGACGTTGGCGCACGGTTCCTGTGATCATGATGTTCATCGTATCCGGGTGATGGGGAGAGGGCAGGACTAAGCAAGCAGGGTGCCAAGCTGGCCGCACACTGCCAGCAGTGCGGTTTTTAATGTTAAAACAGTCGGTTAACGGGGTTAATTGCGTGATGGCCTCGTCGCTTTTAATAAAGGAGGTTGGCACTCGGGGCCGGTTAGCGACAAAATGTCCCACAGTTTATAAGGTCGGTGGGACAATCCCGGAACCTTGTCGAATCTGAGGTACTTTTTTCATGACTGCACCCACCAGCCGCTGGTCTGCCCTCTCTCTGCTCATCGTCGATGACGAGCCCGGCATGCGCAGCTTTCTGGCCAAGGCGCTGGCCAGGGAGGGGCTTCGCCCAGATAGAGACGGCCGCCAGCGTGGAGGAGGCGGAGGCCCTGCGCTGCCGCCTGCATTTCGATCTCATCATCGCCGACATCCGGCTGCCGGGGCGCTCCGGCATCGAGTGGCACGAAGCCATAGACCCCGCCACCCGGCGCAGCGACATCATCTTCATGACCGGCTTCGGTGACATGGATACCGCCCTCAAGGCGCTGCGACTCGGTGCCAGCGACTTTATCCTCAAGCCCTTCAACCTGGATCAGATGGTCCAGGCGGTGGACAGGGTAATTGAGCGCCGCCAGATGGAGCGGGAGAACCTGCTGCTGCGCCGGGAGGTGAGCAAGCTGTTCCCGCCCACCCTGATAGGCGACAGCGCCAAGACCCGCGAGCTCAAGACCCTCATCGCAAGAGTGGCGCCCTCCAATGCCGCCGTGCTGGTGGAGGGGGAGTCCGGCACCGGCAAGGAGCTGGTGGCCCGCGCCCTGCACCAGCTCTCCGGCCGCATGGGGGCCTTCGTGCCGCTCAACTGTGCTTCCATCGCCCCCGAACTGCTGGAAAGCGAACTGTTCGGCCACGTGCAGGGGGCTTTCACCGGTGCCCGCAAGGGGCGTGACGGCCTGTTTCGGGTCGCCTATCAGGGCACCCTCTTTCTGGACGAGATAGGCGAGATGCCGCTCGCCATGCAATCGTCGCTGCTGCGGGCTCTGGAACAAAAAGCCATCCGGCCGGTCGGCGCCGAGCGCGAGCTGTCGGTGGATGTGCGCATCGTCGCCGCCACCAACCGCAACCTCAAAGCCGAGGTGGAGGCAGGCCGCTTTCGGGAAGATCTCTTCTACCGGCTCAACGTAGTGGCGCTGCCGGTGGCGCCCCTGCGGGATCGCGTCGACGACATCCCGGCCCTGGTGCACCACTTCACCCGCCAGCTCACCTCCGAGATGGGGATGGGCTCGTTAAGCTGGACTCACGAAGACGTGGTGGCCATGCAGGCCTATCCCTGGCCCGGCAACGTGCGCGAGCTGCGCAACCTGATCGAGCGCTGCCTGCTGCTGGGCAAGCCCCCCGCCGACTACTGGCAGAGTGCCCAGTCCAGCGATCAGAGCAAGGGGGGAGAGGGATATCCCCTGGAGTGGGCGCTGGCAGAGGTGGAGAAGGCCCATATCCTGCAAGTGGTTGAGCGTTTCGAGGGTAACAAGTCCGCCGCTTCCCGGGTGCTGGGGGTGGCGCGCAAGACCCTGGAGCGCAAGTTCAAGGAGTGGGCCATCGAATGAAACTGCTGATCCTCTGCCGCTGGCGGCGACCATGACGCTGAGCCTGCTGCCCCGCTGGTTGAAAACAAAAGTCCGTTGGCGCCTGCTGCTGCTCACCTCTGTGCCCATCATGCTGACCCTGGTGGGCATGATGGGGCTGACGCTTTACTGGACCCTCACCTACAGCTGGCAGAACCTGCTCACCAATGTGCGCGGTGACCTCGGGGTGGCCCACCATGCGGTGAGTGTGCAGCAGCAGCGTCAGGCCGAGCATCTGGAACACCTGCGCGATGCCTGGGCGTTTCAGCTGCGACTGCGCGAGACGCCCGATGAGTTGCAGCAGTGGGTGAAGCCACTGGCGGCCAACTATGACCTCGACTTTCTGCGCTTGCGCAGTGGCGCCGAACTGGATCAGTTGACGGCCCGGGAGCGTGCCACCCTCGGCGCCGGGCGCAGCATCAGCCATTTTGTGGTCTGGTCTCGTGAAGAATTGCAGGCCCTCTCGCCCGCCCTTGCCAGCCGCGCCGTGTTGGACAGGGAACAGACAGCCGCCACGGTTCAGGAGACACGGGGGCTTGTCAGCCTCTCCATGACCCCTGTCATGGGGCGGGATGGATCGCTCTGGGCCGTTCTGGAAGGGGGTGAGCTTATCAACGGCAGCACCCGACTGGTGGATGAGCTCAAGCGCCAGGTGTTTGCCAAAAACACCCTGCCAGAGGGGAGCATAGGCACAGTCACCCTGTTTCTCGATGATCTGCGGGTGAGCACCAATGTGCCGGTCAGCAGCAGCCGTCAGGTGGGCCGAGCCGTGGGTACCCGGGTCTCGGCGCCGGTACGGGAACAGGTGCTGGGGAGGGGGGAGCTCTGGATAGATCGCGCCTTCGTCCACGATGCCTGGTATGTCTCCGGTTACGAGCCTCTGCTTGGGGCCCGCGGCGAGCGCATCGGCATGCTCTACGTCGGCTTTCTGGAGTGGCCCATCATTCGCACCTACCTCACCAACCTGCTGGAGCTGGGCTCAGGCGTGGTGCTGCTCTTGCTGCTCTCGGGCCTGCTGGTCTATCGCGGCGCGCGTGATCTCTTCACCCCCATAGAGCGGATGCACAAGGTGGTGCGTCAGGTGCAATATGGCCAATCGGCCAGGGTAGGGCAGTTGGCCCTGGATCCCGACCACGAGCTGGCCCAGCTGGGTCGCCAGTTTGACGCCATGCTGGACCGGCAGGATGCCCATCGCCAGCAGATGGCCCGCAGCGCCGACGAGCTGGAGCAAAAGGTGGCCGAGCGCACCTTGAGCCTCAAGCAGAAGACTGCCGAGCGCACCTTGAGCCTCAAGCAGAAGACTGCCGAGCTTGAACACCACATCCATATGCTGACCCAGGCGCGCCAGCAACTGCTTATCAGCGAGAAACTGGCGGCCCTCGGCGAGCTGTGCGCCGGGGTAGCCCACGTGATCAATAACCCGCTGGCGGTGATCCTCGGCAATGTGGAGCTGATGAAACTGGAGCTGGGGGAGGCCGCCGCCCCCGTCAGCGAGGAGCTGGCGCTGGTGCTGGCACAGATCGAGCGCATTCGCGCCATCACCCGCAGCCTGCTCCAATACTCCCGCCCCGGCGACTACGAGACGGCGCCCGTCTGGCAGCACCTCACCCCCATCATCGAAGAGAGCCTGACCCTGGTGCGCTCCGCCCTGCGCCAGCAGCAGGTGAACCTGGTGGCCGATCTGCAGGCCCAGCAACCCATAGAGGCGGATCGCCAGCAACTGCTGCAGGTGCTGATAAACCTGTTGGTCAACGCCAGCCATGCGCTGGGGGAGCAGGGGGAGATCCGGGTCGAGAGTCGCGACTGGTTCGACGAGGCGGGAGGGCTGCAAGGGGCAGAGGTGCGGGTCATCGACAATGGCAGCGGCATAGACGCCGCCATCATGGACAAGATCTTCGACCCCTTCTTCACCACCCGCGCCACAGGCACAGGCCTTGGGCTGGCCCTGAGCCACCGTATCATCAGCCGCTGGGGCGGGGAGCTGTTGGTGGCCTCCACCCTGGGGAAAGGAAGCTGCTTTACCATACGGCTGCTCAGCCGCGCCCGCCTGCCCGCTGGCAGCGAGCCCCGTCAGCTGGAGGGGTGGCGCATTGCGCTGGGGGCCGAAGGGCGTGAATCTGGCACTGTGGTGCATGAGCCTGACTCGGCAGTGGGTGAGTCATGGAAAGGGTAAGTGCCTGCCCATTTATCAGAGCGGATGAATAGCACAGATGGGCAATAAAACAGACGGGCCTGCCAGGATGGCAGGCCCGTGCTGGTCAGGGCTGTCGGCACAAAGAGAGGGCTAGCCGCTTTCGCTACTGCGGGCTCCACACCAGCTTGCCGCTCTGGGTCAGGTCATAGCCGCCGAGGCGGGCCGCCAGCTCGCGCCCCTCGGGGGATTGCAGCCAGCCGATCAGCTGTTGCAGCAGGGTGCGAAAGAAGACCCCCTGCGGCATCACCAGATCGAAGCACTCTTGGGAGAGCGGCATAAAGCCGAGGCCAAACTCGGTGGCAGTGCTCTGGGCGCCGGGCCCCACGTCGGCATCGCCACGGCTGATGGCGGCGGCCAGCTCCCGCTCGCTGTTGACCTCAATGGTGCGCTCCAGCCGGGTCAGCGACTCCCCCTGGGTTTGCAGCCACTCCTGCAGGGCGCGCTGGCTGCCAGCCCCCTCCTGGCGCATGGCCCAGCGCCAGTCGAGCGCCTCTTTCGCCTCCTTGGGTTGCAGCCCCTGGCGCAGCACCAGCCCCTGCACCCGCCTAAATCCATGAACGATCACCCATTGCCTGTGGCCCTGATACTGCTGTACCAGCGCCGGGTGGCGCAGATGGGCCTCCTCGGCCTGCCCCCAGTGGATGGCGCAGAGATCCACATGGCCGCGTGCCAGCATCGCCAGCCCCTGACGGGTGCCGCACGGGGTGTAACCCACCAGTGCCTGGGTGCCGAGCTGCTGGGCCAAACGGCTGCTGGCGTAGTGCAGCAATACGTCGTCAGAGCCCGCCAGCAGCAGCCGGTCGTTCATCACCCCCTCGTGGCAACTGCCTAGCAACCAGCGATCAAGCAGGGAGCGCGGAAACAGCCACTTGCCGGTCGCCTTGGTGGCGGGGATGCGCGCCTCGTTGGCGAGCTGGTAGACCTTCTTCTCGTTGAGATCGAGATATTCGGCCACCTGCTTCACATTCATAAACTCGTTCATTGCCTAGTCCCGCATCCCGCGACCAGCCGAACTGGGCGCCAGCACCGGCGGCTTCTCGTCCAGCACGATATGGTCGTGACCGCTAAAGACCTCGAAATGGCGCCCCTTGGCACGGGCAATCATGGTGATGCCGAGCTGGCGGGCGAGATCCAGCCCCATCTGGGTGACGCCGGAGCGCGACAGCAGCACCGGAATGCCCATCTGCGCCACCTTGATCACCATCTCCGAGGTGAGCCGCCCTGTGGTGTAGAAGATCTTGTCGTGGCCAGCCTCGCCGCGCATCCAGAGCTCGCCCGCCAGGGTATCCACCGCGTTGTGGCGCCCCACATCCTCGACAAAGGAGAGGATCTCCGCGCCACGGCAGATGGCGCAGCCATGCACGGCACCCGCCATCTTGTAGGTTTCGTTATGGGCCGACAGCGCCTTGAGCAGGGCATAGAGGGTGCTCTGTTTCAGTTCCGGCGCCGCCAATACCACACCTTCGAGCTTCTTCATCACGCTGCCATACATGGTGCCCTGACCGCAGCCGGAGGTGACAGTCTTCTTCTCCAGTGACTGGTCGAGATCGGCGGCCTGCTGGCTGCTCACCACGGCGGCGGCCTCGCTCTCCCAGTCGACGATCACCGACTCGATGGCCGAAATATCCTCGATAAAGCCCTGATTTTTAAGGTAACCCAGCACCAGCGCCTCGGGGCGGGCCCCCAGCGTCATCAGGGTTACTATCTCCTTCCAGTTGAGGTAGACAGTCAGTGGCCGCTCACAGGCGATTTGGCGGGTTTGCAGCGTGCCCTGCTCATCCATCACCTCGACGGCCATGGTGAGCTGGGCTGCGGCATTGCTTTTGATAAAGGTCGGTGTCATGGGGCCCCTCGCGACCGGTTGCCGGGATCTAAGGGGAGGGACACAGCAAGTTTTGTTCCAGATTACTTTTGGGTGAGGTTCTCGGTAATCACCCCATTTTGAGGGGCGCTTAGAATGTATGGAGATGGTATTCACCTGACACAGAATTATAAACAGCCTCTCCCTTGGTGAACGGTTACGTGTATGGAGATGGTATTCACCTGACAGTTGCCCACAAAAGGGAGTGGTCATACGGCTTCAAACCGGATAACAAAACGGTACCCCTACCGTGTTATCTGGAGTCACCGTATGACCACCAACGAGAAAGTAGCACGTCGCAAACTCAGCCTGCTAGAACTCGCCAAAGAGCTCAATAACGTCAGCAAAGCCTGCAAGCTCATCGGCTACAGTCGTCAGCAGTTCTACGAAATCCGTCGTAATTACCAGACCTATGGCGCCGAGGGCTTGCTCGACAAACTGCCCGGCTGTAAAGGGGCTCATCCCAACCGGGTCGCTCCCGAGATTGAGCAGGCCATCCTCGATTACTCCCTCACCAGGCCTACTCACGGCCCGCTGCGGGTCGCGCAAGAACTAGCTCTGCAAGGTATCAACGTCAGTGCCGGTGGGGTGCGTGGCGTGTGGCAACGTCACGATTTGCTCTCCAAACACGACCGCTTGTTACGTCTCGAGAAAACCCATCGGGAACAAACGATTGAGCTCAATGACGAGCAAATTCGCCTGCTCGAGCGCTTCAGTCCCGAGTTCCGAGAACGTCAGATAGAGGTCCACTACACCGGGGAACTGGTGGCGGTCGACACCTTCTTCGTCGGCGCGCTCAAGGGGGTCGGTAAGGTGTATCTGCAAATCGTGCTGGACTGCTATAGCCGCCACGCCTGGGGGCGGCTCTACACCAGCAAGCTGCCCATCACCTCGGTCCATGTGCTCAACGAAACAGTGCTGCCATTCTTTGAAACCCACGAGGCACGGGTCTATACCATCCTGTCGGACAACGGGCGCGAGTTCTGCGGGCGCCCTGACCATCATCCCTACGAGCTGTTCCTGCAACTGGAGGGGATTGAGCACCGGACAACCAAGGTGCGCAGGCCGCAGAGCAACGGCTTTATCGAGCGGCTACATCGAACCTTGCTGGATGAACACTTCCGTATCAAGGGGAGAACGACTTGGTATGAGTCGGTGGAGCAGATGCAGACAGACCTGGATAGCTATCTGGAACACTACAACACCCAGCGGCCACATCAGGGCAGGATGATGGAGGGTCAGACCCCCTACCGCATGTTCAAGAAGGGTCTGAAATTGATACCGAAGGAAGTGCGCACTAAAGTAGCGTAAACAAGACACCGGTTTGAGGCCGGTGTCAGGTGATAACTAAATAACTGATC
>NZ_LSGW01000043.1 GCF_001643305.1 Aeromonas salmonicida subsp. salmonicida
TAGGATCAGTTATTTAGGTTTGGTCACGATCTGACGGTGCAACAGGCTGCGAAAGACGTTAGAATCCCGAGCTGTTATCTAAGCGGTTTGGCTCGATAAATAAGTTCGAGAGTCAGCCCTTCATTGAATTGTCATAAGCAAGTAGTTGGCATGTATAGCAGCCGCTACCTCACAAGCTGGAGGACATGATGGCCAACAGCACACACAATCCGGTTAAAAGCAGCGAACTGGGGGCTGTAACTCAGGGGCGGTAGCCAATGCGTTTTCTGGATTAGTGTGAGATCTCTGCCAGTAAGGCATGCTTGACATTAGTTCTAATTTTGCTATTCGAGAACATTGAATATATTTTTTATTATTTTTCAAGAGTATAGCTATGAAAATCCTTGTCACTGGTGGTGCAGGCTTTATCGGGTCGGCCGTTGTTCGTCATATTATTCGAAACACAAAGGATGCAGTGGTCAATCTTGACAAACTCACCTATGCGGGCAATCGGGAGTCCCTTGCCGAAGTGGCTGCCAGTGAGCGTTATGCTTTCGAGCAGGTGGATATCTGCAATCGCAGTGAATTAGACAGGGTGTTCGCACTGCACCAACCGGACGCCGTGATGCACTTGGCGGCCGAAAGCCACGTTGATCGCTCCATCACCGGGCCTGCTGATTTCATCGAAACCAATATTGTTGGCACCTATACGTTGTTGGAAGCGGCGCGCGCTTACTGGAACGAATTGAACGATACACGCAAAGCGACTTTCCGTTTCCACCATATCTCCACCGATGAGGTGTATGGCGATCAGCCCCACCCGGATGAGGTGAGTGCCGGTCATCCCTTGTGGAATAAGCCACTGCCGCTCTTTACCGAAACCACTCCTTACGCCCCCAGCAGCCCCTATTCTGCCTCCAAGGCATCCAGCGACCACCTGGTGCGCGCCTGGCGCCGTACTTACGGTCTGCCAACCCTGGTCACCAACTGCTCCAACAACTACGGCCCTTATCACTTCCCCGAGAAGCTGATCCCGCTGGTGATCCTCAACGCTCTGGATGGTAAGCCGCTACCGGTTTATGGCAAGGGCGATCAAATCCGCGATTGGCTCTACGTGGAGGATCACGCGCGCGCACTTTACAAGGTGGTGACTACAGGCTTGGTAGGGGAGACCTACAACATCGGCGGTCATAACGAGAAGCAGAATCTGGACGTGGTGCATACCGTGTGTGATCTGCTTGACGAGATGGTACCGAAAACAGGTTCATACCGCGATCAAATCACCTATGTGGCGGATCGCCCCGGTCACGATCGCCGCTATGCCATCGATGCCAGCAAGATGAGCGCAGAACTGGATTGGCAGCCAGAGGAGACTTTCGAGTCTGGCATTCGTAAAACTGTACAGTGGTATCTGGATAATCAGCAGTGGGTCAACAACGTCAAGAGTGGTGCCTACCAATCCTGGATTAAACAGAACTATGGGGAGCGTGCCTGATGCATATCCTGCTGTTTGGCAAAAACGGCCAGGTAGGCTGGGAGCTGCAGCGTGCACTGGCGCCGCTGGGCAGCATTACTGCCGTTGATTTTGACTCCAGCGACTATTGCGGCGATTTCAGCAACCCGGCTGGGGTGGCCGAAACGGTACGTCTGGTCAAGCCGGACGTGATTGTCAACGCTGCAGCCCATACCGCAGTCGACAAGGCGGAGAGCGAGCGGGAGTTTGCCGAGCTGCTTAACGCGACCAGTGTGGCGGCGATTGCCAAAGAAGCGGAAGCATTGGGTGCCTGGTTGGTGCATTACTCCACCGACTATGTGTTCGATGGCCGCGGTGAGCGCCCCTGGGTGGAAACCGATGCGACCGCCCCGCTCAATGTCTACGGCGAAACCAAGCTGGCAGGGGAACAAGGCGCGGTTCTCTGCGCTCGTCACCTGATCTTCCGTACCAGCTGGGTCTACGCCGCCCGGGGGGCCAACTTTGCCAAGACCATGCTGCGTTTTGGCAAAGAGCGTAGCGAGATGTCAATCATCAATGACCAGTTCGGCGCCCCTACCGGTGCCGAGTTGCTGGCCGATTGCACTGCCCATGCGATCCGCGTGGCGCAGAGCAAACCCGATGTTGCCGGGCTGTACCATCTGATAGCCTCCGGTACCACAACCTGGTTTGACTACGCCCGGCTGGTGTTTGCCAAAGCCAGAGAGGCCGGAGTTGAACTGGCGGTTACGCAACTCAATGCGGTGCCGACCAGCGCCTTCCCTACGCCGGCCAAACGCCCGCATAACTCCCGCCTTGATACCAGCAAATTCCAACGCACCTTCAATCTGGTGCTGCCGGACTGGACGGTCGGTGTGGAGCGGATGTTGACCGAGATATTGGGCAAGTAAATCACTGGCCAGGAATGTATTGGATGCATCCCTGGCTGGCGGGGATAAAACAGAAAGGTGTGGCCTCAAGCTATCCTTTTCTTTTGCAATTTAAAAATAAGAAACAAGCATCATGACTAAACGTAAAGGTATTATTCTGGCCGGTGGCTCTGGCACCCGTCTCTACCCTGTCACTATGGCAGTGAGCAAGCAACTGCTGCCCATCTATGACAAGCCGATGATCTACTATCCGCTGAGCACATTGATGCTGGCAGGCATTCGCGACATTTTGATCATCAGTACACCGCAAGATACCCCCCGTTTTGAACAATTGTTGGGTGATGGCAGCCAATGGGGCTTGAACCTGCAATATAAGGTACAGCCAAGCCCGGATGGTTTGGCACAAGCCTTTATTCTGGGTGAAGAGTTCATCGGTTCAAACCCTTGTGCGCTGGTGCTGGGGGACAACATCTTCTATGGTCATGACCTGCAGAAACAGCTGGAGGCGGCTGCGGCCAAAGAGAGCGGCGCCACCGTATTTGCCTATCACGTGCATGACCCTGAGCGTTATGGGGTGGTGGAATTTGATAAGCAGGGCACCGCTATTTCACTGGAAGAGAAGCCGTTGGAGCCCAAGAGCAATTATGCAGTGACGGGCCTCTATTTCTACGACAATAACGTGGTGAAGATAGCTAAGAGTCTGAAACCATCTCCACGTGGTGAACTGGAAATCACAGACGTTAACCGTATCTATCTTGAACAAGGCAATCTGTCGGTAGCCATGATGGGCCGTGGGTATGCCTGGCTTGATACCGGTACCCATGAAAGTCTGATTGAAGCGAGTAACTTTATTCAGACCATCGAGACGCGTCAGGGATTGAAGGTTGCTTGCCCCGAAGAGATCGCATATCGCAAAAAATTTATTAACGCTGATCAGGTTCGAGTTCTTGCTACACCGTTAGCGAAGAATGCATATGGCCAGTATCTGCTTAAAATGGTCGCTAAAGTCTAGCTTTTTTAGAGGGAATGAAACATGCCCTCAAATATATGTGTCATCGGATTTAGGATATAGATATGAATGTGATCAATACTTCGATACCTGAAGTTCTTATTTTTGAGCCCCAAGTGTTTGGTGACGAACGTGGTTTTTTCTTTGAAAGTTTTAACTATCAGCAATTTGAAGAAGCTGTTGGTCATCAAGTAAAATTTATACAAGATAATCATTCTAGATCTAGCCAAGGGGTACTTCGTGGTCTTCATTACCAGCTACCTCCACATGCTCAAGGTAAATTAGTCCGCTGTATCGTTGGTGAGGTTTTTGATGTGGCCGTCGATATTCGTGAAACATCACCTAATTTTGGTCAGTGGGTTGGCGTTAATCTATCAGCAGAAAATAAACGTCAGCTATGGATCCCTGAAGGATTTGCACATGGCTTTTTGACACTAAGCACTGCTGCTGAAATTTTATATAAAACTACTAACTATTATCAGCCAAGCCATGAGCGATCCATAATATGGAACGATAATGTTTTAGCCATTAAATGGCCCTTTGACAAAAATATTATACTATCTAAAAAAGATAGTCTGGCACCCCATTTTATTGATTTTTTAAAAAAGGGGGAGTGATGTTACTTGAAAGAAAATATATTAATATATTAAAGTCAGTTGTATCGAGAGAAATCAGTGCTAAATACAAAGGTACTATTTTTGGTGCAGTATGGAATGTAATTAATCCATTGTTTATGTTACTTATATACTCGACAGTTTTTCTGCATGTATTTAAAGCTAGATGGGAAATTGGTAATAATGAGTATGCTGATTATGCGTTGATGCTTTTTATAGGGATTATTACACACATCTTCATGTCTGAGGTATTGACTGGTGCTACAGCTGTAATCAGGAACAATAGTCACATTGTAAAGAAAATTGTTTTTCCATTGGAAATACTGCCTATCACGGTAGTTTTGATAGCTGCATTAAATTTTATGATAGGTATAGTATTAACGCTCATATACTCAATATCGATGGGGTATATAAATACACCATTGAATCTGTTATATATTCCTATAATAATTAGTGTTTATGTGACAACGCTCTTAGCATTATCGTACTTTTTTTCATCAATATCTGTTTATGTGAGAGATGTTCAACAAGTTATTCCTGTCATTAGTCTTGTGTTGTTATTTACTAGTACTGTTTTCTTTTCTATTAGAACAGCTCCTGATTCATTAAGAGCTATATTATACATTAATCCAATAAGTATAATTGCAGATGCGTTAAGAGAATCCATATATACTGAGTCGGTATCGTGGCATCGTTTATTATCTCTTTTTTTTATATCATCGGTAATGCTAGTTTTTTTCTACAAGATTTACAACAAGCTCAAGCTTGGTTTCACAGATGTTTTGTAATTTGGAGAGTTAGATGAGAATTGGTGAGATCCTCGTTAGTCGCGGGTGTATCAAACACAATGATATAGAGGAGATTGTTGCCTTACAGATCAGTAATGAATCGTCAAAGCATAAGTTTGGCGAAGTCTGTGTAGCGCACGGTTACTGCTCTGAAGCTGAAGTCATCTCTGCACTTTCAGAACAGCTTGGTCTTTATCAGCTAGATAGCTTTGTCGAGAAAAAAATTGGACAGCTAGATAATCTTCAAACCGAACTTATCGATGATTTTTTTAATAGCGAGTGGTGGAGACAAAGACAGGCATATCCACTACTTGTTGAAAATGGTTCCATATATATTGCACAACTTGATATATGGGATTCATTTATTTCAGACTCAATAAGACAACTGTACGATATAAAAACAATCCCTGTTCTTATCTCTAATTATGAGCTTAGGACGCTATTTTCGGGAGTCCAAGAGACCACAACTAATTTCAAAGCCAGTGATCATGGGATGCATGATACATCTTCTGCTCCTGTTGTCAGGTTTGTTAACGAATGTATTCAGAATGCAATAAGAAAAAAAGCGTCAGATATCCATTTTGAAATAAATAAAGATAGTTTTCTAGTTCGCTTTAGGATTGATGGTGTTTTAACTATAGTTGATAAGCCTGGGATATCACAACATGCAGCTGTGATATCAAGAATAAAGTTAATGTCTAGTCTTGATATATCTGAACGGCGATTACCTCAGGATGGACGCATGCGTGTTCGGCTGTCCGGTGCTTATGTTGATATTCGTGTAGCAACGACACCAACTGTACATGGTGAGAATGCAGTATTACGACTTCTAAGTGGTAATGTTGATAAGTCATCTGAGCGTCGATTAAATATGTTCAGCGATCAGCTCGATATAATTAGTACTATAATAAGCCAGCGAAATGGGATTTTCTTAATCACTGGTCCTACGGGTAGTGGTAAAACAACCTCACTATATACATTACTCAGCCAAGTTAATGATGAAGAAAAAAAAATAATCACCGTTGAGGACCCTGTTGAATATCAGATGCAAGGGTTAACTCAAATTCAGGTAAATAGTGATATAGGTTTAGATTTTGCTACGATTCTTAGGTCTGCTCTTCGTCAAGATCCAGATATTATGCTAATTGGTGAAATGCGTGATAAAGAAACAGCGCAGATTGCGATTCAATCAGCGCTAACAGGTCACTTTGTTTTTTCCACGTTACACACTAATGATGCACCCAGTAGCTTCATTCGTTTGAAAGATATTGGTATCCCTGATTATTTGATAAAGTCAACAATTGTAGGGGTAATGGGACAGCGTCTGGTTAGAAGACTCTGCTCAGAGTGCGCTGTGATTGAGCCATTAGCTCACACTAAATTGGGCGTTAATTGGGAAGACTTTAAGAAAAAATGGGGGCATTTGCTTCCAAAAATAGTTAGTTTTAAATCTGCTTGTGGTTGTGAAAAATGCAACTTTACCGGTTACAGTGGTCGACTTGCCGTATTTGAATTGATGCAATGGTCTAGCCAAACTGATGCTGAAATCTCTATCACTGCTCTCAATGCAATTGCCAATGAGCAGGGCATGAGAACACTTAAAGAAGATGCTATTCTTCGAGCTGCTCATGGTGAAACGACAATAGAGGAAGTACTGAGGGTTATTGGATGATATATTTCAAATATATTGTCAGAACTGACAGCGGCCAGTTACTTAACGGATGGCTTAGGGCTTCATCGAGAGAGAATGCACACAAGATACTGGATATGAAAGGCCATAGTGTGGTTCTACTCGAGAAACACACCGGTATTATGAAGGTCATTGTGTCAAGAGAGGCACTAATGACAACCCTACGAGAACTAGCTACGTTGCGAAAAAGTGGTATGCAATTGGATGAATGTATTGATTCTCTTGTCGATACAACATCAGATAAATACCTGAATCCAGCACTATCTAGAATGAAAATGGACATATCTTCGGGGGCTTCACTGTCTGATACGGTTGCATCATTACCTGATATATTTCCTTATTATGTTTCACCAATGCTAAGGCTTGGTGAAGAAAATGGTAATATATATGATGCTTTAATAAATATTGCAGAGCGCATCGAGAGGGAAGAAAAAATTCTCTCTGAAGTTAAAACTGCGCTTACATATCCATGTTTTTTGTTAATTGTTTGTGTTTCGGTAATATTTTTCTTATTTATCTATGTTATCCCTAACTTCAAATCAATGATTACGGATGAAGCTGCTGCTGCTGGTGGGAGTTTGGTCACTCTAATTGCATTGTCAGACTTTATAAATAATTACTTATTATTGATTATTGGTAGTATAACAATACTATTTAGTTATTTTTTCTATAGTTTTAAATATGGAAAACTGGCATCTCTATTACTTGAGTTTGTTCTAAAAATCCCGTTTCTGGCTATGCTCTTCAACGCATGGACTATCGTCCAATTTAGCGGCAGTATGCAAAAACTACTGGAGTCCGGCGTCGAGTTAGTTGATGCAGTGGAGCTATCATCCAATGCCATGTCTGGGGATAAAGGACGTAGAGACATCCAGCGAGTTATTGAGAGAGTGAAAGAAGGTGAGAGATTAGCTGATGCGTTAGCAATGTACCATGTTTTCCCACTAGTAGTTATACGACTTATTAAAACTGGTGAAAAAGGTTCCTCATTACCAATTTGCTTTAAAGAAATTAATGCTCTCTATGAGCGTCGGCTTTCTAAAGGGATAAAGCAAATACTTGCTATATTGGAGCCACTTGTTATTGTTATAATGGGGGCTATTGTAGGCTCAATTATGATCGTTTTAATCTCTGGTATAATTTCTGTAAATGATATTGGATGGTGATATGTTTGTAAAATCAAAAAATAAAGGGTTCACGTTAATTGAACTTTTAGTTGTGCTGGTGCTAATATCATTGCTTGCTGGTTTGGTTGGGCCAAGATTATTTCAAAAGGTCGGATCATCAAAAACAAAAGTAGCAGAAGCTCAGATTGAGCTCCTTGTTTCAGCGTTAAATACATATCGATTAGATATAGGTGATTATCCATCAACAGAAGAGGGACTTTCAGCTTTAAGTCGATCACCCGACGGCGTTTTGAACTGGGATGGCCCATACCTTTCAAAAGACTTACCAAATGATCCCTGGGGGCGCCCATATCATTATGAATTGAAATCTGACGGTGATTTCGCAATTTACAGTTTAGGAAAAGATAATCGTAAAGGTGGGGAAGGAGAAGATCAGGATATTGGTAGATTTTAATGAAAAATTGTGGCTTTACTATGATTGAACTATTGATAGTCATTACCTTATCTGTATTGTTAACAGCTATAGTGGCCCCAAATTTATGGGGCCAACTTATATCCTACAGAGAGAAAACTAATATCGAATCTTTCTTGTCAGATGTAAAAAATGCTATGCTGGAGAATAGAAAACATGGTGGAGGCTTTGTTCTTTCACGCCATTCAGACACTACTATTGCCTTAGCAAAAAAACATAATATTGAGATAGTTAATGATCAGAGTGTCACATTTCGGGCTGATAAAGTATGTTCAGGTGGAGACACCCTTATTAAAACGCCCAATGAGCGCTACTGGCGACTATCTTTTTCTCCCCTGGATTGTAAACTCGACCTGATTTATGTACCCCAAAAATAAAGGTTTCACGCTTATTGAAGTTTTGGTAGCTCTAACAATATTGATATCAGTGATTACAATTATGTTTAGAGTTGTCAATGAAAGTATATTTAGAGTATCACGAGTTGAGCGAATTCAAGAGCGAGTATATTTTGAAGAAAACATCTATAACTCATTAGTAGATATTAATCCATTAAAGCTTCAGTCTGGCATTGGTGAGGTAGGAGGAGTATCATATGAGTGGATTGCAGAGCCAGTAAGTGCTTTATTTCCTATCCGTGCAGATGTTATGACGCAGGCTGGATATGATCTTCAAATGTTCAAAATCACGGTAACATACAAAGTGTTATCTAATGCGACTTATTCTTTCTCATTTGAACTGATTGGCTGGAATGAAAAGTAAAAGTATTGAATCAGGTTTTACACTAGTAGAATTACTAGTGACTATATTGATATTCTCATTCTCAATATCGATTATGTTGGCAGGACTAGATCAGGGACGGTTAGCATGGTCAACGTTAAATAAAAAAGTAGAGTCTGTTTCAAATCTTCAGGATAGGTATAGTTGGCTTTCAATGCTTTTTTCTGATGCTACCGCTACTCAATTTAGTAATGAGTATGGCGAGGCTGTGCCCTTTTTTTATGGTGATAAAGACAGTGTAAAGTTATTGTCAAATTCACCTATATTAAATGGCCCTGGCAACTACTCATCTATAGTTATCTGGTTTGAAAAAAGTGACTATGGTTATAGTCTTTTTTATGCAGAAAAAAGCAATTCAGATCCATATTATAATAGTGATGAAGTTGATAAAGATTTTAGAAAATTAGAGTTAATTAAATTAATTAATACCTATGAGATAAGATATCTTGCACCAATACATATGCCAGTTGATGGTACCAATATACCTATAGAGGATAAGATATTCTTTCGCTACAACCCTACATGGTTGGATTTTTTTTATAGCAAAAAAGAAACTTCGATGCCAATGTTAGTCAATATAAAAATGTCATTTTTAAATAAAAGTAATATTGACTGGTACTTTCCAGTAACTGCTTATAGTACTAGTAGTCATATAGATGATGAGGTATATAAAAAGTGAGGCATAACTCGGGCATGATATTACCCATGACCCTTATGATCATGACAATACTTATTAGTATCACCATGATGATGATTGTGCGTACAGAAGGTATGGTAAGCGAACAAGTATATGAGAGAAACAAGTGGGATGCACGTTTGAGAATTAATGATGCAGAGCATCGATTATTTCTTTCAATGTTGGTTGGTGAGCAAGAGCCAGGAGGTTTTTCGTTAGGTGATACTTATATCCCAGTCGACGGGCATCCATTAAAATTAAAGAATGATGTTACAGTTCGCATACAAGACCAAGCTGGACTATTGAGCTTGCGATACTATGATCATGATAAAATGTCAAGAGTGCTAAGTAGTTATAAGATACAAGATGCAAAGCATATTGCAGATGAGATATTTAATTGGCAGGATAAGTTCAATAAATACAAGTATGGTAGAGGTGCTCCATTTCGAACATTGGATGAAGTAATGATGATTTCTGGGATATCTCATGCTGTATTTAATAATAAGTATGGAGATGGATTAAGAGATTATATTACCCTGTTAGGATCATCATGGACTAATTATGCAGCTATTCCAGACTCACTATTGTCACGCGGAATATATGACTTCACATCTGGTGACTTAGATAAAATAAAGAAATTAAAACGTGATAGAAAGTGGGCAAGTTTGTCAGCTATTTTGAGAGAAAATAGTCTTGGAAATGAAGGTCTTGAACTGACACAAAGCTCAAGATACTATATTTATTACGAATATAATGGATTCCGTGGTAGAGGGGAATATCAGATACGAACATCTAGCCGATTTCCTCCCAGACGTAGCCTCTGGTATTTTCCTGACTATGAAAGGTTGTGGGTAGCTCATGATTAATAAGTTTAATAAAATTGCTAAAGAATTACTTTCTATTCGCCTAGTATGGCCTACTGACAAAAAATTATCTCATGAAAAAGTTGATAAGTTAACGCGTACTAGGCGTTTTGAGCGTATTGTAGGCTTAGTCCCACAAGAAATGTGCTTATTTAAATTACTTGAATATGAAATAGGGCTTGTTTCTAGGTCTCATATCGATGAGTGCGTAAAAAATGAGTTGTCATCCTTATCTAGCTGGCTTAGTACAGAGCATTATTATCTAGTATCTAAAGGAAATGATAAGTGGCGAGTGGCAGTGTGGTTTTGGAATAGAGAAGACATTAACTTTCATGTTGATGTTACTCACAAAATTCCAGCAATAGCTTATTATGGTAGTGCTTTAACAACCTCGCCAGCGCTACTTTGTTATGAAGAGGACGGGCGTTTGTATGGCTGTCATATAGCTAAGAGAGGTGAAATTCATGAGTTCTATCCATTAGACACCCCCCTTTATCAGCGCTGGTTTGAAGACCTTGTTTCAAAAGGCTACCCTTTATTGACTAATAATAATGATGTTCATTATGATGGACAACTATTGAATGAAATTAATAAAAACGCTCCTCCCCAGAATATTTTTCAAGCTGGTAAAGTGTCGAGTTTTTTTGATTTATCATCTCCTTGGGATTTCCATAGAGAAATACTCTGTATATTTTTGGCTGGCTTGATATTTATAGGGGCCGACTTCGCATTGCTACAGATTAAATCCAGTAGATTGGATGGCCAGTATTCAGAGTTAGTAGCTAACACCGCAGATCTGGTGAATCTACGTACTAGCATGGCAGAGAGAAGCAAAATTCTTGAGAAAATGCTAGTTATCACGAAAGAGCAGCGTACAGTTGTTGATCTATTAGAACTATTAATCAAGCAACTTCCTGAAGATGTGATACTAACTGAATTTTCCTATGAAGAACGTCGTGCCATTATTCAGGGGGTTGTGCGTGACAGTGTCAAACTGATGGACACTCTGGGGGCACAAAAAGAAGTTGAAAGGGTTAGGTTGCTAGGGGATGTGACGCCTAGAGATGATGGTTCTCAATTATTTAAAGCTGAAATTTTACTGGTGAAATAACATGGCATTTGAATTTGACCTACAAAGTTATGATAAGGAGAAGTTACGTGAAGAGTTTCGCAGCCCATTGATCCAATGGGCATCGCTTGTCATTGTTATCACAGTGTTGTTTTTCTTAATTTATGAGCCGTATCTTACCTACCGTCAAGACTATAGAGATATGATGCTTACTACTATTTCAAAGATTGAGCGATTACAAAAACTAAAAGATAATAGAGCAGTTTTAGAAAGTAATGTAAAGTTAATAAATGAGAAGTATCTTCGATTAAATTCAGGCTTGCTAGATAGTAAAAATTATAATCGAGGTGTCGCTGAACAAGTTGGAATAATCGAACAAATATTTAGAGCGAAAAACATCTCTTTTAATAGTCGTCGCTTTCTGGAACCGCAATTTTCCCCTTGGTTAGGAGAAGCAGTTGTTAGCCAGTGGGGATTCAATGGCAACTCACAAGATGTAATGGATTTTATCTATGCTCTTGCAGTGACAAATAAAATCATAGTGCCAGAAAAATTATCAATTACTTTAAAGAGTGACCAGCATGCAGAAATATCGGCCACACTGGTATCTTATCGAAAAATACCAATAAATGAACTACGCTTTAAGAGTCGCAGTGGAGGTGAGCAAGAATGACTTGGTATAGAGCTAAGTACCTATTAATATTTAGTGGGTTGCTCTCGATTAATGTTGGATATAACTGGATTATCTTAACACCTGACCTGTCAACGACTCCTCTTGATAAGATATCCTTTGCTGCTACAGCATTAAATTCACTACCGGGGAAATCTTCAGGAAATTTATTTACTCCAGCTCGTATTCGTTTGGATGGAAAGACAAAGGATTCCGCTACCACCAATATTGTTTCAAAGGCCCCAGTTCGTTTATTAGCCATTGTTCAAAGAGGAATACAGCGAGAGGCGGTATTCTACAATGATGAACGTATAGCTGTTAAAGAGGGAGACAATGTACCTGACTTGGGTAAAGTTATCCGCATCTTGCAACGGCATGTTGAAGTACAACAAAATGGTTCCATTCATACGTTTGAAATATTTCCTATTCCTGAACATCGTTAACGTGTTTTGTCTTGATTACATATAAAAGAGGTTGTTGATAATGAGCTATATTGCTCGTCATTTTTCCCTGACACTTGTGTGTAGTGCTGTTTTGGCAGGATGTGTAGCTCCTCCTGCAGCTGAGCTTAAGCCTGTAGTTCCCAGCCCTCATGGCAAAGATAGCGTAACGACCATCTGGACAGAGAAGCCGGGAGCCATAGCACCACAACTAAAGCCACGTGGGATAACTGAAACAGTACGTTCTGCACCATTACTTAGAGCACAGGATAGAGATTCTGAAAGTGCAGCTAAGCTAACGCTCCCCATAGAGCCTCTAAGCTTGAGCACGGATCAAATGCCTTTGAATAATTTCATCAATTTGGCGTTGGGCGAAGTCCTGGATCTCAATTACATAGTGGACCAAGCCTTGCAAGCTAAAACTGATCCTGTGACACTTCGTGTCAGTAAACCTGTATCTGCTCGTCGTCTACTGGGTTTGATCGAAGAAGTACTGCAGGTCAATGGGGTCGCATTGGCTCTCGAAGATGGAGTTATCAAAGTTATCCCTGCAGAAAAAACCCGTAATACCGTGCCCATGCTAATGTCCGGAGCCATACAACCAGCCTTGCGCTATGGTAAGGTTGTTGAAATTATTCCAGTATATTACCTACCACTTGGTCAGGCTATCACTATTGCCGAACGCATGGTGCGTGATAGTGATGGTACAGTACTGATGCAAAATAATCTTAATGCAATTATGGTAGTTGCTAAAAAAGAAGAGATTGATCGTATCCATCAATTGCTTGCAGAAGTTGATGTGCCTAACCGGGTGGCGTCTCATCTGACAGTATTGCAACCCTCTTACTTATCCCTTGAAGAATTAACGACTGACTTGGTTAAGGCTCTTGATGCTGCTGGGGTACCCGTTACGATGGGTAAAGGTATGAATGGTGTTGTATTAGTTCCTATGTCTAATAACACACTATTAGTGACTGCTAGTACACGCGCCTGGCTAGACTACACAAGAGATTGGGCGAAACGTCTTGATAAGCCAAGGCCGACAGGAGGAAGCGATGGCGTTTATGCTTATTTCTTGAAAAACACTAAAGTAGCTGATACTTGGCCAGTGGTGTCATCTATTTTCGGAAATGGTGAAACAAATACCCAACAAAAAGAGCCGGGAGTTGATTTACTAGCCGAGGCAGAAAAAGCACGTGAAGCACAGAATAGTACTGGTACCGCGCGAGCTTCAGACCGTGAGCTGAGCAGTGAACCAGGTAATAGCGGTCGGGCTATTCCCAAGAGTAATAACGTTCAAACAATGAGCGTTATGACAGATCAGTATCGAGTGGTTGTTGATGCAAAGCGCAATGCAATTATTTTTAGCGGTCGCTACGGTGATTATCAACGCTTGATTGAGTTATTGCAATTTGTCGATCAGCGACCTCGTCAAGTTTTATTGCAAGCAGTGATCGCAGAGGTCAAGTTGACCAATGATAGTAGCTTGGGCTTTGAGTGGAATGTGAACAAAGGGGATATAACCGGCGGTACGTCGGGATTGATTCAACAGACCGGTAACTTGAATCTAGCGGGTGTTTTTGGTGACGTGACGGCCAAATTTGCAGCAGCATTAAGTGAAGGTAATGCCAAGGTACTTTCAAGCCCTCGGCTGGTAGTATTAGATCAAGAAACCGCAAGTATCAAGATCGGTGATCAAATTGTAGTTAAAACTGGTGAGATCAGTAATGGAAGCTCAGGAAATGACCCACAGGTGACGACGAGCTATAAATACATAGATACTGGACTTTCCCTAGAGATCACGCCGTCAATCAACGACGATGGGCTCATTGAGATGGTGATTTCACAAGAGATCAGCTCTGTTTCTGCTGGTGGAGGTGATACCCCGCCGATCAATCGTAGGGCTGTACAGAGTAAACTTCTGGCCGATTCAGGTAAAACAGTCTATTTGGGGGGCTTACTAAGCCAAAGCAACACCAACAATGAAGAAAAAGTACCCCTTTTGGGAGATATTCCACTTTTGGGTAATTTGTTTAAATATCAGACAAAAAAAATCGAAAAAACGGAGTTGGTACTGTTAATCACCCCCTATGTGATCACTTCAAAAGAAGAGGCCGAATTTTATACTGATCAATTCCGTACCTTGAGTGGCTGGGATCCGATGCCCAAACGTTCTCAATCTGACGCAGGACTAGATCGATGACCATCTTCGGTCATCAGTGCTGTGACTTGACACAAAAATCGTCGATCGGCGGTCGTTTTTTGTGCGCTCAGTTCAGGAAAACGATGAAAGGCGATCTTTGTCACAGATTAGTAATTGACATGCCTGAGTCTGATGGCTAAGAATATGCAAGCGCACTTCGGAGCGCGGTGAAACTGTTGCGTATTCCGGCGAAG
>NZ_LSGW01000044.1 GCF_001643305.1 Aeromonas salmonicida subsp. salmonicida
TCAACGGCCGATACCCTGGGTCCGGCCACCGAACTGCTGCTGCGCTGTCTGCGCAACGAATATCAGACCGATAACGACAAGTAACCTCGGTCAGCGACAGCGATACTGATATCTCAGCTCACGCCATCAACGGCCGATACCCTGGGCCCTGCTACCGAACTGCTGCTGCGCTGTCTGCGCAACGAATATCAGACCGATAACGACAAATAAGCCCAAGCCGTCAGGCTGCCTGCGTCACCCATCGCCAACCGGTCACAGACCCGCCTCACACATTGGGTACCCGCCAGCAGGCGGCCAGTGCCGCCATCGCCAGTGCGGTCGCCACCATGAAGACACCGTGAAAGCTCCAGATCTCGGCCACGGTTCCGGCTATGGCCCCCGCCATGATGGAACCGGTGCGTATGCTGTTGGCAAACAGGGTAGTCGCCACCCCGGCGCGCCCCGGCATCAGATCCTGGAAGTAGGACATGCCGATCCCCGCGACTATGCCGATGAAGATGGCGTTGAGCAGTTGCAGCGCTATGAGGGCAGGCTGGCTCGACAGGGTGACCAGCCCCACGTAGAAAAACACCCCGGCCAGCACGGCCACCAGCATCATGGGGCGCTTGCCAAAGCGCTGGGTGTAGTAGCCTGCCAGCAACATGAAGGGGATTTCCAGGGCCGCAGCCGTGCCCATCAACACACCCGCCAGTTTCTCCTCCAGCCCCAGCTCGCGGGTAATGTAGAGCGGCATGTTGATGAGATACATGCTGTTGCAGGTCCACATCAGGGTGGAGGCGATAAACAGTGCCCGCACCGACGGGTCCCGCCAGCTGCTGACGCGTTCCACCTCGTTATTTGGCGTGGGCAACGGCAGGGAGGGCAGCCAGCGCCACACCACCAGCGCGCAGACAAGGTAGGCAAAGGCGGAGGCGAGATACATCACCTCGAACCCATAGCCGATGGCCAGCGCGAAGGCGATGGGGGGACCAATCACCCAGGCCAGGGAAAACTGGGCCCGCAGCACTGAGCTGAACATGTCCGCTCGCTTGTTGCGGCTGTCGGCATATTCACGGGCCAGGGCAAACAGCTGGGGGCTGGCAGTAGCTGCCAGACTGGCCAGCACGACCCCCAGGCTCACCAGCAGCCAGTAGTTGCGATTCCAGGCGAACAGCAGGGAGAGCACTACACCCGCGAAGCAGCAGCGCAGGATCAGCTGCTTGCGATCCCCCTTGCTGTCGGAGCGGTGGCCGAGCCACTGGCTGATGAGGATGCCGACCACAGCGTTGACGGTGTAAAAGAGCCCGACCAGCAAGGGGCGCACCTGCACCTCTTCGGCCAGAAACAGGCTCAAGGTCGGTACCTGGAGCGCTACTGCAACTCCGGTCATAAAGGTCACGGCCAGAAAAGAGAGGGAGACGGGATCACGCCTCTGCAGGGCTGTGGTCAGCAAGCTCATAGGATTACCACTGGATTGGGGGATAAAAACTGGCCAAAATTCGGCAAGTGCATGAAATGGCGCCGCTTATTTTATGTCATTATCAAGAGTTACCTCAAGGCTTGCGACCCCGCGCCCGACCCCGTACATTGAAAGCCCACTGGCCAGTATAAGGATTTCACATGTTTGATTTTGACCGGGAAATAGATCGTCGCGACACCATGAGCCTGAAATGGGACAAGTACAAAGGCGAGGACGTGCTGCCCATGTGGGTTGCCGACACCGACTTTGTCTCGCCGCCCGCCGTCGTCGAGGCCCTCACCAAGCGGGTCGCCCACGGTATCTTCGGTTACTCGCGCCCCTCTGCCCGGCTGATCGAACTCATCATGGCGCGTCTGGCCAGCCGCTACGGCTGGACCATACAGCCAGAGTGGCTCATCTTCCTGCCCGGCGTGGTACCAGGTCTGAACCTGGCGTGCAAAGCCTGGAGCCAGCAAGGCCGCGGCATCATCACCCCCAAGCCGGTCTACTACCCCTTCCTGCAAGCCCCCGGTTTCAACGACCGTCCCCTGCTCACAGTCCCCATGGTGGAAGAGGCGGGTCGCTGGGTGCTGGATCTGGAAGCGCTGGAACGTCAGGCCCCGTTTGGTGATCTGCTGCTGCTGTGCAACCCGCACAACCCGGGTGGGACAGTGTTTACCCGCGAGGAGCTCGAAGCCATCGATGCCATCGCCGAGCGCCACAATCTGGTGGTCTGCTCGGACGAGATCCATTGCGATCTGCTGCTGGACAAAAATGCCCGTCACATACCCTATGGCGCCGTCAGCCCGGAAGCCGCCGATCGCTGCGCCGTCATGATGGCACCGAGCAAGACCTTCAATATTGCGGGTCTGTGCTGCGCCTTCGCCGTGGTGCCCAACGCCCGCCTGCGCCTCAAGCTGCAACAGGCAATGCGCGGCATCAGCGCCGACGTCAACCTGCTGGGCTTTGTCGCGGCCGAAGCGGCCTATGAAGGGGGCGACCCCTGGCTTGCCGAACAGCTCGACTATCTGGCTGCCAATCTGGCGCTGATCGAGCAGGCGGTCGCCCGCTGGCCTGGCGTCACGCTGGCGCGCCATCAGGCGACCTACCTCGCCTGGATCGATGTCAGTGCGCTCGGGCTCGACGATCCCATCGCCTTCTTCGAACAGGCGGAAGTGGGACTCTCCCCCGGCGCCCAGTTCGGCAATGGCCAGTTCGTGCGGCTCAACTTCGGTTGCACCAGAGCACGGCTGACCGAAGCACTGGCTCGGATGGAGAAAGCGATCCAGACTCGCATCTGACGGCAATAGCGTATATTTTTGCAGCTGCATGTCGGCGGCAACCAACTACGCTTGAGCGCAGTCGTTGCGGGCCACAATGGTTGACTCCATTGTGGCCCGCCGCTGAATAGACAACATGAGACATCATACGGGATGGGCCAGGCCCATCCCTTTTATCAGCCATTGATCCGGTTCACTATGTACCCAAGCCCCTTGCACCACCTGCCTGCCCTGCTACGAATCACCCTGCCCTGGCTGGCTGCTGCCCTGGCACTGCCCCTGCACGCCACCACGCCCACCAATCTCACCATTGGCACAGGAGCGCTCAACGGCGTCTACTATCCGACCGGAGGCGCCATCTGCCGCTTGCTGAACGAAGAGAGTGCCAGCAAGGGGCTGCACTGTTCGGTGCAGAGCACCTCAGGTTCGCTGGCCAACTTGAAGGAGCTTGGCCAAGGCAAAATCCAGCTGGCACTGGTGCAGTCGGATGTGGTTCATCATGCCGCCAAGGGCACGGGCCCCTTCGTGGGCCAGCCGCCCAACGACCGGCTTCGCAGCCTGTTCAGGCTCCATCAGGAGTCGCTGACCCTGCTTGCCAGCGCCACCAGCAGCATCACTACCCTGGCTGATATCGAAGGCAAGCGGGTCGATCTGGGCAACCCGGGCTCGGGGGAGCGCGTCACCAGTCAGGCTCTGCTCGATGCCATGGGTTGGCAGGCAAGCAGCTTTGCCCCCGTCATCCCGGCCGCAGTCAACAGTCGGCTGGAAGGGCTCTGCGATGGCACTCTGGACGCCGCTTTCGTGGTGGCGGGCCACCCCAATCAGGGCATAGGGGACCTGACTGGTCGCTGCAAGGCGCGTATCATCCCTATCGAAGGGGAGCAGATCGACCGCCTGCTCAAACACCACCCTTACTATCAGCACAGCCGGATCGGCGCCAACCTCTATCCCGGACAGCTCACCAGCGTCAGTACCTTCGCCGTTACCGCCGAGTTGATCGCACTGGACAGCCTGCCCGAAGCCGAGGTGCGCACAGTGCGAGATGTGCTGACCGCGCGGCTCAAGCAATTTACCCGATTGCACCCGGCACTGACGCCCCTCACCCAGGACTCCATGCTGGCCGCGGCAGACGTACCGCGCCATCCGGGCATGGAAGACGCTGCTCTGCCACTGCCGTCACTGACACCTGAATCCCTCACTGCCTCTGCGACAGAAGTGTCGGCGGCAACCCCCGCAATGGAAGCGGCCTCGGCTGCGCACGCCAGCAGCGAGGTGACAGTTCCCCCGGCGGGCACATCAGCCCCGGTGGCAACCCAGCCCGTCGCGGTACCGCCCGCCTCGGCGGCAGTCTCTCCGGCAGCGGTTGCCACTGGGGCGACAAGCGACACAAAAGGGGGCTCGCCAAGCGCGGCCGGTGCAACGAATGACGCGAGCCAGCCCTTGCCCGCCGCGCCCTCGGCGAGCATCCCCACCCAGTGATACTGTGGATACCCAAGGCAAAGAGGCCACCCATACGGGCGGCCTCTTTTTTTTGTATCGTTTTATATCCCTTGGCCCGGCACACACAGCGGGAATGAAGGCGATAGATATACCGTTTATTTCAGCCGTCAAACCTTGCCTGTTGTCGGTTGTGATCGCGGCCGGACAAGCGACAACTCCCTCGGCCTATCCGAAACCGGCTCAGCGCTCAGCCGTGGGCTGCGGTGGATAGTAGGCATCCGGCCTTTGTATCTCCTCCTCCACCCAGTGCAGCAGCTGCTTGATGGCCCGTGACAACACCTGGTTCTGACGCACCACGTACCCTAAGCTGGTGCCGGGAAAGTCGGTCAATCTGGTCACGGAAGCGGTGAGTTTGAGGCGCGGATGGAGCGAGAAGTCCGGTACTATGGCCACCCCGAATCCCGCCTCGGCCCAGTCGAGCTGGGCATCCACGCTGCCCACTTCCATGATGCGACAAGTAGGCAAACCGAGCAGAGGCAAGGAAGGGTCTATCAGCGCCCGGGTACGGGTATCGTGACCAAGCAGGATCAGGGTCGGCTCATCGAGGGGATCGCTCTCTCCCGCCTTCGCCCGCGCTTGCCAGCGGGCCAAGCCGTGTCCCAGCGCGCACCAGGTCACTTGCTGCAACTCTGTGTAGAACAGAGGTTCGCTGCGCTTTTGCGCCATCACGAAGCCAAGGTCCGCCTTGCCAGCCTTGACCAGCTCGGCCGCCTGATCCGAAGTGGTATTGAACAAGGTGAGGTCGATGCCGGGAAACTCCTGCTTGAAACGCTGGAACGGCTGGATCAGCAGCAAGCGGGAAATGATGTCGCTGGCGGCGATGGCGAGCGTGCCCTGACTCAGCTGATTGAGGGCATTGAGGTCTGATTGGCACAACAGCAACTCATTGATGGCGCGCTCGGCGCTTTGCAACAGGCGCTCCCCCGCCTGGGTCAGCCGGAACGGGCTGCGTTCAATCAGCTTGACCCGTGTAGCCTGCTCCAGATTTTTGAGGTGCAGGCTGACATTGGGCTGGGTCATGTGCAGTTCGGTGGCGGTGTGGCCGAAGTGCTGCAACCGTGCCAGGGTGACGAAGGTTTGCAGCCAGTGAATATCCAGCATGGGGATCCTCTTGTTTTCCACCTATGCGCACCTTATGCCGGCCAGTGCTGCAACACAGGTGTCTTGCCGATAACGCTGTCGTAATTATATGGTTCTCTTATCGGAATTATAAAGATAATTAATTTTTCTAATCTGCCTTAGCCTCCTAGGATGAACGCCTAACGTCTTAGGAGAAAGAGTCATGTCGTCTATCGTAGTCGTAGGTGCTAACTGGGGTGATGAAGGCAAAGGCCGCATCGTCGATTATCTGGCAGGTCAATCCGCCGCCAGCATCCGTTTTCAGGGCGGCAACAACGCCGGCCACACCGTCGTCAACGACCTGGGCACCTTCAAGCTGCACCAGTTGCCGAGCGGCGTATTCAACCCGGAGTGCCTAGTTGTCCTCGGCCCTGGCATGGTCATCAGCCCGGAGCCATTGACCCGCGAGCTGGCTGAAGTGAAAGCCGCCGGCGTGACCCCTAAACTAGCCATCTCTGATCGCGCTACCTTCTGCCTGCCGATCCATGCGCTGGAAGATACCCTGGAAGAAGTCCGTCTGGGTGATGGCGCCTATGGCTCCACCCGTCAGGGCATTGCACCGGCTTACGGTGATCGGGTCATGAAAAAAGCGATCCTGGTCGGCTGGCTGAAACAGCCTGAAGTGCTGGTCGAGCGCATCCAGTTCTTCCTCGACTGGAAACTGCCGCAGCTCAAAGCCCTCTACCCGAGCTTCGAGTTCAGCCAGACCGCCCAGGAAATGGCCGACTGGCTGCTGGAAGTGTCCGCTCCCTGGATCGACGCCGTCTGCAACGTCAGCGAGCCGCTCAAGGCCATCCAGGCCAAGAATGGCACCCTGCTGTTCGAAGCCCAGCTGGGCGCCGGCCGTGATCTCATCTACGGCGAATACCCCTGGGTGACCTCTTCCCACGTTTCCGGCGCTTACGCCGGCATCGGTGGCGGCCTGCCAGCCCTGCGCCCCGAGCGCGTGATTGCCGTGGCCAAGGCGTTCAGTACCTCTGTTGGTACCGGCACCCTGATCACCGCCATGGAGAACCAGGAAGAGTTCCGCAAGTTCGCCAACGAGTTCGGTGCCACCACTGGCCGTCCCCGTGACATCGGCTACTTCGACGCCGTTGCTACCAAGCAGGGTCTGGAGATCCAGGCCGCCAACGAGATCGCCCTGACCAAGCTGGACTGCCTCTCCGGCATGCCGGATCTGAAGATCTGTGTGGCCTACGAAGGTGCCAACACCGAGAACCCGATCTGGCCACAGACCGCCGGTCTGAAGCCGGTGTACGAGTCCATGGAAGCCTGGAGCGAAGACATCTCCCACATCCGCAAGTTTGAAGACTTGCCCAAGGCTGCCCAGCACTATGTGCTGCGTATCGAAGCCCTGCTGGGTGTGCCGGTTCCCATGGTCTCCGTCGGCCCGGGTCGCGAGCAGATGATACTGCGCTAAGCCGCCTGCTCTTCTGTCAGCACAATGTCAAAACCGGCCTCCATGAGGCCGGTTTTTATGGCCGCCACACCACGAGCTGGCCCACTCCCTTGCCACCTCGCCGTCCCAATCCTCCCCCTTCCAGATGCAGTTCAGCTCACAATCAGCCACCTGAAACCTGATATTGAGCCTTGATGTTGCACCAGGCTGCCCCTCCTTCGCTAGACTGATCCCCTCATCAGGATCCCCCCATGGAGATCCCCTCATCCATAAAGGAGCACCACAATGAAATTACCCCTGCGTTCCGCCCTGCTCTCCCTGCTGTGCGTGGCGGCCCTGCCCGCCTCTGCCATGACCTTGAAGAGCACGGACATCCAGGAAGGTCAGCTGATGGACAAGGCGTTCAGCTTCAACGGCTTCGGCTGCAAGGGGGAAAACCGCTCGCCCCAGCTGAGCTGGCAGGACCTGCCGGCCGGCACCAGGAGCGTCGCCATCACGGCCTATGATCCCGATGCCCCCACCGGCAGCGGCTGGTGGCACTGGCTGGTGGTGAACCTGCCCGCCAATCAGAGCGAGCTGGCCAGCAACGCCTCCGGCAAACTCAAACAAGGGCTGGAGCTCGGAACCGACTTCGGCAGCCAGGGCTACGGCGGCCCCTGTCCGCCCGCCGGGCATGGCATGCACCGCTACCAGTTCACCGCCTGGGCTTTGCCTCAGGATCTCGAGGTCAAGGCAGATACCCCGCCCGCCATGGTAGGCTACATGCTCAATGCCATGGCGCTGGGCAAGGCCACCCTGACCGCCACCTTCGTCACCCCCTAGGAGCCCGCCGGATGAGCACTACCTTGCTGCAACTGAATCACTATTTCGGGATCCGCGAGCAGCCCCTGCACAGGGTGCTCATCTATGCGCCGACCCTCATCTGGGTGCAACAGGGCCACAAGCTGCTGTGGTGGCAAGACAGGCGCCTGTCGTTTGACAAGGGGAGCTGGCTGCTGATCCCGGCAGGCCACCAGCTCACCTTCGTCAATCAGCCCGAGCAGGGCAAGTTCAGTTCCCATGCCCTGACCCTGCTGGCCCCGCCCCCCGCCGAATGGCTGAGCAGCGCCCCGCCCACCCTGCAGAGGGAGCCGCGCCTTGAGGTGAACCCGGCGCTGGCATTCTGCTTCGAGCTGGTCTGCTCCATGGCCAGCCGCGTGCTGAGCCAGACCACCCAGACCCAGCTGCTGCACGGCTTCTATGCCGAGCTGCACGCCGCCAATGCCCTCGACCTGCTGTTTCCCGCCAGCACAATGACGCTCGGGGAGCGGCTGGCCCGCTACCTCGGCGTGGAGCCAGGCGCCGACCATACACTCGAGACCCTGGCCCCACACTTTGCCATGAGCCGCGCCTCCCTGGTGCGCAAGCTGGCCGCCGAGGGGCGCAGCTTTCGCCAGCTGCTGACCCAGGTGCGCATGAGCCACGCCCTCACTCTGCTGCAACAGGCCCTCACTCCGCTGGAGGTGGCCCTCGCTTGCGGTTATGACTCTCCCAGTCGTTTCGCCGCCCGCTTCAAGCAAGAGTTCGGCCTGACCCCACATCAATATCTGCGCACCTGTCCCTCTGTTAACGCACAGCGCATGGTGAATAGTGACTGAGACAGCCTCTGGCATATCGTGCAAAGTGGTCACGTCCCCCAACTGTGACCGACCCGCCCTGTCATGCCCGCTGACAGATACAGTTAGCGGGGTCCGCCGCGTCGGGTTAGAGCCGTGCCATTTTTCCGGGAAAAGAAGCGGGCCCAGTACAAGCACCCAAGCTATGCCTTGGGGTTGCTCAGTCGTGAGCAAGTGCCCTGTGAATGTCGCGACTCGGGCGGCGGCTTCTTGACGTCAGGGCGGCCTTCTCTGGACAAGCGCGAGCGGATGCTTGCCGTCATCACACTTTGCCCGGCTTGAAAACGTAACCATTTGAACTGAGTTCACAGATCGGCGTTTTGCCTGTCCAAGCCAGCCACTATGCCCCCTAGAATGAGCCCCATTGACGGAATCTGGTCCGGTTACCCTTGCTCAAGGAATGGCTTATGCGTCGCTCTCCTCGCTTCTCTCCCCTCTGGCTCACCCTGCTGGCCGGCCCCCTGTGTTCAGGCCTGGTGCTGGCCTCCCCCGAGGTACATCTCTATGTGGATGGCAAACCTGTGGCCGAGGTGCTGACGCTGGACAAGGGCACCGTCAGCCTGACCCACAAGCTGGACAAGGGCAGCCACCAGATCCGCATCGGCGATGCCGGCAACAGTTGCGGCACCAGCTTCGGTCCGACCGAGGCCAAGCCGCTCCCCTTCGGCACCGCCCAACCCATGGACAAATGCGCCAAGGGGACAAGTTTCACCCTGCGGGTGATGCTGGCCGGGGACTACGAGTTTACCTTCAACCCCGACACCCCCAGCCTCAAGGTGCTGCGGGCGACCAGGAAGAGCGAGTTCAAGCGCCAGCCCCCGACAGAGCCCTGTATCGCCTGGGATGGCGGCCCTGTGACGGTGTCGCTGAAGGGAGCCTGGCCTGACGGCACCCGGCTGCGGGATGCCTACTCAAAACAGGAGGCCGTGGTCACACAGGGCAAGCTGACCCTGACCCCGAGCAAGGAGAGCGGCGGCCTGCTGCTGCTCGAACCGGTCAAGGCAGCCAAACAAGCACCTTTCAGCTGGGATCAGGCGAGCGTCTATTTCTTGCTGACCGATCGCTTCCACAACGGCGATCCCGCCAACGACCACAGTTTCGGCCGCCAGAAGGATGGTCAGGACGAGGTCGCCACCTGGCACGGCGGCGATTTCAAAGGGCTGACCGAGAAGCTCGACTACATCAAGAGCCTCGGCATGAACGCCATCTGGATCACTCCCATGGTGGAGCAGGTACACGGCTTCATCGGCGGCGGCGAGCAGGGCAACTTCCCCTTCTACGCCTACCACGGCTACTGGGCACTGGATTTCACCAAGATCGATCCCAACTACGGCGACGAGGAGAGCCTGAGAACCCTGGTGGACGAGGCCCACAAGCGCGGCATGCGGATCATCCTCGATGTGGTGATGAACCACGCCGGTTACGCCACCCTGGCCGATCTGCAGGATCTGGGGCTCACCGATCTCACCCAGAACACTGGCAAACTGCCGGCCACCTGGAACCAGTTGCGTCCGAGTGGCGGCCTCAACTGGCATGGCTACAACCAGTTTATCGACTACCAATCACCAGACTGGAACAAGTGGTGGAGCGGTGACTGGGTGCGCGCCGGCCTGCCCGGCTACCCGCAGCCAGGCACAGACGATGTCACCGGTTCGATGGCGGGGCTGCCGGACTTCCTGACCGAGTCCACCAAACCGGTGGGCTTGCCGCCACTGCTGGCGGCGAAGAAAGACACCAGAGCCAAGGCGCTGCCCAATGCCACTGTGAGCGACTACCTGATCGCCTGGCACACCGACTGGGTGCGCCGCTTCGGCATCGACGGCTTCCGCGCCGACACCGTCAAGCATCTGGAACCCGCCGTCTGGGCCAAGCTCAAGCAGGCGGGCACGGCGGCACTCAAGGAGTGGAAGGCAACCAATCCGGACAAGGCGCTCGATGCTCTCCCCTTCTACATGGTGGGCGAGGTGTGGGATCACGGGGTCGCCAAGGATTTCTGGTACCAGAATGGCTTCGATTCCCTGATCAACTTCGACTATCAACGGGAGTTCGCCCTGCCCCAGGCCCAGTGCATGGCGGGCAGCGATCCCACCTATGCCAGCTACGCCAGCCGCATCAATCAGGATCCCGAGTTCAACGTGCTGAGCTACATCAGCTCCCACGACACCAAGCTGTTCTTTGGTGACTATCAGGACGTGCCGCTGCAACGCAGAGTCGCCAACAGCTTCATGCTGCTGCCGGGGGGCATCCAGCTCTACTACGGCGATGGGTCTGGCCAAGGATGGCGGCGTGTTCGATCAGAGTGTTCGCTCGGACATGAACTGGCAGGAGATCGGGAGCGGCGAGAAGGCCGAACTGGTCAAGCACTGGCAGCGACTCGGCCAGTTCCGCGCCGCCCATCCGGCCATAGCCGCTGGCAGCCACAAGAAGCTGTCCGATGCTCCCTACAGCTTCGTGCGGGAGAAGGGGGAGGACAAGGTGGTGGTGGTGTTTGCCGGTCGGCAGCCGTAGACCTTCCCACGCATCTGCAGAGAGGGGAGCCAATGGCTCCCCTCTTCAATGTCAGTCGCCGACCCGTTCAACAGGACCGTCTTACGTCGGTTGACGGGCAGCCACAGGCCACTGCAACCGTACCTTGACCAGCAGAGCCTGCCACAAAGGCCAGGCCAGCAAGGCCTGCTGATAGACACCGGCTTGACCGGGCAACTGGATGCCATAGCTGGCCAGCCGATAGGCTATCACCCCATAGAAGGCATCTATGATGCCCTCTTCACCGAAATAAAATGGTCCCCTCGCCTGGGACCAGATGGTCTGCAGGCGAGCCAGCTCGCCGATGGCCTCCACCGGTGGCTCGCTGCGGGTCGGCGCCCCCAGAAAGAAGGGAAGCTGACTACGGATCTGGCCAAAGCCCGAGTGCATTTCCGCGCACAGACTGCGGGCCAGCGCCCGCTCGGCCCGGGAAGCGGGATAGAGCTGGCGGTCTGGGCAGAGCTCGTACAGGTATTCGGCAATGGCCAGCGAGTCGTGTACCCGCACGCCATCGTGATCCAGCCAGGGCACCAGGCCGGCAGGCGCCAACCGCTTGAGCCGCGCCAACGCCTTGGCATCTTCCAGATCAAACACCTGCTCCTGCCACTCCAGCCCGCTCATGGCGAGCACCAGTGCCGCCCGCATTGCCCAGGTGGAGCCCGTGCCCACCGTCAATACCAAGGATCCCATCTCTTGCCTCCTGCATGGGTTGCTCGTGACCATCCCATCTGCCCCAATGGCACGACATCCGACGGTCGCTTCACATTTGCACGCCTGCGGGTTTGACCCCCCAAGAGAGCGATGCTAGTTTGATTTTCCAAAACAATCAGTTAGCAACAATGTGAGCAATGGACAGCCAATTTACCATCGTCATCGCAGATGACCACCCCCTGTTTCGGGGCGCCCTCTATCAAGCTGTGCACATGGCCATCAACGATGCCCAGCTGCTGGAGGCCGACTCCATCAACAGCCTGACCAGCCTGCTGGGGGAACACCCTGAAGTAGACCTGTTGCTGCTCGATCTCAAGATGCCCGGCGCCAACGGCTTCTCCGGCCTCGCCCACCTGCGCGGTCAGTATCCCGACCTGCCCATTGTCGTGGTCTCCGCCTCGGAAGATGCCGCCATCATCCAGCAGGTACTGCGGCTCGGCGCGCTGGGTTTCATCCCCAAGTCGGTCCCCATGAAGGAGCTGGTCAACGCCCTCAATACGGTGATCGGGGGAGATAACTGGGTGCCAGCCGGCATATCCCTGCATCCCGAATCCGAAGACGGCCCCGATTTCGCCAGCAAGCTCGCCAGCCTCACTCCACAGCAGTACAAGGTGCTGGTGATGTTGCGCGATGGCAGCCTGAACAAGCAGTTCGCCTGGGAGCTCAATGTCTCCGAAGCCACCATCAAGGCCCATATCACGGCTGTTTTTCGCAAACTCGGCGTCAAGAACCGCACCCAGGCGGTCATCGCCTTGCAGCAGATGGATATCAAGGACGACTGACCCCTTGCCACCATCAAGGTCCATATCACTCCCGCCTTTCGCAAGCCCAGCGTCAAGACCCGCACCCAGGCGGTCATCGCCTTGCAACAGATGGATATCAAGGACGACTGACCCCCTTGCCACCATCAAGGTCCATATCACTCCCGCCTTTCGCAAGCCCAGCGTCAAGAACCGCACCCAGGCGGTCATCGCCTTGCAGCAGATGGATATCAAGGAGGATTGAGTCTGACCTTTGGCCTCTCCTGCCAGTTTCTCCCTCGACAATTAGCACGATCGTACTTTATGCTGCAGGGCCAACGAGGAGAGTGTGATGAGCAAGGGCCGTCTGACCCGCGACAACATTTTGCAGACTGCGTTTGAGCAGGCGAGCCAACAAGGGCTGGAGAGCCTGACCATAGGCTCGCTGGCCTGTGCGTGCGAGATGTCCAAGAGCGGTCTCTTTGCCCACTTTCAATCCCGCGACAACCTGCAGATCGCCGTGCTGGAACACGCTGCCGAAGTGTTCAGGGAGCGGGTGATCCAGCCCGTACGCCAGCAACAGCACCAGAGCCAGCGCGAAAAACTTGTCGCCCTGCTCCAGGCCTGGTTGGCCTGGAATCAGTGTTTCGCCGGTCGCTGCATGTTCCTCGATGCCTGGACCTCGGCCCAGGAGGGTGACGTGCAACAGGCGGCGCGCCAGCTGGTGCGCTTCTGGCTCGACTACCTGGCCCGCCAGGTGGTGCAGGGTCAGGCGCAGGGGGAGTGGCGCCAGGATCTGGAACCCTGGCGCGCCGTCTATCGGCTATACGGCCTCTATCTGGCAGATCAGGTGTTCAATGCGCTGGACTTGTGTCAGGATCCCGCTCGCCACTTCTGGCCCGAAGTGGATGATCTGCTGACCAGCTGGCAATGATTTCTAGAATGACTTTTTAAAAACTCACAAAAAAGCACGACCGTTCGCACACAAAACAGACAGGACCATCATGAGCAGCAAGATCTACTTCAACACCCGCCGCTTCAGCCCGAGCAAATGGCTGCTGGGGCTTGGCACCCGGTTGCATCACAGACTCGCCCCCGCTCACGCCAGGCGTACCGCCAGCAAGCTGCTGCTCACCCCCCAGCGCAATCAGCGGGATGAGGCGGCGCCTGCGGGCCTGGTGAAGCAAGCCGTGCACACCAGCGAAGGGATATTGATGAGCTATCGGCTCGGCCAGGGGCCGGTCTGGCTGTTGATGCACGGCTGGTCCGGCAGTGCCAGCCAGTTTTATCCGCTGATGAGCCATATCGCCGCCCAGGGCTTCACCGCCATCGCCTATGACCATCCGGCCCATGGCCATAGCGCCGGTCATACCGGTCACCTGCCCCGCTTCGTGCGCGCCTTTGACGAGCTGGTGGCCGAACAGGTCGCCAAATTCGGTTCCCTCAGTGGCGTCATCGCCCACAGCATGGGAGGTGCCGTCACCCTCTCCAGTCGCCAACAAGCCCTCGACCAGTTGCCGCTGCTGCTTGTTTCGCCCGTGCTCGACTATGTGCCCCAGCTCTACGGCATGGTGGCCCGCTCCGGCTATTCCATCCGCCTGTTCGATGCGGTAGTGAAAGAGATTGAGCAGGAGTATCAGCATCCCCTCAGCACGGTCGACCCCCTTGGGCGTCTCGCCAGCCGCAGCGGCGCCGCCATCATAGTGCACGACGAGGAAGACAGGTTTGCCCCCTACAGCGACTCCCAACGAGCAACCCTGGATGGCCGTACCCGACTGGTCAGCACCCGTGGGTTGGGTCACGGCCGAATCCTTGCCAGTGCCCCCCTCTTTGCCGCTTTCGATAGCCTGGCAGGCTCCCATTCACCGGCATAACCACCGTTGAAACCAGCCTGCTGAAAAAATGGTGCGCAGACCTGTTTTTATATTCGATACAGCGCCTTATAGTTAAATTGCTCGGTGGCAACACCTTCAGTGGCAACCATAAGGCGCAGTATCATGGCCAGACCCAACACAGCTCTTCTCTTGACCGGTGGCGGTGCTCGCGCGGCCTATCAGGTCGGTGCCCTCAAGGCCATCGCCGAGTTTTATCCCCGCAATCTCGGCATTCCGTTTCCCATATTGTGCGGCACCTCGGCCGGTGCCATCAATGTCACGGCGCTGGCCTGTTATGCCTCCTGTTTCCACCTGGGGGTACGCAAGCTGGAGTGGGTCTGGCGCCGCTTCGAAACCCACCATATCTTCGACTTTCACCCCGGCAGATTGCTGTGGCGGCTGTTGTATGAAGGCTCTGCCGGGCTTATCAATCCTCACACCAATCACGCCTTTCACCTGTTTGACAACGCTCCCCTGCGCCGCCTGCTGGATCAGCTCATCGACTATCACCGCATCGACGACAACATCCTCTATGGCAGCCTGGAGGCACTGGCCATCACAGCGTCGGACTATGATGACGGCCTCTCCACCACCTTTTTTCAGGGACGGGCCGACCATCTGCCGTGGGAGCGAGCCAGACGGCGCGGGGTGCGTACCCTGCTCACCTCGGATCACCTGCTGGCCTCCTCGGCGTTGCCGTTTGTCTTTCCGGCGACCCATATTGGCGACAAGTTTTACGGCGATGGTTCCATTCACCAGTTGAGCCCATTAAGCCCCGCCATCCATCTAGGGGCGGAGCGGATCCTGCTGATTGCGCTGGATCCACCTGCCCACTCGGCCCCCACCTTTCGCCATGGCCACCTGACCAGCTCCAACATCGCGAGCCACCTGCTCGATACCGTCTTTACCGATACCCTGAATTCGGATCTGGAGCGGCTATGGCGTATCAATCAGACCCTGGATCTCATACCCGAGCGGGAGCGCAGACGCCTGAAACTCAAACGGGTGGAAACCTGCGTGCTGAAACCGAGCCAGGATCTCGACACCATAGCGCTGGCCTATCTGCGCAAACTGCCTGTACACCTGCGCCGCCTGTTGCGGGTGCTGGGAGTGTCGGGGGACGAGACCAGCAGCCTGGCCAGCTTTCTGATGTTCTATCCCGGCTACTGCCAGCAACTGATCAAGCTGGGTTACCGGGACACCCTCAACGAGCGGGCGCGGGTCGAACAGTTTCTGGGGATTGAAGAAGTGATGCGGGAGGAGGCGTAAACCAGCTTGTCGGCCTTGTGCAGCGCAAGGCCTAACGCCCCTCCAGCAACTTTTGTTCCGCCTGCTCCATCGCTACCGCATTGCCAAACAGCACCAGCCTGTCCCCTGCCGCCAGCCGCCAGCCGCAATTCGGGCCTGGGCTCCAGGCTCTGTTCACCGCGTTGCACCTCTTTTATTCGCACAGCGTCAAGCGCCAGCGCCTGGACAGGCTGCCCCACGGCCCAGGCCTGATCATGCAGCAGCACGGGATGCAGACGCTCGAGCAACTGATCCGTCTCCAGATTGCTGGCACTCTGGTCCCCCCAGTAGAAGCCGTGCAAAAAGCGATACTGGCTGCTGCGTTCCAGCTCCATGCGCCGGATCACCCGGCCGATAGGGATGTCGCAATTGAGCAATAGATGAGAAACCAGCATCAGGGCCCCTTCCTGGGATTCCGGGATCACCTCATGCGCCCCTGCCTGCTTGAATACCTCCAGAAAGCTGTCGTCCCGGGTCCGTACCAGTACCCTGACCTGCCCCGCCAGCTCCTTTATCAGCGCCAGCATGGCCTCGACCCGCTTGCGATCGTCGAAGGTGATGATCACCAGGCGAGCCCGCAGCAGGCCGGCGGCCAGCAGGATATCGCGCCGGCTGGCATCGCCAAATGCCACCTGCTCCCCCGCCGTCTTGGCTTCGCCCACCCGCTCGGGATCGAGATCCAGCGCGAGGAAGGGAATGTCTTCCAGCTTGAGAAAACGGGCGCATGTCTGCCCGGCACGGCCAAAACCGGCGATGATGACGTGTTGATGTTTGCTCAGCCCCGACTGCGCCACCTCGGAGCGAGTCAGCAGGGCCGAGTCGGTGAGCGAGCGCGCCAGACCGTGCGCCTTTTGCACCAGCCAGGGGGTCATGGCGATGGAGATCACCCCTATGCCAATCAGCAGGGAGACCAGCTGATGGTCGAGCAGCGCGTGGTGGTTGGCCAGCGCCAGCAACACGAAGCCAAATTCGCCGACCTGGCTCAGCATGATCCCCGCCGCCATGGCATCCCGCTTGCGCTCCCCCATCAAACCTCCCGCCAGCAGTACCAGCAGGGATTTGATCAAGATGAGGCCAAATACGCAGAAGATCACCTGCCACCAGGCCAGCGCCACCAGTTGCCAATCCATGGTCATGCCGATGGTGATAAAGAAGAGTCCCATCAACACATCCCGAAACGGCCTTATGTCCACCTCCAGCTGATGGCGATAGTGGGACTCGCCCAGCATCATGCCCGCCAGGAAAGCCCCAAGCGCCATCGACAACCCCAGCGAATGGGTCATGAAAGCCGCCAGCAAAGCCACCAACAGGGCACTGAGCACGAAAAGTTCATCGGAGCGGGCCCGCGCCACCTCGTGAAACAGCAGGGGCAGCAGCCACTTGCCGACGGCAAGCAGGCTGAACAGGGCAAACAGGCCTTTGAGGGTGGCCCAGGCGATCTCCGCCAGCAGGGCACTGCCCTGGATCTCGGGTCTGGCCAGTATGGGGATCATCACCAGCAGCGGCACCACCGCCAGATCCTGAAACAGCAGCACGCTGACCCCTAGTTGAGCGCGGCGGGTATGCAGCTGTTTTTGCTCTCCCAACTGCTTGATCACCACGGCGGTGGAAGAGAGCGCCAGGGTGCCCGACACCACCAGCGCCTGAGGCAGGCTCAGCCCCCACCACCAGCCAAACCAGAAGAACAGCAGGGAGGTGAACAGCACTTGCAGACCACCGACCCCCACGACCAGCATCCGCATGGCGATCAGACGCGGCAACGAGAACTCCAGCCCCAGTGAGAACATCAGAAAGACGATGCCAAGCTCGGCGATGGTCTGCATGTTCGCCTGCTCGGAGAGAACGGCGGCGCCATGGGGACCCAGCAGAACCCCGGCGACCAGGTAAGCGAGGATCACCGGCTGGCCGAGGCGCCGGAAAATCGCCACCAGCAAGACGGCGGCAAACAGCAGGATCAACACATCTGCGTACAAATTTTTCCTCCCTTTTTATCCACTTAAGCCTAGTCAGCCGCCCTTGCTCACATTGAACATATTTTAGGCACAGGGATTGCAGGGAAGTGGCAGGTAGTAGGACGTATGAGGGCTGTACCGTGGAAAACACATCGTCATTGAATGGTTTGGGGCATGGCATCGAGTTGTGGGTTCGGCAGATGGAGCGGCTCACGCCGCTGGCAAGTCAGGATCGCAACCAGTTGCTCGAGCTGTTGCTGGCACAGTCGGATCTCGACAGCCTGCTGGCAACCTTTGCCGATCGTGCGGCAAGAGTTGTCCGTATACATAGCCTCTATTTTGACAACCCCCAGCCACAGAGGCTGATCCAGCAGCCACCCCAGGCCAGCCTGACGCTCCACAGCTACCCGTTTGAACTGCGCGGCCAGCACGGTCAGCTGTTCGGCCAGTTGCACTACACCCTGGAACACATACTGAGCGGCAGCCAGCAGCGGATCCTGCAGCAATACCATCAGCTGCTCTGCCAACCGCTGCCACTCTACCTGCGGCTGGCGCAGCTGGAGCAGCAAGTACGACTCGATCACCTGACAGGGCTCGGCAACCGCTCCTATTTCGACGAGGCCATAGGTCGCGCCGTGGAGCAACACAGCCGGGAATCCCACGGTCTGGTGCTGGTGCTGCTGGATCTCGATCACTTCAAACAGATCAACGACACCTGGGGTCACCCGGTCGGCGATCTGGTGCTGAGCCGCTTTGCCCATCTGCTCCAGAGCTGCATCCGCAGCACGGATCAGGCCTTTCGCCTCGGTGGCGACGAGTTTGCCCTCTTGCTGCAACCCGCCGAGCCCGAGGCCTGGCGCCCGGTCTGGCTGCGGCTGCAACACATGCTGCTGACCCACAAGGAACTCAGCACCTTCTCGGTCGGTTGCAGTCTGGGGGCGGCCAGCTGGCAATCAGGGGTCGCAGTCCAGAGCCTGTATGAGGCGGCCGATGCTCATCTCTATGCCCGCAAAAAGCCGGTAAAGCGGGTCTGCTGGACTGAGTACCACAGCGCCAGGATCGTAAAAAGGCCCGCCAGGCTAGCTGCATGGCGGGCCTGAGCTCACTGCGGGATGCCGCTGTCGGCCGCTGGCAGCCACTGCCATCCCATCCCCGCTTCTTGCGTCATAAATCCGTCACAGATAAAGAGTCCGGCTACTGCCGCCACCTGCTCACCATAGTAGAGGATGGGAATACGGCCCCGCAGCCAGGAAGGTACCCCATACTCTTGCAGCAGCTTCTTGAAACGGCGGCTGCCGCTGCGCCCCACAGGTTTGAGCATGACACCGGGCGTCACCTGAAAACGCACCGACAAAGGCTCCCCCATCCCTGGCAACCTCAGCCCCTCCCCGTCCGGCCTGGCCGACACTTGCACCCGCCCCAGCCCATCGGGCAGGACCACGGACTCGCCGATAGTGACGGCCAGTTGTTCGTGACGGGGCGTCAACCCGGGCCGAACCAGATGCAGCCGCCCCTGAAAACGGCGGCAATCGAGGTTTTTCAGGCTGAACTGAGGGTTGGCATCCTCCCGCGCCAGCGCCACCTCCTGCCACAGCAGAGCGAGCTGATCCCGGGAGGGCATCTCGCCCCCCAGGCGGCGGATCCAGTAACGCAGCAAGTTGTTGCGCCGGGTGGGCGACAGGGTGAGCAGGGGCACAATCTGCAGCGATGAAGCCGGTAACGATGAAACGTGCAGCGCCTCCCCCCCACAGGCCAGCTGCCAGTCTTCTTCTGCCAGCTCCTCCAATAACGCCTCCTGCTCGGCGCACAGCGCCATGCTGCGGGCGGCGGTACGAGCCATGGCCGGCCAGCGCGCCTTGAGCTGGGGGATCAACTGCTGACGCAGAAAATTGCGGTCATAGCTCACGTCCTGATTGCTCTCATCCTCCACCCAGCCGAAGGGGAGGGTCGCCGCCACCTCGGCCAATTCGGCGCGGCTGAACTCAAGCAGGGGACGCAACAAGAGGCCACCGGCAAAGGGCTGGCTCGGCAAGATCCCCGCCAGACCGCGCAGACCGGCACCTCGCTTGAGGGCCAGCAGCAAGGTCTCCAGCTGATCGTCCTGATGATGAGCGGTGAGCAGCCACTCCCCTTTTTCCTGCCTGGCAGCCAGCCGCTGATAACGGGCATCCCGCGCCTGTGCCTCCAGACTCTCGCCATTGCCACGCAACAGCTGCACCCGCTCCACCATGAGCGGCACCGCCAGTTGCTGACACACGGCTTCGCAGTGGGCGACCCACTCATCGGCGTGGGGGCTGAGGCCGTGGTGGACGTGCAAGGCGCGCAGCGCAAGCCCATGCTCGCGGGCAAACTGCGCCGCCAACGCCAGCAACACTGTGGAATCGAGCCCGCCACTGAAGGCTACCAACAAGCCCCGGGAACCTTCCGGCTCTGGCAGGGTCTGACAAAAACGAGAATAAATACGAGAAATCATAGGCTTCCCCAAAACGACCTGGCCGATCTTAGCAGAGTCGGGCTTATCAAGCTGTAACCCGACTGCTAGAGTGATGTGCGCCCTGCGTGGGCAAGGAAGCTGAATAACCCGAATTGGAATCCAACAGAATGAACAACAAGAAAAGCATACTGGCCGGCCTCATTGGGTTGGCCCTGTTAGCCGGTTGCAGTCAGGCGCCGGACACGGCAGACAAGCACTCGGGCCTGGCACTGGCCAACATGGATACCCGGGTCAAACCCGGTGATGACTTCTTCCGCTACGTGAACGGTCACTGGCTGGCCACCGCCAAGATCCCGGATGACAGGCCCGCCGATGGTGCCTTCTATATGCTCAGGGACAAATCCCTGGCGGATGTACGAGTGCTGGTGGAAGGGCTTGATGCCAAGGCCCCCGCCGATACCCAGGCCCGGCAGATCCGCGATCTCTACACCAGCTATCTGGATCAGGCTGGTCGGGATGCCAAGGGCACCACACCGCTGCTGCCCCTGCTCGGCGAAATCGATCAGATCCGCGATCAGAACGGACTGGCTCGCGCCTTCGCCCGCTCGGGCCAGCTGGGGGGCGGCGCCCCGTTCGGCTTCTGGATCGGTGCTGATGCCAAGGCACCGGACAGCCATGCCGTCTATCTCTATCAGTCCGGGCTCAGCCTGCCGGACAGAGATTACTACCTCAAAACCGACGCCAGCAGCCAGGCCCTGCGCCAGAAATACGAGCAGCACATCGCCGGTATGCTGACACGCTTTGGCGAAGTGGATGCGAGCGCAAAGGCCAAGCGTATCCTGACCCTTGAGACCAAACTCGCCCAGATCCAGTGGGACAACGTGACCCTGCGGGACAGGGAGAAGAACTACAACAAGGGCTCCCTCGGCGAGCTCAAGCGTCTCGCACCCCATATCGACTGGAACGGCTACCTTGGCCAGGCCGGTCTCGCCGGCCAGCAGAGCCTGATCATCGGCCAGCCCAGCTATCTTGCTGCCCTCGACGGCCTGATGCAGCAGACTCCCATCGGTGATTGGCAGGCTTACCTCAAGTGGCAGCTCATCACGGATTATGCCCCCTATCTCGACAGCAAGACCGACGCCCAGAATTTCGCCTTCTTCGGCACCACCTTGAGCGGCACCCCCAAGCAACGCGCCCCCTGGGAACGCGCCCTCGGCATACTGGACGATCACCTTGGGGAAGCGGTGGGCAAACTCTATGTGGAGCGCTACTTCCCGCCCCAGGCCAAGGCCCGCATGGAGCAATTGGTGGAAAACCTGCGCACCGCATACGGCCAGAGCATTCAGGAGCTGGACTGGATGTCACCGGCCACCAAGACCCAGGCACTGGAAAAGCTTGCCAAGTTCAGGCCCAAAATAGGCTATCCGGACAAATGGAAGGATTACAGCGCCATCGAGATCCGCGCCGATGATCTGGTAGGCAACCTGCAACGGGCTCGCGCCTTTGAATATGCCGACAGCCTGGCACGCCTGGGCAAGCCGGTGGACAGGGACGAATGGCACATGTCGCCGCAGACGGTGAATGCCTACTACAACCCGAGCAATAACGAGATCGTCTTCCCGGCCGCCATATTGCAGCCCCCCTTCTTCGACATGCAGGCCGATGATGCCGTCAACTACGGTGCCATCGGCGGCGTCATTGGCCATGAAATGGGTCACGGTTTCGATGATCAGGGGGCCAAATCCGACGGTGATGGCGTGATGCGCGACTGGTGGACGCCGGCCGACCTCAAGGAGTTTCGCTTTCGTACCAGCCGACTGGTTGCCCAATACAACCGCTTCGAGCCCATCAATGGCCAGTTCGTCAACGGCCCGTTCACCCTGGGGGAGAACATAGGCGATCTGGGCGGTCTCACCATAGCCCACAAGGCCTATCTGCTGTCACTCAAGGGCGAGGAAGCCCCCGTGCTGGACGGCTTCACCGGCGAACAGCGCTTCTTCCTCGGCTGGGCCCAGGTGTGGAAAGGCATGTACCGCCCCGAGCTGATGCAGATGCTGCTCTCCTCGGATCCGCACTCCCCGCCGGAGTACAGGGTCAACGGCGTGGTGCCGAACATCCCCGCCTTCTACGAGGCATTCAACATCAAGCCGGGGGACAAGCTCTATCTGGACCCCGCCAAACGGGTCAAGATCTGGTAACGGACGCCCTGTGCGAAGAGCCGGGACAGGCATCACCTGAACCCGGCTCACACATCAACATCCGTGACGGGCAGGAGATACCCGCCCGTCACCACAGTCACAAGGATCACATCCATGAAAGCCTTGCTCATGACACTCGGTCTGCTCACCCTGCCACTGACTGGTCAGGCGGCAGAAGGGTTCTTCAAACAGCTGACACTGCCCACCGGTCAGGTGCTTGCCATCAGCGAGGGGCGCGGTGAGCCCGCCTCCATCGGCAGCTACGACGTGCGTCTCTATTCCGGCGCCAACCCCCAGTTTCCCCTCGATCAGTTCATCGATGGCAAGGTACTGGCCCGAGATGGCAGCATCAAGGAGCTGAAGTTGCAGGATCTCAACGGCGACAAGCAGCCCGAGCTCATCGTCATCATCGAAAGCGCCGGCAGCGGCAGCTATCGCAGTGCCGACGCCTTTACCATCAATGCGCAGGAGGGGCTGGAGATCTTCAACCACGTAGAAGGGCTGGCCCCCGACGAGGATGTGATCCAGGCGCTCAAGACCCCCCGCGATTGACCCACTACTCTCATACAGCCAAGGCCCCGCAATGCGGGGCTTTGACTTTGCTGGCGCAAGCGATGAGGCCACTGTCTCCGTGTACCCGGACCCGCCTCACCACGGGGGCAAGAGACAGGGCACCCGATGGACGGCTATTTTTTCTGTGCTTATAATCGGCGCACCTTGCCATCACAAAAAATAAGGAGGTAAAAAATGGTTATCCAAGCGTGTCCGATGTTCTCGGCTCGCCTGTTCGGCACATTCCAGTGCTCTTGCCTGCATACCATCGCGCTGCGATAGCGGGTTCGAGCAAAGCCGACTCCCTTCCAAACCGAGACCTTTCTCGACTCTGCCGTTGTCGCCAGCGCTCCTGATGACAGGGATATTCGATCCCGTGATTTTAGAGAGCAAGAGCATGACAACCCTGATGAGTACCCATTCCCTGCACATGACGGCAGGACACCTTCCCCTGTTTGACAGCGTCGACCTCAGCATCCGCAGCGGTGATCGCATCGGCCTTATCGGTGCCAATGGCAGCGGCAAGAGCACACTGCTCGCCCTGCTGGCCGGTCAGCTCGATCCCCATGACGGACGCGTGCATCACGCAGCGGCTTGCCGTTGTGAATTCGTGGCTCAACATCTGCCCGCACGCCTGCAGGCGCTCACCGCCCGCGCCGTACTGCTCGATGCAGTGGACGGGGATCCCGCGCTCGACTGGCAGGTGGACAAGATGCTGACCGAGCTGCAGCTTGAAGCACAGGCCGCGTTACCGGTCAGCGCCCTGAGCGGTGGCCAGCACACCCGATTGCAGATAGGCCGCGCCCTGCTGCGCCAGCCCAATCTGTTGCTGCTCGATGAGCCCAGCAACCACCTGGACTTGCCCGCTCTGCTCTGGCTGGAGCGCTTCCTGCTGAGCTGGCGCGGCGCTTTCGTGCTGGTGTCCCACGATGGCCGCCTGCTCGACCGGGTCACCCGCGAGACCCTGATCCTGCGTGACCGATGCCTCTATCGCTTCGCCCTGCCTTGCACCCAGGCCAGGGCGGCCCAGGCGGAAGAGGACGAGCAAGCCCGTTTGCGCCGGGCCGACGAGCAGAAGGAGATCGACCGCCTGAGCGCCAGCAGCAAACGCCTCGCCATCTGGGGGCGGGAGCATGACAACGAGAAGCTGGTGCGTCAGGCCAAATCCATGGAGAAACGGATTGCCAGGATGCAGGAGGAGCAGAGCGTTGTCGGTGCCGGCGCCCCCTGGCGCCTCGAACTGCACGGGCAGGCACTGCCCGCCGATGCCCTGCTGCGGCTGGACGCCCTCGACGTGCGCCCCGCTCCCGGCTTGCCTCCCCTGCTGCGGGCCGAGGATCTCGGACTGCGAGCCGGAGACAGGGTTGCCCTGCTCGGTGCCAATGGCACCGGCAAGTCCTCCCTGCTGCGTCAGTGCTGGCACGATCTGCGCGCTCAACTACCGGGTGAAGGCTGGCACCGCCACCCCGGCGCCAGCATCGCCTACTACGATCAGTCCCTGCAGCAGCTCGATGACGCTGCAACGCTGACCGATGCCCTCTATTGTCTGGCCCCCCTGCCCGAGGTGACGCTGCGCCAGGCCTTGATCCGTGCAGGTTTCCCCTACTCCCGTCACGGGCAACGCGTGCATAGCCTGAGCGGTGGTGAGCGGGCCAGGCTGCTGTTTCTCGCCCTGTCGCTGGCGAGCCACCATCTGCTCTGGCTGGATGAACCCACCAACCATCTGGATCTGGAAGGAAAAGAAGATCTGGCCGAGGCGCTGTCGCGTTTTGCCGGTGGCGTGCTGCTGATCTCCCACGACCGAGATCTGATCGAGCGCAGTTGCAATCGGTTCTGGGTGATCAGGGAAGGCCGGATTGTCGAAGCCCACAGTGCCGAGCGGGCCTATGCCGAGTTTCTCTGTGATGAACCCATGGACCTTTCAATCAGCCCCGCCACCAATGGCAGTCCGCAGGAGCAAGCTACTGTGGAGGATGACGAAGAGGCGCTGCTGGCACGCTGGTACGAGCTGGATGCCCTGCTCGCCGCCGACCTCGCCCGCAAGCCCAGGCATCAGACACCCCGGCTGCAACAACAGTGGCGCGACGAGTTGCAGCAGCAGGCCGGTTTGCTTGGCCTCCCAGCGAACTGACGCCAGCAGTCACACCTTCACACAACTGTCTTTCCCAATCAGGCGGCCTGCCAACACAGGCCGCACAGGAGAAGAGCATGAATTCACGACGAGGGGGCGAACTGCGGCTCGACCCCATCACGGCGGCCGATCTGCCCCACATCTATCGCGGCCTGTCGGATCCAGAGGTCATCGCCCACTACGGCATCAGTTACGATAGCCTGACAGCCTGTGAGGCCCAGATGGCGTGGTACGCCGACCTGGTGCGTCAGGGCACTGGCGGCTGGTTTCTGATCCGCAGTCAGCACACAGACCTCCCCATGGGGGCCATCGGCTACAACGATGCCGATCCGCAGCACAGGAAGGCCGAGCTAGGTTATTGGCTCTATCCCGAGTACTGGGGCAAAGGGGTAATGGGCAGGGCCCTGCCCCTTTTTCTGACCCACTTCTATGGCACCACTACGCTGCACCGGCTGCAGGCCCTGGTGGAGGAGCCCAATGTCGCCTCCGCCCGCGTCCTGCTCGGCGCCGGATTTCGCTACGAGGGGACGGCGCGGGAGTGCGAATGGAAGGGGGGTCAGTTTATCTCCCTGCAACACTACGCTCTGCTGCGCAGCGACCAGCCAAGCGCCCGGTAACCAACACCCCTGATAGACAAAGAACCCCGCACTGCGGGGCTCTTTGTCGGGCTGGTTACTTGATGGCGCAGATATTCTCCGTGGCCCGGGTGCGGCGCAGATAGCGGCGCCACAGGGAGAAGAGGCCGTAACCTGCACTCAGCAATACGGCATAAAACACCTGGGAGGCGAGCGCCACCAGCACGGCGAGGCAGAGCAAGACACTCAATCCCGCCAGCCCCTTGCCCATGCCGCCGAGCAGGCGCCAGCCTGCCGCCATGCAGAGCAGGTAGACCAGCACGAAGTTGCCGTTGGCGTAGCGGATAAGCTCATCCAGTGGCAGCCGCAGCCAGAGGATCAAGGTGATGGAGACAAGGCAGATGGCGAGCACCCAGCACAGAGCATTGAGCGGCGCCCCCCGGGCCGAGAGACGAGCCAGCGAGGTGGGCAGCTTGCCCTCCCGCGCCATGCTCCAGATAAGGCGCGCAAACCCCTGCAGATAGATGTTGATGCTGGCAAAACAGGAGAGATAACCCAGGATTGCCACCAGCCACTTGGCGGTAGGGCCGAACAGCAGCGAGAGCAGGGCCGGAATGGCGGTGGCGTTTTTTGCCTCGTCGCCATAGAGCCCATATTTGAGCACCACCAGCGAGTGGACCCAATAAATGAGCCCCGCCAGCAAGACACCGCCGAGCAGGGCCAGCGGGTAGTCCCGCTCAGGTCGCTTGAACTCCTCCCCCATGTGGGCGAAAGCTTCGAGCCCCACGAAGCACCAGAACATCACCGCCAGCGCCGTGCCCATGGCGGGCCACTCAGCTGCCGTCGGCAGTGGCTGGGCAGCGTCGCGCCAGCTGAGATCCCCCTTGAACCAGATGAGCAGGGTCAGCCCCAATATGGCCAAGGCAATCAGCAGTTGCAGGTTGCCGGAGGAGCGCGCCCCCCGCAACCCCAGCAGGAATACCCCGAGCAGGGTCAGCAGCTGGATGGCCCACAGGGTCCACTCCCCCAGATCAAACAGCGCATGCCAGAAACCGGCGGCGATAGTAAGGGCCGCAGGCAACCCCACCGGCAGCACAGCCAGAAACAGGAAGGCGGAGAAGCGCTCGGCGCCGTTGCCAAAGGCAAGACCAATCAAGTGCGGCGCTCCGCCCGCATGGGGATAACGGCGCCCCAGCCGGGCGAAGGTGAAGGCGATGGGCAGCACCAGCACGATGAGCAACACCCAGGCCCAGAGCGAGGCCCCACCCGCCAGCGACGCCGCCGTCGCCGGCACCACGAAGATACCGGTACCCAGCAGTGAGGTGGCGAGCAGCCCCATTCCCTGCCAGAGCCCGAGATCCTTTTTCAAAGCAGACATATTCCTTTGTCCCGATTAATAAACACACATCGGGCCATGTTAGGCCGCAACCCCTTGCTTGTTAAGGACTATCCCTTGCTCAAACAAAAAAAGCCGCCTCTTGCGAGGCGGCTTCTTCATTCAACAGTGTAACCGGCGTTATCAGGCAATCAGCTTGTAGATGATACCGGACATGGCGATCAGGCCAATCAGGGTCACGAAGCCGTTGCTGATGTTGCCAGCGTATTTGCGCATGGCAGGTACCTTGGTGATGGCGTACATCGGCATCAGGAACAGCAGCATGGCGATGATGGGGCCGCCCAGGTCTTCGATCATGCCGAGGATGCTGGGGTTGACGGTAGCCACAGCCCAGGTGGTCAGTATCATGAAGACGGCAGTCACCTTGTCCAGTTGCTTGATGTCGACCTGCTTGCCTTTCTCGCGCAGCGCCTTGGCCATCAGACCGTTCATGCCCTCTTTGGCACCCAGATAGTGGCCGAGGAAGGACTTGCTGATGGCAACCATGGCGATCAGCGGAGCCGCTGTGGCAATGAAGGCGTTATCGAAATGGTTGGCCAGGTAGGACAGAATGGTGATGTTCTGTTCCTTGGCGGCAGCCAGATCAGCCGGGGAGAGGCTCAGTACGCAGCTGAACACGAAGAACATGACGGTCATGACCATCATGACGTGGGCACCCAGCAGTATGTTGCCGCACTTCTTCTCAGCACCGGCGCCGTAACGACCCTTGTTGTCCACCGCGAAGGAGGAGATGATCGGGGAGTGGTTGAAGGAGAACACCATCACAGGAATGGCCAGCCACAGGGTCTTGATGAAGTCGCCGTTGAAGGCATCGGACAGGGCCGGTGCTTCTGTGATGATGGCGCCGTTCCAGTGTGGAACCAGATAGAAGGCCAGGCCCATCAGGGTCAGCACGAACGGGAATACCAGCACGCTCATCGCCTTGACGATGAACTGGCCACCGAGGCGTACCACCGCCATCAGACCCAGGATCAGTGCCAGCGACAGGACGGCACGGGGTGGTGCTGTCATACCGAGTTGGTGAACCAGCAGGCTTTCAACCGTGTTGGTGATGGCGACCGAGTACATCAGTACTATGGGATAGATGGCAAAGAAGTAGAGCAGGGTGATGAACTTGCCTGCGGTCTTGCCAAAGTGCTCTTCCACCACTTCGGTGATGTCGCCATCACGGGTGGAGCCGGACAGTACGAAGCGAGTCAGACCACGGTGTGCAAAGAAGGTCAGCGGCAACGCCAGAATCGCCATGGCCACCAGCGGCCACAAACCACCTACGCCGGCGTTGATCGGCAGGAAGAGTACACCGGCACCGATGGCGGTACCGTACAAACCCAGCATCCAGACCAGATCGGCCTTGGTGTTGCCACGGGAAGACGCATTACTGGCTGCGCTGCCTTCTACTGCAATGTTCATGTCAGACATAGTGGTGTTCCTGTCATCAAGGAAAATAGAAAAAATCTAGTCAACCGGGCGCAATGCCCTGTCCCATTTCCCTGGAACTCCTGCCGTCCATCCCTGTTTTTTCTTCCCCCCAAACCCGGCAAGGTGGTCATTACTCCATGCAATAACCAAATTGCAACAAACAGGTCAGTGGGTCATCAGCCTGGGGCTGTCAGCGCGTCAACCGTTACAACTCGTTAACGCACCTTTGTTCTGATGGGCTGACTCTAATTAAATCCCCTTAACGATCACAGTGTTTTTTTGAATTAATCAACCAAAGTTTGATTGGAATCGCCTTTCTGGCGTCATGGATCACGTTATCAGCTCAACCTTGTGAACAACTGTTAACAAATACAGGTAGTTTCACCAGTATCTATATCCTTGTAGGTATAACAAACCGCTTACAGTTGGTCATTTATTGGCCAGGTTGTGCCTCGCCTTGCCCTGACGTACCCTGTTGTTCACCCTTTTTTTCCCTGAGTTGTCATGGTCATCACCCGTACCGATCTCGCCGAACTGGCGGTTTTTGCCGCCGTGGCCCGCCATCAGAGTTTCAGCAAGGCCGCTCTCGAACTCGGCGTCTCGGCCTCCGCCCTGAGCCACAGCCTGAAAGGGCTGGAGACCCGGCTCGGTGTCAGACTGCTCAATCGCAGCACACGCGCCGTGGTGCCGACCGATGTGGGTCAACGTCTGCTCGAGCAGTTGCTGCCGACCCTAAATACCCTGGAAGAGGCCCTCGACGAGCTGGCCCATCACAGCAATGAGCCTGTCGGGCGACTGAAAATAAGCGCACCAAGGGAGGCCATCAACGACTTGCTGGCCCCTGTGCTTATCGATTACATGGTGCGCTACCCGCGCATGCAGGTAGAGGTGGTGGAGCAGGAGCTGATGCCACGGCTTATCGAGGATGGCTATGACGCCGCCATCTTCTACGGTGATCTGCTGCCCAAGGAGATGATCGGTGTGCCACTGGGACCACACCAGCGTTATCTGGTAGTGGGCTCACCGGCCTATCTGAGCAAACACGGCACACCGCAACATCCCCGCGAGCTGTCGCGTCACGCCTGCATAGGTTATCGGTTGACACCTTCCCACCATTATCGCTGGGCGTTTACCGAGGGAAAGGGGAGCATGCTGGAAATCGAGGTGACTGGGCCGCTCACCACCAGCACGCCAGCCCTCTATCTTGGCGCTGCCGAGGCAGGGCTGGGATTGGCTTACTGTCCGGAAGAGGAGGTCAGCAAGCAGCTGGCAGAAGGGAAACTGTTGCGAGTGCTGGAGCCCTGGTGCCCAACCTTCGTGGGATTTTCACTCTTTTATCCAAGCCGTCATCAACTGGGTAAAGGTCTGCGCGCCCTGATCGACATGCTCAAGGCGCACTACCAAATCCGGTGATTACTGAATTTTACTCATCAATTCATCAATCTTAAGGCGGATTATCAACAAAAATGTATTAATTTAGACTGTCGGCTCGATAATCGAACTCCCCAAGAGAACAGATATGTCTGCCTACTTCACATTGCGCCAGCGGGCGATGACCCGCCGTTTCTGGGGCTATGCCCTCCCCTCCATCATGGCCATGCTGGTTTCCGGTGCCTACTACCTGGTCGATGGCATCTTCGTCGGTCACTACGTGGGCGCGGCGACCGCCATCTCCTTCCAGCAAGGGGCCAAGAACCTCAAGCTCGCCCGCCAGGCACTGGTCAATGCGCTCTGGCTGCTGGCCTTGCTCGGCACTCTGGCCCCCCTGCTGCTGCACCACTGGCACATCGATATCCTGCTGGCATTGGGAATCAAGCAAGGCACAGAGACCTGGAAACAGGCCAGTGACTACCTCTACTGGATTGGTGGCGGTACCCTGCTGCTGGCCAGCAACCTGGCGGTGCCCTATCTGCTGCGCAACGACGGCAAACCCAGGCTGGCCATGATCCTGGTCAGCGGGGGCGCAGTGCTGAACATCATTCTCAACTACATCATGGTCGGTCGGCTGGGGTTGGGACTGGTGGGCTCTGCCCAGGCGACACTCATGTCCGAGGGGGTCGTCAGCCTGCTGGGCCTGGGTTACTTCTTTACTTCCCATGCCAAACTGAATTTATCATGGCGCCATCTGGTGCCCAATTTTCCGGCCATGCCCAACCTGCTCTTTACCGGCCTGCCGAGCCTGATCGCCCAGTTCAACCTGGGACTGCTGCTGCTGCTGCACAACAGCCAGCTGATGGCGTATGGTACCATCAAGGATCTGGCCGGTTACACGGTAGCAGGCTACACGGAGGCAATATTCATCGTCATCCTGCAGGGACTGGCATTTGGCATCCAGCCTCTCGTCAGTCAGGCGGCGGGGGCCAAGCGCTACCGTGATCTGAAATTCCTGATGGAGATGGGGCTCAAGATCACGCTGGTCTATGGCATGGCAGTCTGGTTGCTGATCCAGCTGTTGCCGCGCCAGGTGGCCATGCTCTACACCGGCGGTCAGGATGCCGAGTTGCTTGCCGCCGCCGTCAGCAGCCTGACTCTCAACCTCAGCGCCATTCCGCTGGAAGGGATCATCATCTTTGGCATAGTGCTGCTGCAATCCATGGCTCGCACCAAGCAGGCACTGATCATATCGGCGGCCAAGACACTGCTGCTGCTGCCACTGATCTTCTTGCTGCCGATGCAGTGGGGACGCGAAGGTGTACTGCTCGCCCAGCCCACGACTGTGCTGCTGTTGACACTGCCGCTGTGCTGGCTGCTGTGGCGAGAGTGGCGTCGCCTCAAGCTGGCGTGCGCTCCTCAGGGCCTGCACCAGGCCACAGGGCTAACCGCTCGTCAGGCTCTGCGGCTGGCACGTCGCCCGAGCTAGACACAAGTAGCACGACTACGTGCTAAAGCCGGGTAGCCTGCTCACGCACCTGTGGCAACACCATCACCTGCTGGGCTGCCACCAATTGCAGCTCATAGGCTCCGGCGAGCCAGGTCTGTGCCATTACTGCATCGACGCTGGCGTTGGTACGCTCGAACGCCGCCACAGGCGTGAAACCTGCCAGCAGATTGGCCAGCATGGTGGCGCTCAGCAGATCACCGACTCCAATGGGATCGCGAGCAAAGGGATAGAGGGGGCGTGAGATATGAAACGCCCCCTCTTCGCATACCAGCAGCATTTCGAACCTGTCCATGGCAAACCCCGCCTTCCCGAGATACTTGACCATCACCAGCTTGACCCCCAGATCCCGCAGTTGCTGGCATGCTGCCAGAGCCTGGGGCACATTGCGGATCTCCCGCTCGGTCAGCTGTTCCAGCTCCAGCAGATTGGGGGCCAGCATATCGGCGCAGGCCAGCGCCCGGTTTTTGAGAAAATCGGCGACGCCGGGTGCCACTATGCATCCCTTGTCTGGGTGACCCATGACGGGGTCACAAAAATAGAGGGCGTTCGGGTTGAGCGCCTTGAGTCTGGCCACCGCTGCCAGTATCTCTTCCCCCTGCTCGGCCGAGCCGAGGTAACCGCTTAGCAGCGCATCGCACTGCCCCAGTACGCCTATGTCGGCCAGGCCGGTTATCAGTTGGCGGATATGGCCATCCGGCATCACCATCCCTTGCCACCCCTGACTGTATTGGGTGTGATTGGAAAACTGCACTGTGTTGACGGGCCACACTTCCATGCCCATGCGGCGCATAGGGAAGACGGCGGCACTGTTGCCGGCACAGCCAAAGACGACGTGGGATTGAATGGAGAGAATGCGCTTCATGACGACTCACAAAATGGATAAAAACCGCAGGGAAAAACGGGCCTTGCGGCCCGTTGTTGTCACTTTGATTAGCGCAGCACCTTGACGGTGTAGCTGCCATCGGCCTGACGATAGAGGCCGTGGATATCGGTCTCGAAGCCCGGGTAGTGGGCGCCGATCTCGCACAGCATCTCGAGGAACTCGAGCACCGGCAGGGAATCAGCCGTTACCATCTCGCCCGGCAGTACCAGGGGCACTCCCGGCGGGTACGGCAGTATCATGTTGGCGCTGATACGGTTCACCATCTCACGCAGCGGCACCTCTTCCAGATTGCCCGCCAGCTCCTGTTGCCAGGCGAGGTGCGGGGTCATCTTCATCTCCGGCAGCACGTCGAACGCCTTGAACATCAGCTCCGGCAGACGGTACTTGCAGGTCAGATCGTGGATGCTCTGGGCCAGCTCCTGGATCCGCATGCCTTCGTAGAAGCTCGGGTCTTCACGATAGAGACTCGGCAATATGCTCTTGATGGTCAGGTTCAGGTCATAGCCACGCTTGAACTCGGTCAGGGCGCGCAGCAGCTGCATCGCATTGGACTGATCGATCCCGATGGAGAAGAGGAACAGCAGGTTATAGGGACCTGTCTTCTCCACCACTATGCCGCGCTCGTCGAGGAACTTGGAGACCAGAGAGGCAGGCAGGCCACGCTCAAGCAGCTCTCCCTGACGGTTCATCCCCGGGGTCAGCAGCGTGACCTTGATGGGATCCAGGTACATGTGGTCATCGTCGATGCCGTTGAAACCGTGCCAGTCATCTTTGGGATCCAGCTTCCAGCACTCGACTGTGTCTATGTTGTCCGGCTGCCATACATCGAAGAACCAGCCTTCGCTCTGATCACGCAGCCGCTTGATCTCCTTGCGAAAGGAGACGGCGCGATCGATGGAGTCCTTGATCAGACGCTTGCCGCTGTTGCCCCGCATCATGGCGGCGGAGATCTCGGTGGACGCCACTATGCCGTATTGCGGCGACGTGGAGGTGTGCATCATGAAGGCTTCGTTGAAGGTCTCTTCCTCAACGTCACCCTTGATGTGGATCATCGAGGCTTGGGAGAAGGCCGCCAGCAGCTTGTGGGTGGACTGGGTTTCGTAGAACACCTTGCCCGGCATGGCGTCGCCACTCATGCCGCATTTGCCCTCATAGATGGGGCTGAAGTTGGTGTAAGGCACCCAGGCACTGTCGAAGTGGATGTAAGGGGTATCCAGACTCTCCTTGATGAAGCCGGTGTTGTAGAGCAGGCCGTCGTAGGTGGAGTTGGTGATCACGGCGTAACGGGGTGCCTGGGCACCCGGGGTGGCAGCAACCTTGGCCGCTATGGTCTCGCGGCTGAATTCGCTCTGCGGAATCCCCCCCAGAATGCCGTAGGCGTTGCGGGTCGGACGAAAATAGATAGGGGTCACGTCACTCATCATCATCAGGTGAGTGAGGGACTTGTGACAGTTGCGATCCACCAGCACTGTGCTGCCCGCCGGGGCGGAGAACATGCCGACAATCTTGTTGGCGGTGGAGGTGCCGTTGGTGACTATGTAGGAGCGGTCGGCATTGAAGGTACGGGCGATGTACTCCTCGGCCTCCTTGTGCGGGCCTGAGTGATCCAGCAGGGAACCCAGCTCCGGCATGGAGATGGAGACATCCGCCTTGAAGGCGTTGGGGCCGTAGAAGTCATAGAAGATGCTGCCGGCCGGGCTCATCTGGAAGGCGGTACCGCCCATGTGCCCCGGGGTACAGAAGGTGTACTTGCCCTCTTCCACATACTTGAACAGCGCCTTGGTGAAGGGCGGCAGTATGGCGTCCTGATACGCCTGAGTAGCCTGGCCCATCTTGAGGGCGATGTCGTCGGCCATGCCGAGACGGTACTCGAAGAAGTGGACGTTCAGACGCAGGTCGGTCAGGTGAATATCCAGGGTGGACTGGTCGTTGGCGAAGGCGAAGATCGGCAGCTTCTCGTTGCGATCGTGGATCTCCTTGCACAGACCCAGTGAATATTTGTCCCAGTCGAAGATGGCGCCGCAGACACGGGGGTTCTTCTCGATAAGCTTCAGCAGATCGGCTACATCGACCGGGTACACAACCTGAAAGCCTTTGCGCTCCAGGGAAGCTTGCAGCTGGCGAATGGGTTCTTCTTTGAAGAAAACGCCCAGGTGGTTGAGGATGGCAATGATATTCATATTGATGCTCCACACATGAAGGGGCGCTCTCCATCAGGGATGGTGAGTGAAGAGCGCGCGGAAGAAGAAAAGGGAATTAGTGGCTGGCTTGCTCTTTGAGCAGGGCGTCGTGTTGACGCAGCCCCTGTTTTTTGGCGTAGAACATCAGAATGATGAGCGACACCACGAAGGTGGCAGTGAGGTTTGACCCCTTGGCGCCCATCAGGGCCACCAGACAGAAGACACAGGCGACGCCGGAGAAAATCATGGTGCCTATGCTGCGGGAGGTCATGCCCTCGAAGCGAATGAGGTTAATGCTGGAGTAGAAGTAGGGCAGCATGGTCAGCAGCACAGCATCCGTGGTCAGCACGTTGAACAGATCGGCAGCGTGAGCGGACCGGGAGGTAAAGGCGGTCAGGCCAATCATCAGCGCAGTCATCTTGAGAGAGCCGAGGATCAGGCCCTTCTTGGCCACACCGTTCTTGTCCAGCTCACCGTAGATTTTCGGGAAGTTGCCGTCGTTGGCGGCACGCTTGCCCGCCTCGCCCACCAGCATCATCCAGGAGCCCAGCGAGGTGAAACAGGCCAAAGCGGTAAAGGCAGAGACGAACGGCGCAGACCAGTTGCCAAAGATGGCGGAGGAGGCCATGGCAAACGGTGCGCCGGAGGCCGCCACTTCACCGGCCGGGAACATGCCGCTGATCACCTGGGTAGAGAGGATGTAGATAACACCCGCGATACCTGTGCCCAGCATGGTAGCGAGGGGGACGGTGCGCTTGGGGTTCTTCACCATGCCGGAAGAGACGGCGGCGGATTCCACGCCGACGAAAGACCAGAGACAGATGAGCACGGCACTGATGACCGCATGCAGGTCGCTGCCGCTGGTGGTGTTCCAGTTCTGGCTGTAGACGCTGGTATCAAAATGCCCCCACCCCATCACGGCAGTACCCACCACAGGCAGCAGGATCAGCACCAGACCCAGAGTACAGAGTCGGCTCACCCAGCTACCGCCGAGCAGGTTGACGAAGGTGAAGATCCAGACCGCAGCTATGGTGGCGATGGCCGCCGGGATAGGGTTGTTGAGAATGGGGAAGAAGACCGACAGGTAGGAGACGCCGGTAATGGCGATGGCCAGGTTGCCGATCCAGTTGGCATGGTAATAGAGCACACCGGTCTGGAAACCGAACACGGGGGAGATCTCGCCAGCGTACGCAATGGGGCCACCCTCTTGCGGGTTCTTGGTGGCGAGACGGGCAAACACGAAGGCCAGGCCCATGGCACCCACCAGACAGATAGCCCAGCTGAAAATGGAAATGGAACCTATGGTAGCCAGTGCCGAAGGCAGCAGCGCTATGCCGCTCCCCATCATGTTGCCGGCCACCACACCAGTACAGGCGATAAGGCCAATCTTCTTGCTCGTATCTAGGGACATAAGATCTCCGGTTCTATAAAAGGTCGGGTCGTCACATACACATTTGGCGGAACGTCCCGCCAACGAATGGGCACAGACTAGGCCTCTCCTCCCCGGAAAACATAAGGACCCGCTAACGGATAAAAATATGAGCCAACTTTTTTCGCCGCCCCGTCGCTTTTGCTAAAAACCATTTAAAAACAGCAAATTGAAATCAAGCCACACCGCCATCTTGATAAAACCTTGATATCCGGCCACCCCGCTTTTGCCCCTTGATAACCCCCTTATCTCGCCGTCTTGATATTTTTCCGGGGATAAACCCGGGATAAAGAGGCTCCCATTGCGCCCCCTCCCCTTGCGGCCATCCGAAAGTCCATCGGACCATCACTCCAAGTGGCTACTCACCCCTGTTCGACCCTCCGCATCTCTCATCACCACCCCTGCTCAGAGGCAAACCTCAGCGGCAATACCCGGTTCCCGGTGACCGGCAGGCCATACCCGCACTCACAGTGGAATAGCGGCAGCGAGCAGTGCTCATGACGCAAAGCCGGACAAGCGCAAATGCGGCGAGCAAGTCAAACGCGGGTGACAATGAGCAGCGGGAGATAAATCGGGCTGAGCCAGACTGGCTATTCCCTTGGGCAGACAGACGGATTGACGCAGACAGAAACGACACAGGCCGCCCGAAGGCAGCCTGTGGATACGGCCGGCAACAGTGCCGACCGAGGGAAAACAAGCGCTTCGACGCTAGAAGAGCTTCACCTTGCTCTGGCTCAGCGCATTGAACAGGGCTGGGGTGAGGGTCTCCATATTGCTGTAGAAACCGAGCTGCTGGCAGAGCAGATAGGTCTGCTCGGTCGCCTCCATCAGGAAGGCCTGACTGTAGGCATCCCCCGCAGCCTCGGGGCGGCCATCCAGCTCCGCCAGCTTGCCCTGCAGTATGTAGTAGAGTACGGAGCGGCCACGACTCGCCGCCTGCGCCAGCAGCTGACTCGCCTGCTGCGGCTGGTTGTTGAGAATGGCTTGCAGGGTCAAGGCCTCCCACACCCGAGCGGGCACGACGACATCGCTTTGCACCACGCTGGCGAGATGAGTACCTATCCCCATCAGATGCTCACTCTCGGACTTGCCTGCCAGGGTTGCCAGCGCCTCCCCCGCCAGATAGCGCTCCGCCAGCAACAACGGCTGATCCGGCTGGACGAAAAGAGAGTTGTCGAGCAGCGCTATGCCACGCTTGAGGGCCACGGGATCCTGGCTGTTGATGTAGTACTGCGCCTCCATCATGGCCATCAGGGAAGTATCATCGGTGGGCCATCCCATGCCGGGCAAGACGTCCGGCTGATCGAGGGCCCGCAGCAGATCCTGACTGCTCGCCTGCAGCACAGCGTGTACCTTGTGACGGCTGAGCTGGTACTGGTGGCTGAACAGCACCCGATTGGTATTGATGTTGCGATACTCCAGATCCAGATAGGTGCCCCGCGGCTGGCGGGAGACCCGCACGCTCAGCTCCTTGCCGGGCAGGATGCCCCCCATCAGATTGGTGGCGCCGTACTGAACACGCAGCGGGGTAACCGCAGCCACCTCCCCCATCAGGGCACGAGTGATGCCATCGGCGAGGCGCACATTCTCGTTGTTGTCATCCATGCCGGAGTGAAAGCGAAACACCAGCAAATTGGGATCCAGCATGGTGTGGACCTGGGGGCTGGCGTGCTGATAGCTGAGCATGCTGACGATGGCAACCAGGATGACGGCCACGAAGATATCGAAGCTCACCATCTTCCAGCGGCTGCGGGCATCCTTGGCGTGAGCCGAGATGGCGCGGGTCAGGGGCCCGGCGGGAAAGGGGGCAGCATTGGGTAGTGCATCGTCATCGTCGGCCGTGGCGGGCGGGCTCAGATCGGAGAGGGTCGGATTGACCGCTGGCACGGGCTGCTCGTCCGCCATCAGCAGCGAAACCACCTGCAGCGGCCGCACCGATGCCACCAGCTTGTAGCCGCGCTTGGGCACGGTAACGATATAGTCGGTCGCATCAAAGCGACCATCTTTGAGGATCTTGCGCAACTCGAAGATGGACTGGGTGACCACCTGATCGGTCACCTCGGCGCCGTCCCACACCTCCTTGATCAGGGCATCGCGGCCAAACACTGTGCCCGTATGGCAGGCCAGAAACCGCAACAGATTGACCAGTCTGGGTTCAAGGTAGACCTCGCGGTCGGGGCGACACAGCATGTTGTCGTCAACCCTCAGGGTCCAGTCGTGGATCTCAAAAACCGATTCGCTCATGATTCACTCGCTGCAGATGGAGATAATGCACAATGAGAGTGACGCAAACCTGGACTGACTGAACGGAACAAGGCGCTGCCAGTGTGAGGTGGCAGAAAAAGGGAACCGGAGCAGTAAACATCGCTGTGAGTCAGTCTGGCCAGGCCATCCTGCATACGTCTGAAGAGCATCCTTGCGGGCATTCCAATCGGGTCGATCGGAAGGGGGACACTTTAAGTAAAACGGGAGCGGGATCCCACTTTTATTGGCCATTAACCACAGCTGAATTGATCCAACACAGGGGTTTTCGGCAAACGGGGGGAAGACTGATATCCATATGAACAGCACTTTCCCCGCGCCCAAAAAAGAAGGCCCCCGCATAAGCAGGGGCCTTTTGACGCCATTTATAGAAGCATGCCGGGCTTAGCAGTAGCCGTAGCCCATCAGGCGCTGGTAACGCTGCTCCAGCAGCTGATCGGTCTCGAGCGGACGCAGGGCATTCAGATCCTGCTTGAGGCGCTCCTTCAGACGCTGGGCCATCAGGGGCACATCGCGGTGGGCACCACCGAGCGGCTCTTCGACTATGGTGTCGATGAGCTTGAGCTCTTTCAGGCGCTGGGCCGTGATGCCCATGGCATCGGCTGCCACGGGCGCCTTGTCGGCGCTCTTCCACAGGATGGAGGCGCAGCCTTCCGGCGAGATGACGGAGTAGGTGGAGTACTGCAGCATGTTGACGCGATCACCCACACCAATGGCCAGGGCGCCACCCGAGCCGCCTTCACCGATCACGGTGCAGACCACGGGCACGGTCAGACCGGCCATCACTTTCAGGTTGCGGGCGATGGCTTCAGACTGACCACGCTCCTCGGCACCCACGCCTGGGTAAGCACCCGGGGTGTCGATGAAGGTGATGATCGGCATCTTGAAGCGCTCGGCCATCTCCATCAGACGCAGGGCCTTGCGATACCCTTCCGGGCGCGGCATGCCGAAGTTGCGCTTGATCTTCTCCTTGGTCTCACGACCCTTCTGCTGACCAATCACCATCACGGGCTCGCCGTCAAGACGGGCGATACCGCCGACGATGGCCTTGTCATCGGCATAGGCGCGATCGCCAGCCAGCTCGTCGAAGTCGGTGAAGATGTGCTCGATATAATCGAGGGTGTAAGGACGCTGAGGATGACGCGCCATCTGGGATACCTGCCAGGCACCCAGATCGCCGAAGATCTTCTTGGTCAGCTCTTCGTTTTTCTTCTCCAGCCGGCGAATGTCTTCATTGAGATCGACAGCACTGTTGTGCTCACTCACATGACGGAGTTCATCAATCTGCGCCTGCAACTCGGCAATCGGCTGTTCAAAATCCAGAAAAAGACTCATAGGGCCTATAGATCCTCTAATCAAAAACCAATTCAACCCGCTCTCGTCCCAGCAGGACACGCAAGTCATCTATCAGTTGATCGGTGGGCGTCACCCGCCACTCGGTACCGAGCGTCAGTCGCACCCGTGAGCCGGGGCGACGATAGTTTACCTGAACCGGACAGACTCCGGCACGGGCGGGTTCCAAAATCTCGCACAAACGCGGGAAAAAGCGATCATCAATCCGCTGTTCATCGAGGGAGATGCGGATTGCCCTGGCAAAACGCTCCCTCGCATCGTTGATATCCAGTAATTCACGGGCCGACATTTTAAGGCCACCGGAGAAGTCATCAAAGCTGACCTGTCCAGAAACCACCAAAATACGGTCTTTTTGCATCAATTCTTCATATTTTTCCAGCGCTTCACTGAACAGAGTCACATCCAGACGGCCGGATCTGTCGTCCAGGGTGAAGATCCCCATCTTGTTGCCACGCTTGGTCACCATGCTGCGGGCCGCGATCACCAGCCCCGCCGCCGTGGTAACCGTATCCCGGGAGGTGGGATGCAGATCGCACAGACGGCCGGACGTGTAGCGACGCAATTCGCCGCTGTACTGGTTGATGGGGTGGCCGGTCAGGTAAAGGCCGAGCGTCTCCCGCTCCCCTTCCAGCCACACCTTGTCAGGCCAGTGCGGCACGTTGGCGAACGCCTTCTTGACGTCGTCAATCTCCTGGGTCAAGACCCCGAACATGTCGACCTGACCCACGGCCTGTGCCTTGGCGTGCTGCTCGGCGGCGCGCATCGCCTCTTCCAGGGTCGCCATCAGGGCGGCGCGGTGAGGACCTAACCTGTCCATGGCGCCGGAGAGGATGAGTTTTTCCATCACCCGCTTGTTGATCTTCTTGATGTCGACCCGGTTGCAGAAGTCGAACAGATCGCGAAACGGACCGTCCTGATCCCGAGCGCTGAGAATGGCGTCGATAGGGCCTTCCCCCACTCCCTTCACAGCCCCTATGCCGTAGACGATGTGGCCATCTTCGTTGACGCTGAACCGGTAGCGACCGGTATTCACATCCGGCGGTATGACGGTGAGCCCCATGCGCTGACATTCGTCCACCAGGGTCACTATCTTGTCGGTGTTGTCCATATCGGCGGTCATGACCGCTGCCATGAACTCGGCCGGGAAGTGAGTCTTGAGCCAGAGGGTCTGGTAGGAGACCAGCGCATAGGCGGCGGAGTGGGATTTGTTGAAGCCGTAGCCCGCAAACTTCTCCACCAGATCGAAGATCTTCACCGCCAGTTCGCCGTCGATGCCGTTCTTGACCGCCCCTTCCTCAAACCCGGATCGCTGCTTGGCCATCTCGGCCGGGTTTTTCTTGCCCATGGCCCGGCGCAGCATGTCCGCCCCACCCAGGGTGTAACCCGCCAGCACCTGGGCTATCTGCATCACCTGCTCCTGATAGAGGATGATGCCGTAGGTGGGCTCCAGGATCGGTTTGAGACTCTCGTGTTGCCACTTCTCGTCCGGGTAGGAGATCGCCTCCTTGCCGTGCTTTCGCTCGATGAAGTTGTCCACCATGCCCGACTGGAGCGGGCCCGGACGGAACAGGGCCACCAGGGCGATCATGTCTTCGAAACAGTCAGGCTGCAGCCGTTTGATGAGATCCTTCATGCCGCGGGATTCGAGCTGGAATACCGCCGTGGTCTCGAACCGCTGCAACAGATCGAACGACTTCTTGTCGTGGATGGGGATGGCGGCGATGTCGACCGGCGGCTTGCCCTCTTTGGCAAGGCGCGGGTTTATCATGCCAAGCGCCCAGTCGATGATGGTCAGGGTACGCAGCCCCAGGAAGTCGAACTTCACCAGCCCGGCGTATTCCACGTCGTTCTTGTCGAACTGGGTGACAGGGTGATTGCCGGAGTCGTCGCAATAGAGCGGCGCAAAGTCGGTGATCTTGGTAGGCGCTATTACCACGCCACCGGCGTGTTTGCCGGCGTTGCGCACCACGCCTTCCAGCCGGCGTGCCATGTCGATGAGGTCCTTGACCTCCTCGTCCTGCTCGTAGAGCTCGGGCAGCTTGAGCTCGGCCTCGAACGCCTTGGCCAGGGTCATGCCCGGATCCGGCGGTATCAGCTTGGAGATGCGATCGACGAAACCATAGGCATGGCCCAGCACCCGCCCCACGTCCCGCACCACCGCCTTGGCCGCCATGCTGCCGAAGGTGATGATCTGCGACACCGCATCCCGGCCATACATGTCGGAGACGTGCTCGATCACCTCGTCCCGTCTGTCCATGCAGAAGTCGACGTCGAAGTCGGGCATGGAGACCCGCTCGGGGTTCAGGAAGCGTTCGAACAGCAGGTCAAATTCCAGCGGGTCGAGGTCGGTGATCTTGAGCGCGTAAGCCACCAGTGAACCCGCCCCCGAGCCCCGGCCCGGGCCAACGGGGATGCCGTTGTCCTTGGACCACTGGATAAACTCCATCACTATGAGGAAGTAACCCGGGAAGCCCATCTGGTTGATGACTTTCAGCTCGATCTCGAGGCGCTCGTCATACTCGCCGCGCTTGACGGCGCGCACGGCCGGATCCGGGAACAGGAAGGCGAGACGCTCTTCCAGGCCCTCTTTGGATTTGGCCACCAGAAAGTCTTCGGTGGTCATGTCGCCGGTCGGGAAATTGGGCAGGAAGTATTCACCCAGACGCACAGTCACGTTGCAGCGCTTGGCGATCTCCACCGTGTTTTCCAGCGCTTCGGGAATGTCGGCAAACAGCTCGGCCATCTCCTCCTGGCTGCGCAGGTACTGCTGCGGGCTGTAACGGCGCGGGCGACGCTTGTCCATCAGGGTGTAACCATCGTGGATGGCAACCCGGATCTCGTGGGCGTCGAAGTCCTCGGCGTTGAGGAACACCACCTCGTTGGTGGCCACCACCGGCAGCTCGAACTCGGTGGCAATGGCCACCGCCATGTGCAGGTAGACCTCTTCATCCGGTCGACCGGTACGCAGCAGCTCCAGGTAGTAGGCGTCGGGAAAGTGGGTCTGGTAGAAGGCGAGACACGACTCCGTCATCTGCCGGTTGCCCTTGAGCAGGAACTTGCCCACGTCCCCCTCTCGTCCACCCGAGAGCACTATGACCCCCTTGGCGTGATCGGTGAGCCACTCCTTGTCGATGACGGGACGTCCCTGCACATGGCCACGCTGATAACCGCGGGAGATGAGCAGGGTAATGTTCTGGTAGCCATCGTTGTCCATGGCCAGCAGGGTGAGGCGGAATTGCTCGTCCCCCAGCTCACTGCTTTGCACCCAGAAGTCGGCCCCGACGATGGGCTTGATGCCCTTGCCGTGGGCGGCGCCATAGAAGCGCACCAGACCGCACATGTTCATCTGGTCGGTCAGGGCCAGCGCCGGCATGTTGTTGGCTGCCGCGGCTCCGACGATGGGATTGATCTTCTGCAGACCATCGACCATGGAGAAATCGGAGTGGACGCGCAGGTGGATAAAACGGGGTTCAGCCATCGTCATACCCTCTCGTTGCTCAAACAGAAATGCATTGGCTATTCGATCCCAAGTGCATGGCGCACCGGCTTGAAACTCTTGCGATAGGCGGGCAAGGGCCCGCGCTCGGCCAGAATGGCGAGGTGCTCAGGGGTCGGATAGCCCTTGTGACGGGCGAAACCATATTCGGGATGACGGCTGTCCAGCTCGGTCATCTCCGCATCGCGAGTCACCTTGGCCAGAATCGAGGCGGCGCTGATGGCAGCCACCAGACTGTCACCCTTGACCACGGCGCGCGCTTCCATCGGCAAGCTTGGACAACGGTTGCCGTCGATAAAGACCAGCTCAGGGGTGATGGACAAGCCCGCCACGGCGCGCTGCATCGCCAGCATGGTGGCGTGCAGTATGTTGAGCTCGTCTATCTCTTCGGGACTGGCACGGCCGATGGCCCAGGCGAGCGCCTTCTGCTTGATCTCGTCAAACAGCGCCAGACGCTTCTTCTCGGAGAGCTTCTTGGAATCGGCGAGCCCGGTGATCGGGTTGGCCGGATCCAGGATCACGGCGGCGGTGACCACATCACCCACCAGGGGGCCACGACCCACCTCGTCCACCCCGGCAACCAGCTTGTCTTCGGGAATATCGATCATCATCTTGCAGCCTTGAATCAAAACAGGCCCCGCAGGGCCTGACATGGGGTAGATGAGCGCAGCGCTATCGGCCACCCTGCCTGTTATCTGCCGAGCAGTTCGGCCACCGCATCCGCGGCCTGCACGTCGGCGTTGCAGCGAATGCTCTGGTGCAGCCGGGTGAAAGTGGCGATGAGTTCACGGTTGTCGTGTTCCAGCAACTTGCTGACTTCATCCACCAGATTGTCCGGGGTGCACTCGTGCTGAATAAGCTCGGGCACCAGCATCTGATCGGCCAGCAGATTGGGTAGTGACACATAGGCGGTCTTCACCAGCCGCTGAGCCAGCCAATAGCTGAACGGTTTGAGCTTGTAGCCCACCACCATGGGCTTTTTCACCAGCATGGCTTCCAGCGCAGCGGTACCTGAGGCAAGCAGCACGGCATCGGCAGCTATCATGGCTTCGCGCCCCTGGCCTTCCAGCAACACCATGTCGAGATCCGGCGCCAGCTCGGCCTTGATGGCCATAAACTGCGCCCGTCGCGCCTCGTTGACCAGCGGCACGATAAAGCCGAGATCCGGATAACGTACCGTCAGCCGCTTGCAGGCCTCGAGAAATACCGGTGACATGAAGCCCACCTCAGCGGTGCGACTGCCGGGTAACACGGCCAGCCAGCGTCGACCCGGGTCAATGCCCAGCGCCTGGCGCACGGCAGCCTGGTCCGGTTCGAGCGGGATCGCATCGGCCATGGTGTGACCCACGAACCGGCAAGGGGCAGCAAAGCGATCGTAGAAGGCTTTCTCGAACGGCAGGAAGGCGAGCACCATGTCGGTGGCGGCCTTGATCTTGTGAATGCGGTTCTGACGCCAGGCCCAGACAGAGGGACTGACATAGTGAACCGTCTTGATACCGGCGCGGCGCAGCTTCAGCTCCACCCCGATATTGAAATCCGGTGCATCCACTCCGACGAAGATGTCAGGCGGATTGGCAATGAAATGGCGCAGCAGTTCACGGCGAACCTTGAGGATGCGCGGCAGACGGCCCAGCACCTCAGTGATCCCCATGACGGAAAGCTCTTCCATCTCGAACAGGGCCTTGACGCCGAGGGCCTGCATGCGTGGCCCGGCGATCCCTTCAAACTGCGCATCCGGATAACGGCGCTGCAGCTCGCGCACCAGGCCAGCGGCCAGGATGTCGCCGGAGGTCTCTCCGGCGACGATACCGATGCGAACGGGATCAGGCACGGATGATCCCGCGCTCATTGTCCTTGAGGAAATCCACGTAGAGCTGGACGGCCGGTTCGGTGGCCGCCATCTCTGTCAGCACGGGCAACACCTCTTCGACTGTCTTGCCGGAGCGGAAGATCTCTTTGTAGGCACGCTTGACGGCGGAGATGGCTTCAGCGCTGAAACCACGGCGACGAAGGCCTTCGGAGTTGACCCCGAACGGCTTGGCGTAATTGCCAGCGGCCATCACGTAGGGCGGCACATCCTTGTTCAGGGCGGCGCAGCCACCGATGAAGGCGTGGGAGCCAACGCGACCGAACTGGTGGATCGCGGAGAGACCGCCGAAGATCACGAAGTCACCGATCACCACGTGGCCCGCCAGGGTCGCGTTGTTGGCGAAGATGCAGTTGTCACCGATGATGCAATCATGGGCAACGTGCACGTTGACCATGAAGAGGTTGCCGCTGCCCACCTTGGTCAGGGATTGATCCTGGATAGTGCCGCGGTGCACAGTGCAGTTCTCGCGAAAGACGTTGTTGTCGCCAATCTCGAGGAAGGTGCGCTCGCCGGCGTACTTCTTGTCCTGGCAATCCTCACCGATGGAGGTGTGCTGGAAGATCTTGTTGCCACGGCCCAGTTTGGCCGGCCCCTTGATCACCACATGGGAACCTACCCAGGTGTTGTCGCCGATTTCCACCTCGGCGCCGATGACAGAAAAGGGGCCGATTTCAACCCCTTTACCAATCACCGCAGACTCATGGACGATGGCAGTATCGTGAATGATGGCAGTCTGGTCGATCACGTGTATTAAACCTCGCGTTTGGCGCACATCAGCTCGGCGGTACAAACCACTTCACCGTTGACCGTGGCCACACCGGTGAACTTGGCAATACCGCGACGCTCTTTCAGGAACTCCACGTCGAGCACCAGCTGATCGCCAGGGCCAACAGGACGCTTGAAACGAGCGTTGTCGATGGAGGCAAAGTAATAGAGTTCGTTGGGAGACGGCTTGCCCACCATGGTAAAGGCCAGGATACCGGTGGCCTGCGCCATGGCTTCCAGGATCAGTACGCCGGGAAACACCGGCTTGGCCGGGAAATGTCCCTGGAAGATCGGCTCGTTGAACGAGACATTCTTGATGGCACGCAAGGTTTTGCGCTCATCGCTGATCTCGTAATCGTCGACCCGATCCACCATCAGGAACGGATAACGGTGGGGCAGCAGATCCATGATTTCCTGGATGCCCAGGCTCTTCTTTTCAGTAGTCAAAACAGTACCCTATACCAATCGTGATTATTCTTGATCCAGCTTCTTCTCAAGCTTGCTCAACCGCTTGTGCATCTCTTCGATACGCATCACCCGGGCGGCGGTCTTGCGCCACTCTTTATTGGTTTGCAGAGGGATGCCGGAAGAGTAGACACCGGGCTCGGTAATGGGTCGCATCACCATGGCCATGCCGGTGACGGTGGCCTGGTCGCAGATCTCCATGTGCCCGTTAAAGACGGAGGCGCCGCCAATGATACAGTATTTGCCGACCTTGAGACTACCAGCCATCACGGTGGAGCCTGCAACGGCGGTGCCGTAGCCGATCTCGACGTTGTGGGCGATCTGGCACTGGTTGTCGATGATGACGTTATCCGCGATGCGGGTATCTTCCAGCGCGCCGCGGTCTATGGTGGTGCAGGCACCAATCTCGACCCGGTTGCCGATGGTCACGCCACCGAGCTGGGGGATCTTGATCCACTCGCCACGCTCATTGGCATAACCGAACCCATCGGCCCCGATCACTGTGCCAGATTGAACCAGACAGTCGGAACCCATGGTGATGTTGTGATACAGGGTGACGTTGGCCCACAACCGGGAGCGCGCTCCCAGTCGGGTATTCTTGCCAACAAAACAGCCAGGGCCTATGCGTACGTCATCCCCCAGCACGACGCCGGATTCGATCACTGCATTGGCCCCGATTGCCACTCTCTCGCCCAGTTGCACGTCAGCCGCAATGACGGCGCTCGGATGGATATCCGTAGCCGGCTGCGGTGTGGTGTCCAGCAGTTGGGCTACCCGGGCAAACCCCACATAGGGGTCTTTGAGTACCAGGGCATTGGTGGGACAAAATGGCAGATCCGCTTCTGTAATGAGCACGGCCGAGGCCTTGCTCTGCTCCAGATAATGCCGGTACTTTTTATTGGACAGGAAGGTGATATCCCCCTCCCCGGCCTTTTCCAGTGTCGCTACCTTGCGGATTTCCAGGGTTCCGTCGCCATGGATCTCGGCCCCCAGTTGCTGGGCCAGCTGTGCGAGAGTGAATGCCATCAATTAGTTGCTCTTGCTTACCTGAGAAATAACCTGGCCGGAGATGTCCAGCTTGCTGGCTGCATAGGGCGCAGCATTGCGCTCAAGCACCAGATCATAGCCATTGCTCTTGGCAATGGAGTCGATGGCGGCTTGTACCTTGGTCAGGATCTTGTTGCGCTCTTCGGACTGACGACGACCGTTGTCCTGCTCAAACGCTTGACGCTTCTGGTTGAACTCCATCTGCAGCTTGGCCAGTTTTTCCTGGTTCTGCTTCTTCTGATCGGCGCTCATGAAGGCTTCATCCTTCTTGAACTTCTCGACCAGCTTCTGACCGTCGGATTCCAGCTTCTGCAGCTCACGCATACGCGGCTCGAATTCACCTTTCAGCTTCTTGGAGACAGCTTCACGCTGGGGCAGCTTTTGGAATACTTCGCCCATGTCGACCACGGCGATCTTGGTCTCGGCCAAGGCAGAGCCCATGCCGGCAGCCATCAGTGCAAAACTCAAACCAGCTACTTTCAACGCTTTATTCACACTAACTCCTTGTTCCCTCATGTGAGGGCTACCTGATTTACCTGATTATGCAAGTGGTACCCGGACCGACTTGTTACCTGGTGAGGCGCGCAAGCTGCGCGTCCCATCATTGAATACCCCCACCGGCTGGGTGGGGGCGCGTCCGTCCTTAGAAGGTACGGCCGATATTGAACGAGAAGAACTCTGTCCTGTCCCCTTCGTACTCCTTGAGCGGACGGGCAATCGCAAACACCAGGGGTCCCATGGGGGAGAGCCACTGCAGCGACAGACCGGCCGAGGCACGGTAGTTAGTCGGGTCCGAATAGTCGGTCAGATAGTTGCAGCCACTGAAACAGCGGTTTTGATACTGGGCATAGTCAAAAGTGGTATCCCACACTGAACCGGCGTCGATGAAGAAGCTGGTGCGCAGCTGAGGCTGATAGGTTTCGGACGCAAACGGCGTCGGTACTATCATCTCGAGGGAGGCCACTGCCAGGGCGTTGCCACCCACCGAGCTGTCGGTACCCTGAATGACGTCGTTACCGCTCAGGTTGTAGTAGTAGAGCGCCTTCGGACCTACCGTGTTGCTCTTGAAGCCACGCAGTGTGTCAAAACCACCGGCGAAGTAGTTCTCGAAGAACGGCAGGACGTGATCATAGCTGCCGTTGCTGCCGTAACCGTTGCCGTAAGAGGCGCGGGCCTTGGCCATCAGCACCCATTTGTGGTCCGCATCGAACGGGAAGTAGTGAGCATCTTCGGCGTTCAGCTTGAAGTACTGCAGATCCATGCCGGGCACTGTCACCTTGGCGTTCACACGCTGACGGTCACCCGCGGTCGGGAACATCCCCTTGTTGAGGGTTGAACGGGTCCAGCCAGCGGTGACGTCAACGGTGTTGAACACCATGCGGTTGTCGCCATCCTTGTTCTTGCTGTACACCTTCCAGAACTCGTCCACCTGCAGATAGGGGTTGGGCTGGGACAGTTTGTTGTTCTCGATCCCGAGGCTGAAGTCGAGGCGGTTGTTTTCGTTGACCGGGAAACCACTGGAGAGGCGGAAGCCAACTGTGGTGTTCTCATAGTCGACGATGTTGGCATCGGCCGCACTGAACTGGTTGTAGTAGAGGCGCCCGCCCAGACTGACACCGTCCACGGTGAAGTAGGGATCGTTGTAGCTGAGGTCGACGCTCTTGGAGTACTTGTTGGTACTGGCGGAGATACCGATCTTCTTGCCGGTACCCATGAAGTTGTCCTGCTGCAGGCCTGCCTGCAGGCTCAGGCCCGATTCGGTACCATAACCCACACCGGCGTTGATGGAGCCAGCTGGCTGCTCCTTGACCTTGAAGTCGAGATCAACCTGGTCATCGCTGCCCGGAACCCGCTTGGTGTCCACTTCCGCGGTTTCAAAGAAGCCGAGACGGTTGAGACGGGTCTTGGACTGCTCGACGCTGTCGGAGGAGAGCCAGGTGCCTTCCATCTGACGCATTTCGCGGCGCAGCACTTCATCCTGGGTGGTAACGTTGCCGCTGAAGTTGATGTTGCGCACATAGACACGGGGACCCGGCTCTATGTTGACGATCAGCTCCACTTCCTTGGTTTCGTCGTTGACCTGGGGGAAGGTGACCACTTTCGGGTAGGCATAGCCGTAACGACCGAGGAACTTGGAGAGCACCTCTTCGGTATGGGTTACCTGACTGGCGGAGTAGGTGCTGCCTGCCTCTATGGGGATCAGGCCCTTCATCTCGCCACCACGGTCGATCAAATCGCCCTTGAGCTGGACGCCGGAGACCTTGTACTGATCCCCTTCCTTGACGTTCAGGGTCACGTAGACACCCTTCTTGTCAGGGGTCATGGAGACCTGGGTCGACTCCTGGGCGAAGCGGATATAACCGCGGTCCATGTAGTAAGAGCGCAGGGTTTCGATGTCGCCGGCCAGTTTCTGTTTCTGGTAACGCTGGTCACCGGTGAAGTTCCACCAGGGCACATCGTCCTTGAGGGAGAGCTGGGCCAGCAGTTTCTCTTCCGGGAACACATTGTTGCCGACTATGTTGATCTGCTGGATCTTGGCCGCTTCCCCTTCCACGAAGGTGAACTTGAGGTCGACCCGGTTGCGCGGCAGCGGGGTGACGATGGCCTTGACCTTGGCGGAGTATTTGCCCACGCCATAGTAGAAATCTTCCAGACCCTTCTCGAGGGAGCTCAGCACGGTACGATCCAGCGGATCACCCACCCGAATGCCGGAGGACTCCAGGCTCTGGGTCAGCTGCTCTTCCTTGATATCCTTGTTGCCTGAAAATTCGATGCTGGAGATGGTCGGCCGCTCCTTGATCGCCACTTGCAACACCTGGCCGTCACGGTAAACCTTCACATCCTCGAAGTTACCGGAGGAGTAGAGCTTTTTGATGGCGTTGGCCAGGGTCACGGAATCGACGGTGTCGCCAACCCGGATCGGCAGGTTCAACAGGGCGGCACCCAGCGTTACACGCTGTAAGCCGTCGACCTGAATATCTTGCACCACAAAAGAGGCAGGGGCCGCCTGGGCCAGGAAACTGGCACCCAGCAGGCAACTCAACACCAATGCTTTTTTAACAGCCATTTTGTTCTTGTGTGTCCTTGTTGATGCTCTGGCCTCAGAGGCGAGCGAAATCATTAAATAGCGCAATGCCCATCAGTAACATCAGAATGGCGGCGCCGATCCTGAAACCCACTTCCTGAATTTTGTCTGATACCGGCTTGCCGGTGACTGCCTCGATGAGGAAGTAGACCAGATGGCCACCGTCCAGCACAGGCAGGGGAAACAGGTTGATGATCCCCAGGTTGACGCTGATCAGCGCCAGAAAGCCGAGGAAATAGACCAGACCGTAATCGGCACTGCTGCCTGCCCCCTTGGCAATGGAGATGGGACCGCTCAGGTTATCCAGGGAGACGATGCCACCAATCAGCTTGCCAATCATGTCAAAGGTCAGCGTGGTCAGGCTCCAGGTCTTCTGGGCTCCCTGCCACAGGGCCTGCAAAGGCCCATACTGTAACAGAATTCGATACTCATCCGGTAATGGAACCAATTGCGGTGACAAGCCGACAAAACCGACCAGCTGGCCACGCACTTTTTTCACATCCGGAGTCAGGGTCAGGGTCAGTTCACTGCCTGCCCGCTCCACCACGACCTGCAATGGCTGCTCGGGGGACTGCTGGACCTGGTGCACGAACTGGGCCCACTCGGTGACCTCCTGCTCGCCCATCCGCTTGATGCGATCGCCGACCAGGATACCGGCCTTCTCACTGACGCTCGCAGGTACTATGGCCTCGACCACGGGCAGTACCTTGCCGCCGAGGGGCACTATCCCCAGGCTGCCGACGGGGGACTCTTTGTCCGGATCGAACGTCCAATCCTCCAGCACGAGAGTCTTGTCCACCGCATAACTGGTGTTGGCCGCTTTCAGCTTGAGCTGGACGGCATCATCACCCAGGTGGCTGATGAGGGCATAGGTCACGCTCTCCCAGTCACCGGTCGCCTTGTCGCCGACACCGACGATCTCCATGCCGGGTTCAATCCCGGCCGCCGCCACTATGGAAGCGGGACGCACCTCCCCCACCACGGGTTTGACGGCAGGGACACCGATCATGAACATCAGCCAGAGGGCAAACAGGGCAAACACGAAGTTCGCCATGGGGCCCGCCGCCACTATGGCCATCCGCGCCCAGACACTCTTGTGATTGAAAGCAAATTGCTCATCGCCGGGTTTGAGCTCATCGACCCGACCATCCAGCATCTTGACGTAACCGCCGAGCGGGATCAGTGCCAGCACATATTCGGTGCCATCCTTACCCATTCGGCGCCAAATAGCCTTGCCAAACCCGATGGAGAAACGCTCGACCTTGACGCCGCAACGGCGTGCCACCCAGAAGTGGCCGAATTCATGAACCGCAACCAGCAATCCGAGGGCGATGATAAAGGCACCAATATTCCACAGCACGCCGCCCATCAGCCGATCACCTCGAGATCACACCCATTCGAATCACCGAAGGAGGCAGTAACAAAGGCAGGTTTGTCATTCCACAGCGCAGCACTCATCAGCCAGTTACCTCGATTTCATGCATGGTCCGGTACCCAAAGGCAACGATAAAGGCAGCACAATGCCACGAAATACCACTCATTAGCTAAGCTCCTCAATCAAATTGTGAGCACGGGCACGGGCCGCACCATCCAGCGCAATCAAATCATCCAGCGAACCCACAGGGGAACTCCCCAGCGCCACCATGGTGGCCTCATTGACTCTGGCAATATCCATAAAACCGATCCGCTCTGCAAGGAAAGCCGCAACGGCCTCTTCATTGGCAGCATTGAGCGCCGTGGTCGCCGCCTGCCCTTGCTGACAGGCACTCATGGCCAGTGCCAGGCAGGGATAACGCTCATAATCGGGCCGGATAAAGCTGAACTCTCCGACACTGAAGAAATCCAAAGGTTCCACTCCGGACTCAACTCGAGCCGGATAGGCCAGGGCGTGCGCTATGGGGGTACACATGTCCGGATTGCCAAGCTGGGCCATCACTGAGCCGTCCTTGTACTGCACCATGGAGTGGATCACTGACTGGGGATGGATCACCACCTGGATCTGCTCGGGCGCGGCGTTGAACAGCCAGCGCGCCTCTATGTACTCCAGCCCCTTGTTGATCATGGTGGCGGAGTCGACCGAGATCTTGGCCCCCATGGACCAGTTCGGGTGGGCGATGGCCTGGGCCGGCGTGACCTGTGCCAGCGCATTGATATCGGTATAACGAAACGGACCGCCTGAGCCGGTCAGCAGTATCCTGCTGATGCCCGCCCCTGCCAGATCGCAGTAGCCGGGCTGGCGCTGAATGGCTTCGGGCAGGCACTGAAAAATCGCATTGTGTTCGCTGTCGATGGGCAGCAGCTCGGCGCCATGCTCGCGCACCGCCTCCATGAAGAAGGCCCCGGACATCACCAGCGCCTCCTTGTTGGCCAGCAGGATCCGCTTGCCGGCACGCACTGCGGCCATGGTCGGTGCCAGACCCGCCGCACCGACGATGGCCGCCATCACGCTGTGTGCATCGGGGTGAGCCGCCACCTCGCACAGGGCAGCCTGACCGGACAGTACCCGCGTCGCGCTACCGTGGGTCTTGAGCTGGCCCGCCAGTGCGGTCGCGGCAGCCTCATCCACCATAACGGCGAAACGGGGGGAAAACTCGAGACAGTCCCGCACCATGGCATCCACGCTGCGAGCGGCGGTGAGCGCCAGTACTTGCCAGCGCCCGGGATTGCGGCGCAGCACCTTGAGGGTGCTCTGCCCGATGGAGCCGGAAGCCCCCAGGATCACCAGGTTATGCATCAGAACTCCTGCTTGAGTAACAAACCAATGGAGCCGGAAGCTCTCAAAACCATCAGCAAGATGTGCATCAGAACTCCTGACTGAGTAACAGATAACTGAGCAGGAAGACTGGCAGGGCCGCGGTCAAGCTGTCGATCCGGTCGAGGATACCACCATGACCGGGCAATAGAGTGCCAGAATCCTTGATGCCAGCCTCCCGCTTGAACATGCTCTCGGTGAGATCGCCGAGCACGGAAGCCAGCACGGCCAGCAAGGAGCAGAACAGCACTATCGCCATCTTCGCGGGTACAAAGCCCATGAACCAGGTCACACCGACCGCCAGCAGGCTGGCGGTAAAGAGGCCACCGCACATGCCTTCGATGGTTTTACCCGGGCTGACGGCCGGCGCCAGCTTGTGTTTGCCAAAGGCCTTGCCGAAAAAATACGCGCCAGAATCTGCCGCCCAGACCAGCCCCATGACGAACAACAAAATCCAGGCCCCCATCATGGGGTCGTGATAGAAGTTGTAGCCACGAATGGCCACCAAGGACCAGAAGAAGGGCACCAGGGTCACCAGACCAAACAGGGATTTGAGCCAGATGGACTCTTTCCACAGCCTGGCGCTCCGGGGATAGCGCAATACCAGCAGCAGCCCCAGCAGCCACCAACTGACGGCGGTCCAGAGCACGCCTATCACCAGCGGATGCAGATGGGGAGTCCAGAGCTGATCGACCGGCAGCCAGAACAGGCTGGCACCGAGCAACAGACAAAACACCAGCGGCAACCATTGCTGCGGCTGGGCAGAGACGAAGCCACTCCACTCGCGGCTGGCCAACAGAAACACCAGAGCTGCCAACAGGGCAAAGAATTTCAACGGCAGGAAAAATAGCGCTCCCAATACCAGGGGAACAAGCAGTAATGCGGTAATAATTCGTTGTTTTAGCAAAAGAAACCTCTCTCTTGGGAGGGGATTTAGCCGGTCTGATGCTCGGCGATCAATTCCCGTATCTGTTCACCCGTACACCCGAAGCGACGCTCGCGGGCAACGAAAGAGGCAACGGCCTCACTGAACTCGGCCTCGTTGAAATCGGGCCACAATACCGGGGTAAAATAGAGCTCGGCATAGGCGAGCTGCCATAACACAAAATTGCTGATGCGATGATCGCCGCCGGTCCGGATCAGCAGATCCACTGGTGGTAAATCAGCCATGCAGACCTGCTCGGCCAGCAGGGACTCATCGATAGCATCGGCATCCAGCTCGCCTGCCGCCACGGCTCGGGCCAGTTTACGGGCCGCCTGGGCGATATCCCACTGACCACCGTAATTGGCAGCAATGTTGAGGGTCAGCCCCTTGTTGTCTGCAGTCAAAGCCTCGGCCTTGGCGATCCTGGCCTGCAAGCGCTCGCTGAAACGGGCGGTATCGCCGATCACCTTGAGCCGGATCCCGTTGCTGTGCAGTTGCTTGACCTCGCGGCCCAGCACTGTCATGAAGAGTTCCATCAGGGCACTGACCTCCCCTTCCGGACGGCGCCAGTTCTCACTGGAGAACGCAAACAGGGTCAACGCCTCTATCTTGGCGCGCGCGGCAAACGTCACCGCCTCACGAACAGACTTCACGCCCGCCTTGTGGCCATAGACCCGCATCTTGCCACGGTTCTGAGCCCAGCGCCCGTTGCCATCCATGATGATGGCCACATGACGAGGCAAGGACGAATTGGCACAATCACCTAACGCTGCCAAAAGCGACATTCATTTCTCCCACAAAGACAAAAGCGCCGTGCAGGGGCACTACACGGCGCTCGTAATATACCTGTCAGAGGCTTAGATTTCCATTAGCTCCTTTTCCTTCGCGGCCAGGGCGTCATCCACCAGCTTGATGAAGGAATCGGTGAGTTTCTGGATCTCTTCCTGGGCACGACGGTCATCGTCTTCGGAGATCTCTTTGTCTTTGAGCAGTGCTTTCAGATCGGCGTTGGCATCACGACGGATGTTGCGCACGGCCACACGGGCACCTTCCGCTTCAGCACGGACGATCTTGGTCAGATCGCGGCGACGCTCTTCGGTCAGCGGCGGCAGGGGCACACGCAGGGTCTGACCGTTGCTGGACGGATTCAGGCCCAGATCGGAGGTCAGGATGGCCTTTTCTACCGCCTGGATCATTGAACGGTCAAAAATGGAGATGGACAGGGTGCGGGCATCTTCTGCCACCACGTTGGCCAACTGTTTCAGAGGAGTGGCAGCACCGTAATACTCAACCTGGATACCGTCGAGCAGGCTCGGGTGAGCACGGCCGGTACGGATCTTGGACATCTGGGTCTTGAGCGACTCTACGCTCTTGGCCATACGGTCCTTGGCGTCGTTTTTAATCTCGTTGATCACAGTGGTTTTCCTTTTGGCGAACGAGCCATCACGCGGCTCGTGTCTATCATATTTATCTTATTTGCCGATGTGGTGGATCAGCGTGCCTTCAGGCTCACCCATGATAACCCGACGCAATGCACCCGGTTTGTTCATGTTGAACACGCGGATCGGCAGATCGTGGTCACGGGCCAGAGTAAAGGCTGCAAGATCCATCACCTTGAGCTCTTTTTCAAGCACTTCGTTGTAGCTGAGCTCATGATACAGCACGGCGTCCGGATTCTTAACCGGATCCTCGTTGAATACGCCATCGACCTTGGTCGCCTTGAGCACAACATCGGCTTCGATCTCGATGCCACGCAGGCAGGCTGCAGAATCGGTGGTAAAGAAGGGGTTGCCGGTACCGGCAGAGAAAATCACCACTTTGCCGGCGCGCAGCTGGCTGATGGCCTCGGCCCAGCTATAGGAATCGCAGACACCCTGCAGGGAGATGGCAGACATCAGACGGGCATTCACATAAGCACGATGCAGGGCATCACGCATGGCCAGACCGTTCATCACGGTAGCCAACATACCCATGTGGTCGCCCACCACGCGGTTCATGCCCGCTTTGGCAAGACCGGCACCACGGAACAAGTTGCCGCCACCGATGACCAGACCGACCTGAACACCCAACTCAACCAGTTCCTTGATCTCTTGGGCCATCCGCTCCAGCACAGCTGGATCAATGCCAAAACCCTCGGATCCTTGCAGGGCTTCACCACTCAACTTCAGAAGAACACGTCTGTATGCAGGCTTGGGATTGGTACTCATGTCACTGATTCCTGGTCATATAAAGACCGCGACATAAGTCGCGGTCTGGGGAAACGGAAAAACCGGTTCGATTAGGCCTTCTGAGCGGCCGCGATTTGGGCTGCTACTTCAGCAGCGAAATCGGTCTCTTGCTTCTCGATGCCTTCGCCCACTTCGAAACGGGTGAAGGAGACAACGTCAGCGCCTTCTTTCTTCAACAGCTCGGCAACGGTCATGGAAGGATCCTTCACGAACGGCTGACCAGTCAGGGAAACCTCACCGGTGAACTTCTTCATACGGCCTTCAACCATCTTCTCGGCGATGTCTTTCGGCTTGCCGGAGTTGATGGCGATGTCGATCTGAATTTCGCGCTCTTTGGCAACGACTTCAGCAGACACGTCTTCAGGCTTGACGAACTGCGGGCTGTTGGCAGCAACGTGCATGGCCAGATCTTTGGCCAGCTCGGCAGTACCGCCGGTCAGCTTGGTGATAACACCAATGCGGGAACCGTGAACGTAGGTGCCCAGGTTGTCACCTTCAACCAGCATCACGCGACGCAGGTTCATGTTCTCACCGATCTTGGCGATCAGGTTGGTGATGGTCAGTTCGACGGACTCACCGTTACCGAAGTCAGCCGCTTTCAGTGCGTCAACGTCAGCAATTTTCTGGGTCGCAGCGATATCGGCGATCTTCTGGCCCATTGCCATGAAGCTGGCATCTTTGGCGACGAAGTCGGTTTCGCTGTTCAGCTCGATCATGACGGCAACGTTGCCTTCGGTACGAGCAAAGATCACGCCTTCAGCAGCGATACGGCCTGCTTTCTTGGCGGCCTTGGCCTGACCGGATTTGCGCATGTTCTCGATTGCCAGCTCGATATCACCAGCGGCTTCTTCCAGCGCTTTTTTGCAATCCATCATGCCAGCGGCGGTGCGCTCGCGCAGTTCTTTTACCAGGGCGGCAGTAACGTTAGCCATGTCCAGTATCCTCGGTCTTGAATTGACAAGAAACAGGGGCCACAAGGGCCCCTGCTAACCAATTACATCAGCTTGGTTAATAAGGGCTTTACAGTCCTTATCAATTACTCAGCTTCAACGAAGCCATCTTGTTCAGCTTGAACAACGATGTCCTGAGCGCGAGCTTCCAGTACGGTGTCAGCAGCAGCATTCAGGTACAGCTGTACGGCACGGATAGCATCGTCGTTACCCGGGATGACGTAATCAACGCCGTCCGGGTTGGAGTTGGTATCAACGATGGAAACTACCGGGATACCCAGGTTGTTGGCTTCTTTGATAGCAATGTGCTCGTGGTCGGCATCGACAACGAACAGCACGTCAGGCAGGCCGCCCATATTCTTGATACCACCCAGGCTCTTCTCGAGCTTGTCCATTTCGCGAGTACGCATCAGCGCCTCTTTCTTGGTCAGCTTTTCGAAGGTACCATCCTGGCTCTGGGTTTCCAGATCTTTCAGACGCTTGATGGACTGACGAACGGTTTTCCAGTTGGTCAGCATGCCACCCAACCAGCGGTGGTTGACATAGAACTGGTCACAACGACCGGCGGCATCTTTTACGGCTTCAGACGCGGCACGCTTGGTACCTACGAACAGTACCTTGCCTTTCTTGGCAGCTACGGAGCTGATGAAGTTCATGGCATCGTCAAACATCGGAACGGTTTTTTCCAAGTTGATGATGTGAACCTTGCTGCGGGCACCGAAGATGTAGGACTTCATTTTCGGGTTCCAGTAACGAGTCTGGTGACCGAAGTGAACGCCGGCTTGCAGCATGTCGCGCATAGAAACTTTAGCCATTATATACCTCTGTATTGGGGTTAGGCCTCCACACATCCCATGTAACCGACCCCAAAGGGGCACCCCGGTACAGGTGTCGATGTGTGTGTGTTATTGATTAAGGGTGATGAAATGTGGACGCAAGTTCCCCATTCCGGCGCGCTTTATACCATACCTTTGCTCAGGACACCACCGACCACAGTGCTAAAAATGGATCCCTGCGCGCAATGCTGACCAGAGGATTTGACGTTGTGATGACAATCACACTGGAAGTAAACGGGGGTTGGGGATAAAATTTTGGCCTGATTGCAAACGCATCTATTTTTCATTACCTGATTGTTGGGCATCGACAGGATGCGCAGTCAGGCCCCAAGAGAGATCCCATGTCCATTAAAATCAAGACACCGGAAGAGATTGAAAAGATGCGCGTTGCCGGCCAGTTGGCCGCCGATGTGCTGATCATGATAGCCCCCCACGTCAAGGCAGGCGTCACCACAGATGAGCTGAACACCCTGTGCCACGACTATATTGTCGACGTGCAGCAGGCTATTCCGGCTCCGCTCAACTATCACGGCTTCCCCAAGTCCATCTGCACCTCGGTGAACGACGTGATTTGCCATGGCATCCCCAACCACAAGAAATTGCGCGAAGGGGACATCATCAACCTGGACATCACAGTCATCAAGGATGGCTACCACGGCGATACCTCCGCCATGTTCATCGTGGGTGAGACCACACCGCTGCGTCGCCAGCTGTGCAAGGTCGCCCAGGAGAGCCTCTACGCTGCCATCAAGCAGGTGCGCCCCGGCATGTGCATCACAGAGATAGGCGCCCTGATCCAGCCCATCGTCGAAAAGGCCGGTTTCTCCGTGGTGCGTGACTACTGTGGTCACGGCATCGGCAGCGAATTCCACGAGGAGCCGCAAATCCTGCACTACCGCAATGGCGGCAAGCAGGAGCTCAAACCGGGCATGTGCTTCACCATAGAGCCCATGGTCAACAGCAAGAAATATCACTGCCGCATCAACCCGAAAGATGGCTGGACAGTGACCACCAAGGATGGCGGCGATTCCGCCCAGTGGGAACACACACTGCTGGTAACCGACGATGGCTGCGAGGTGCTTACCCTGCGCCCCGATGACACTATCGACCGCTATATCAAACACGGTTAACATCAAAAACCCCGGCGCCGAAGCGAGAAGGCACCGGGGTTTGTTTTTATCAGCCGCTGTGTATGCGTGCGACAAGAGCGTGAGATGCCATGGATGCCAGCCTGCTTTCCCCCATCTGTTACCCGACGATCAGCTCACCCGCGAGAACTGCAAAGAGTATCTGGGCCGCTTTCTCGGCTGGTTGCACGCCCGTTTCGATGCCGGCGACAACATCATAGAGCTGGTTGCGACCCGTTCCGAATACATGGATGTGCTGCTGACCCGACTGTGGCAGAAGTTTGGCTTCGACAAGACAGATCTCAGCCTGATAGCCGTCGGCGGCTATGGCCGTGGCGAGTTGCATCCCCACTCCGACATCGACCTGCTCATCCTCTATGAAGGGGATGAGCTGGACGAGGTACTGGGACTGCGCATCGGTGAGTTCATTACCCTGCTGTGGGATCTCAAGCTGGAGGTGGGTCAGGCAGTACGCAACGTGGCCGAATGCATCGAGCAGGGCCGCGCCGACATCACGGTCGCCACCAACCTCATAGAGGCCCGTTTCATCACAGGCCGCAAAGCCGGTTTCGAGCAGCTCACCCTGGCCACGCGTCCCGAGCGCTTCTGGCCAAGCGAGCAGTTCTTTCAGGCCAAGCGCGAAGAGCAGGCCCTGCGCCACCAGCAATTTCTTGGCACTGCCTACAAGCTGGAGCCCGACCTCAAGAGCAACCCTGGCGGACTGAGAGACATTCAGACCCTGGCCTGGGTCGCCCGCCGCCACTTCGGCGCCACCACCTTGTTCGAGATGACCAGCCACGGCTTTCTCAACCGGGCTGAGTACCGTGAACTGCTCGATTGTCAGAACTTCCTGTGGAAGGTGCGCTTCGCCCTGCACATGGCCATCAACAAGGGTGACAACCGGCTGCTGTTCGACCGCCAGCGTACCGTGGCCCAGATGTTGGGGTTCGAGGGGGAAGGCAACAGCCCGGTCGAGCAGATGATGAAGCGCTTCTACCAGACGGTGCGGCGAGTCTCCGAGCTCAACGAGATGCTGCTGCAGCTGTTTGACGAGGCGATCCTCGGCAACACCGCCATGGACGTGCGCCGCCTCTGCGACGAATTCCAGCTGCGTGGCCGCCTCATCGATGCGGTGGACTCAGAGCTGTTTGGCCGTGAGCCCGCTGCCATACTGCGGCTCTTCTACCAGATAGCCCAGCATCCCGAGATTGCCGGCATTCACTCCGCCACCTTGCGCCAGCTGCGCGAGGCGAGGCGCAAACTCAATTGCTGGCTGCAGGATTTGCCCGATTGCCGCCGCCTGTTCATGGCGCTGCTGCGCCACCCCAACGGCATCGGCCAGCCCCTCACCCTGATGCACAAATACGGCATACTGGCGGCCTACCTGCCCCAGTGGAACCTCATCGTCGGCCAGATGCAGTTCGACATGTTCCACGCCTATACGGTCGATGAGCACACCCACCGGCTGCTCAAGAACATTCACCAGTTTCCCAATCCGGCCAGCCGCCAGACCCACCCGCTCTGCCACGAGGTGTTTACCCGGCTGCGCAAGCCGGAACTGCTCAGCATAGCGGCCCTGTTCCACGACATCGCCAAGGGGCGCCGCGGGGATCACTCAGAGCTAGGCGCCGTGGACGCACTGGAGTTCTGCCAACTACATGGCCTGGATCGCTACGAGAGCCGACTGGTGGCCTGGCTGGTGCGCCACCATCTGCTGATGTCGGTCACCGCCCAGCGCCGCGACATCTATGACCCGGACGTGGTCACCGACTTCGCCCAGAAGGTGCGCGACGAGCAGCACCTCGACCTTATCTATTGCCTGACGGTGGCCGATATCTGCGCCACCAACGACACCCTCTGGAACGACTGGAAAGGCACCCTGCTGCGCGAACTCTATTTCGCCACCCAGAAAGCCCTGCGCCAAGGGCTGGAAAACCCGCCCGACATGCGACTGCGTATTTGTGAGAACCAGCGCCAGGCCAAGCAAATTCTGGCCCAGCGGGACGTGCCGGAAGAGGCCATCAACCAGCTGTGGAGCGACTTCAAGGCCGACTACTTCCTGCGCCATACCCCTGAGCAGATCGCCTGGCATTGCCGCAAGATCATCGAGCACGGCGACAATCCGGCACCGCTGGTGATCATCGGCAAGCACCCGACCCGGGGTGGCAGCGAGGTCTTTATCTACTGCCGCGACACACCGAATCTGTTTGCCACCGTGGCCTCAGCACTGGATCAGAAAAACCTCAACATCCATGATGCCCAGATCATGAATTCCCGCAGCGACTATGTGCTGGATACCTTCGTGGTGCTGGAGCCCAGCGGCGAGCCCATCAGCCCCAACCGCACCGCCACCATCAGAAAGGCGCTGGAGAAAGCACTGCAGGAACCGGGCAAGCTGGTGCTGCGCAACAAGCCGCTGTCCCGGCGCCACCGTCAGTTCAGCGTACCGACCCGGGTGGTGTTTCTGCCCCACAAGGGCGAAACCCGTCACACCCTGCTGGAACTGACGGCACTGGATACCCCTGGCCTGCTGGCTCGTATCGGCGCCGTGTTCCAGCAGTGTGGCCTCTCCCTGCACGCGGCCAAAATCACCACCATAGGCGAGCGAGTGGAGGACTTTTTCAGCCTCACCACACTGGCGGGGGAGCCGCTGAACCAGGCCGAACAGCTGGCGCTGGAGGATCGACTGGTGAGCCAGCTCAACCCGCAGGAATCGGCGGATGAAGCCCCTGACGGCGAGCCGTTGACAGGCCTCACAAGGCGCCTTTCCTCATCCTGATTCTTCAAATAGAACAAGTGGTTGGGCCACCTGAGTATAATAAATCGCCATTCTCCTGAAGAAATCGGCTTGAGCCCTTAAAAACAATTGGAAAAGTGTGATACAACAAACCGAATTTTTTAAAGGAAACCTGTCATGACCGAGTTGCAACAGATCATCGAAGCGGCCTTCGAGCGCCGTGATTCCATCACTCCCGGCTCCGTCGATGCCGCCACCAAGTCCGCCATCCTGCAGACCATAGACCTGCTGGACGCCGGCAAGGCCCGTGTCGCCGAGAAGATTGCCGGCGAGTGGGTGGTACACCAGTGGTTGAAGAAGGCGGTGCTGCTCTACTTCCGCATCAATGACAACGGCATCATCAAGGGCGACGATGCCCAGTACTACGACAAGGTTCCTCTCAAGTTCTCCGACTACACCGCCGAGCAGTTCAAGGAAGCGGGTGTGCGTGTGGTGCCGCCTGCGACGGCTCGCAAAGGCTCCTTCATCGCCCCCAATACTGTGCTGATGCCTTCCTACGTCAACATAGGCGCCTTCGTCGATGAAGGCACCATGGTCGATACCTGGGCCACTGTGGGCTCCTGCGCCCAAATCGGCAAGAACGTGCACCTCTCAGGCGGCGTCGGCATTGGCGGCGTGCTGGAGCCGTTGCAGGCCAACCCGACCATCATCGAAGACAACTGCTTCATCGGTGCCCGCTCCGAAGTGGTTGAAGGGGTTATCGTCGAGGAAGGTTCCGTCATCTCCATGGGCGTCTTCATCGGCCAGTCCACCCGCATCTATGATCGCGAAACCGGCGAAATTCACTACGGCCGCGTGCCGGCGGGTTCAGTGGTCGTTTCTGGCTCCCTGCCCTCCAAGTGTGGCAAGTACAGTCTCTACGCCGCCGTCATCGTCAAGAAAGTAGATGCCAAGACCCGTGCAAAGGTCGGCATCAATGCCCTGCTGCGTTCCATTGACGAGTAATGCCTCTCACCATTGAGAACAAGGGCGCCTGATGGCGCCCTTTTGATTTTGGCGCCCCTGTCACAGGCAAGCCACATCGACTCGGTTAAGATAGATTGGTCAGGATCGTTTCAAACCGAGGAAGCCCGATGTACGAGAATCTGAAGAGCCTGGGGATCCAGGAACCCACCTCAGTGGACAGCTATACCCTGCGCCAGGAAGCCAATCACGACATCCTCAAGATCTACTTCAAGAAGCAGAAGGGCGAGTTCTTCGCCAAGAGTGTCAAATTCAAATACCCTCGCCAGCGCAAGACCATGCTGGTCGACTCGGGTACTCATGAGTACAAGGATGTCACCGAGATCAACGCCAATCTCAAGTACGTGGTGGATGAGCTGGACAACCTGACTCAGGGCGTACATATCCAGGCAGACCCGGATATCAAACAGAAGATACTGCGTGACCTGCGCCACTTGGAAAAAGTGGTGCAGAACAAGATCAGCGAAATAGAGCGGGATCTGGAAAAACTGTAAGCCAGCACCAGCAACAACAAGGGCGCCCATCTGGCGCCCTTGTTATTTGGCTTGAATGCATGTCACACCACTGGCTCATGACGCTGATATCAGGTGTTGGCACCTCACGCCTGCGCACTGCTCCCTTGAAGCACTTTTCGATACAGCAAGCCAAGATGCCTGAATATTCCTTATCCAGGCTCTTTACCAGATCAAAGAGCGGCCAGCAAAAAGGGAGGCTTGCGCCTCCCTTTTCGGAACTCTGAAATCCAGGCAACAGGATTAGTTGCTCTTCATCCAGATATCCATGTCGGTTTTCAGGTTGTCTGACTTGGTACCGAAGATGGCTTGAACGCCGGAGCCAGAGACTACCACACCGGCAGCACCCAGTTTCTTCAGACCCGCCTGGTCAACCTTGGCCACATCTTTCACGCCAACACGCAGGCGGGTGATGCAGGCATCCAGAGAGGCAATGTTCTCTTTACCACCGAAGGCAGTCACCAGAGCTTCAGACATGCCGTCCTTGCTTTGGCTGACAGTCTCTTCAGCTGTCTCGTCTTCACGACCCGGGGTTTTCAGGTTCATGGCACGGATAACGAAGCTGAAGACCACGTAGTAGATACCAGCGTAAACCAGACCCAGGCCTACCAGCAGCAGCATGTTGTCGGCACGGGGTGATTGAACCACGAAGTCGATGAAGCCGTTGGAGAAGGTATGGCCATGTACAACGCCCAGCATGTTGGTCAGCACATAAGCCAGACCAGCCAGTACGGCGTGGATGGCGTACAGTACAGGTGCGATGAACAGGAAGGAGAATTCAATCGGTTCGGTGATACCGGTCAGGAAAGAGGTCAGGGCAGCGGAGGCCATGATACCAACAATCTTGGCGCGGTTTTCCGGCTTGGCAGCGTGGGCAATGGCAAACGCAGCAGCAGGCAGACCGAACATCTTGAACAGGTAACCACCAGCCAGCTGACCGAAGCCGTTACCGGCAGCGCGGGAAGCGTCATCAGCAGTCAGGAAGCAGGTCATGATACCGTGGACAGTTTCACCGGCACCGTTGACACAGGTACCCGCCTGATAGAAGAAAGGCACGTTCCAGATGTGGTGCAGACCAAACGGGATCAGGGAGCGCTCAACCACACCGTAGATACCGAAGGCCAGTACCGGGTTCTGGTTGGCAGCCCAGTCAGAGAAGGCACCGATGGCAGAGCCAACTGGCGGCCAAATCACGGACAGGATCACACCCAGACCGATGGAAACGAAACCTGTGATGATGGGCACAGCACGTTTGCCAGCGAAGAAGCCCAGGTACTCAGGCAGCTGGATCTTGTAGAAACGGTTGAACGCCCAGGCGGCGACACCACCGGCGAGGATACCGCCCAGAACACCCGTGTCGATCTTGTCAACACCCATCACTGGCGCCATGACTGACAGGGTGGCGGTCATGATGCCGTAGCCAACGATGGCTGACAGACCGGATACACCGTCGTTATTGGTAAAGCCTAGGGCAACACCCACCGCGAACAACAGGGCCATCTGGCCAAATACCGAGCCACCGGCCTGTTCCATCAAATGGGAAACAATTTCTGGCAACCAACTGAAGTTTGCAGCACCGACACCAAGCAGGATACCTGCGACTGGCAATACGGAGACGGGCAACATCAGCGATTTACCAACCTTTTGCAGATTAGAAAACGCATTTTTCATCATGTGTGTATTCTCCTGAATGGATTGTCTTCCCGTAAACGGTTCAGTCCAATTGATAGACGATCACCAGCATCATCTTTCATTGGCGTGAATTCGATTGGGGTTGTTTATTTTGACCCGCTGAATATAACCCAGCAGATCGGAAATTTCTTCCATCAGGCACAAGGGAATAAAAATTTTGGAGGGGAGATCACAAGATAATTTCGGGGGGGGATTACAGATTAATCATGAATATATTTCGGCACTTTCATTGTATGCCACAAATATGAAAAGTGCTGTTTCGCATTGTATTTTAACCAATCAAATCAATACACAAAGAAACACATTGTAACTCAATGTAACCATTTGCTGTTTTTCTATTTTAGTCTACCGATTAAAAAGGCCTCCAACAAGGGAGGCCTCAAATAAATATTACAATTTAAAGGCTAGAAAATATTCTAGCCTTTTTGCGAACGTTTGACCGCATCAATAAAAATGGATTTAGCCTTGGTTGAACCGACACGCTCGGCCTCACTGACCAGTTGCATGGCCTTGTCGATATCACCGGCTTTCACCGCTTTCTCAATCTGGGACTGATAGAAGGCTTCGGTCTCGGTCAACATGGCGGGCACGGGTTTGGCAGCAACCGCAGTTGCCGTCACCGCACTGGCAGCCACTGCGGCAGTTGCTGGCGCGGTCTGGCTCATCGCAACCTTGTCTGCGTACTCGGGTTTGAACACAGCCTCAAGGCCCTGCCCCTTGGCCATATCGACCACCTCGATCTGTACCAGCCCCCATGGTGAATGCGGGATCACGGGATCCGGCACTGCTGGCTCAACCGTTTGGTTGGCACGGGCGAAGGCTTTCGCCGGGTGCAATATGGTGGTACTGCCCGCCAGCTCGCTGGCCGGGGCATAGACAATCATATAGGTTTCGGCAGCCGGGTTGCCCGGCATGCTGCGATCGACAAAGATATTGCCTTCAATCCGATCGTTATTCAGCAGGTGGGCTGGCTGGTAGCTGAACACTGACTCACCCAGAACCCGTGTCACCTTGAACTGGGCATCCAGCATAATCACTTGCGGCACCAGTACCGTCTTGCTTACCTGAGATGCGACCTTGATGGCCAGGTTGCCTGTGTTGGCTGGCAGGCGATAAGCCGCAAAGTAGCTCATCCCCTCGTCAAACTGAAAACTGGGTTGCTTGCCGTCGAGGGCCAGCAGGGTATCGCCTTCCGGCAAGGCCACATAATTGAAGTCGTTGAAAGCATTGCAGCAACTGGTCGCCTGTGAGAGTGCCTGCTTGGCCTGTTCGGCATTGCTCAGAATGGATGCGTGATCCTGCATGGGGACCACCATGCTACCGGAACAACCGGCCAACAGCGCAGTAACCACGGCTGCGATAGACATCTTTACCAATTTCATTCTTCTTATCTCCATAACCCGGTTGCCGTTACCCGGCGAAACAAAACTGCCCCCATACGGGGGCAGTGACTAACTTAACTGAAAGAGGTGCTTACCACCAAGCTTCCGCTTGAACACCGAAGTTCCAAGTATCGTCGGCAGTACCGTTATTGAATGCGTTACCTTTCATCTCTTTCTTGTCTTGAGCAAGATAGGAAGCAAACACACGAATTTCAGGACGTGCCCAGAAGCTGGAACCGGCAGACCAAGCCTGTGCCAGAGTCAGCTTGTAACCTGCATCTTCTTCAGAAGTACCGTTGGTGGACTTGTTCTTGTCCTTGAAGTAGCCACCTTCGAAGATGGTCTTGTTGAAATCATCCCACTTGTACATCGGGCGAGCTACAACAGACATGGTTTCCCACTTGTCGTTGGTATCCCACATATCGTTGCCTACACCGTAGACCAGCTGGTGGCCCATTTCCCAAGAGTTCCCCATCGGGATCACACCATGGTTGATGATACGGAAACCGTCTGCCCCATCCTTGGCTTCAGCGCCGTACCAGGAACCATCACCCCAGAAAGCAAACGTCTTGGAGTAACCTTCAGTACCATACTGCAGCACGGTCTTGTTGAAACCACCCAAAATGCCTTGAGTCAGCTCGGCGGTGAGCATTACACCATCTTTTGCATTCTTGTATTGTGCATTAGCTGAATCTTTTTGAGCGTCAGATGGGTTCGCAATGGCGTAATCTACTCCGACTTCAAGTGAACCATCTTGCCACAAAGGAATACCTGCATAGCGCAGGTCCAGAGTATTGACGTTCATTTCGTCATTGTAAGTCCATCCATCGTTGGTACCGCTACGATCATTGCGAACCCAAGCGAAAGACACCTTGCCAGGACCAGCTTGGATGCCTTCAATACCGGCGCCAGCACCAGAGATGTTCCAGTAGTAAAAGTCTGATATGTGGACGTCATGGCGTTGGTAGTAACGCTTACCGGCCCAGAGGGTAGCTTCAGGAGCGAAACCAAGCAGTCCCTTGGCTTGCACATTAAATTGACGTAACGCAAAGGTAGCGTCTTCCTTATTTTCACACCCATCCAATGCAGTACCATTAGCTGAGGTACACTGGAATTTGGATTCTGTAGACTCCCAATCATTGGAGCCATTGGAGGTCATTGCCACCATGGAATCAACATAGAAAGTCTTACCATCTTTGTTGAAAACCTCGGAACCTAATTGGATTTCACCATAGGTGTCAGCCTCATTACCCAAACGTCCAACCTTTTGCTTAGCATTATCAGACAAACCAGTCTGCATGCTGCCATCGGTAGAAACACCGACACCTGAACGGAAGTAGCCGTGGAAATCAACGGCGAAGGCGGCTTGGGAAGCCAGGGCTGCGGTTACTGCTGCAGCGATCGGGAGCCACTTTGCTTTCATTTTCATTTTCCTTATTCCCGCTGAGATGAGTGTGATCCTGATATTCAAGTTCTTATCACCAAGAAAAACGTTTCGGTGATAACCGGGATGGATTATAGGTAGCCAATTTCGAGACAAACATGAGCTGATTCACAAAATGGCGACAAATCGCCCACCACCACTACCAAGGGGGTTCAATGAAGATTAAAGACCAATCATTAGCAATAAATCACCCTTAAAACATAAAAAATCGCCAAAACAAAATCTTGAAAACGCTATCAGCAATTAATTTGCTTCGAGTATTAAGATGAAAAATGTCAATTCAATGACAAAAACATGACTGAAATCGCTTTCAATGCGGAACTTTTAATTTCCCTGCATGTCGGCTATGAGTGGAATAAATGCTCAAATACATGACTGGGGGACAGGAAAATAATCGGAGGAATAGTGGGAAATAGACTCAACTGACAGGCATGAAATGCAGAAATAAACATCCCCGTGGTCGACCCCATCGGGGATGAATAAAAAATGACGAGGGAATGGCCCTAGAGTTTATTTTCCCAGCCGGTGAGCCAGGCCAATGCCACCTTTTCCGGTTCATCATCGACGGTGGCATCTATCTCGAGGCGGGGTAATAGTGCACTCGCTCCCAGCTCCTGCAACAAACCGTCGAGCTGACGACCGGCACCGCAAAAGTGTTCGTAGCTGCTGTCGCCCATGGCGATAAGGGCATAACGCCAGCCTTTCATATAGGGAGCCCGATCCGCCAGAGCGGCGGCCAAGGGTTGCAGGTTGGGCGGAATATCGCCCTGCCCAGTGGTGGCGGTGATCAGCAGCAGGAAGCGGGAGGCATCTATGTCTTCCAGCACGGCCTCATCGAAAATCTGACATACATGTCCGACTTGCTGCAGATGTTCAGCCAGCGTCTCGGCCACCAGCATGGCTGAGCCATAGACGGTTCCCACTACAAGATCTATCTGAGCCATAACGGATTCCTTTGACGAGTATGGCTTCACAGCATGCCACAGCGCCGTCAAAGGCAACACCCTGTCAAGGTGAAGGAATAGAGGGGATGATCAGTAGTCACTTTCACTGCCAGGCCAGCCCAGCTCGGCGAACAGCTGCAATAGATCAAGGCCCAGCGGCGCCTGGATCCGCATCGGGACCTTGAGGATCGGGTGCTCGAAGCTGAGAGTACGAGCTACCAGCAGCAGGCGTTCGCAGCCGAAGTGTTCACGAAAGAAGCGATTGTGGCGACCATCACCATGAGTGGTATCGCCCACTATTGGGTGGAAAAGATGTTCCATATGGCGGCGCAACTGATGCTTGCGACCGGTTTTCGGGAACAACTTGACCAGACTATAGCGACTGGTGGGGTGCTTCTTGGAAACCGCATGAGGCAGTTCGACCTGATGCAGGCAACGAAATGCCGTTACCGCCTCCTGGGCCGGGCGATCAGGATTGCTCATGGCATCGGCGATCTTGTCCAGCTGCTCCTTGAGGGGGTAGTCGATCACTCCCTGCTCCGGGGCCCAGCCCCGCACCAGCGCCAGATACTCCTTGTGTACCTGCCGGGCGGCAAAGGCCTCTGTCAGGATACGGGCAACGGCAGGATCCAGAGCAAACAGCAGCACGCCCGAGGTGGGGCGATCGAGGCGATGCACGGGGTAGACATGACGCCCCCCGATCAGATCCCGGGTCATCTGCATGGCGAACCGGGTCTCGGCCTTGTCGAGCCAGCTGCGGTGCACCAGCAGACCGGAGGGTTTGTTGACCGCTACCAACCAATCATCCTGATAGAGCAGAGTCAGTTTCATTGCATCACCACGTCGTCACCCGGCTGCGTTTTTCTCTGAAAGCGCAAGGTCAAACTCATTTTTCCACCACTTTACCGGTCAGCAGCAGATCGAAGCGACCGATGAGACGCAGCAGGCTCGCCATCTCGGCCAGCTCGTTCTTGTAAACTTCGCTCGCCATGGGATAGAGGGAGACGCTGGTAGGCAAGGGGGCTTGCAGCATGACAAGTTGCTCCATGCGCGGGATCAGCACGAATTGCAGCCACTGATCGAAGCTCAGGGTATCGACACAGAACGGCAGCTCGCTCGCAAGAGCCTCCTTGCCAGGATGCTCGTCTTGCCAGCGCCCCAGGCGCTGCAACTCGGCAGTGAGTTCACCCAGCAGGCCGGCTACCAGCAGATATTGATTCATATCGTTCTCTTCCTCTTACTGCGATACCGGCCTGACGCTCCTCTGCATGGCAGATAACGGCTGGCCGGGTTCCTCAAAAAAGGGCGCTACTATACACCGTCCCCCTCCCCCTCTGCCATGTTCCATTGGCAAGCAAGACTCAGCGTCCCCCACTGGCTATCTGATGCAATCGCTTTATACAGATTGACCCGCTGCATCCCTGCTGCGCCTTTCTCAGCTTGTCACAAGGCGGTCTTGGTACCGCCAACTTGATACAGATTGACCAGCAGCGCCCTGATGCGTCTTTTTCAGCTCGTAACAGGATGGCCTTGGTGCCCCCCACTGGCTATCTGATACAACCGCTTGATACAAATTGACCCGCAGCGCCCCTGATGCGTCTTTTTCAGCTCGTGACAAGGTGGCCTTGGAGCCCCCACTGGCTATCTGATACAACCGCTTTATAATCGGCCCGCATCACTCTTAGCCGGATCACATCATGTCTACCATCAATACGCTGACCGAGTTTCTGACCCAGGCCGATACCCAGTTTCAACTGTTTGACATGGGTCGCCAGGTGCGACCGCTGGCGAGCGACGCCTTCGAACGCATAGAGCAGCAACAAGAGCCCTATCCCTGGCCACTGCAGCAGCATGCCTGGCTCGGCGTTCATTTCTTCCAGCCGGCAGAATCCCGACACTATCTCTGGTTTCTCAAGTTTGCACTCGATGAGCGTGGCCTGCTCATCGGCAGCGGCCCCAAGCTCTTTATGGATCAAGTGGTCGAGACCCTCGGCTACAAGCTGACCGGCGATCTGGATGAAGAGAAGGCCCAGCGACTGGCCGACAATCCCTATACTTTCCGTCCTGCCGAAGCCAAGATGGCCAGCCTGCATGCCAAGCTGGCTCGACAGCTGGAACAGGCTCCTTCCGCCTACTATGAGGGCCTGTGCCACTATCTGGCTGCGCCGGGTGACGAGGGCTGGCAGGCGTTGGGACTGCAAGGTTTTGCCGACATGGCGGAGCGGCTGCAGGACGAACGCAATCTGGCGCTGGTGTGCAAGGCCCTGCCGAAGCTGCCCCAGGCCCCGCTCTACGCCCTGTGTCAGAGCCTGGAAAATGTCCCGCTGCCGCCGGCCGTGCAAGGTGCCCTGTTCGAGCGGATCGGCAAGGAACAGGAAACTGCCGAGCCCAATGCCGAAACCCTGGCCTACCTGTGTCGGGCGCAGGCTTCCTGCAACGGCAATGCGATGCGCACCAACAAGCTGCTGACCCTGCTGCAAACCCAGCCAAGCCCGGCCTTGTTGCTCGCCATCGCAGGGCGCCTCTGGCCCGACCTCAAAGAGCCAAGCCTGCTCAGCCTGTTCCTGGAACAGTTGGCGCTGCAGCCGACCCAGTTCTTCAATCAGGTGTTTGCCGAACTGGTGACCCTGCCGGCCCTGCGCAATGATATGCTGGCAAGATTGCGTGATCCTGAGCGCAGCAATGCACTCGGTCAGGCTATCGGACGTCTGTTTGCCTCGGCGTAACGGTTAATGGAATAACGGCCAGGTGGGCTGCCGCCTGGCAAAGACAACTCCAGATCACACAAGGAGCCCTTGATGGGTGAAATGCTCGGTATCTTGCTGCTTATCCTAGTCGGGGGCGCCTTCTGGCATCAGCGCCGCCAAGCGGAGCTCGCCTGGCAATACATGCGCCGCTACTGCCAGCATCACGATCTGCAACTGCTGTCTCTGGCACGCAGCCACCGCGCGCTGGCACACAGGCCGCTGCGACTCTTGACCTATTACGAGTTTGAATTTTCCAGCGATGGCGAGAGCCATTATCAGGGACAGTTGCGCATGCAGGGACTGCATATAGTCGGCGTCGACCTGCCGCCCCATCGCATCCCCGCCCAATAAGGCCCCCGGTAGCCAGATACGAGGCCAGAGCGGCCCTATCCCCCCGGACGCATGCCATCCCAGTAAACAAGACGCGGCGGATCACAACCTATAATGTTCAGGGATGTCCCCCGGGAGAGATCAAGATGGAATTGTTGACCCACGACCTGCCTGCCCTGTTCGCCCAGCTGGGCCTGCCCAATGACGAGCTGAGCCTGCACCGCTTCATCCACGAACACAAACTGGACAATCAGACCCTGCTGCCCGAAGCCAGCTTCTGGACCCCATCCCAGGCTGGCTTCCTGCGCGATGCCCTCTGGAATGACTCGGACTGGTCGGAAACCATAGACCAGCTGGATGTGCTGCTGCGCCAGACCGACTGATCCCTTCTTTTACCACCCGCTTTCCAGAGGAGAGCGGTTTGGTTAAGCTCTGTGCCCCGTCAAGCCCGTATCACAGCCCTACTGCGCAGGAGCCCCCATGTCCGCCCAAGAGATCATCCGCATCGCCAACGAACTGGCCGCCAAGGGGATCACTCCCTCCACTGCCATGGTCAAGGCTCGCCTCAGTCAGCCCGTTCCCATGGCCGAATTGCTCAAGGTGCTGAGCCAGTGGAAGCAGCAGCCCCAACCCACAGAACCGGCCCCGGCGAGCACGCCAGCCGCTGCCGATACCGGCACGCAGGCCGATACTGTCAACCTGCAACAGTTGAGCGAGCAGCTCAACCGACTCGAGCAGAAAGTCGATCGCCTGACCACCCTGCTGCTCCAACGCCAACCAGACTGAGCCCCCATGTATATTCTCGAACTCTGCTTTGAGTGCTATCGCGATACCTCCCTCGGTGAGGCCGAACGGGCCATCGTCAACTACCTGGACATGCTGCGCTATCAGGGCCAGATCCTGGGACGGGAGTTTCCCACCAGCATGCATGAAGGGCAGTTCATCAGCCGGGTGGTCTGCCCCGAACAGGACAGCCTGCATCCGGACAACCAGAGTGAACAGGTCAAGCTGGCTGAACAGCAGCTCAATCAGGCGGGTCTGCTCGCACCCAAGCTCCAGCTGCAAGGGATGGATTTGCTCTCCGACAGTACAGACCCTTGCGGCCACACAGACGAGCGGCCGAGCTGGATGCTGCTCTACACCAGTTTCCTGCACACCTGCTCGCCGCTGCGCTGCGGTGACCACTTCGCGCCCATACCGCTCTACCGGCTGCCTGCTGTCGCCAACGGCGATCACAAGCAAATTATCAAGTGGCAGGAGGATTGGGAGGCGTGCGATCAGCTGCAGATGAACGGCTCCATCGCCGAACACGCGGCACTGCACGAGATAGGCGAAGTGGGCAGCCGCCTCCATCGGCGCGGCAGCGATCTGGTCAAGCGGCTGGAGGCCCTGAGCGGCATTCCCACTTACTACTACCTCTACCGGGTCGGCGGGCTGAGCGTAGCCGAAGAGAGAAACCGCCCCTGTCCGGGCTGTGGCGGTGAGTGGGCACTGACAGCGCCGCTGCACGATATCTTCGACTTCAAGTGCGATCCCTGCCGGCTGATCTCCAACCTCTCCTGGGACTTCAAGGATTGAGCCTCCTCCCTTGAGATGGCACTACCTTGTGTCCAGATAGCAGAAGGGCCTTGCCGGATGGCAAGGCCCTTCTCGTCTCACAGAGACAGGATCAATGGGGCAGGGTTTCCAGCCGCTCAAGGAAAGCTGGCAGCGAGGGGGCCAAGGTGAGACGTCGACCTGAATCGAGCCACTCCAGCCATACCTGACCGCTCTCGTTGTCCAGCGACACCAGGGTCATCTCGTTGCGGGTGGTGGCAATGAACAGCGATGGCGTGCGCTTTAACTTGCGCAGCATCAGCAGATGACCGATGAGGTTTTCCCTGAGCAGGTTCAGATCCGCCTCGTTCCACGGCAGGATGATCTCAAGGCGCAGCCCCTTGTAGGAACAGGGGATGGGGCGACTAAACCAGTGACCAAACAGCGCCTGGGCCGCAGGATGCAGCACCAGCTCCAGCGCATTGGCCATGGCCGCAAAATCGGCCGCTTGCTGGCGCTGGTGAGGGCGCCAGGCGACCCGCCCCTCTCTGGGCTCATCCAGCTCGCAAGGGGAGCGCCAGTCAGCTTCCCACTCACACAGGGGCAATCCCCGCCTTGCCTCACCATCACGCTGCCAGCGCAAAAAAAAGTGTTCCAGGGCAGACAAGACTTGATCCGACATCGAAATTCCCCACAATTGCTGCCAAAGTCCGCTATTGCACCATCAAACCCACAAGCAGACAAGGTGAAGCATGAGACGTCACCATCCGGTGGCGCTCCACTGCAATATCCAGTAGGGGTAAGCGCCCCTGACGCTGCAGCGCAATGGCCCATTCAACATCCGGATCCATAAACACAATGAGCAAACAAGAGAAATACGCCGGTGCCAGCGCCTTGCAAGGGCTGAGCCTGGGTCAGCAATCTGCCTACATCAGTCAGTACAGCCCTGCCCTGCTGCAACCTGTGCCGCGCAGCCTCAATCGCGACGACCTCGGCCTGACCGGCGAGTTGCCTTTCCAGGGTTGCGACGTCTGGACTCTGTACGAGCTCTCCTGGCTCAACGCCAGGGGTAAACCCATGGTGGCTGTGGGTGAGGTGTCCGTGCCCGCAGTGAGCGCCAACCTCATCGAATCCAAGTCGTTCAAGCTCTATCTCAACTCCTTCAACCAGACCCGTTGCGACTCGCTGGAGGCGGTACAAGCCATGCTGGTCAAGGATCTGAGTGCCTGCGCCGGCAGCGAAGTGAGCGTGACGCTGTTCCCCCTGGCACAAGCTCCGCACCACATTGCCGCCCTGCCGGGTGAGTGCATCGATGAGCAGGATATAGAGGTTGATTGCTATGAATTCGATGCCAATCTGCTGCAAGGGGCCGCGGGCAACGACGAGGTGGAAGAGACGCTGCACAGTCACCTGCTCAAGTCCAACTGCCTGGTCACCAGCCAGCCCGACTGGGGCTCAGTGGTGATCCACTATCGCGGCCCACGGCTGGATCGGGAAAAACTGCTGCGCTACCTCATCTCGTTTCGCCAGCACAACGAATTTCATGAACAGTGCATCGAGCGCATCTTTACCGATCTCAAGCTCCTCTGCCACCCGAGCCAACTGACAGTGTATGCCCGCTACACTCGCCGTGGCGGGCTGGATATCAACCCGTTTCGCAGCGACTGGGAGCTTCCCCCCACCAACCTGCGGCTGATCCGGCAGTAAAGTTGGGGTCCTGGCTGACAGAGAAGGCCCCTGGATATCGTATCTGTCAGTAAACTCTGGACGTGCAGGGGGGGGCTTGGATAACATGCCCACACCCCTGTGCTGTCCTTAATCCAATGAATCAACTGTTTTTTCTGGCAATGATGATGTCCTCCCTGTCGGCTCCTGATCTGGATCTGGCCAAGGAGCAATTGTCTATCGATCTGCAGCAGGCCCAAACCCTGGTACTGACCGATCCTGCCAGATGTGTCCAGATCACCTCTGCCTTCCTGACACGCACAGCCAATAATCCCAAGCAAATCATCAGCAATCGCCAGGAGTATGGCTATCGCGAGCCATTGCTAAGCTATGGCACAGCAGCCCAGGCCACAGGCGCCCACCTGCTCAAGGGGGAATGCCTGCTGCAACTTGGCCAGTTCCAGGCGGCCCAGAAGGCGCTTGATCAAGGCATTGCCATGGCCACCAAAGAGCAGCAGCTGGAGTTGCAGGCCCACGGCCTCTATCTGAAGATCCGCAGCCAGAATCTGCAGGAGCACTCCCATGGCGCCAGCGCCACTCTGCTCGGCCAACTCGAGACCCTGCTCAGCACCCCCAGCCTCAAAGAGAGCCAGTTGCAGGTATACAGCCGCTTGCTGCGCACCAACGCCAGCATAGAGGCGCACCAGTTTGACGAGGCCAAACGCCAGCTGGCAGAGGCACGGCGCTGGGCAGATCAGGCCAAGAACCCGCTGGCCAGCGCCTGGGTCAGCGCTGTGAGCGGCGATCTCTACCATGCCCTCCAGCAGCCCCAGCTCTCTCTTGGTGACTACATAGATGCCCAGCAACAGGCGAGAGGACTGCAGGATCCCCTCTTCCTCGGTCTGCTGTCGAACCAGATAGTGAACCTCTATCAGGCGGAGCAGGAACCACAGAAGGCACTGCAATATGCCAATGAGGCCGCCAACTACTTCCATGCCCTCGGCAACCCCTCCCTGCTCAGCGATGCACTGATCGTGCTGGCCCGCCTCAACCGGGATCAGGGCGAGATGAACATGGCGCTGGTCTACTTCTTCAATGCGCTGGATCTGCTGGACGAGGGCAATAACCGCACCCGCATCGCCAATCTCAAGTACGAGATAGGCAAAACCTATCTGCAGACCGGCAATCTGACCCTGGCCCGCAACTACCTCACGGCGGCCCGCCAGTCCCACGAACTGGGGGACGACAAGGAGCCGCTGATCGACACCCTGCTGTTGCTGGGTGAGCTGCACCTCAAGCAGAAGGAGGCGGGCATCGCCATCCTTCAGCTGGAAAATGCGCTGGCGCTGGCCAACCAGATTGGCGACGCCCAGCGCCAGTTCGAGATCTTCCGTCTGCTCTCGGTGGCCTACGAGCAGAAGGGCTACCTCAAGCAGGCGCTGGACAGCTACAAGAATTTCCACCAGCGCAGCGAGCAGGTACGCCAGCAGCAGGTCGATCTGGAGCAGGAGGCGATCCGCGACAACTATGTCCAGGTGGAGCGGGAACAGCAGATCAAGGAGCTGGAACAACAACTGGATATCAGCCAGCATCAGCAGGATCGCTACCTCTGGTCGAGCGTGATCACTGGCCTGCTGCTGACCCTGTTCATCTATCTGTTTTTCACCCTCTGGCTCAAGCTCAGGGTCGCACGCCTGCAGGGCAAACAACTGGGTGAGGCCATCTTGATCGAGCCACGCACCGGCCTTGCCAACTGGCAGCGGCTGATGAGCCGCTGGCCGCGGGAGATGGCAAGACGCCAGCAAAAATCAGAACGCTGGTATCTGAGCGAACGGCCCACCAGCGAATTTGACGACAAGTTGCATTACCTGCTGTTTCGGGTGCCCTTCCTAGTGAACTGCCTGGAGCAGCACGGCTATCAGGTGAGCCGCGAGATAGAGCAGGCTTTCGGCGCCTATATCAAGGAGCTGACACCGCAGGATGGCCGCATCTATGATTTACGCGAAGGCCATCTGCTCTACGTGGTGCCCCAGCGCCACGTGGAGGACCTGCACAAGCTGGCTCAGGATCTGCTCGCGGCCTTTGCCGCTTTCCCCTGCCAGCACTCGCTGGATCGCCATATCAGCCTCGGCATCGTCAGCCACCCCTTCCTGCCCAAGGCGGCGACCGCCCTCGATCACAACGGCCTGTTCGACCTCTGCTATCTGGCACTGGCCGGAGCCATTCAGCTCAGCGAAAAATATCAGCAAAGCGTCTGGCTGGAACTTGCCGCCATCGATTGCCAACAGGCCGCATTTTTTAATGGGGATGTGTGGCAATGCTGCTTGATGGCAATTGACAAGGGACTGGTAAAAGTAAATTCTTCTCATGAAAAGCAATGGGTTAATTGGCTTCGACTTTCACGGACGAAAGCACCGGATAACCAATAACCCTATAGATAATCAACTGGATCTGGAACTGGGTTCGACCGCCGTTGCTATCCAACACAAAAACGATAATGACAACAGGGCGACCTGAATAATGAATGATATCGCTGCCGTAGCAGGACAATTGGCCAGACTCAGGGAATCCCTTCAGCAAAAGCAGCTGGAGCTAGACGGTATAGTCACTTTTTCCGATGCAGAGCGAGCCCGCAGTATCCAGTTCATCAGTAAATTGATGCAAGCCTGTCGTGGCCATGACAGGGAGCTGGACAACAAGCTCGCCAAGCTCAAGCAAAAACTCGACGGCAATCCCCCGCTCTCCTCGCTGGATGCCGACCTCGCCGTCATCGAAAAGCTGTTGCAGCAACATGGCAATGCGCTTGAAGAGTCCATCAGCCTGACCAAGGCTGCCATCGACCTTGGCACCAAACAGCTCAAATCCATCAAGGGCTTCCCGGAGGATACCCGCAAGTCCCTCAAGGAGTTTCTGGCAAGCCCGGATGGCTATGGCATCGGCGACCATCAAAAGAAAGTGATCCGCCTGCTGGAGTTTTACCAGCAGGCCATCAAGATCCAGCTGCTGCCGACCCAGCCCCTGCTAACCCCGGCTCCCGCCGCCAGCGTGCAGGCCATGGCCATCACAGAGCTCTCGTCCCCTGAGCCTGTGATCCCGTTTGACGCCAAGGCTCACGCCCATATCGCCGACGAGTTGCAACGGCTCATCACAGAGCTGGATTTTGCCGGCGCCGTTGGCGAGAGTCTGGCGGATATCCGCCGCCAGTTGCTCAATGGCATCACGCCGCCGCTGCTGGCGGAGATCTGCCTGCAGGTGATAGAGCTCATCATTGAGGGCACCCGCGAGGAGCGAAAATCCTCCCAGGCTTTCCTGAGCACCCTCAACGAGAGCCTCTCTGCGGTGCATTTCAGCTTCACCGAATCCCTCGACGAAGGGCGCGCCCTGCAAAGCGCCACTCAGGATACCCGTCAGGCCATCGACAAGGAGCTACGGGCCCTCGACCATACCTTGGCCAGCCACGACACCTTCGACGAGCTCAAGGGTGCCATCTCGGGCCATATGGGTGCCATCAACATGCTTTTGCAGGACAGGGAGGCCATGGCGGCCCGTGAGCGCCACCTGCTCACCCGCCTCTCCACCATGGAGGCCAAGCTGCGGCTGATGAAGGAGGAGACCGCCGAGTACAAGAAGCGGCTCACCATCCAGAAACACAAATTGTTCCTCGACAGCCTGACCCAGGTGCATAACCGGGCGGCGCTGGACGAGCGGCTCGAACTCGAATACAAGCGCTGGCTGCGCTACAACACTCCGCTCTGTCTGGCCATCATAGACATTGATCACTTCAAGAACATCAATGACAACTATGGCCACATGGCCGGTGACAAGGCGTTGAAGGTCGTGGCCAAGGCATTGCAGGGCGCCCTGCGCGATACCGACTTCATCGCCCGCTTTGGCGGTGAGGAGTTCGTGGTGCTGCTGCCGAACATCAACCCGGACAAATACCAGAAGCCGCTGGAGACACTGCGCCAGACCATCAAGAGCATTCCGTTCCGCTTTCGGGATGCCAGGGTCGAGATCACCATCTCCATCGGTGCCACCCTGTTTCGGGAAGGGGATCACACCACGGATGCGTTCGAGCGAGCCGACAAGGCGCTCTACAGCTCCAAGCACTCGGGTCGGGATCAGGTCAATCTGGCCTGAATCCAGGCTGAGTGGCGGCTAAAAAAGCAGCAAACGCACTTCTCCCCTATTCCCCTGCCCTACCGCTTACATCTACTATCAAATTCAAGGGATGCCACATGGCATCCTGTTTTCTCCCCAGGGAAAAGCACAACGATAACAAGCGAGTGAAAGGGGAACTTATGATTACGCACATCAATCCTGTGGGCAGCATGGACTTGCTGTCACAACTCGAGGTGGATCGCCTCAAACAGACTGCTTCCAGCGATATCTATCAACTGTTTCGCAACTGCTCGCTGGCGGTGCTCAACTCAGGTAGCCATACCGACAGCTCCAAAGAGATACTGGAGCGTTTCAAATCCTTTGATATCCATGTGATCCGGCGCGAGCGCGGGGTCAAGCTCGAACTGTTCAATGCCCCCGAGCATGCCTTTGTGGATGGCGAGATCATCCGTGGCATTCAGGAGCACCTCTTCTCCGTGCTGCGCGACATCCTCTATGTGTCGACCCAGCTGGAGTCGAACCGACTGGTCAACCTGACCAGCTCCACCCATATCACCAACGTGGTGTTCGCCATACTGCGCAACGCCAAGGCGATCCTGCCGGGGGCGGATCCCAATCTGGTGGTCTGCTGGGGCGGCCACTCCATCAACCCCATTGAATACCAGTACACCCGCGAGGTCGGCAGCGAGCTGGGATTGCGCGAGCTCAACATCTGCACCGGTTGCGGTCCGGGTGCCATGGAGGGGCCCATGAAGGGGGGCGCCGTCGGCCACGCCAAGCAGCGGGTACGCAATGGCCGCTACATAGGTCTGACCGAACCCTCCATCATTGCCGCCGAGCCGCCCAACCCCATCGTCAACGAGCTGGTGATACTGCCGGATATCGAGAAACGGCTGGAGGCTTTCGTGCGTCTGGGCCACGGCATCATCATATTCCCAGGCGGGGTCGGCACGGCCGAAGAGCTGCTCTATCTGCTCGGCATCATGATGCATCCGGCCAACGAGCGCCAACCCATGCCGATTATCCTGACCGGTCCGAAAGAGAGCGCCGATTACTTCCGCGCCATCGATGACTTCGTCAAGGCTACCCTGGGCGAACCCGCTACCAGCCTCTACCGGATCATCGTTGGCGATGCGCCGGAAGTGGCACGGGTGATGAAGGAAGCGATGCCGAAAATTCGCGAATATCGCAAATCGGTCGGCGATGCCTACTCCTTCAACTGGTCCCTCAAGATCGAGCCCGAGTTCCAGCTGCCATTCGAGCCGGATCACGCCAACATGGCCAGCCTGGATCTGCACCGCAACCAGCCGCCCCAGCTGCTGGCGGCGAACCTGCGCCGTGCCTTCTCCGGCATCGTCGCCGGTAACGTGAAGGAAGGGGGCATCCGCGCCATCGAGAAGAAGGGCCCCTTCAAGCTGCACGGCGACAAGGAGCTGATGCACCTGATGGACAAGCTGCTGGAGAGCTTCGTCAAACAACAGCGCATGAAGCTGCCTGGCACCCAATACGTCCCCTGTTACGAGATTGTTCGTTAAAGGCTGTTAGTCGCCGGTGACCAGCGACAACATGGCACAAGGGGCGCAGCAGCGCCCCTTCCTTTTGCCATCTGTATGAGCATCTGACGCTCTGGCACCACCTGAACACTGTCATCAAGGCTGCCAGTTGTTACAATGGCGCGTCCTGACTGCCAAGAGTCCCCCATGCCACACCTGCTTATCATCGATGCCCTCAACCTCATCCGCCGTCTGCACGCGGTGCAAGCCCAGCAGGCGCTGACCCCGGCCCAGGCGCTCATCGCCACCCGTGCCAATCTCATCAATACCTGCCGCAAGCTGCTGACGGGCAGCGAGCCGACCCATGTCATAGCGGTATTCGACGGAGAGATACACAGCTGGCGCAAAGAGGTCTACCCGGCCTACAAGGAGGGGCGAACCCCCATGCCGGTGGAGCTGCGTGAAGGTCTGAACACGCTGCAGGATGCCTTCTGGGAGTGTGGCGTAGACGCTTTGCTCTCCCAGACCGATGAGGCGGACGATCTCATCGCCACCCTGGCCAGCGGCATCGCCCAGCACGGGGCAAGGGCCACCATCATCTCTACCGACAAGGGGTTCTGTCAGCTCATCTGCCCGCAGATCCAGATCAGGGACTATTTCAACAAACGCTGGTTGGATGCCGCCTTCGTCGAGCAACAATATGGCGTGGTCCCGGCCCAGCTGGTGGATTTCTGGGCCCTGACCGGCATCAGCGGATCCAATATCAAGGGGGTGCCCGGCATAGGCCCCAAGACGGCGACCCAATTGCTGCAGCAATATGGCAGCCTGTCGGCGCTGCTCGCGGCCTGTCAACAGGAGGAGGCCAGCAAGCCCTTGCTCAAGCTGCGCCAGTATCAGGACGATGCCCTGCTGGCCCAGCGTCTGGTCCGGCTGCAGCGTGATATTCCCCTGGGTTTCAACTTGCGGGAAATACGCTATCCCCCAGCACCCGAGAGCGAGGCATGACACCGGCTTCCCCCATTGACCAGCAATCCTGCCAATCATGACGGGACTCACCCTTGCTGTTGACAAAAACAGATAGAATGTAAAGAAACATGGAGGGTTAGTTGTATAAATGGTATAAAACGGCCGAATCCTCCCCCTCTGTTCCCTAGAAGTGGATACCTCTCATGTCAAAAAGAAAGATTACCGTCATCCCGGGCGACGGCATTGGCCCCAGCATCATCGAATCAGCCATCCAGATCCTGACCCACGCCGGTTGTGACTTCGAATACGAGTATGCGGATGCCGGTCTGGTCGCGCTGGAGAAGCACGGCGAGCTGCTGCCCCAGGCAACCCTGGATCTGATCGAGAAGAACAAGGTCAGCCTGAAAGGCCCGCTCACCACCCCGGTTGGCGGCGGCTTCACCTCCATCAACGTCTCCCTGCGCAAAAAATTCAACCTCTACGCCAACGTCCGCCCCGTCATCTCCTTCAAGGGTACCAAGAGTCGTTACGAGAACATCGATATCATCACAGTGCGCGAGAACACCGAAGGGATGTACTCGGGCGCCGGCCAGAAGCGCAGCGATGACAACAATAGCGCCGAGGCGATGAGCATCGTTACCCGCGACGGGGCAGAACGCATCGTCAAGTTTGCCTTCGAACTGGCCCGCCAGGAAGGACGCAAGAAAGTGACCATCATCCACAAGGCCAACATTCTCAAGTCCACCTCTGGCCTGTTTCTGGAAGTGGCCCGCGATGTCGCCGCTCGCTACCCGGATATCCAGAGCGAAGAGATGATTGTCGATGCCGCCTGCATGAACCTGGTGATGTACCCGGAGCGGTTCGATGTCATGGTCACCACCAACCTGTTTGGCGACATCCTCTCGGATCTGTGCGCCGGTCTGGTGGGCGGTCTGGGCATGGCACCTGGTGCCAACATCGGCGATGGAGCCGCCATCTTCGAAGCTGTGCATGGCTCGGCGCCGGATATCGCAGGCAAGAACATCGCCAACCCGACCTCGGTGATCCTCGCCGCCATCCAGATGCTGGAATACCTGGGCATGCAGGACAAGGCTGAGCGCATCCGTGAGGCTGTGCGCGCCACCATCGAATCCGGTGATCGCGTGACCCGGGATCTCGGGGGGACCGCCTCTACCAGCGAGTTCACCCAATCCATCATAGACCGTTTGTAATTCATCTTAATTCATTGATTCAAAAGGGGAGCTCAGGCTCCCCTTGTTTTATCTCGCGGCACGCTACCCGCCTAGTCAATTGGCTACTATGTTCAATGCATAAGGGATAAGGAGATCCATTATGCGCGCTATTTTTCCCCTGTTGCTTATCAGCAGCAGCGTCATGGCAGTAGACAGACCGGTCGAAAATGCCTGGAAACAGCTTCCGGCAGCCCAGTCGCAGCCCGCCAGTCAGGTATGGCGTTCCAGTCTGGATACCAATGATCTGCTCAAGGCGCCCAAACCGCTCTCCTTCGGGGTAGACATCATGACGGACAGCGACGGCAACCAGCAGGTTACCGCATACCAGAAGCTGAATTTGACGGCGGAGAAGAGCGTAAGCCTCTCCTTCGAACACCACAAACCCAGGATCAAATTCAAGGCAGCTGGCATGAATACGGCCATCAAACTCAGAGGGGATGGGGTCAAGTTGCAGTTCAATCCGGTCGACAAGAGCATTCCCCTGCAGATAGAGCTCAAAGTCACGGATGACGAGTCATCCCTGCGTCTCGACTACCGCTTCTGACACTGGCTGCATGGCGCAGATAGCAAAAGACCGATGGCATCGCTGCCATCGGTCTTTTTTCTGCTAACGGCAAGGGGCCGGATGTCACTCCTTGGCTTCCAGCTTGGAGACCCAGTACTTGTTGTAGACGTGTACCGTGATCTCTTCGCGATCGTGATAGAGCTGCTTGGCCTGAATGACGAAGGCGTTGTCTACCTCCTTGAGCAGGCCGCGTAACACCTCTATGTTGTGTACCGCTTCGGCGTAACGCTTCTTCATCGGCAGCTTGAGGTTGAACATGGCCTCCTGACAGTCGTTCTCGCGGAACCAGTCGGCGATCATGTGAACAACCCGCGCCGGCTTCTCCACCATGTCGCACACCAGCCAGTAGATATTCTTCTTGCTGGGGCGCCACACAAAACCATCATCACGCAGGTGCTTCACCTGACCGGTATCCATCAGGGACTGGGCCATGGTGCCGTTATCCACCGCTGTCACCATCATGCCGCGACGCACCAGCTGATGGGTCCAGCCACCCGGACAGGCGCCCAGATCGACCGCTTTCATGCCGGAGGTGAGGCGCAGGTCCCACTCTTCCCGCGGTACGAACACATAGAAGGCCTCTTCCAGCTTGAGGCTGGATCGGCTCGGTGCATCCGGCGGGCAGCGCAGACGGGGAATACCCATGTGGAATTCGGAGTTGTTGAACGAGTAGGAATACCCCAGCAACAGGTGATCGTTGGCCATGAAGAAGGCGTGGAACACCGGACGGTGCGGCGTCTCTTTCTTGGTCAGCAGCTCCTTGCTGCGCAGGGCCTGACGAAGCGGCACTGTGAACTTGCGGCAGAAGGCCGACAGCTCTTTCGCTTCGTTGGTATCGGCGGTTTCAACTCGCAGATCGCCACAGATGGTGTATTCACTGGTCGCTTCTATGATGGGCGAGATCCGATCAGCCACATCCAGATCCTTCAGCTCGTGGGTCACCACCAGCATCTGACGGATGAAGATAAGCTCTCTGAATGGCAACTTGCGCGCCAGCAGATCGGCCTGCTCCTCGTCATACAACTCGAATATCACATAACCGCTGTCGTCCTTGACCCGGGCGAAACCGTAGCACTGCATGTTACTGGCACGCTCGGTGATCTCTGCCGCCGCCTCTTTCTCAAAACCGGGGCGGCAATAAAGCAGCAGATTATTCATTTTTTCCTCCAAGACGACAGCCAGCCCATATCAGAGCCGCCCATCCCAACATAAAACAGAGGCCACCGGCCGGGGTAATGAGCCCCAGCCCCTTGCTGCCAAGCAGCACCATGGCGTAAATACTGCCGCAGAATCCAAGGATCCCCAGCAAAAATGCGGTGCCAGCGAAGGTGATTACCTTGCTGCGCACACCGCACCAACCCAGCACCAGCAGGGCCAATGCGTGAAAAAACTGATAGTGCACGGCGGTGTTGAACGCCGCCAGCTGCGAAGCCGTAATACCGCTCGCCGCCAGACCGTGGGCGCCATAAGCCCCCAGCATGGTCGCCGTCAGGCCAAAAAAACCCGCCAGTACCAGCCAATGTCGATGGATCTGCATTCTTACCCTCCTCGTTCTCTCCCTCGCGACCGTCAGCCCTGTGCCAGCGTCGCCGCGATGAAGCACCTGATATGATCAGCCGCCTGCTGCAGGTTCTCCTGCTCGCTCACGCCGCTGGCTTTTCGCGGTTTGAAGCCATGGTCACCATCGGTCAGCCAGTGGACCGATACGTGGGGTGAGAAGGGAAAATCTGCCAGTTCGGCGCGCGTACCGAAGGTGTCGCGCTCCCCTTGCAACAGCAGGGTTGGCGTCTTGATCTGCTTGAGCACCTCGCCCCGCCAGCGGTCGGGCTTGGCCGGAGGGTGGAAAGGATACCCGAGAATGAGCAATCCTGCAGCATTCATCTCGTCCCCACCTTCGCCATACAGCTCTGCCGCCATGCGTCCCCCCATGGACTTGCCCGCCAGGAACAGCCTTGGGTGAGCGAACAGCTGCGCCATCTGGCGCCAATGGTCGAGCAATACCGGCTGCCTGTCCGGCGGCCTGCGCTTGCCATCCTGGGCCCGCTTGGTCATGTAGGGAAAGTTGAAACGCACTACCTCGATATCGGGCCCCGCCAGCAGGCGTGACAGCTCGCAAAGAAAGGTGTGTTCCATGCAGGCCCCGGCGCCATGGGCCAGCAGAATGCGAACGGGGGCATCACTCGCCCCCTCTCTCATCACATCAGGCATCGGCGAGCCGTGCCCTGCGACGAGCCTCTTCCTGCTCCACCAGCTCCAGCATCCAGTCGCGGAAGGCCACTATCTTGCCCTGATCGGACTGCTGCTCCTGGCATACCAGGTAGAACGCATTCTTGCTCACCAGCACCTGCTCGAACGGGCAGATAAGGCGCCCCGCTTCGATTTCTGGCTGAGCCAGCACACTGTGACCAAGCGCCACCCCCTGACCGTGGATCGCCGCCTGGATCACCATGGTGGAGTGACTGAAGATGGGCCCCTGATTGACGTTGGGTGCATCGATGTCGAGCTGGCGAAACCAGGCTTTCCAGTCACGGCGGGAGGTATCGTGCAACAGGGTGTGGCGGATCAGATCATCCGGGGTGCGCAGCGGCTTGGGGCCGGTCAGCAAGAGCGGCGAGCAGACAGGGATCAGGTACTCGGTGTGCAGCTTGTCGGCACGCAGTCCAGGCCAGTTGCCACGGCCGTAGTAGATGGCCACGTCCACATCGTCGGTCAGCGACCCCTCGTCCATGTCCACCGCCTTGATCCGTACGTCTATGTCCGGATGACGTTCACTGAACTTCACCAGTCTGGGCACCAGCCACTGGATGGCAAAACTTGGCTGCAAGCTGACGGTGAGCGCCCCCTTGGCACTGCGGGCCAGCAGCTTGTCGGTCGCCTCCGAGATAGAGGTGAAGATGTCTTTGATATCGAGGAAGTAACCCTGCCCCTCTTCAGTCAACAGCAAGGAGCGGTTCTTGCGGCGAAACAGCTTGATGCCGAGATACTCTTCCAACGCCTTGATCTGGTGACTGATGGCAGCCTGGGTCACAAACAGCTCTTCCGCTGCCCGGGTGAAGCTTAAGTGACGAGCCGCGGCTTCGAATGCTTTCAGGGCATTGAGCGGGGGTAAACGACGAGACATGAGACCAGCCGACGATGAGTTTTTCTAATGGGCCGCATTATAATTTGTCGGTTGCGGGTCGACCAGTGAATAAACATAATTCGCTTCGCAATCCGTTGTCATATGGCTCACTTTTTCTCTTCCATGTTGGTTTACATGTGATTTTTGTGAGTCAGTGGTCTGCGATTGTGGTGTTGTGTTTCTTCCTCTGCGGGAAGAGGGGCTTAAATCGGACCGATTTAACCCAGTCTGTCATCTGAATGTGTTTGGCGCCTCCGGTTGGATGGCGCCTTTTTTCTTATCCTATACCTTGAACTGCCCCACCAGCTGCTGCTGTTTGTCCGCCAGCGCCGACAACTCGCGCCCATTTTCGGCGGAGGTCGCCGCCTCGGCCCGTATGGTATGGCTCACATCGCGAATGTTGCTGACGTTGCGATTGATCTCGTCCGCCACCCCGCTCTGCTCCTGCGCCGCCCTGGCAATCTGCTCGTTCATCTGATGAATGGTCGCCACCGCATGGATGATCTGCTCCAGCACGCTGACCGACAGATCCACTTTTGTCAGCGTCACATCCGCCTGGCTGTGACCCGTCATGATCGCCTTGACCACGGCCTCGGTACCGGACTGAAGCTGCCCTATGAGAGTCTGGATCTCGACGATGGCATTCTGGGTACGCCCCGCCAGATTGCGCACCTCGTCAGCCACCACGGCGAAGCCACGGCCCTGTTCACCGGCCCGCGCCGCCTCGATGGCGGCGTTCAGCGCCAGCAGGTTGGTCTGCTCGGCGATCCCCTGGATCACCACCAGTATGTCGTTGATGTTGTCGCTGTTGGCGGCGAGTCGCTCCACCACAGGTTTGGCATCGCTGATCACCGCCATCAACTTGCGCATGGCCTCCTGGGTATCGGCCACCACATACTTGCCCTCCTGCGCCGAGGTATCTGCCTGGTTGGCCGCCGCCACCGCCGAGTTGGCGTTGCCCGCCACCTGCAAGGCAGTGGCACTGAGCTCCTCGAATGCAGTCGCCACCAGATCCACCTCCTGGTACTGGGCCTGCATGCCGGCACTGGTGCGCTCGGCAACCTGAGCCGCCTGCTCCGCACTGGCGCGGGTGCCCGCAACGGTATCGATCACCTGACTGATGGTGGATTGCAACTTGTTGAGGAAGCTGTTGAACCACTTGGCCAACTCGCCAATCTCGTCATCGCGATGCAGGTCAATCCGCTGGGTCAGGTCTCCCTCCCCCGTGGCTATGTCCTTGAGGCGAGCCACCACGGCGCGAATGGGGGCGACTATCTGACGAGCCATCAACCAGATGCAGAGCAAGGCAACTACCGAAATCACGCCGCCAATCACCAGTTGAGTGACCACGCTGCCATTGGCCTGGTTGGAGAGTTCATCTTGCAGCTGGCGGGCCGAGGCCAGCACAACGGTGCGGGGAAGCTCGATATAGATGCCCCATTTGTGCTCGGTGCCGCGCATGCTGACCGGCACGAAGGTTTGCAGCAGAGTCCCGTCAGGACTCCAGCGTGTCATTGTCTGCCCCTGGCCGATCCAGCCTTTCAGATCGCCAGCCAGTGCCTGATATTGCTGCCCCAACGGGCTGCCCAGAGTGACGTCAAACCCATCCACCCCGGCGGCTCGCCCTTCGTGACTGACCAGCAATACCTTGCCCTGTCCGTCGTACAGCGCCTGATCCATCTCCTTGACCAGACTTTGCAGGGTCGCCAGCGAGATATCGACCCCGACCATGCCGAGCAAGGTCTCCTGCTCCAGCAGAGGGACTGTCACCGAGGTCATCAGTACCTTCTGCGACCCCACATCATCGAGGTAGGGCTCGAGCAGGCAGAGCGCCTTGCTGCGAATGCTGCAACGATACCAGTCGTTCTCGACGCCACCTGCTGCCGTGGGGCTCTCGTCCGCCAGCACGGATTCGTCTTGCACCTCAGCTTCTATCTTGCCGTCGACCCGGGCCCAGTAAGTGGAGAAGCGCCCCTTGTCATTGGCACCCAGCTCGCTGGAACCGTGGTAGTTGCTGTCCTCCCCATCCAGCTGATCGGGCTCGAACACCGCATAGACACCAAGCAGGTTGGCGGAAGCCGCCGCCGCATCGTGCAGTTGCTGATTGACGGCACCACGCAGCGCCTCGGAAGAGCCAAAGTTGTCGGCCGCATTCTTGCGCTGGAACAATATGCTCTGAGCCAGCAGAGTGGTACGAAAATAGGCCTCATCCAGATAGCTGGTAACCTTGGCCGCCTGCTCGGATCCCATCGCCTTCATCCAGTTTTCGGCCGAGCGTTGCGCCTCCTCAGTGGTGGAGGTCAGCACCTGATCCTGCATCCGGGCGGCGCTATAAAGAGAAGAGGCAACCAGGGCACCAGCACTGGCCAATAAACAACAACCGGCGATCAGGGTGATCCGCCCCTGAACAGAAAGAGAACTCATGCCACCATTCCTAGCTCATACAGATGTGATCAGTGTATCGGTTTTGGATACAAAAACTTAACCTAATCAAGCAAAATCCAGGCTCAGCTGGTTAACTTCCCCGTCACGAGGCAGGCCCACAACCAGCCCGAGCAGTCGAATGGGTTTACCCTGCGCCCGCAGCAGCCCCTCATGGAGCAGATCGTGAAACAGCTCGGGCTGATAGCCGCCACGGCGATAGACGGTGGTCTGCTGAAAATCGGCGAACTTGAGCTTGATCCCCTGCCCCATCAACTGCTCCCTGGCATAGCCAGCGGCAAAACGACGCTCCAGCTCGGGAATAAGCTGGCTCAGTACCTGCCAGCAGGCGGCTTCATCCAGCACATCGCTGGCCAGCGTGGTCTCCACGCCAATGGTTTTACGGATCCGCTGCGCCTGCACCGGCTGATCATCACGGCCCCAGATCCGGCCAGTCAGCATCTCCCCCAACTTGCCAAACCGGGCGATCAGCTCATCACTGCTGAGCACTCTTGCATCCTCACACGAATAGAGTCCCAGGGACTCCAGCCGCTCGGCCGTCTTGCGTCCGATCCCCGGCAACTTGGCCAACGGCAGCTGGCGCACGAACTCATCCACTTCCTCTGGCCGGATCACGAACAGGCCGTCGGGTTTGCGCTGCTCCGACGCGAGTTTGGCCAGAAATTTGTTCGGTGCCACCCCGGCCGAAGCGGTCAACCCCAGTTCGGTCACTATGGCCTGGCGGATCTCGGCCGCCATCAGGGTGGCACTGCCACCACAGCAATTACTGTCGGTGACATCGAGGTAGGCTTCGTCCAGCGAAAGCGGCTCCACCAGCTCGGTGTAACGCAGGAAGATGGCGCGCAGCTGACGGGAGGTCTCCTTGTAGACCGCCATTCGTCCCGGTATGAGTACGAACGGCGGGCAGAGCTTCTTGGCCAGGCCACTCGGCATGGCGGAGCGCACCCCGAAACGGCGCGCCACATAGTTGCAGGTCGAGATTACCCCCCGCCGATCGGAGGAGCCCCCTATCGCCAACGGTACGTCCCGCAGAGCCGGGTTGTCCCGCATCTCTACCGCCGCATAAAAGCAGTCCATGTCGATGTGAATGATTTTGCGCATACCACTGTACGAATAAACAGTTAACTCACCCATGCTAACCCAGCGCGCCCGTTTCTGCCATCGGCATGAAACACCGAACAGGCATAGACTCTTAAGACACCACTCACAACAAATGACAAGGAGGAAGGGAATGAGAGCACTTTGGCTGGGAGTAGGACTGGGACTCTGTCTGCTGCCGCAGCTTGGCGGTACCAAGGACCACCCGACCGCCGAATGCAGCTGGCTGCATGATCGCATCGAGACACTGGAGAAGGCCATCAAACAAGGGGATGAGCTGGGAACACGGGAGGAACTGGCGCGCTGGAAGGCCGAGTTCAAAAAGAAAGCCTGTCATCAATACGACTACTGAATCCCCCTCCCGCCAAAGAAAAGGCGGGCTGACCCCAAGGCCAGCCCGCCTGCCATTCAGCCTTGGCCCGAGTACAACTCGAAAACCCTAGCCCGCTCAGATGATCCGGTTATCGGTCAGCATCTTGCGACGGGCCTCTTCCTTGGCCATCTTCTTCTTGCGGTTGTCACAGGGTTCCGGGCAATCGCACTCCTTTTCGATACCTATAGTGCCCAGTCCGCCACAGGAGCCGGAAATGGTCTTCTTCTGGAAGATATAACCTATGGCCATGGCCACTACAACGACCAGAAATACCCCGAAGGTGATCAGAAAAATCTGCATGCTGGTGCCCCTTACTTTCTAACCAGGTACTGTTTGAACGCATCTGAATAGGCTTCGTCAAAACCATCGGCCGTCTTGGTGATCACGAAGATCGCCAGTCCGCGCTCCTTGGCATACGCCAGGCTCTTCTCGGGCCCGAGCACCATGAACACGGTCGCCAACCCGTCTGCGGTCATGCAGGAAGGGTGAATGACGGTCACCGACACCATGCGATGCTGGATAGGTTTGCCCGTCATGGGATCGATAGTGTGGGAGAAACGCTGGCCATCCATTTCGTAGTAATTGCGGTACTCGCCTGAAGTGGCAACCCCGTTGTCCCCCGGCACTATCACTTCCTGCACCGAGCCGGCATTGGCGGTCGGCTTCTCGATGGCCACACGCCAGGGGTGCCCCTTGCCGTTGACGCCATTGATCCGCAGCTCGCCACCGATCTCCACCAGATAGTTGCGAGACCCCATGGACTCCAGATACTCGGCCACCTTGTCCACCCCAAAGCCCTTGGCAATGGCGGAGAGATCCACGTAGAGGTCCGGAATATCTTTTTGCAACGTATCGGCATCAGCGGAGGTGATCACATGCAAATTGCCCAGACCTGTCTTCTGACGGGTCTGGGTGATCAGCTCCTCGGACGGGATCCTGGTCGGACGCGCATCCGGTCCGAAGCCCCACAGATTGACCAAGGGGCCAACGGTAACGTCAAGCGCCCCCCGGCTCTCACGGCCCAGATGCAGGGATTCAGTCACCACCCGGGCGGTATCGCGAGAGACCACCACAGGGGTCGAGCTTCTGTGCTGGTTGAAACGGGACAACTCGGAATCGGGACGATAGGTCGACATCTGGTCGTTGACCCGCTCCAGCAGGACGTCGACCTCGGCCTGGAATTTGGCCGGATCCGTGATGACGTTATCCGCCACCTTGATGGAATAGTAGGTACCCATGGTGCTGCCGGTGATGTGGATCTCCGGCTTGGATTGGACCGTTTCCTGACCGCACCCCGTCAAGAAAAAGGCTAGCCCTAAGGCTAGCCAGGTCTTTACAACACTGTGCATTGATTAACCACCAAAGTCATCCAGCAGGATGTTTTCGTCTTCAACACCGAGGTTTTTCAGCATGTTGATGACGGCAGCATTCATGACGGGAGGTCCACACATGTAGAACTCGCAATCTTCCGGCGCCTCGTGGTTCTTGAGATAGTTCTCGAACAAGACGTTGTGGATGAAGCCGGTGTAGCCATCCCAGTTGTCTTCCGGTTGCGGATCAGACAGGGCGACGTGCCACTGGAAGTTGTCATTCTCGGCCGCCAGCATGTCGAAGTCTTCGACATAGAACATCTCGCGCTTGGAACGGGCACCGTACCAGAAGCTCATCTTGCGATGGGTCTTCAGACGACGCAGCTGGTCGAAAATATGGGAGCGCATCGGCGCCATACCCGCCCCACCACCGACGAACACCATTTCAGCATTGGTGTCTTTGGCGAAGAACTCACCAAACGGACCCGAGATGGTCACCTTGTCGCCAGCCTTGAGGCTGAAGATATAGGAGGACATCTGGCCGGGAGGCGCAGTCCAGTTGCTGGGTGGCGGGGTCGCGATCCGCACGTTCAGCATTATGATGCCGAACTCTTCCGGATAGTTGGCCATGGAATAAGCACGAATGATCGGCTCGTTGACCTTGGACTCCAGTTCGAAGATCTTGAAGCGATCCCAATCCCCGCGATACTCCTCGGGAATATCGAAGTTCTTGTACTGCACATGGTGAGCAGGGGCTTCGATCTGGATATAACCACCGGCGCGGAACGGGACGCTCTCGCCATCGGGGATCTGCAGCTTGAGCTCCTTGATGAAGGTGGCCTTGTTATCGTTGGAGATAACAGTACAGTCCCACTTCTTCACCCCGAAGATCTCTTCCGGCAGCTCGATATCCATGTCGGAACGCACTGTGACCTGACAGGCCAGACGCTCCCCATGACGGGCTTCACCCTTGCTGATGTGATCCAGCTCGGTCGGCAGAATATCACCGCCGCCAGCTTTTACACGCACCTTGCACTGACCACAGGAGCCACCGCCACCACAGGCGGAGGAGACGAAGATGCCACTGCCGGCCAGAACGCCGAGCAGCTTGCCACCCGCCGGGCTGGTGACAGCCTTGGCCGGGTCGCCGTTGATGCTGATTGTCACGTCACCTGCGGTCACCAGCTTGGACTTGGCGAACAGAATGACTGCCACCAAAGCCAGCAGGATCACGGTGAACATGACCACACCCAGAATAATTTCCATCTATTATTCCTTTTCCGATTACAGGGAAATACCAGAGAAGGACATAAAGCCCAGCGCCATGAGTCCCGCGGTGATGAAGGTGATGCCCAGTCCACGCAGACCTTGCGGCACGTCGGAGTACTTCATCTTCTCGCGGATCCCCGCCATCGCCACGATGGCAAGCATCCAGCCAGCACCCGAACCCACGCCATAGACCACAGACTCCACGAAGTTGTAGTCACGCTGCACCATGAAGGAGACGCCACCGAAGATGGCGCAGTTCACTGTGATGAGCGGCAGGAAGATACCGAGCGCGTTGTAAAGCGCAGGGAAGTACTTGTCCAGCGCCATTTCCAGGATCTGCACCAGGGCTGCAATCACACCGATAAAGGTGATGAAGCTCAGGAAGCTCAGATCCAGGCCGGAGACCAGCACGCCATCCTTGAGGACGTAGTTGTAGATCAGGTTGTTGGCCGGAACGGCAACGGTCTGAACCACGATAACAGCAATCCCCAGACCCATGGCGGTCTTGACCTTCTTGGACACAGCCAGGAAGGTACACATCCCCAGGAAGAAGGAGAGGGCCAGGTTTTCGATGAAAATCGAACGAATCAACAGACTCAGATAGTGTTCCATACCTTAATCCTTCGCCTCCACCTGCTTGGGATCCCTGGTGCGAACGCCCCAGATGATCAGACCAATGATGAAGAACGCACTCGGCGGCAGCAGCAGCAGGCCGTTAGGCACATACCAGCCACCATTGTTCACCAGCGGCAGCAGCTCGATACCGAACCAAGTGCCGGAGCCCAGGATTTCACGCACTGTGGCTACGGTCAGCAGCACGGCGCCGTAGCCCAGACCGTTGCCGATACCATCCAAGAAGGAGGGCAGCGGGGCGCTCTTCATGGCATAGGCTTCGGCACGACCCATCACGATGCAGTTGGTGATGATGAGGCCCACGAACACCGACAGTTGCTTGGAGATCTCATAGGCATATGCCTTGAGCACCTGGTCAACTACGATAACCAGCGAGGCAATCACCGCCATCTGGGCGATGATCCGTACGCTGTTCGGGATCTGGTTGCGGATCAGGGAGATGAACAGGTTGGAGAAGGCGGTCACCGCGGTCACGGCCAGCGTCATCACGAATGCCGTCTTCATCTGGCTGGTAACGGCCAGCGCGGAACAGACACCCAGCACCTGCAAGGCGATGGGGTTGTTGCCGAGCACAGGCGTCAACAGCAACTTCTTCATTTCGCTCTTGTCAGCCATTGTTGATTTCTCCTGCACGAATCTTGGCCAGGAAAGGACCAAAGCCCTTGGGTCCCATCCAGAAGTCGAACGTGTGCTGTACACCGTTACCGGTCAGAGTCGCGCCAGACAGGCCGTCGATCTCATGCACGGAACCTTCAGGGGCATGGCCCTTGATGACTCGCAAGGCTGGCATGCCGTCCTGATCGAACAGCTTCTTGTCCTTGAACAGGCCTTGCCAGGCCGGGTTCTCGATCTCGCCGCCCAGACCCGGGGTTTCACCGTGGTCATAGTAGGTAATGCCCTTGATGGTTTCCCCATCAGCCGCCACGGCAACGAAGGCATACATGGTAGACCACAGACCCTGGCCGTAAATCGGCAGGATAATGTTGTCGACCTTGCCTTCGGCATCCTTGGCGAAGAACACCGGGATCAGTCTGGAGATTTGACGCAAACCAGCCTTGTCGTCGGCAGGTGCCAGACGAATGTTCTTGGCCGGATCTTTTGCTGCCAGCTTGGTGTCGAAGTTGTCGGCATCGCCGTCAACGAATTCACCGGTAGTCAGGTCAACCAGACGCGCTTCAATCTTGTCACCGTACAGTTGGGCCAGATCACGCTTGGCCACCGAGCTGACATCGACACCGGCAACGGACAGAATATTGCTTTGCTTGTCCAGCGCCTTGTTTTCCATCTGAGCCGGACGCAGACCCACAGCAACCACTGAGACCACGATGGAACACACCAGACACAGACCGGTCACTATGGTGAGGGTGCCGACAGTAGAGTCTTTATTAAACGCCACGAGCGATCCTCCGCTTGATGTTCGCCTGCGCCACGAAATGGTCAAACAAGGGGGCAAACAGGTTGGCAAATAGAATGGCCAACATCATGCCTTCCGGGAACGCCGGGTTCACGACACGTATCAGCACAACCATGACGCCGATCAGGGCGCCATACCACCACTTGCCCTTGTTGGTAAAGGCAGCGGAGACCGGATCGGTCGCCATGAAGGCCATACCAAAGGCGAAGCCGCCCAGCACCAGATGCCAGTGCCACGGCATGTTGAACATGGGGTTGGTATCGGAACCGATGACGTTGAACAGCAGGGAAGTGGCGACCATGCCGATCATCACGCCTGCGATGATGCGCCAGGAGGCGATCCGCATGTAGACGATCATGGCTGCACCGATAAGGATCATCAGGGTGGATACTTCACCGATGGAACCCGGCAGGTTACCAAGGAAAGCATCCATCCAGCTGATGGTCTGGCCGGTTGCACCGTTGATCAGCGCCATCTGGCCGCCCTGGGCCCACTGGCTCAGCGCGGTCGCGCCCGAGTAGCCATCAACGGCAACCCAGACAGCATCACCGGAGATCTGGCCCGGGTAGGCGAAGAACAGGAACGCACGACCCGCCAGGGCCGGGTTCAGGAAGTTCTTGCCGGTACCACCGAACACTTCCTTGGCCAGTACCACACCGAAGGTGATGCCCAGCGCGGCTTGCCATAGGGGCAGCGCGGGCGGCACGATCAGCGCAAACAGGATGGAGGTCACGAAGAAGCCTTCGTTGATCTCGTGCTTGCGCACCATGGCAAACAGCACTTCCCAGAAACCACCGACCAGGAACACGGTCAGGTAAATTGGCAGGAAGTGGGTTGCACCGATCAGCATCTTGCTGCCTATACCGGCAACCGCTGGATCCAGCGAGGCACCCAGCAATTGCGCCAGCGCATATTGCCAGGTATCAGCACCGGCAACGGTACCCAGATGGGCAATAGCGGCGATCGCCTGATTGCCGACGTTGAACATGCCCCAGAACATGGCCGGGAACACGGCCAGCCACACCATGATCATCATGCGCTTCAGATCGATCGCATCACGGACGTGGGCAGCGTTGCGGGTCACGGACCCGGGGGTATAAAACAGGGTATACGCCGCCTCGAACAGGGCATAGTACTTGGCGTACTTGCCACCCGGCTCGAAGTGATGTTCCATATTTTCAAGAAGTTGCTTGAAACTCATCGCTTAACCTTCCAGTTCTATCTTGGTCAGGCACTCACGCAAGATCGGGCCGTACTCTGTCTTGCCGGGGCAGACGAAGGTACAGAGCGCCAAATCTTCCTCATCCAGCTCCAGACAACCGAGCGCTTGCGCGTTGTCGATGTCACCGGAGACCAGATCCCGCAACAGCAGGGTCGGCAGGATGTCGAGCGGCATCACACGCTCATAGTTGCCGATAGGCACCATGGAGCGATCACTACCGTTGGTGGTGGTAGTGAAGTTGATGAGCTTGCGCTTCACCAAATGCGAGAGGGTGGTACGGGTGATGGAGAACTTGCTGGCGCTGGGGTTGACCCATCCCAGAAACTCTTTCTCACGGCCTTCACTCAGCACGCTCACCTGATTGTGGTAACGACCCAGGTAGTCATGGACCCCTTCAACCTTGGCACCACTGAGCAGGGAACCGGAGATGACGCGGTTTTCATCCGCCCGCAGCTCGTTGTTGGTCAACTGGCTGATACAGGCACCCATACGGGTACGCAGCAGGCGAGGCTTCAATACGTTCGGGCCAGCCAGGGCGATCACCTTATCGGTGAAGATCTGACCAGTGGTGAACAGCTTGCCGTACGCGATGACATCCTGATAGTTGATGTACCACTGCACCTTCTTGGCACTGACCGGATCCAGGAAATGGATATGGGTGCCTGGCAGACCGGCAGGATGCGGACCGACGAACACTTCTTCTTTGACTTGCGCCAGAGAAGCGTGCGGCAGGCTGGCCTCGCCTTTACAGACGTAGACGGCGCCATCAGTCAGGCGCGTCAATACGGCCAGACCATCGAGGAAAGCCTGTGACTGTTCCTTGATGATGAGCTCGGCATTGGCAGCCAGCGGGTTGGTGTCCATGGCGGTGACGAAAATGGCACGGGGAGAAGACTCCACGGCCGGCACCTTGCTGAACGGGCGAGTACGCAACGCAGTCCATTGCCCTGATGCGACCAGGATCTCCTGCACCTTGCTGCGCGCGAGCTGTGCCAGCTCGGCAGACGCAAAGTGTTCAAAGGTCACCTGCTCGTCGGACCCATCGATATCGATGACAACGGATTGCAGAATGCGCTTGGCACCCCGGTTGATCTCTGAAACCACACCGGTGGCAGGGGCCGTGAATTTAACGCCAGGGTTCTTCTTATCTTCGAAGAGCTCCTGACCTTTAATGACGCGATCACCTACTTTGACAAGCATAGTAGGACGCATCCCCACGAACTCTTCGCCGAGTGTAGCAACACGGGTGATGGCCGGGCCATCGTAGATTACTTGCTCCGGAGCACCCAGCACGGGGATGTCCAGTCCTCTTTTAATTGTAATCATACTCACTTGCACTACCGTTAAGGGAAGACAGGTTGGTTAGCGCCGAGAAATACATCACGACGAGTTGTTGAATGAGCCCGTTCATGTTGCAGGATAATGTCGAAGCGACAAACAAATCAGCAACATACAGGGTCATTCAAAAGCGCTTGAGTTTAGCACTTATGGCAAGTCAGCTTCTATGCAAAATGGGGAAAATCCCCGCTCTATCACAAAATCATCGAAATTTAATCGCACCGTTTTTTTCGCTAAACCTCAGGCTCTGCGTTGAGTTAGCCATTAATACCCCAAAATGGGTAATGGTTTTTATGTTCAAAAATGGATTAGAAAATTTGATATCTGGGCAGGGGAATAGCGCCCAGCTTCCGGACACAAGACGCAGCCCAAAAACGTTTGTTAATTGTTAACTGGTCGCGGATTAAGTAACTGATTGATCAATAATGTTAGGTCAGCCCATTTTTGCTGACACAGCTCGGCGTCTTTGGTGCCTGTTCTCTTTGCAACCACTCCTGCTCCGTATAGGTATGCAACGCCAGTGCATGAATGGCGCCAGCCAGCTCGTCGGCCAGCACGGCATTGACCTGACGATGACGGGCCAGCAACCGGTGACCGTCGAAATGCGGGCTCACCACCACCACCTTGAAGTGGCTCTCGGAACCCGGTGCCACCCTGTGCATATAGCTTTCGTTGACGACCTCCAGATGAGTGGGGGACAAGGCAGCGGCCAGCTTGGCCTCGATCTGTTGTTGCATGGTCACGAGCATCACTCCCAAAATAGATGTCCGGCCATTGTAGCCAGAGTTGGCGGTATGACGAAATTGCCCCGCGTGGGAAAATGGTCGCAAATTTGCCCCGCCCACACAGCTGCCGGACTGGTGAAATTCTCCGCCCCCGCTAGAATAGCGCCACTTTGCGCCCCGTCGGCGCCTGTTTTATGAATCACGTTGGACTCTCGCTTATGCAAACCCTTCTCGACACGGCTCATTGTCGTCTGACCCTGTATCGCTACCCACGCCAGAGCCAGGATCCGTTGCAAGCCTGGGATGCGGCAGACGAGTATCTGATCAATACCTTGGCTGAGACGCCACTCGAACAAGCCGGCCCCGTCATCATCATGAATGACGGCTTCGGCGCACTGGCGGCGTTCCTGCATCCTCACGCCCCTGTCTGTGTCAGCGACTCCTATATCAGCGAGCGGGCGACCCTTGCCAACCTCGCAGAGAACGAACTGGATCCTCACGCCATCAGATTGCAGGATGCGCTCGCGCCACTGCCCTTGGCCCCGGCACTGGTAGTAATCAAGGTATCCAAGTATCAGGCGCTGCTGGAACAGCAACTGCTGGCATTGCGTGCGGTGGTCACACCGGCTACTCGTGTCATTGCCGCCGGCAAGGCCAAGGACATTCACAGCTCGACCCTGGCATTGTTTGAAAAATACCTGGGGCCAACCCGCACCTCGCTGGCCTGGAAGAAGGCGCGCCTGATCCATTGTGAGCCGCAAGCGATGCAGCCGGAACTGGCCAACCCCTATCCGACGGTCTGGCCGCTGGAGGGCACCGGCATGCTCATCCACAACCATGCCAACGTGTTTTCCCGCACCAGCCTGGATATAGGTGCCCGCTTCATGCTGGACAATTTGCCTGTCCACAGTGCGCGCAAGGTGATCGATCTCGGTTGCGGCAACGGTGTGCTGGGGCTGGCACTGCTGGCGAAGGATCCCGAGGTGGAGGTGACCTTCATCGACGAATCCCATATGGCGGTCGCCTCGGCGCGGCTCAACGTCGAACACAATCTGCCGGATGCCCTGCCCCGTGCCCGCTTCATGGTCAACAACTGTCTCGATGACGTGGCAGTAGGAGCGGCGGATCGGATCCTCTGCAACCCGCCCTTCCATCAGTTGCAGGCGATCACCGATCATATCGCCTGGCAGATGTTCAGCGATGCTCACCGGGTGTTGCCCCAGGGGGGCGAACTCTGGATAGTAGGCAACCGTCACCTGGATTATCACAACAAACTCAAGCGCCTGTTTGCCAATGCACAAGTCGTTGCGTCGAACAGCAAATTCGTTATTTTGAAAGCCATCAAACGCTAAACAGAAAGCTAAAGGAAACCCATGATGAAAAAGTCACTCTTGCTGCTGGCCGCCCTGATGCTGGGTGGTTGTGCGACTCACTGGCCGGAAACCGCTCTGCTCAACCCGCAGGTGATTCCTTCCAATCAGCAGTACTACTCGGGCAACCGCATCACCCTGGAAGGGGTCGACAAACGTGAAGCCGCCTACGTCTTCTCCATCAAGAAGAAAGAGAAGGCAGCCGTGCTGGTCAACAGCGAACAGCCGCTCAACAACCTGCTGGCCGAAAAACTGGCCGAAGGGCTGCGCAGTCAGGGACTGGAAGTGGGCAACAGCGGTACCACCAACCTGACCCTGGCCATCTCCAGCGCCGCCGTCACGGTGGAAGAGAAGACCTTCACCTATGTCACCAAGTCCCGCGTCAGCCTGCAGGTGATTGCCGACTTCCAGGGCAGCAAGCTGACCAAGCAGTTCAACATGTCTTCCAGCAAGGAAGGTCCGGGGGAGCCGAGCATGGCCGAACTGGAATCCATCCTGAACCAGCAATTGGGCAGCCTGCTGCAACAGATCATGGCGGATGACGCTCTGCGTGGTTACCTCAAAGGTCAGCCGAGCTGAGAAAGGAGAGCTAAACAATGAAGAAACTCTGGTTACTGGCCATGCTGATCGCCCCGCTGGCGTTTGCCGGCCCCAAGGTCAGGATGGAGACCAACCACGGCAATATAGTGGTGGAGCTGGCATCCAAACAGGCGCCGCAGACGGTGAAGAACTTCCTGCGCTACGTGGCGGACGGCAGTTATGACGGCAGCCTGTTCCACCGGGTGATCCAGGATTTCGTGGTGCAGGGGGGCGGCTACAACCAGCAGTTCCAGCAACTGCCGACCTTCGATCCCGTGGTCAACGAGTCCAAGGGCGGCCTGCCCAACAAACGCGGCAGCATCGCCATGGCCCGCACCCAGGCCGTGGACAGCGCCACTCGCCAGTTCTACTTCAACCTGACCGACAACAATAACCTCAACGCCAATGCAGGCGCCGGTTATACCGTATTCGGCCAGGTCGTGCAGGGTATGGAGGTGCTGGACAAGCTGGCCCAGGTGCAGACGGGTTACAGCTCCATTCTGCGCGCCAACGACGTACCCACCAGCCCCATCATCCTGAAGAAGGTGGTGTTGCTGGCGGAGAAATAACGCGAGCCGGATCACATTCCGCTGCGTCTTTGCCCGGGTCACCGGCGCACCTTTCTATACTCTGGCCCTGCCCCGTTTCCCGGGGCATGGCCCACCCGAGGAGAAGGAGGTTCCGGTGATCTACCACCAGTACTTAACCCAACACGCAGTCCCGCTGGCTCGGGCGGTTCGTCACTTTCTGGCACGAGAAATCCCTTATCAGCAGTTGGAAGACTTGAGCTGGCAGCTCCTCTCCCACTGGCAAGATTTGCCCCACGATCCCTATAACACCCAAGCCGCCACCGATCAGGAGGGTGTCTTCTGGTTCCTGCTGCATAGCCTGCATCAGTGGGATGAGCAGCAGATCATCGCCGATGTCTGGCTGCGCATGCAGCTGATGGCGTGTGCCAATTATCTGACCATGGAAGGCCCCTGCCCCCGCCACTGCATGGGTTCCCGCCCCTGAATCCTGGTCCGCTCTGCTCGGCTTGCCTTGGCTATCCCCCCCGAACCTGACAAAATGGCGCAATTTTCCCAGAGGAGTCAGGTATTTGAACACTGTCCGCACACCGAGCTGGCGAGACTCGCTCGCCGTCTATCTTGAGTCTCGGGTCCTCATCCTGTTTGCCATGGGCTTCTCTTCCGGTCTGCCGCTGCTGCTGGTGTTTGGCACCCTGTCGTTCTGGCTGCGCGAGGCCGATGTCAGCCTGACCGACATAGGTTACATGAGCTGGGTAGCACTGGCTTATGGCTTCAAGTGGCTGTGGTCACCGCTGGTCGATCGACTGCCCCTGCCACTGCTCTCCCACTGGCTGGGGCGACGTCGCAGCTGGATGCTGCTCTCCCAGATACTGATTGCCGCGTCACTGGTGAGCATGGCCTTCTGCGATCCCAAGACCCAACTGGCCCAACTGGCCCTGTTCGCCCTGTTGGTGGCGTTCGCCTCCGCCACTCAGGACATCGTCATCGACGCCTATCGCATCGAGTCGGCGCCGGAGCGGCTACAGGCAGCCATGGCCGCCTCCTATATGACAGGTTATCGACTGGCGATGATCATGGCGGGTGCGGGGGCACTGGCGCTGGCAGCCTGGCTTGGCAGCAACACCGGCTATGACTACAACGGCTGGCGACTCACCTATCTGCTGATGGCGGGACTCATGTCTCTTGGCGTCATCACCACACTGATCTGCCATGAGCCGGATATCGATCTCGCCGGTCAGAACGAACAGCAGGAGGCGCGCAAGGCGCTGCTGCTCTCCCATGGCTGGCCAACCTCGCTGGCCGGGGTCGGTGCCTGGATCTATGAGGCCATCTGGTGTCCGTTTGCCGATTTCTTCCGCCGTTATGGTGGATCGGCCATGCTGATCCTCGGGCTCATCGCCTGCTATCGCATCTCGGACGTGGTGATGGGCGTGATGTCCAACAGCTTCTACGTGGACATGCAGTTCAGCAAGACAGAAGTGGCCACCATCACCAAGGTGTACGGCGTCATCATGACGCTGGTGGGTGCGGCCCTAGGGGGCATATTGGTAATGCGCTTTGGTACCTTGCGGATCCTGTTCCTCGGCGCCCTGCTCACCGCCAGCACCAACCTGTTGTTTGCCCTGCTCAACGAAGTGGGTCACAACCTGCAGCTGCTGACCCTGATCATCTCGGTCGACAACCTGAGCGCCGGCATAGCAACTGCCGCCTTCGTGACCTATTTGTCGAGCCTGACCAACGTGGCCTTCTCCGCCACCCAATACGCCCTGTTCAGCTCCGTCATGCTGCTGATGCCCAAGCTGCTGGCAGGTTTTTCCGGCCACTTCGTCGAACAGTTTGGCTACAGCACCTTCTTTATCGGCACCAGCCTGCTCGGCATTCCCGTCTTGATCCTGATCGTCATGGTTGCCAGACGAGGAAGGACATTGCTCTCGGAAGCGGACAAATAGCAAGCGTTTGCGTGAAATTGGGGGTGATTAGATTCACACTTCCGAATAAAGTTCCCCGGTGCTTGTTTCTCCGATGAACTTATTTGGCTAGAATCCCTCCCGCTCCTTGTGGGCAGGCTACGGAAAACCTCAACTAACGCACAAGAGACCAATAAAATGGCCAAATTTACCAAGACTCTGATCGCTGCCGGTCTGCTGGCTGCTGCCGCTACTCCGGCCTTCGCTGCTGACTACAGCGGTGACATCCACAAAAATGATTACAAGTGGATGCAGTTCAACGTCATGCATACCATCGACCAACGTCCAACTTTCACCGAAGATGGTAACTACAACGATACCTATCTGGAAATGGAGTTTGGTGGTCGTTCTGGTATGTTTGATCTCTATGGTTATGTTGACGTATTCGATATTTTCAACTCTCGTCACAGCGATAAGCATGACAAGGGTAATATTTTTATGAAGTTCGCTCCGCGTCTCTCTCTGGATGCCCTGACCGGTAAAGATCTCTCCTTCGGTCCAGTACAAGAGCTCTACATTGCTACCCTGAACAACGTTGATGACTCCATGATGGAGAACATGATCGGTCTGGGTACTGATGTACAGGTGCCTTGGTTCGGTAAAGTTGGCATGAACCTGTATGCTCGCCATGCAACCGAAAGTGGTTTCGCAGCTGAAGATGGTGACTGGAACGGTTATCAGTTCTCCATGAACTGGTTCAAACCTTTCTACACCTTCTCCAACGGTAGCTTCGTATCTTACCAAGGTTATCTGGATTATCTGTTTGACCGCGATACCCATGGTGATGATTTCTATTCATCCAATGGACTGGGTACTTTCCACGGTATCTACTGGCACTCCGACCGTTACGCTGTTGGTTACGGTCTGAAATACTTCAACGAAATCTATGGCCTCAACAACAGTGACCTGACCAAATCTACTGGTTTCGGCCACTACTTCTCCGTTACCTACAAGTTCTAATCGAACGGGTAATGTGGACACAAAAAACCGGAGCAGCTGCTCCGGTTTTTTTATGGCTCTGTCATCGAGCCTTTTGCTATCGCACTATGTGCAATCGAACAAGGGAGAGGGCCGAACCCTCCCCGCCCGTCATCAATCGCGGAAATTCTGGAACTGCATCGGCTGACCCAGCTCGGCACCACGTACCAGCGCCATGGCTTCCTGCAGATCGTCACGCTTCTTGCCGGTGACCCGCACTTCATCACCCTGAATGGCGACCTGCACCTTGATCTTGGAATCCTTGATCAACTTCACCAGCTTCTTGGCGATCTCTTTCTCGATCCCCTGCTTGAACTTGACGTTCAGGTGGAAACGCTTGCCTGAGTGAACGCTGTCACCCACGTCCATTGAGCTGTTCTCGATGTTGCGCTTGAGCAGGGCTGCGCGCAGGATCTCGACCATCTGCTTGAGCTGGAAGTCGGCATCGGCCTCCAGCTTTACTTCTTCCTTGTTCAGCTCGAAGCTGGCTTCAACACCACGAAAATCGAAACGGGTCGCCAGTTCACGATTGGCGTTATCGACGGCGTTCAACACCTCGTTCATTTTGACTTCAGAGACAATATCGAATGACGGCATGTCAGGGCTCCTCATGTTGCGCTATAAGGGCGCAAATCTACCAGAAAACCGGCAAATTTGCTGATTTCGATGGGGTTGCTCTGCTAGAATCCCCTGCGCACAGGAATGGCGAGACCCGTTAGTGTCCGCCAAGCGACATTTCACTTATCCCCGGTAAATGGTTGATCGGAATGCAACCCTACCTTGATTGAGTCTCTCCATGCCAAGCGGATTACAGAGTTCCCGACTGCCCTCCTCCCCCCAATGGTCACTGCTGGGCTGCGGCGCCCTGGGTGGCGTTTTCGCCTCCCTGCTGACTCAAAGCGGCCAATCGACCCGCGTCTTGCTGCGCGATCGCCACCGTTCGACCCTGCACCCCGGGATCGACTTCACCTCGCTGGAAGGCCAGACCCAGCTGATCGCCATCGAGCGCGGCTTCGTCGAGCAGCCCGGTCAGATCAAGCGCCTGCTGGTGATGACCAAGGCAGGTCAAGTCGTGTCGGCCTTGACCCCCTTGGCAGGCAAGCTGGCGGCGGGTGTGCCCATAGTGCTGCTGCACAATGGCATGGGCATTGCCGAGCAGGTGGTGCAGCTGTTTCCGCATAATCCTGTCATTGCGGGCGTCACCAGCCACGGCGCCATGCAGAGCGGTCACTTCGTGTTCCGCCACACCGGCAAGGGCGAGACCTGGCTCGGCCCGGTCAATGAAGCGGCCAGGGCTCATGCCTCCCTGGCAGAGGATCTCACCGCCGCCCTCGGTCAGGCCGGTTGGGATGAGCAGATCCTGGCTCGCCAGTGGCAAAAACTCGCCATCAACTGCGCCATCAATCCACTGACGGCGCTCTATAAGCTCAAAAATGGCGAGCTGGCCGGCCCTCGCTTCGCCGATGCCCTGCAACAGATCTGCGTGGAAGTGGCCGACGTCATGCAGGCCGAAGGCCAGCCCACCAGCAGCGATGAGCTGCTGCGCCGCGCCATGACGGTGGTCGAGTTGACCGCCGACAACTACTCCTCCATGCATCAGGATATGGAGCAGGGGCGCGAGACAGAGATCGAGGCCATCACCGGCTTCCTGCTGGCCTGCGCTGCCAAACACGGCATAGCGGTGCCGGTCAATCAGGGCCTCTATCAGGCCATCAAAGAGAAGAGCTGAGCCCGGCGAGGTGGCCGGTAACCAAGGAGCGCAGCATGACAGTACTGGTATTGGTAGCACCGGGGTCTGAAGAGATCGAAACCGTCGCCATCGTCGACACCCTGGTGCGCGCCCGCATCGAGGTGCTGCTGGCCTCCTGCTGTCCGGCGGGTCTGCGCCAGATCCGCGCCTCCCGCGGGGTACAGCTGGTCGCTGACTATCATATCGACGAGCTGACCAGCCGTGACTTCGAAGCCATCGTCGTGCCGGGCGGCTTGCCCGGCAGCGAGGCAATCCGCGATACGCCGCTCGCCATCGATCTGCTCAGGGAACAGGCGGCGCTCGGCCGCTGGCGGGCGGCTATGTGCGCCGCCCCCGTGGTGGTACTGCAGCATCATGATCTGCTGGGAGATGCCAGCGTGACCTGCCACCCGGGCTTGCAGGCCCAACTGCCCACCAGCCAGCTCAGCACGGCGCGGGTCGTGACGGATGATGCTCATCGCCTGATCACCAGCCAGGGGCCGGGCTCTGCCATCGAATTTGCCCTCGAAATCGTGCGGGTGCTGCGCGGGGACGACACTGCCCTCACGGTCGCCGGCCCCATGGTGCTCCCCCCCTCGATCACGCCATAACGGGTTTGGCCATCGGGGATCACTCCTGGTCACAACAGAGCGCCCCTTGCCGATTGGCAAGGGGCGCTCTGCTATTGGCCGGGCGCAACTCGGGCTGCCCCCTTGATCGCTAGCTCAACAACTCTGGCCTGAGCTGCTCCATCAGCAGATGGTTGTCACTGTAATCCACCGGTATGGCCACTACGGCAGGCCCAACGACCGCCATGGCGGCGCGCAGGGTCGGCCGCAAGTCTTCGGCACTGGTGACCGCAAAACCGGCCGCCCCGAAGGACTCGGCATAGGCCTTGAAGTTGATGGGCCCGAAGCTCACCCCCGAGCTGCGGCGGTACTTTTTCTCCTCCTGCATCGCCACCATGTTGTAGCCGTTATCGACCCAGATGATGTGCACTATGTTGGATTTGAGCCGCACCGCCGTCTCCAGCTCCATGCTCGACTGCATGAAGCTGCCATCGCCGGAGACAGAGATGATCTTCTCCCCCGGCCGCACCATGGCGGCACCTATGGCCCAGGGCAGCGCTACCCCCATTGTCTGCTGACCGTTGGAGATAAGCACCTGACGCGCCCGGAAGCTGTAGAGGTAGCGGGCAATCCAGATGTGGAAGCTGCCCATGTCCACGCACAGTGTCATGTCCTGCCCTATGATGTCCTGCAGCTCCTTGACGATGCGCAGCGGATGGATGGGCATGCCCCCCAGATGCTGGGCATGCTGGGTCAGCTGGTGACGCTGGGCCCGTAGGCCGCGATAGCGGGGTCCCGTGCCAGCGGCTTGTGCAGCATCTTGGTCAAGCAATACAGATTGGCACTGATGGAGCCCACCAGCTCAACCGCCGGGCAGTAGCTGCTGTCGATCTCCGCCGGCAGGGCATCAATGTGCAGCAATTGCCGCTCACCCGTGCCATTCCACAGAACAGGGTCATATTCGATGGGGCTGTAACCTATGCAGATCACCAGATCCGCATCCTGCAGCAACCTGTCCCCCGGCTGGTTGTTGAACAGCCCGACCCGACCGGCGAAGTCATCGAAATGGTGGGTATCCACCACGCCAGCCGCCTGATAGGTGCCCGTCACCGGCAACCGGCTTTTGTCGAGAAAAGCGCGCACCGCGAGGGAATTCTCGGGCCGGCTGGCCAACAGGCCGAGCAGCACCACCGGCTTGCGGGCCTGCGCCAGCAGGCTCAGCGCCCTGTCTATGCCTGCCTCATCGGCGGCGCCCGGTTCGGGTATGGCTCTGGGCACCAGGATGGCGCCATCGGTCGGCTCGTTGATGATGTCCATGGGCAGGCTGACGAAGGCCGCGCCGGGACGACCCAGTTCGGCGGACCGAAAGGCATTGGCCATCACCTCTGAAAGAGCGGATCCGGTTCCCACCTGGGCGCTGAACTTGGTGACGGGACGGCACAGGCTGACGGTGTCCAGGCTCTGGTGAGTGAGCTTGAGGCCATCGGCACGTCGCACCGCGCCCCCCAGCGCTACCATGGCATCCCCTTCCGAGGTGGCGGTCGCGAGGCCTGTGATCAGGTTGGCGCAACCAGGGCCCGAGGTCACCAGCGCCACCCCGGCCTTGCCGGTCAGACGGCCCACGGCGGCGGCCATGAAGGCGGCGTTCGCCTCGTGACGCACCACTATGGTGTCGATGGGGGAATCTTCCAGGGCATCAAATACCCGGTCGATCTTGGCCCCCGGAATACCGAATACCTGCTTGACGCCCTGCGCCTCCAGATGGCGTACGACCAGTTCGGCCCCACAGCCCCAGTGTTGATTTTCCATGAGAATAACTCCTTGTAAGCGAAGGGCTTAGCCTTCGGCGGCGCGGATGGCGCGGTCCAGATCGGCGGGATTGAGGTCAGCCTGTTGAAAGGCAGGGTTGCGCGGCAGCTCTATGTTGAGATGCTGAACCACAGACAACTGCAGCTGGCCGTGGCCCATGGCGTAATCGAGGATGTGACCACCGCCCTTGCGATCTTCGGTGATGAAATGTTCGTGATAGCCGGCCACATTGATCCCCTGCACGAAGGGCGGGCAGCGAAAGCCCACCAGGGTGCCGCGCCGCTGGCTGAACGAGAACAAAGGCTGTGCCTCTATGGCCTCCAGCATGGGCTTGTAGGGCGGAGTCTGGCAGGGCACTGTGCGTACCTGCGCCTGCTCAAACAGACCATCGAGGCGAAAAGCGACGAAGACGTTGTCGGTGCCTACCAGCTGATCGATCCACTGATGGATCTCGTCGCGGCTGAGGGGGTGATCGAAGCGGCGCTCCAGACAGGGTCGAAAGTGAGTCATCACCGCAAACGGGGTTTTCTGCCCGGCCTGGGCCGGACGGGCCGAGCCATCGGCCTTGAGTTGATGGATCTGGCGCTCGAACGCAATCAGCTCGCCGTCGAGGCGGTTGAAGGTGCCAAGACCAAAGTCGCCGTGGCGCAGCAGATCGGCCATGGTGGTCTCGCCCTCATAGACGCCGGCCAGCAGGGCGCTCATCAAGGAGCTCTGATAGACCTCGCCACCACCCTGACGGGCTTGCCAGCGAGCAAACTGCTGGCTGATCTCGATGGCACAGTCACACTGTGTATGGGTTTCCATTTGGATTTAACCTCCAATCCTGTTAGGTTGGCAAATCAGGATTCAATAGTGACCAAGATCACACTTTGATACCAATATCCAAACCCATCAGCTTCGAGACGTACCAGATATGGAATTTCGTTACCTGCGCTACCTGGTAGCCGTGGCAGAGAAGCAGAGCTTTACCAAGGCGGCCGAGACGCTGGGCATGGCCCAGCCGCCCCTCAGCCAGCAGATCCGCAAATTTGAACAGGAGGTGGGCACGCCACTGTTTCACCGGCTGACCCGCAGTGTGGAGCTGACCGAGGCGGGGCTGAGCCTCTATCAGGATGCCAAAGGCATACTGTCGCAAACCGAGCAGGCCATGCAGAAGGCCCAGCGCATCGCCCGCGGTCAGCTTGGCTCCCTGCGCCTGGGCTTTGCCGGCTCCACTGTGCTGCACCCGAGCGTGCTGCGGCTCATCCACGACTTTCGCCAGGCCTGGCCAGAGGTGAGCCTGCATCCCATCGAGAACAGCATGCCCAATCTGGTGCGCGACCTGATGAGCGAGGAGCTGGATGCCGCCATACTGCGCCTGCCGTGCAGCAGCAGCTCGGCGCTGACTCACCATCTCATCGATGAGGAGGAGATGCTGATCGCCCTCCCCCCGCACCACCCGCTGGCAAGCACGGGCGCCATCGCCATCGAGGCCCTGGCGCAGGATCCCTTCATCCTGTTCCCGCGCGAACTGGGGCCGGGCCTGCACGATGCCATCACCCAACGCTGCCAGCGGGCCGGTTTCAGTCCCCGTCTCGGCAGCCAGAGCCCGCAGGTGATCTCCACCGTCGGCATGGTGCAGGCCGGTTTCGGGGTTGCCATCATCCCGCGATCTGTGAGCGAGCTGCATCCCCACGGCGTCAGCTATCACCCCATCGCCGATGAACCGCTCACCACCCGCATCAGCCTCGCCACCCGCCGCCATCCCCGTCAAAAGAGCCTGCAGCACCTGATAGGGCTGATCCCGAGCCGGCATGATAGACACACCGACATCGCATCGGCATAGCGCCAGCCCCCGCACACCTTCATCTGCGTTCCACCAATAGACCACCACGCTGTCAGTGACAGCCTGGTGGCGCCTTGCAATTGAACCCAAGCGAATCGCTCATTCCCTGCGGCTGGATGGTACAACCTTGCCAGAAAGACTCACCCGAACACGTACGTTAGCGAACAGACGGCACTCCCCCGCGCCCCCATAGTGTCAGTGCAGCGACTGCACTCACGTGAAACAAGGTGCTTGTTCACCACGGCTGTCAGACCCGGCGGCAGGTCATTTATACCTGCCTTTGAAGAACCGCCAGGACTCACCTTTCCCCGTTCTTCCATTGAACAGTTCATTAGCTACCCAACACCTGGGCCCTTGCCTGTCTGCTGTCGCGCGACAGGCAAGGCTAGCCCCTTCATCAGTCATGCATGTCGATGGCTCCAACCGAGCCGCCGACAACAGAGAGACATTACCCATATCCAACGATGGATTGATGTTCCACGAACGCGGACCCGGGTCCGGTAACAACAAGCAGGGAGATATCCATGAATGGTTGGTGCGCTAGGTTATTTGGCTTCAAGCCAACCAATGACCCTTGGCAGGACAAGGAGCCCGTTCGTGAAGAGTTGTTCGGCATAGAGCGGCTGGAATCCCACGCCATGACGCTGGCAGAAGCCCAGTCAGTCACCGCCAGACCGGCGGCGGTGCAATCATTGCATCTGCGCCTGAAAGAAAACGAGGCCGTCTTGTCATCAGCCCATCAGGCAAATGCGGCTGAACTCGAACTGGGGCACGATCTGACCCATGCGGCCGAGTGGTTCCTCGACAACTATCACCTGGTCGAAGCCCAGATCTACGAGATCCGCAGCAGCCTGCCCACCAGCTACTACCGTCAGTTGCCAAAGCTGGCCGAAGGCCCCTTTGCCGGTTATCCCAGAGTCTTTGGCATCGCCTGGGCTTTCATTGCACACAACGACAGCCACTTCGACCCCGAGATCTTGAGCCGTTTCATCCTGGCCTATCAGCGTGTGCAACCGCTGACCATTGGTGAGTTATGGGCTGTCCCCATCACCCTCAGGATCGTGCTCATTGAAAACTTGCGGCGTCTGGTTGAGCAGATCACGCTGGCCCGCCAGGCCAGAGCCGATGCAGATCTCCTTTGCTCGCGCCTGCTCGCCTCAGGGTGCGCCTTGTCTGCGCTGAACGAAGACATTGCCTCCCGTGCCACAGGCCCACTGTCCGAGATTTTTGCCGCTCAACTCGTCAAACAGCTGCGTGACCAGGATCCCGATATCACACCGGCACTCGGCTGGCTGGAAGCGCGCCTGACGCTGCAGGGGGGGTCCATCGATGAAGTGGTCCAGCATGCACAGCAGCGGCAGGGGGCCTCCAACGTCACCATTCGCAACATCATCACCAGCATGCGATTCATCTCGAACATCGATTGGAGCGAGCAATTTGAAAAGATGAGTCTGGTGGATCAGCAGTTACGAGCCAGTACCCACTTCGCCGAGATGGACTTTCCCACCCGCAATCTCTATCGCCGGGCAATCGAGCTGCTGGCCCGCTCTTCCCCCCACGATGAGCTGGATGTCACGGCGCGGGTCCTGTCGGCGACCCGACAAGATGTCGACACCCTGCCAGACGACATGAAACTCAGGGTGCAGGATCCCGGTTATCACCTGATGGCCGAGGGCCGACTCGCCCTGGAAACCGATCTGGGTTTTCGCCCCCCCTTACGCCTTCGACTTCACCGGTTTCATTCCCGACTCGGGATCGGCGGCTATGTCGGCATCATTACCCTGCTGACGCTGCTTTTGCTGACATTCACCTACCAGCAGCTCGCACAGCCCGGTGAGCCATGGTCCCTCTGGATGCCGCTCTTCATCCTGTTTGCCTTCTTGCCGGTCAAGGCGGCAGCCATCTCGCTGGTCAACTATCTCATCAGCTTTTATCTGGTGCCCATGCCTCTGCCGGCCATGGATCTCACTCACGGCATTCCCTCATCCCTGCGCACCATGGTGGTCATCCCCACCCTGCTGACCTCTCACTCCGATCTGCTGGCACAAGTCGAGCAGCTGGAGATCCATCACCTGTCAGGGATCAGTGGCGATCTCAGCTTTGCCCTGCTCTCCGACGGGATGGATGCCGCCCAGGAACACATGCCCGAAGATGCGGCCCTGCTGAGCGAAGCCAGTCAGGCCATCGCCCGCTTGAACGGCAAATATGGCCCCGGGCCGTCAGGGGATCGCTTCCTGCTGCTCCATCGCCACCGCCAGTTCAACCCGGGCGAGGAGTGCTGGATGGGCTGGGAGCGCAAGCGTGGCAAGCTCTATGAGCTGAACCGTTTGCTGCGAGGGGCAACGGACACCAGTTTTATGGTGATCGATGGTCAGCCCCCTGCCGTCCCCCAAAATGTGCGCTATGTCATCACGCTGGATGCAGATACCCGATTGCCGCGGGATACCGCAAGTCGCCTGATTGCCAAGATGGCGCATCCCCTCAACTGCGCGCATTTTGATGCCAAGCAGCAGCGCGTCACCCATGGCTATGGCATTCTCCAGCCCCGCGTCACACCTTCTCTTCCACTGGGTCAGGATGGCTCTTATTACCAACGGCTCTACTCAGGGCCTGGCGGCATGGATCCCTATGCAGCCACCGTTTCGGACATCTATCAGGATCTGTTCGGGGAGGGCTCTTTCACCGGCAAGGGCATCTACGACGTCGATGCTTTTACCGCCGCGCTGGAAGGGCGGGTGCCGGAAAATAGTCACCTGAGCCACGACCTGTTTGAGGGCATCTTTGCCCGCGCAGGGTTGGCCTCAGATATTGAAGTTGTCGAAGAGTTTCCATCGCGGTATGACGTCAGTGCCAAACGGCAGCATCGCTGGACACGCGGCGACTGGCAACTGCTCGCCTGGATCTGTCAGCGCAAACATGGCCAGCATTCACTGCCCCTGGTAGGGCGTTGGAAAATGTTTGATAACCTCTGCCGTTCACTGCTGGCACCGAGTGCCCTGCTGGCTTTTCTCGCATCCTGGCAACTGCCGTTGGGCACGGCGGTGGCGGCGGATCTGATGCTGCTTGCCTGTCTTGCTCTTCCGATATTTTTGCCCCTCATCTTCACCATACTCCCCCGCAAACAGGATATTTTATGGCGCCATTATGTGGGCAGGATTGGCAATAGCCTGCAGCGTGCCGTCATGCAAACCCTGCTCAGCCTCACCTTTCTGGCCGACCAGACCTGGCGCATGACAGATGCCATAGTCCGTACTCTGTTCCGGTTATCCCTGTCACATCGCCACCTGCTGGAGTGGACCACCACGGCTCAAACCTCGGGCGCACCGCGACTGGCCTGCCTGGGCTTTTACCAAATGATGATGAGCGGTGCGGTTCTGGGAATGGGAGTGTGCGCCATGACGCTGTTCAGTGCCCCCACCGCCTGGCCGCTGGTACTGCCTTTTGGCACCCTCTGGCTGCTGGCCCCCCTGGTGGCGTACTGGACCAGCCGGCCCCGTTATCTGAGCAAACAGATGACCTGCAGTGCCAGGGAAGCGGTAGAGCTGCGGCTGATTGCCCGCAAGACATGGCGCTATTTCGAGACCTTTGTGACCGATCTCGACAACCAGCTGCCACCTGACAACTTTCAGGAGGTTCCGACAGAGGTCATTGCCCATCGAACCTCGCCCACCAACATGGGGCTCTATTTGCTCTCGACCCTGGCTGCCAATGACTTTGGCTGGGCCGGGCGCGAGGCCGTCATCAAACGGCTGGAAGCCACCCTGGAGGTGATGCAACACTTGCCGCGCTTCAAGGGCCACTTCTTCAACTGGTATGATACCCGGCGCCTGCTCACCCTGGAGCCGGCCTATGTCTCTTCCGTTGACAGTGGCAATCTTGCTGGCCATCTGCTGGTGGTCGCGAGCACCTGCGAAAACTGGCAACAAGCCGCCGACAACACCTCGATACGCAGCGGCTTGCAAGACACCTATCTGCTGATGCTTCAGGCCCTGCAAGCCTACCCGGTGAAAAACAGCGAGCCGGTGAACGCGCTCACGGCCTGCCTGAAAGCAATCTGCAGCCAGCTCTATGGCGAGCAGCCCGTAACAAGCCAGCTAGCTGAGCTCGAACGGCTTGCGCAGCAAGGCGTCGAGACAGCCCACCGTATTGATCTGCAAGCGTATCCCAAAGAGGGGGCCGAGGTCATCTTCTGGTCAGAGGCGCTCAGGCAGACGGTGGCCGAACATCGCCAGGATAACGCCAGCCTCCCCGATACGCTTGCGCCACGGCTGCAGGCACTGGCCGAACGCGCACGCACCCTGGCCATGGGAATGGACTTCGCATTCTTGCTGGATCCGGAGCGCCAGCTGCTCTCCATCGGGTATTCCCTCTCCGACAACCGGCTCGACAACAGTTGTTATGATCTGCTCGCCTCGGAGGCAAGGCTTGCCAGCCTGTTCGCCATCGCCAAAGGCGATGTCGTGACCAAGCACTGGTTCAAGCTGGGTCGCTCTGCTACCCCGCTGGGTCAGGCCGCGGCCCTGATCTCCTGGTCCGGCTCCATGTTCGAGTATCTGATGCCCTCCCTTGTCATGCGGGCTCCTATCGGCTCTCAGCTGGAGTGTACCAACCGCCTGATCGTCGACTTGCAGATAAGCTATGGCCACTCGCTGGGCATTCCATGGGGCATATCGGAGTCGGCGTTCAACGCCCGGGACATGGAGTTCACCTATCAATACTCCAACTTCGGCATTCCCCAGCTGGCCCTCAAGCGCGGACTGGCCGAAAACCGGGTGATAGCACCCTATGCCACAGGTTTGGCCGCCATGGTCAACCCGGGCGCTGCCTTGAAAAACTATCAACGGCTGGCTGCCATGGGTGGCGGTGGGCGTTACGGCTTTTACGAGGCGCTGGACTTTACCCCGTCCCGTTTGCCCGATAACCAGGATGTGGCCATAGTGCACAACTTCATGGCCCATCATCAGGGGATGACCATCGTCGCCCTCGCCAATGCCCTGCATCAGGGGCTGATGCGCGCCAGATTCCATGAAGAGCCCATCATTCAGGCTTGTGAACTACTGCTGCAAGAGCGGATCCCGCAGGACATGCCCATTGTCAGACCCCGCGCCGCCGAGATAAAGGCATCGCGGATCAGAACCATACAGGACGTGCGATCAGTACGCCGCTTGTCCTCATCGACCCTGGGTGCCCCCGTGACCCACCTGCTCTCCAACGGTCGCTACAACGTCATGCTCACCAGTGCGGGGGCAGGCTATAGCCGTTGGGGCAACATTGCCATCACCCGCTGGTATGAGGACGCCACTCGGGACCACTGGGGTTCTTTCCTCTTTTTGCACGATGTCCACAGTGGTGAGACCTGGTCTCCTTGTGCACACCCGCTGGGCAATTCCGACCACAAGGGGGAAGTTGTTTTTGCAGAGGATCGGGCACAGTTCATTCATCATCACGACCGCCTGACCACCACACTGGAAGTCCTGGTGTCCGGTGAAGCGGATGGCGAAGTACGACGTATCTCGCTGAACAACCGTGGTCGCAGCACCCGCTGTATCGAGCTCACCTCTTACGCCGAGGTCGTGCTGACCACACCGGAAACTGACAGGGCGCATCCCGCCTTCAGCAAGCTCTTTGTGGTCACCGAATTTCTGGCGGAGCTGGGCGCGCTGATTGCGACCCGGCGCCCCAGAACACCGGAAGACAGCGAGATCTGGGCCGCTCACTTCATCATTGTCGAGGAGCAGCTGGCCGGTACGCTTCAATATGAATCCGATCGTGCCCGGTTTATTGGTCAGGGTCGAACCCTGGCCTCGGCCCATGCCTTGCAGCGGGATGTTGCCCTGTCCAACACAACGGGCACAGTGCTCGACCCCATTTTCTCGCTGCGCCAGCAGGTACAGGTCTTGCCCGGCAGCAGTACCAAGGTTGCATTCTGGACGCTGGTGGCTTCATCGCGGCAGGCCTTGCTCGATCTCATCGATCAGCACCACAACCGCCATGCCTTCCAACGGGCCAAGACGCTGGCATGGACCCAGGCACAGGTGCAGTTGCACCATCTGGATATTCAGGCGGCGGATGCGGCCAACTTCCAGCGGCTCGCCGCTCCCCTGCTCTACGCTGACTCGCGCTTTCGCGCCTCATCGAACACCATATTGCATGGGCTGGCACTGCAATCCGCCCTCTGGCAGCTCGCCATCTCAGGTGACCTGCCCATCATGCTGCTGCGCATCGATGACATAGAGGATCTGGCTCAGGTACGCGAACTGCTGCTGACCCATGAATATCTGCGCATGAAACGTCTGGCCGTCGACCTAGTGATCGTCAATGAGCACGCAGCCACCTATGTGCAGGATCTGCAAAATGGCATAGAGACAGCCGTGCGCAGCAGCCAGTCCCGACCCCGCTTCCATAGCGAGCTGGCCCGCGGCTCCGTCTATACGGTGCGCACCGATCTGATGAATGCCGAGGTTTGCCAACTGCTGTATGCGGCGGCGCGGGTCGTACTGGTCGCTCGCCGTGGCTCCCTGCAGGAGCAACTGACCCGTCTGCCAGACACATCCCAGTCACCGCAACCCTCACCTGTCTTCAGGGCGCCCCACATCAGCGCCAGCAAACATTTACAGCATCCCGAGCTGGAGTGTTTCAATGGGCTGGGAGGGTTTGCCAAAGACGGACGTGAATATGTCACCTTGCTCAGCGCGGGTCACACCACACCCGCCCCCTGGATCAACGTGATTGCCAATCCGCAGTTTGGCTTTCAAGCATCCACCGAAGGCAGTGGTTACACCTGGGCAGACAACAGCAAAGAGAACCAGCTGACCGCCTGGTCCAATGATCCTGTGACGGATCCCGTCAGTGAAGTCATCTATATACGCGATGAAGAGACCCTTGATCTCTGGACGACGACCGCTCAGCCCATTCGTGATGGCGGTACCTATATCGCTCGTCATGGTTACGGTTACAGCAGTTTCGAGCATCAGGTTCACGGCATCCATAGCGAGTTGCTGCAATATGTCCCGGTAGCGGATCCCGTCAAGATCTCCCGCCTGACACTGCGCAACCAGACGAATGCCCCCCGCCGTCTCTCAGTGACCTGTTACGTAGAATGGGTGTTGGGCGCCTCTCGCAGCGTCACAGCTCCCTTTATCACGACCCAGATAGATGCACAGACGGGGGCCATGCTGGCACACAACCCCTGGAATGCCGCCTTCCCTGGCCGGGTAGCCTTCCTCGATCTGGGGGGACAGCAAACGAGCTGGACCGCCGATCGCAGTGAGTTCCTGGGATACCGTGGTCAACCCGCCTCTCCTGCGGCGCTGGCAAGCCATAAAGCCTTGTCTGGCAGCACAGGGGCCGGGATTGACCCCTGTTCAGCGCTGCAAACCCATGTTGATCTTGCCCCGGGCCAGAGCCTTGAGCTTGTGATCCTGCTCGGTCAGGCAGGCTCAACCGAACAAGCCCGTGCCCTCGTCACCCGCTATCGTCATGATCTCGATGTGGTGCTGGACGAGGTGGAGGCTCAATGGCAGTCACTGCTCGGGGCCGTTCAGGTCAAGACCCCAGACAGGGCCATGGACATAATGCTCAACGGCTGGCTGATGTATCAAACGCTCGCATGCCGGATCTGGGCCCGTTCTGCCTTCTATCAGGCGGGAGGCGCTTACGGTTTTCGCGACCAGTTGCAAGACGGGATGGCACTCAGCTTTGCCAACCCCCGGAGCACACGGCAACATTTGTTGCGCACGGCCGCTCGCCAGTTTATTGAAGGGGATGTGCAGCATTGGTGGCTGCCCCACTCGGGCCAGGGTGTGCGCACCCGGATCTCCGATGACAGGGTCTGGCTGGCCTTCGCCACGGCCACCTACGTTCTAAGCAGTGCCGATGACAGCATTCTAGATGAGGAGATCCCGTTTCTGGAAGGCCCGGCACTGGGCACGGAGCAGCAGGATGCCTTCTTCCTGCCACAAGTATCCGAAACGTCAGCCTCCCTGTATGAGCATTGCGCCCGCTGCCTGGATCAAGCCATGGCGCTCACCGGGAGCAATGGTCTGCCACTCATGGGCTCGGGTGACTGGAACGATGGGATGAATCAGGTCGGCAGTGCAGGCAAGGGGGAGAGTGTCTGGCTAGGTTGGTTGCTACTGCGCACCATCAGTCTGTTTGCACCTCTGGCCCACGCCCGTCAAGACAAGCGCGCCGAGCTCTGGCTGGCTCATGCCAACCGGGTCGGGGTCGCGCTGGAACGCAAAGCCTGGGATGGAGCCTGGTATCGCCGGGCGACCTTCGATGACGGCAGCTGGCTGGGTGCAAAAGAGAGCCCCGAATGCCAGATAGACTCCATCGCACAATCCTGGGCCGTCCTGTCCGGTGCGGCCAACCCGACCCGAGCCAGAATAGCCATGCAATCCCTGGAGCAACACCTCATCAAATACGATCAGGGTTTGTCTCTGCTGTTCAGTCCACCGTTTGACAAGCTGACCCAGAATCCGGGGTATATTCGCGGATATCCGCCCGGACTGCGCGAAAATGGCGGCCAGTATACTCATGCCGCCATCTGGGCCATCCTCGCCTTCGCGCGCCTCAAAGAAGGCACCAAGGCTTATGACCTGTTCTGCCTGCTCAACCCCATCAACCATGCTCTGGATCCTGAGGCCGTCGAGCGTTACAAGGTTGAACCTTACGTGATGGCTGCGGATATCTACTCAGTCGCGCCGCACAACGGTCGTGGCGGCTGGACCTGGTACACGGGGGCGTCAGGCTGGATGTATCAGGCCGGTATCGAAGGCATATTGGGGATCCGTCGTGAGGGGCAGCTGTTGCTCATCGCCCCCAACTTGCCCGCGCATTGGCCCGGATTTAGCGCAACCATCACCCTTGATGCCGCCCACTACAACATAGCGGTGAATACAGAGGTGTTATCGGGGCTGCAAGCAGACACAATCCGACTCGATGGTGTGCTGATGGAGCCTTGCGGCTCACCATTTCGCGTACCACTGATCGACGGGCACCACAGGATTGACATTACCCTGGCGGTGCAATAACAGAGTCTGAGTGAACAAACTGAAGAGACAAAGCGGCCTGCTCCCGGGCCGCTTTTCATTTTTATGTGCCATTGATTACTGATAGTCAGAGTCTTTTATGCGTAAGTTTGGGACGTGTCTACGTAAGACTATCCCGGCTATCCGATGGCACACCCAGAATCGCAGATACAAAAAATCCCAACCGAATCAATCAGTTGGGCTATGTGGATGGCGGAGGAGGTGGGATTTGAACCCACGGATGGTCGCCCATCGCCGGTTTTCAAGACCGGTGCATTCAGCCGCTCTGCCACCCCTCCGCGACAGTGCGGCGAATATTACCCATGGCGATCCGGCTTGTAAATCCCCTTTTGGTTCGTTTGCCGATTTATTGGGCTAAATGACGCATAAAGTCGATAAAACGGGCAGAAACAGCGCTTTTTCAACCAGATAACTTGACTTGAAAACAGACTCACCCACTATAGTGACCATCACGAAATTCCCAGCAAGATGGACTTATGAGAATCAAACATGCCCTGCTTTGCGCCCTGACTGGCGCCACCCTGCTTGCGGCGCCGGTTCAGGCAAGCGAGCTGACCAAGAGCGATGTCGAGCAAATCGTGCGCGACTATCTGGTCAAGAATCCGGAGATCCTGGTCGAGATGTCCAATGCCCTGCGTGCCAAGCAGGAGAGCCAGCAGGCGGCCAACGACAAAAGCCTGATCGAGGCGCACGCCAAGCAGCTCTATTCCAATAAGGATCCCGAGAGCGGCAACCCCAAGGGCAGCCTGACCGTGGTCGAGTTCTTCGATTACAACTGCGGTTACTGCAAGCGCGCCCATCCGCTGATCAAGCAACTGCTGGGTGAAGACAAGGATATCCGCTACATCTACAAGCAGTTCCCCATCCTGAGCGAGAGCTCCTACTTCGCCGCCCGGGCGGCGCTGGCGGTGCAACTGGGTCAACCTGACAAGTACCAGGCCTTCCACGAGAAGCTGTATGCCCATCAGGGCCCGCTGTCCGATGAAGCCCAGGTGAAGCAGTTAGCGGAAGCGGCCGGGGTGAACTGGAGCAAGGTCGAGGCCAAGATCAAGGACGGCAGCATAGATCAGAACCTCGGCACCAACCGGGCGCTGGCCGAAGCCATGAGTATCTCAGGCACACCGGCCTTCATCATAGGTGACCAGATACTGCGTGGCGCACCCCGCGATCTGGCGAGCCTGAAAGGCTTCATCAAGGATGTGCGAGCGGGCAAGAGCATTCAGTAACTAGGCCCTTCGCACATAAAAAAACGCCCCGGCATTGCGATGCCGGGGCGTTTTGCCATTCAGGCTTTAGCCCTCAGAACTCCTGGGCCGTCGCGAGGAGCTGTCAGCAAGGCGAAGAGCAGCGCAGGGACAGGAGTTTATATGAATAAATGAGGCTCCCGAGCAGCGCATGATCCTTGATCACGGCTTCGCAGCAGGACCATAGCCATTCGGGTTCTGGCTTTGCCAGCGCCAGGTATCGATCATCATCTGCTCCAACCCGCGCTCCGCCTGCCAGCCCAGCTCGTCACGGGCCTTGTGCGGCTCGGCCCAGCATTCGGCTATGTCACCGGGGCGGCGCGGTTTGATCTGGTACGCTATGGTGCGACCGCTGGCCGCCTCGAACGCCCTGATCATCTGCAGCACGGAATAGCCTTGGCCTGTGCCCAGGTTGTAGGTAAAGACACCGGTATCGGCAGCGATGCGGGTCAGCGCCTTGAGATGGCCGAGGGCGAGATCCACCACGTGGATGTAGTCACGCACGCCTGTGCCATCCGGGGTTGGATAGTCGTTGCCAAACACCCCCAACTCCTTGAGCTTGCCGACACCCACCTGGCTGATATAGGGCAGCAGGTTGTTGGGGATGCCGTTGGGATCTTCACCGATGAGGCCGCTCTCGTGGGCACCAACCGGGTTGAAGTAGCGCAGCAGCACTATGGCCCAGCGGGGATCGGATTTGGACAAGTCACGCAGTATCTCTTCCACCATCAGCTTGGAGCGACCATAGGGGTTGGTCGCGCTGGTGGGGAAATCTTCCCGCAGCGGCACAGAGGCAGGATCGCCATACACGGTGGCCGACGAGCTGAACACCAGCCGGAACACGCCCGCCTTTGCCATCTCCTCGCACAGCACCAGTGTGCCTGTGATGTTGTTCTGGTAATAGGTGAGCGGGATCTGGCTCGACTCCCCCACCGCCTTGAGACCGGCGAAGTGGATCACGGATTCAATCTTGTGGGCGGCAAACAGCTGCTGCAGGCAGGCTCTGTCCAGCACATCTCCCTCAACAAAGGTAACCGGCTTGCCGGTGATCCGCTCGACCCGTTTGAGAGACTCGGGGGAGGAGTTGGATAGGTTGTCCAGCACCACCACTTGCGGCCCTGCGCCGAGCAGCTCAACCAGGGTATGGGAGCCGATGTAACCGGCACCGCCCGTGACCAATATTGTCATTTTTTATCCCGTGTTCTGGTGAAACTGGGCAGAGTCTACCTGCCCTGCGTCATCGGGAAAAGCTTGAGATGCCAATGAAGCCATCAATAGTCGAGGCTGACATCCCCCCTGGCGGTACAGGAGCAGGCCAGTACGACCCCGCTCTCCAGATCCTGTGCACTCAGCGTCATCACGCTCTGGCGCTCAATTTCGCCGGTCGTGCTACAGCGACAGGCGCCACATACACCGGCGCGGCAGGCGGCCATCATGGTCTCGCCAGCCCCCTCCAGTGCGGCCAACAGGGTCTGGCCCGGCAGTATCTTCACCTTCTTGCCGCTTTTCTTGAGGGTCAGCCAGAAATGGTCGCTGGCGGCCGCAACCGGCGCCGCGCCCGATGTAACAGCAGGCAGGCCGAACGACTCCTGATGCAACTGCTCCGCTGGCAACCCCAGCTCCGCCAACATGCTACTCACCGCCGCCATGTAAGGTGCAGGGCCGCACAGGTAAACGTGGCGGCTGTGCAAGTCCGGCGCCAATTCCCTCAGCATGTCCGGGCTGAGTCGGCCAACCCAGGGATAAGCCGTCGGCGCTTCTTCCAGTACTTTCTCCAGCACTAAAGCGTAGCGCACGCCGTGATGAGATTCGGCCAGCGCAGCCAGATCATCTGCGAAGATCACATCCGCTGGCGAGCGGGCGCTGTGGATAAAGCGGATGTCCGCCTCAGGCCGTTTGGCAAGCTCGTCGCGCAACATGGCCCACATGGGGGTGATGCCGGAGCCGGCGCTGAGCAGCAGCGGCCGCTCGCAGGGCAGCGCCGTCAGGTTGAAATCGCCGAAGGGGCCGTCGACCCGGATCTCGTCCCCCACCTGCAGACTCTGGTGCAGATGATGGGAGACTAGCCCCACATCCTTGATAGTGACCTGCCAGCACGCATCCTGCGGGCTGGAGGAGAGGGTATAGGCGCGGCACATGGGCTGGCCGTCTATCTCTGTGTGCAAAGTGACGCACTGGCCGGCCAGCACAGGAGGCAGGCTTCCTGCAACGGGCGCGAACTGCCAGCTCACCACATCATGGGTGTCGGCGCGACGACCGATGCAGCGCAGGGTGAGAGAGGTGGAGGTCATCACAAGGCTCCTCATTTTGAAAACATGTTTTTTTGAAACACGAGTCTTTGAAAAAAAGGCGAGCCATCAGGCTCGCCAAAGGCTTACAACATGCTGAGATGATCAGGCCGGCACGGCCTGCGCGATCACCGGATTCAGGCAGCCAGGATCTCGGCGAGATCTGCTTCGGCCGTGGTGGTCCCTTTCAGGCCGAACTGCTCCTCCAGCACCTTGAGCAGGGCCGGGGTCAGGAAGGCCGGTGCGGTCGGGCCGGTGCGAATGTCTTTCACACCGAGCGCCAGCAGGGTGAGCAGAATGACGATGGCCTTCTGTTCGAACCAGGAGAGCACCAGGGTCAACGGCAGGTCATTGACGCCACACTCGAACGCCTCGGAGAGCGCCAGCGCCAGCTGGATGGCGGAGTAGGCATCGTTGCACTGACCCACATCCAGCAGACGGGGAATGCCGCCTATGTTGCCAAAATCGAGCTTGTTGAACTTATACTTGCCGCAGCCCAGGGTGAGCAGCAGGCTGTCTTTGGGGGCGGCCTTGGCAAACTCGGTGAAATAGGCGCGCTCAGCCTTGTCGCCGTCACAACCGCCCACCAGGAAGAAGTGGCTGATTTCACCCGCTTTCACCTTCTCAATCACTGCCGGGGCGGCCTGCATCAGGGCATTGCGGGCAAAGCCGATGGTGATGAAGTGCTCGAGCTCTGTGTGCTTGAAACCGTCCAGCGACAAGGCTTTTGCCACCACTGCGGAGAAATCGTCCCCTTCGAGGTGCGTCACGCCCGGCCAGCCGACGATGGAGCGGGTGAAGATGCGGTCGCTATAGTCGCCCACGTTGGGATCTATGATGCAGTTGGAGGTCATTACAACGGCGCCGGGGAAGTTGGCAAACTCCTTCTGCTGGTTTTGCCAGGCGGAGCCGTAATTGCCCACTAGGTGCGGGTACTGCTTGAAGAAGGGGTAGGCCAGCGCCGGCAACATCTCGCCGTGGGTGTAGACATGGATGCCAGTGCCTGCGGTCTGCTCCAGGATCAGCTTGAGATCCACCATGTCGTGACCGGAGACCAGGATGCACTTGCCCGGCACCGGTGTGACGCGCACTTGGGTCGGCTCGGGGTGGCCAAACGCCGTGGTTTCGCCCAGATCCAGCATCTCCATGACACGGAAGTTGAGCAGACCAATCTCCATAGCGCATTTGAACAGGGAATCCAGCTCGCTCGGGTCAGTGCTGAGCCAGCTCATGATGCGATGGAACTCGGCGGCTACCTCGCTATCCTGCTGACCCAGTACCCGGGCATGTTCCATGTAGGCGGCAGCCCCCTTGAGGCCGTAGAGGCAGAGCAGACGCAGTCCCATGATGTCTTCGTGCACCTCGCTCTTGCCGCGATTGACCGCGGTTTGCGACGCATGGGCCAGCTGGGCGAGCAGCTCGTCACCCGGCTCGAAGCCGGTGGCCTCGGGCAAGCCGGTGACTTGCACCGCCAGTGCAGCCAGACGGTCGACCAGCTGCTGACGATGCGCCAACGCCTGGTTGACATAGGCAACGATGCGGGCGGAGTCGAAGTTGACGTTGGTGAGGGTGGCGAAGAAGGCCTTGGGCACGAAGGCATCGATCTCGTTATCGATGACGCCGTGCTCGCGGGCGGCCAGCACCCAGGCGCTGAGGTCCTGCAGCGCATAGATCAGCACATCCTGCAGATCCGAGGTTTCGGCCGTCTTGCCGCACATGCCTTGTGCATAAGCACAGCCATTGCCTGCCGGGGTACGAATTGTCTGTTCACATTGCACACAAAACATCATGCCTCTCCTAATTGGACATTTCAGTTACTTGTTTTGTGGCGATTCTATGCCCCTCGCCAAAAACTTAATAGGCATTCAATTTGCCAATTAAGTTTTCATTGATGCAGATCAAAAACAAAAAAGCCGCCCAAACAGGGCGGCAAGCGGGTGGATAAGCGGGTGGATAAAAGGAGAGACAACTCAGGTTTACAACAAAACTCACATCAACAAGCGGTCAGGCCAGATAGGCGCGCAGCATCCAGACCAGTTTTTCCTGCTGCTGCACATAGTCGGAGAGGATGGATGCCGTCCCCTCGTCACCGGCCTCAGCGGCGTGTCCCAGGATCCGGCGCTGGGCGACCAGCAGCTCGCGGAAGCTCTCGAGCAGGGATTCGACACAGGCACGACCGTCATGCAGCCCCTTCTGCTCCGGGATGGCAGAGACTTTCAGGTAGTCGCTGAAGCTGTGCATGGGCACGCCATCCAGGGTGAGGATGCGCTCAGCCAGGGCATCGACCTTCAGCAGCAGATCGTTATAGATCTCTTCAAATTTCAGGTGCAGTTCGAAGAACTGATTGCCGCGGATATTCCAGTGGAAGCCACGGACGTTCATGTAGAGGATCTGGTAGCTGGCCAGCAACTTGTTCAGCTCGGCGGCCAGGGCTTGTGATTGAACGGTATCAAGACCAATCGGACTTTTCATGTTTCACCTCCAGATTTGACGACGGAGCCAGATTAACGCCATTCAGACTCAAGAGGTAATCGTTGCTACCTGAGTGATTGATAGGGAATGGCTATCGCCTGGTGTGACAACCCGCTGATTATCCAGATTTATCACCCTTCGGTGCGTTCGATATAGAGGATCACCTCGCCCAGATGAATGCCGAATTTGCTGATCTCGGCCCGATTGATCAGGCGATCTTCATCCAGCAGGTACATCCAGTCATCAAAGCTCACCCTCACCACCTGCTCATCCGGCAGTACCAGATCGAGCTGATAGCGCCAGTTGAGAGCAAAACCTTCCGTCTTGCCTACCGCCTCCCCCACTACGTCGGATGCGGTACCGCGCCAGTGACCATCGGCCCCCTTGCTCAAAAACCAGGTCCGGGTCTGCTGACGGCCGTCATCAAAGTAGAACTGCTCAAACAGTTCGCCCTTGCCATCCTGCCAGCGCCCCACCATCTCGACCCGAAAGCGACTGGTCACTTCGCCGCTGCGGTCTGTCACCAGGCCATGAGCCACCAGTTTGCCATTGAAGAAACGGGCGAGATCCCAGTTCGGCCCCTGACCGCGATAGTCATCCAAACTGGCACCACAGCCAGTGAGCAACAGGAGTGGCAACAAGAGCAGAAAACGACAGCAACGATAGAAAGACATTGAGTACTCCAGCATCAGAGTTGGCCGCGCAGGCGGCGGGTAAGGGCAGGATCGCGACTGTTGTCGGCAAGCCAGATGGCCAGAAAGGCGGCCGCAAATTGTGGATCAGGAAGAGTACCGAGGGGTTTGTACTGCCACCAGAAGTGGCCAACCCCGGCTTCATCCACATAGAAGGTCAGTGTGTCCCCCGCCGCCACATCGGGCCAGAAGACTGCCAGTTGCCCAAGCCACTGCTGGCGCTGCGTCTCGCTGCCAAGCCCCAGCCGTTGCCACTCCTCTGCGGTGGCGGTCAGCAGGTCATCCCGTTCGATATCTCTGGCGTAGGTGAGGGTCAGTGCCTGAGGATAGTGGCCAGGCTGATAGCGGCCACTCTGGCTGTAGAAGGTGGCATCATAGAGTTTGAACCAGAGCCAGTTCATCTCCCCCTGTCCGACCGTGCGCAGCTGTTGCCAGGGGGCGGCAGAGGCCTGTGCAGAGAGTGCCATCATGGCGCCAAGCGCGGCAATCAGGAGGCTAATTCCACCCCATGTGCCAATTCGCGGGATCTTCCAGTTCATGCCAATCCATCTCCTGTTCCAGCAAGGTGTTGATATCCTGCATCACCACGCGCGCCAATCGCCCCTGAGCATCACGCTGGCAGGCAACCACCAGATAGTAACGCTCGGTCAGCTCGTGCTGGCTCTCTTTGGTCCACTTGGAAAACAACAAGGCGTCGGTCGAAAAGGTGTTCATCTTGATTCACCCTCAAGCTTGACCGTTACCCACAGGAGTACGGGTAACCACCACATCCAGATCACCGCCAATAGCGCTGTGCTGATCCAGATGCCCCAGGGTAAGTGTACTGCGCCCATGGCCGCTCCCGCCACATAGGAGGAGGCGCCACCCGCCATGCCAAACAGCGCCTGCTGCCAGCGGGGCAAGGGGCGCAACCAGCGCAGTCCATGGCTGAGACTCAAGGCAAATCCCAGCCACAGCAGCACCAGCCAGAGAGGAAAGCCAGCCGGGAATTGAAACAGCCCCAGTTGCCAGAGCAGGCCATCGAGCAGACAACCGGCCAGGGCCACCGGCAATAGCCGCAGATCCCCCTTGCGGCTTGGTGAGAAGATGAAGTGGAGCAGCAGCATCAACAGCAGCGGACCCGGCTGCTGCCATTTCACCGCCAGCAGCCAGTAGAGGTTGAACCCCAGCAGATGGGCCCACTGCCACATGGTCAGTGACCGCTCACTGGCACATCACCCCGCCAGCCCGTTGGTCCTGGTTTGGCCGCCTCCAGCTGGACCAGACTGATGGCCCGCTCCCAGAAGCCCCCCTCGCAATAGGCGAAATAGAAGTGCCACAACCGGATGAAATCCTGGCTGTAACCCAGCTTGGGCAGCTCGGGGGCCAGCGCCAGAAAGCGCTCGCACCAGTGCGCCAGGGTGCGGGCATAGTGATGACCGTGATCATGCAGCCGCACCAGCTGCATGTCGGTCTCGCGGGCAATCAGTCCCGCCATCTGGGAGACACTCGGCAGGCAGCCGCCCGGAAAGATGTAACGCTGGATGAAGTCGACACTGCGCACATACTGGGCGTGGCGCTGATCGGCAATGGTGATTGCCTGAATAAGCAGGCGGCCACCGGGTTTGAGCAAACGTGACAACTGGCGGAAGTAATCGGGCAGGAAGGCGTGGCCCACCGCCTCTATCATCTCGATGGAGACCAGCTTGTCGAAGGTCCCCTCCAGTTTGCGATAATCCTCCAGCAGCAAGGTGATGCGATCCCCGAGTCCCTCACGCTCGATCCACTCGCGCGCATAGTCATGCTGGGCCTGGGAGATGGTCGTCGTGGTCACCCGGCAGCCATAGTGACGGGCCGCATAAATGGCCAGCCCGCCCCAGCCTGTGCCTATCTCCAGCAGGTGATCGTCCGGTCCCAGCTCCAGGCGCTCGCAGATGGTATGCAGCTTGGCCTGCTGTGCCTCCTCCAGAGTGGACTCTGTCCCCGGATAGATGGCACTCGAATACTGCATATGGCTATCGAGAAAACCCTGATAGAGGGTATTGCCCAGATCGTAGTGGGCGGCGATGTTGGATCGTGAACCTGTCAGGGTATTGCGATTGAGCCAGTGGCGCGCCTTGTTGAAGGGGAAACTCAGCCAACTGAGCCGCCGCTCCAGGCTGTCGAGCAGTGACATGTTGCGGGCCAGCAAGCGCACCAGCGCCACCGGATCCGGGCTGGTCCAAAGCCCTTCTACCCAGGTTTCACCGGCGGCAATGCTGCCTCCCAGCAACAAGCGGCGATAGAAGGCCGGATCCTTTACCACCACTTCGGCGTGCAGGTCAGTGCCCGCCACCCCGAAACTATGACGATCGCTGCCGTCCCGCAGCAGCAGTTGACCGTGCTCGAGACGCCCCAGCAGCTTGAGCAGCAGTTGCCTTGCGCCTTTATCGATGAAAGAGGCCGAACTTGTTGATTGCACCAGTTCCATTAGCGAGTCTCCGGATGGCTGAAGAATAAGTGGCAGAGAGTCTGAATTGAATCTGCTTCATGAATTGAGCTGGCCTCCGGATAGGAAATTGAGGCTGCGGGAGTGGATTGTATCTGCTCCATTAGCGCGTCTCCGGATGGCTGAAAATAGGTGTTCGCTTGATAAAAAGACGCAGGGCCTGCCAGTAGATACCGAGCAGCACCTTCAGGGTCATCCAGGGCCAGCGAGCGAGCAGCGCCATCAGTCCCTTGCGGGACAGGGGCTCGCGGCTCAGCGCCAGGGTCGCGTCAAACAACTTGGCCTCGCCGGACTGGGGATGACTCTCTATGTGGATCAATGTCTCCTGCTCCGGTGGGCGAATGCGCCAGTGGTAGCGCATGGCCAGCCCCATAAACGGGGAGACGTGAAAATCCTTGTCGTGGGGCGCCAGCGCCGCCAGATCCAGCAGGTAATAGTGACGCTCGTTCCAGGGGGTGTTCGACACCTCGGCCAGCAGGTAACGCGCCTCACCCTGCCGGTAGCAGAAGTAGAAGTTGACCGGGCTGAAGTAAAAGCCCATGCAGCGTACATTGCCGAGCAGCAGCACTCGCCCGTCCGGCTCGGCTGTGCCCCCCAGCTCTGCCACCTTGTGCCACACCGCCTGCTTGAGGCTCCCCTCGCTGCCTTTGAGATAGTCTTTGCGATGAAAGGAGAGCAACCCAGCCCGCTCCACGCCGAACCAGCGCCCCTGGCTGAGGCTCGGCAGCTCGTCAAGATCCAGCCCCAGCATGAAGAGGCTGTAGGAGAAGGCGTGGGCCCTGGGTGCAAAGCGGCGATGGCGCACCGAGCCCTGCCAGATGGCGCTGACTGTCTGAGCCATGGTGACAGCACTCATAGCTCGGCTCCGAAGCGTCTGGCGACGTCCAGTGCGCTGCGCACCCCGTCTTCATGAAAACCGTTGTACCAGTAGGCACCGCAAAAGTGGGTGTGATGCTGACCACAGATCTCCAGGCGCGCCTGCTGCGCCTGGATGGATGCCTGATTGAACACAGGGTGGTGATAAACGAAGCGGCGCAGCACCTTGCTCTCGTCCACCTTTCCTTTGGGATTGAGGCTGACGCAGAAGGGCTGCGGTGAATTCACCCCCTGCAATATGTTCATGTTGTAGCTCACCAGCGGCCGCGCCTCGTCGTCCCCGTCCAGCTGATAGTTCCAGCTGGCCCAGGCCTTGCGGCGAGTGGGCAAACAGCTGACATCGGTATGGAGCCAGACATCGTTGGCCTGATAGGCCATGTCGCCCAGAATCGCCTGCTCCCGCTCGCTGACATCCTGCAACAGGGCCAGCGCCTGATCGCTGTGGCAGGCGAGGATCACCTCGTCAAACTGCTCCTCGCCATAGCTGCTTTGGATCAGCACCCCCTCGGCCAGGCGCCGGATCCCCTGCACCGGGCAAGCGAGGCGGATCTGCTGTTGCCAACCTGCGGTCAGCGGGCCTATGTACTCCCGCGAGCCGCCGGGGATCACGTACCACTGAGGGCGATTGGCCACATCGAGCAGGCCATGGTTGGCAAAAAAACGCAGGAAAAAGCCAAGGGGAAAGGCGCGCATGTCCGCCAAGGTGGATGACCAGATGGCCGCCCCCATGGGCAGAATGTAGTGGCGGGCGAAGTAGTCACTGAAATCCCCCACCAGCAAGAAATCCCCGAGTGTCAGCTCAGGACTATCTTGCTGCCGTTGACTGTCGGCCAGCCAGGCGCGCGCTTCCCGGTTGAAACGCAGGATCTCGGCGACGAAGCGGTAAAAACCCGGGCTCAGCAAATTGCTGCGCTGGGCAAACAGGGTATCCAGGTTGTGGCCGTTGTACTCGAGCCCCTCCGGGCTTTTCACCGAAAAGCTCATCTCGGCGTCCTGGCGCGCCACGCCGATCCGCTCCAGCAATTTGAGGAAATTGGGATAGGTGCGATCGTTGAATACGATAAAGCCGGTGTCGATGGCATAGCTGCGACCACCCTGGTTCACATCGACGGTAGCCGTGTGGCCGCCCAGAGTGGGCGCGGCCTCAAACAGGGTAACGTCGTGCAACCTGTGCAAGAGAAAACCGGCGGTGAGGCCCGAGATACCCGAGCCGACGATGGCAATCTTTTTCTTCATGAATGGCGTCCTTTCGAAACAAGCGAGCTGCCAAGGCGCAGCCACAACCACACCGGCAGCGCCCCCAGCGCGCGCAGCAGCCAGATAAAGCGGCTGGGGAAGTGGATCTGATGCCGACCCGCAGCAAGCCCGGTCATGATGAGCCGGGAGGCTTGCTCCACCGGCACCAGACAAGGCATGGGAAAATCATTCTTGGCGGTAAGCGGCGTCTGTACAAAACCGGGGCGGATCAGGGTCACGGCGATTCTCCTGGCCTTGAGATCGAGTCGCAGGGTAGCGGCCAGATAGTCGAGTGCCGCCTTGGAGGCGCCATAGGCTTCGGCCCTTGGCAGCGGCAACCAGCTAACCGACGAGCTGACGATGGCGAGCCGCGCGCCCTCGCCAAGCAGCGGCAAAAAGGCGGCAAGCGCATGGCCGGTAGCGATGAGGTTGGTCTCGATCACCCTGGCGAACAGTTCGCCGTCAAAGCCATCCGCCACATCCATGTACTCGCAGTTGCCCGCATTGAGGATCAGCAGATCGAGGGGTGGCAAGCTGGCCGCCACCTCTGCCATGGCAGCCGCATCCCGTGCATCGAACTGCAAGGGGGTGATGCCGTCACGGGCCAACTGCGCCAGCCGCTCGCCATCGCGACCACAACCCCATACTTGCCAGCCCGCCTGCCGGTAATCCATCGCCAACTGGCGACCCAGCCCGGAGCTGGCACCCGTGATCAGTACACGTCCGCTCATGATCCCAACCTCCCCTTGATGGTGCGCACCAGGGCGCCCAGCAGCGGCAACTGCTCATAGAGCATGGCGCCGAGATCGAAGTAGTCGCGATGCAGACACACCTTGTCTGCGTCGTCGAACTCAAGCCGGGTGGCCCCCTCAACCCTCACCGGCTGACCCGAGGCCAGTCTTGGGTGAGAGAAGGTCATGACCCAGCTGATCCAGGCCTCACGACCCTGTTGCTGCTGGCTGGTTATCTCGAAGCGGCAATAAGCGAGGCGCTGGTACATGGCAGCAAAGTAGTCGGTGAGCGCGGCCAGCCCGTCGATGCGGTGCGCCGGATCGATGAAGATCACCTGCTCGGCATAAACCTCTGGCAAGCGGTGCAGTTGCTGCTTGTCCAGTTGCTGGTAAAGGGCAATAAAGCGGGCCAGCGGCTCCTTCATCCTATTTCTCCAGATTTCGAAACATCTCGATGGCTTTCACCCGTGCAAGGGCGTGATCCACCATGGGTGCCGGATACCCCCTTCCTCCTTTGAGTCTCAACCAGTCATGGGGCTGATGCACGTAGGCGGCGGGAATATCGGCCAGTTCAGTTACCCAGGTACGGATAAAGTCTCCTTGTGGATCAAATCGTTGCCCCTGAGTGGTGGGATTGAACACCCGAAAGTAGGGGGCCGCATCGGCGCCCGTGCCTGCGGCCCATTGCCAGCCACCGTTGTTGGCCGCCAGATCGCCGTCAATCAGCTGGCTCATGAAGTAATCTTCCCCGAGGCGCCAGTGGATATGCAGATCCTTGGTGAGGAAACTCGCCACTATCATCCGCAGCCGGTTGTGCATCCAACCGGTGGCATGGAGGCAGCGCATGGCCGCATCGACGATGGGATAACCGGTACGTCCCTCGCACCAGGCGGCAAAGGCCACGGGATCCCAGCTCCAGGGCAAGGTCGCTGTCTCGGGTTTGAAGGGCAGGTTCATGGAGAGGGTTGGCACCAGCACCAGCAGATGACGATAAAATTCGCGCCAGACAAGTTCGTTGAGCCAGACGAAACCGGGTTGCGCCTTGGATTGAGGCCGGTGGCCAAGCCGTTGTTGCAGCACCCCGACGCACTGGCGCGGACTTATGATGCCAGCGGCCAGATAAGGCGAGAGGATGGAGGTGCCTGCCTGCGCCGGAAAGTCCCGGGTCTCCTCATAGTCAAGCACCGCCGGTTCCAGAAAAGCGTGCAGACGGCGCTGAGCTTCCGCCTCTCCCACTGGCCAGCGGGGATCCGGCGTTACTTCGCCGAGCGCCCCATAGCTCCATTCCCTCTCGGTCAACGGTTGCCACGGCAGCGGCTCGGCGCGCGGAGCGGGAGCGCGATGAATGACGAAGCCATCCTCCTCCAGCGCCTTGAGCCAGGCGCGGCTGAAGGGGGTAAAGACCTTGAACATCTCCCCCGACCCGGTCAGCACCCGTCCCGGTGGCAGCACGCAGCAGCCGTTGAACCAGTGGCAGCTCACCTCCTGTTCGGCCAGCATGGCGCTGACGGCCAGGTCGCGGCGCTGCTCGTCGATCTCGATGGCCTGATTGGCATACAGCTGGCTGACACCCAGCTCGCGGCTGAGGCTCGCCAACGCCGTTGGCATCTCGGCAAAGGTCTCCACTCGCAGCAGATGGAGCGGGATGCCGAGCGCCGCCAGCGCCTTGCCCAGCTCATCCACCTGCGCCAACAGGAACTGCTGACGGATGGGGGCCATCTTGTGCTGCTGCCACTGGGTCGGAGAGATGACAAACAGGGCTGCCACCTCTCCCGCCTCGGCGCAAGCGTGTCGCAAAGCCGGATTGTCGGCGAGGCGCAAGTCATTGCGAAACCAGACCAGCTTCATGATGCCTTCCTCCCGCGAGTGCGCTTACCCTGGACTGGCGTCTCTGCCGACTGTGCAGCCAGCCAGTCGGCAAGGGTGGGCTGCCACCCCTGGGTCGCCAGCCACTGGGCGTCATAGAGACTGCCCAGCTCACCAAACAGACAAGTACCATCGGGCCAGCTGGCGGTCAGCTCCTGCTTGCCAAGTCCGGCACCCAGCAACACCAGCCAGGGCGTCGTAGCACGTCCTTCGAGCAAGGTGGCCAGCCTGGGCTCGACGGCCCCCAGCAGTTGCACCTCATAACCCTGGCTTACCAGCTCATAGGCGCTCCAGACCAAGTCGAGGGGACCAAGCTGCCCCCAGCTTGCGAGGGTAACCGGGCGTCCCTTCTCTTGTTCGATGAGGTGGCGAGCGAAGCGGGTATGGAGCCAGCCCAGCCAGACCTGTTGCAGCAGCTCGCCATCGGGCCGCTCACGCCACAGGCCGAGCAGTTGATCCACCAAGGGTTGCAGCACCCGGTTGCGCACCAGCTCGAACGGGTAGCTCGCCAGCAGTTCGTTAAGCTGCGCCTCCACCTTGCGCTGATTAAAACCAAGCACAGCCTGGCTGATCTGCTCCAGGGTCTGCTGCCAGTGATCGCTGACCAGCTGGGTCTGAGGCTCACTCAACAGTCCCTTGACCTGACCTATGCTCACCCCCCGCTCCAGCCAGCTCAGGATCTCGCCAATCTGGCGAATATCCTGCTCGCTGTAGAGGCGGTGCCCCTTCTCGGTACGGGCCGGTTGCACCAGGCCGTAACGGCGCTGCCAGGCGCGCAGGGTGACGGGGTTGACACCGGTCAGGCGGGAAACGTCGCGGATAGGATAGATCCCCTCATCTGGCTGGGTGACATCATCTTGTTTGGGTTGGTCAGACATAACGACTTCCATCAATCTATGGGGCGCCCCGGCCCAAGGGGCCGGGGTCGCAAAACAGGGATCAGAGCCCGTAGCGCAGCTTGAGCGTATCGGGATGAGGATTGAGATAAACCTGCCCGGACAGATAGGGATTGGGGTATTCGCGCAGGTAGTGGCGGATCAGGGTCAGCGGCACCAGCAGCGGGAAAATGCCGGTACGGTACTTGTCGATGGTCTCGGCCAGCTCCTGCTTCTGGGAAGGAGTCAATACCCGCTTGAAGTAGCCCTGCAGGTGCATCAGCACATTGGTGTGGCTGCGGCGATTGGCTCTCAGGGTCAGCGCTGTCATCAGCCCCTTGATATAACTGTCGGCCACCTCCTGCAAGTTGACCTTGCCGAGGTTGCCAAGCAGTTTGCCCAGCGCCCGATAGTGGGTAGTGGCGTGAGAGAGCACCAGATACTTGTAGCGGGAGTGGAACCGGATCAGCGCCGCGGCCGTCAGCCCCTGAGCGCAGAGTTGCTGCCAGTCGTGGTAGGCGAAGACCCGCAGCACGAAATTTTCCCGCAGTATGGGATCGCACAGCCGACCGTCTTCCTCCACCGGCAGCAGGGGATTGGCTTCCATCAACGCCTTGGCAAACAGGCCAATCCCTTCCTTGGCACTCCCCTCGTTGTTGGCGCCATAGATGCGCACCCGTTCCATGCCACAACTGGGTGACTTGGCGCAGAGGATATAGCCTGAGATGAAGTCGAGCTGGCGAGCCTTCTGCTCGCTGAAGGCGATCAGCTGTTCGGTGACATCGAAGCTGCCGTTGCTCGCCTCGGCGCGTATTTCGCCGTTGCGCTTGACCAGCCGGATGGCGGCGCGGGGCGATCCCAAACCAATGGCCATCTCGGGACAGACGGGGTGATAGTCAAAGTGAGCGCCAAGATCCCGTTCGCAGAAACTGGAGCGCTTGTGGCCCCCATCGAACCGCACTTCCTGTCCCAGCAAGCAGGCACTGATACCGACTTTAATCTTGTACATGTTGGCACTCCTTGTATAAGCCTTGATTCAGTTATAGCAGTTATAGCAGTTATACAAAATAATGGAAGCTGTATAACTATTGCGGACTGAATACGGCGCAAGGGCGACATCTGGATCACCAGAAACCAAAAAGCCCATGACTGACGTCATGGGCAAGCAATCAAGACACTACGGGAGGGAAGATCAGAAGCTGTACTTCACACCCAGGCTGGAGATGGAACCTTTTTGCAGATCCCAGTTGCGATAGGTGTAGTCGGCGGTAAGGGCCAGGTTCTGGCTCACCTTGTAGGCGGCGCCCACTTTGAAGTCCTGCATGTCGTCGGTCATGTTGGCGTAACGGTAGCCGGTGGAGAGCTCGACGGCGCCAATGTCATAGCGCAGGCCCACTTCACCATACATGCTGCCACTGTTCTTGCGGTTGATGTTGTCCCAGCCAGTGTTGTTCACGTTGGCAGCCTGCTGGCGCTCCATGGTGTAACCCATCAGACCCGCTTCACCGTACAGGTTCAGACCCGTGCTCAGCGGGGTGTAGACACCCAGACCCAGGCTGGAGATGCCCATGCTGTCATTGCCGTCGTTGCGGGAGGTGTATTCACTGCCCATGCGGCCATAGAAATTGGAACCGAAGCTCTTGGAGACGTCCAGGTTCAGACCACCGAAGTCGCGGTTGTTGCTGTCTTTGCCACCGATGTAGTCGGATTTGGTGTGGGCCCAGGTCAGGCCGCCCTTGGCGTAGCTGAAGGCATCCTGTGCCAGAGCGGAAGTAGAAGCGAAACCGGCCAGAACCAGAACAGAAAGTGCAACTTTTTTCATTTTGATGACTCCTCGTGTTGAGCTAGTTGAGACCTAGCTGGAATGGAGTCATTGTGCCGAGGGGCGTGCAGAATACCGAGCGGCAAGCTGTTGCCAAATCATGTCAGATGTAAGCAACTGTTGCTGGCGGTTACCGGGTTAACAATTGAACTGAAACAGGCTCCGTTATGGAGCCTGTTTGGCAAGGGCTTAGCGAAACTCCACTTCCTCAATCTCGACCCGCACCAGGGGTTTGCCGGTCAGGCCGGCCGGGCGCGGCATCTCGAGCACCAGGGAGGGACGCTGCTGCCCCTTGCGCAGATAGGATTCCGGCAGACGGTTCTCGCCGACCCAGAAACGGGCCTCCTGTCTGGCCAGCTGCGCACCCTGTTCGCTGAACAGGGTGACAGTGCCACGCACCCGCACCACGCTGCGGGTGCCGGTGTTGCTCACGGTAAATTGCAGCAACAAGGGATCCGTGCCCTCGACCTTGTCGAGCTTGACGCCGATGCTGTCCTTGACCGCCTGAGCCAGCAGATCCGGATTGGTCATCGCCTGCTCGGTCAGCACAGGCACGGCAACCGAGCCCGTGGCCCTCTCGCCGCTCGCCGTCGGCTTGATCAGCAGATATTCCCAGGTGAAGTCATCGTTGAGCTGCACCTGGCGGCCATCCGGCAGGGTCACCTGGGTCATGGGGGCGGCCTGAGCCAACAAGGGGGACAGGCAGAGGGCAACCAGCAGGCGGGACAAGGGTTTCATAGGATGATGGCTCGGCGTCGATGGAAAAGGGCGTCAGTATAAAGAGTCGGCTCCGGCTTGCCTATGACACGACTCACGTTCTTGTCCTCTGCCGTGGCGCTCGTCTCAGCGCAGAGACTCCTGTCGCTCCTCTTCCTGCACCATGTCCAGGGTCACCAGATCGAACTCTGTGCTCTTGAGGGCATTAAGGATATCCGGTTGCAGATCAAAGGCCTGAGCACGAAGCTTCGGTGGCACCCTCACCCGCGCCAGGGTGGTCGCCTGATCGGAGAGGGTATGAAAGAACACCTGCACCTCCTCCAGCCCCATGTCGGCCAGCATCTGCTCCGCCATGTCCACCATCCGCAGATGATGCTTGTCCACCAGCTCGGGATCGGAGAAACGGCGGCTCAAGCAGCCATAGGCACTCTTGCCCCAGCGCCCCAATTGTCGCTTGTTGAAACCATAGCGAAAATCCCTGTGGGTCATGCCCTGCTCGGCAAACAGCCAGAGGGTGTTGGCCGGCAGGCTGCCAAAACGACGCAGGTACTCCTGTTGCTCCTCGACCGGTGCGGGCAACAGCATGGGCAGATGGCTCCAGTCGGTTTCCTGCGCCATGAGGTGGCATATATAGCGCACAGGGTCGATGACCTCGTTGAGGTGACGCAGATGATCGCAGAAGATCATCTCGTCGGTCTTGATGACGATCTGCTCGATACCGTAGCGCTGGCAATAGCGCTTGGCCCGCGCTATCTCCTTGCGGTGGCGGGTCGGGCTGTCCAGAGTGATGGCCCGGATCCGGACGCCGCTGGCACGGCACAAATCCATGCTGTAGCAGGATTCCAGTCGGCCAGAAAAGGAGACCACCAGCTCGCCGTAACTGGCCAGGGTCTCGATAAGTGACTGTTCCCTGGTCTGAAATCCTCGATTCAGCACAACTATATTGGCAGCCATAACGACAGCACCGGATGATGAATTGGCGGCCATTGTGCCGGTGCAATCCTGAATACACCCTTAAAAAACAAGTTTAATCAGAATTTAATTATAATTTCATGACAATTATCTTCATTTTCATCTTGAATGGAGTCATAAATCCGCAGTTTCGCCTGATGCACTCTATGTGCTCGCAAGAAGCCTTCGGCCTGTTCGAGGGAGCCGAATGTCAGCCGTGCCCCCTCACTGTCGGTGAGACATTGCATCTCGCCATCCACATCGACGCAGAGCTGGTAACCGCTGCCATCCTTGCAGGCAATCAGCAAGCCGGCATCCGGATAGTGACTCAACCAATTGCGAAACCGGCCATGCTCCATGACTTCTCCTCGAGCATTCCTGACAGTCAGCTCAACCGGGCAGATAGCCCAGCGATAACAGCTGCTGACGACAGCTGTGCGCATCGGTAAACACCATGCCCCTGATCCCCAGCGCTTCGGCAGCGGCCACATTGGCGGGGCTGTCATCGATAAACAGACACTCGTCGGCCTTCAAATCAAACGACACCAGCAGGTAGCGGTAAATATCCGGCTCCGGCTTTATCATCCGCACCCGCGCCGACACCACCTTGCCGCTGAAGAAGCGCCAGAACGGCTGCTGCTCCAGCCAGTCGATGCTGGCATGACCCATATTGGAGAGCGCATAGAGAGTGTGGCCTGCACCATGCAGCTCGGCTATCAGGGTCAGCATAGCGGGATCCGGCAAGAGCGAAGCGGGCACAGCCTGCAAAATGGTGAGATTCTCTGCCGCTGACAAACCTGTACGCTCCTGCGCCTGACGGGCCATGGTATGCAGTGACAGCGTGCCCCTGTCCACTTCCAGCCAGTCCGGGTGGTTGAACAGCCGCTCCGCCAGCGCCTCAGCGCCGTCCGGTCCTCGCACCGAACTCACTATGGCCACAGGATCCCAACTCACCACCACCCGCCCCAGATCGAAAATAATCGCCATGTTCACTTCCTCCATATGCCTCTGCCGCTAGGCTGACAGTGCCAATCCAGCTCTTTAGCGCCCCGGCCAGAGCCAGCAAATACCCTGCTCCGTTCGCACCCCACGGGCAAGTTTTACTTGCATCCAGGGTCCAAATCCCTTAATGGTTATGACGATATTTTCAGGACAAGACCTATGCACGCACCATTCTTCTTTGCTTTCTCGTTTATCCGGCCCACATGAGGGAAGGCCCTGTCGTCGCGTGAACAGCAACCAAAGACGAATCGAGCCTCCCCTAGTGGAGGCTTTTTTTTGCAGCTACAACAATCGATTACTTGGATAGGGAACAATCATGGCTACGCTCGACGAGATCAGACAAGACATCACCCGGTTGGATCAGGAGCTGCTTGCCCTGCTGGCCAAGCGCAAGACTCTCAGTATCGAGGTCGCCCGTGCCAAGCAGGCCAATCCCCGTCCCATTCGCGATACCCAGCGCGAGCAGGACTTGCTGGTCGCCCTGATCCAGCAGGGCCGGCTGCTGGGGCTGGATGCCCAGTACATCACCCGCATCTACCACACCATCATCGAAGATTCGGTGCTCTCCCAGCAGGCTTATCTGCAGAGCCTGATCAACCCGGAGCAGCAGGAGCCCATGACCAGCGTCGCCTATCTGGGCCCGCACGGCTCTTACTCCAGCCTGGCGGCCCGCAAGTATCTGGCCCGCTACAAGGATCAGGTGATAGAGGTGAATTGCCAGAACTTCCGCGAGGTGCTGGATGCGGTGGAGTCAGGGCGCGCTGCCTTTGGCGTCTTGCCCATCGAGAACACCAGCTCGGGCTCCATCAACGAGGTGTACGATGTGATGCAGCACACCAGCCTCTCCATCGTCGGTGAGCTGACCTACCCCATAGAGCACTGCATCCTCACCGCAGTGCCGACCGAGCTGGGTCGCATCAAAACCTTCTATGCCCACCCTCAGGTGTTCCAGCAGTGCTCCCACTACCTGAGCAAGCTGGAAGGGGCGCGCCACGAGATCTGCGATTCTTCTTCCAGCGCCATGATGAAGGTGAAAGAGCTGGCCAGCCCCGATGCCGCCGCCATCGGCAGCGCAGCCGGCGGTGAGCTCTATGGCCTGAACGTGCTGGCCGAACAGCTCGCCAACCAGAAGGAGAACTACAGCCGCTTCATCGTAGTGGCGCGCAAGCCCATCGACGTAGCGCCGCAAATTCCGGCCAAGACCACCCTCATCATGTCCACCTCCCAGAAACCGGGTTCCCTGGTGGAAGCGCTGCTGGTGCTGCGCAACAACGAGATCAACATGACCAAGCTCGAATCCCGGCCGGTACAGGGCAACCCCTGGGAAGAGATGTTCTATCTGGATGTGTCCGCCAACCTGCAGACGCCGGCCATGCAAGCCGCATTGATCGAGCTGACCAAGCTCACCCGCTACATCAAGGTGCTCGGCTGCTACCCGAGCGAAGACGTCAAGCCGACCACAGTGCCGCCGGTCCTGATGGGCAACTGACCGTAACTGCAAACAAAAAAGGCGAACATTATGTTCGCCTTTTTTGTTTTTACCTCAGCTCGGCACGCCGTCAGAACTGACCCGCCATCAACTGGTTGATGTTATAGAGGGCACGGGTATCGAGCTCCATCTCGGTGGCATAGGTATTGCCACGGGGATAGGAGGCCACCACCCGGGCGCCGCGCACCATGCCGGCCACGGACACATCCAGCGAATTGGAGGTCTGAGTCAGGTCCTTGTAGCTGCTCTGCCCGCGCACCTGCTGGCCGTTAAGCTGCTCGGCCAGTTCGCGGTAGGCATCCATCTTGGAGGCCCGGATGGCTTGCAGCATCTTCTCTGACTGGGACGGGCCGGGCTGGATATCGATCACCGCATATCCGACCGCCTTGAGCACCGGAAAGTCATCGGGCTTGTTGTTGCCGCCGCCGTAGTTGACCACCCGATTGCCACTGCATGCGGTCAGCAGCAGGGCCAGCAGGCATCCAAACAGGATTTTCATTGTGATCACTCCTATATCAGGGCGTCAGGTTGACCAGATGGCCGCCGGGACGCGCCTGACTATCGCGCATCAGATAACCACGGTTGATGGAGGCCCGGCCGAACGAATTATTGGCGCCAAACAGGTATTTTTGCGGTATCAGGCTCTGGGCTGTGGTCTCCACCATCTTGGTCCGCAGATCTATGATGCGGGCATTGACCAGGATCCCCTTGCCATTGCGGCTGAAGGTGCCGGTCAGGATGCGGGAGATGGGCAGACGGGGGGAAAGGTCCTTGTAATTGCGGCTCATCACGAAGTCACCCTGAGGGGTTACCTTGATGCTGCCGGTCATCTTGAAGTCCACCACCACTTCCCCACGGCGGTTCAGCTCGTAAATAAAGCTCTCCTCAATCTGCTGCCCCATCCAGTTGGTGTCCTGCAGGGTATCGAGATCGACGAAGGAGGAGACAGCGATGGGCTCGGTCAGGGTCGTGAGCGACTTGCGCTCCATCAACTGATCGGTCATGCGGGCCACCAGCCAGTTGAGCTCCATGCCAGCAGCGGCCTGGCGAGGGTCACCCTGATCCCGATTGATGGGGTCGGAACTACAGCTGGTCAGGGCCAGCGCAAGGGCCAACGCCGTGATGAGTTTGTTCATGGATACCTTTCCTGTATCTGCACCTGATTCGTTATCGGTTCGACCGGCCAAAGCTTGAGTCAGGAATGAGGCATGAATCTTGCTTTTGATTTGCAGTGTGCTGTGCAACTGACACGGTTCTGTGGTCTGTATCGGCCGGCGCCGTCACTTCGACAGGAGTGAATGCGCCGACCCGCATATTCAAGGTGTTTGTCATGAAATTACCGCTGCTGTTAATCCTGCTGCTGGCCAGCCTGTCAGCCCGGGCCGAGCTTATCGAAGCCCAGGGCAGTGCCGCCATTTTGGGGGGCGACGAGGCCTATGCCCGTGAGCAGGCGACCCGCGACGCCCTGCGCCAGGCCCTGCTGGCGAGCGGCGCTGCCGTCTCCAGCATACAGCGCCTGGAAAACGGCAGCCTGCGATCCGAGCAGATCCAGATCCGCTCCGGTGGCGACATTCGCCAGTACCGGCTCAAACGGGAAGAGGTGCGCAACGGCCGCATGTACATCACGGTACAGGCCGATATCCAGGCCGAACGTCAGATCTGCCAGACCCAGCATTACGCCAAGGATTTGACACTGGTCAGGCTGCGGCTGCGCTATCCGGATCAGGCGAGCCATGGCGCCCTCGATGACATGCCTGCCAACCTGTCACGCCGCATGTTCGAGACCCTGGCCAACGCACCGCAAGGCGTGGCAGCCCGTCAGTGGCTGGACGAGAACCTGCGCATCGACCCGCTCCACCTGCAACAGGGGGATCGCAGCGCCCTGGAGGAGATCAAGGCCCTCAGCCTGCGCACCGACAGCCAGTATCTGGTGCTCGGCAGCATAGACGACCTCTCCCTCGAGCCTCAGGGCAACCAGCTGACCAGCTGGTATGAAGACCCTATCCGCAATTTTCGCATGCAGCTCTACCTGTTCGATGGCATCAACGGCAGCCTGATCAGCCGCAAGGAGTATCAGGGGCGTGCCAACTGGACCTTCGGCAAGCGGGATCAGGTCGGCAGCAGCAGCGGCCAGTTCTGGCAATCGAGTTATGGCCAGGAGGTGAATTATCAGTTGCAGGAAGCGGTGCAGGATCTGGTTGCCCAACTGAACTGTGCCCCGGTTACCGCCCGGGTGATAGGTCAGAACGAGCGGGGCCCCCACATCAATCTCGGCCGACGCAACGGCGTCAGGCTGGGGGATCAGTACCGCATCCAGCACAGCGCCGACTTCATCGATCCTTACGGCAAATCCCGCATGATGCGCAACCCGGCCGACGGCCTGTTCGAAGTGGTACAGGTGTTCGAGGATGGCGCCATCATCAGCAGCCAGAACAAATATTCACCGTTTAACATCCAGATCGGGGATCTGGCAGTATTGGAATAAGAATCAAGGGTTTAAAAGGGAGCGGCTTCTTGTATAATGCCCGCCACAAAGCTCCCGTAGCTCAGTAGGATAGAGCGGTCCCCTCCTAAGGGACAGGCCACTGGTTCGACTCCAGTCGGGAGCACCATATAAAACAAGGGGTTGGCATCGTCATGGTGCCAACCCCTTGTTGTATGAACTCTTCATCGTCAACCCAAAAGCGCAAACCTTTCACTCCCCTTCTTCGTCAACACACACCAGACATCTGACAGACACTCCCTAAATCCCGGCTCGTACAGGGCGCATTGCTCCTGATTCTTCTGTCACGTCTCTCTATACTTCAGCGATGTTCAGCGATATTGACCCAACCCGGAAACCTGTATTTTGACCGCTCGCTGTAAAGGAGGCCCACATGTTCAGGTTGCTGGTAGTGTTGCTCTGTCTGATAGCGCCTGTCCGGGCCATCACCCTGACCCCGCTGGTCGAGGGGCTTTCCCATCCCTGGGGTCTGGTGCTGTTGCCTGGCGGGGAGTTTCTGATCAGCGAACGGACAGGCCGTTTGCTGCGCATCGACCCGCAAGGGAAGCGCCATGCGGTGCAGGGACTGCCTCCCATCGCCAATGCCGGCCAGGGGGGATTGCTCGACCTGGCCCAGGACAAGGAGGGCTGGATCTATCTGAGCTACAGCGAACCGGGTCAGGGCGGTGCTGGCACGGCAGTGGCCCGTGCCAGATTGCAAGATGACCAACTGCACCAGTGGCAACTGCTGTTTCGCCAGCAGCCGAAAATGGGCGGGAGTGCCCACTTTGGTTCCAGGCTGCTGACGGGGGACGATGGCTACCTCTATATCACGCTGGGAGACCGCTATCGGGGGCGGGATCAGGCCCAGTCCCTCGATAATCACCTGGGCAAGACCATACGCCTGCATCTCGATGGCCGGGTGCCACAAGACAACCCCTTTGTGCAGCACGCCGGAGCCCTGCCCGAGATCTGGAGTCTGGGTCATCGCAACATGCAGGGGGCTGCCCTGCACCCCGTCACAGGCCAGTTCTGGGCCCACGAACACGGTCCCCAGGGCGGCGATGAGGTCAACCTGATCCAGCCCGGCCGCAACTATGGCTGGCCCAGCGTCAGTTTTGGCGAAGAGTATGGCGGCGGCAAAATTGGTTCGGGCACTGCGGCCCCCGGCATGGTGCCGCCGAAGTGGATCTGGGTCCCCTCCATCGCCCCCTCCGGCATGACGTTTTATCAAGGCACCCTATTCAAGGCGTGGCAGGGAGACCTGCTGGTCGGTGCCTTGCGGGGTCAGGCCCTGTTGCGCCTGAAGATGGAGGGAGACAAGATGAAATATGGGCTGCTGCTCTGCTGCGCCCTCTTGATGGGCTGCAACACCGTCAGTGGTGTCGGCAGGGATATCGAAAAAGCGGGGGAAGTGATCCAGCGCTCCGCCAGTAAATAGTCGACAACCAGACCAAAACAGGGATGGTCAGGAGGGAGGGTCAGTCTGCTAGACTGGCCCTCTTTTTATTCATCTTATTCATCTTGCAAAGGAGTGTTGGATGTCGGGTTCTTCGTGGTGGGACAAGTCCACCGGCCTTGCGCTGTTGACCATACTGCTGTGGGCCTCGCTGGCGGCGCTCACCTCCCGGGTCACCAGCGTGTCGCCACTGGTGCTGGTGGGCCTGGTGCTGTTTTTCTGTGGCGTCGGCGCCCTGCCGTTCTGGCGCCAGTGGCGGGCCCGTCCGGTCAGCTGGCTGGTGACCATCACAGCGCTGCTGCTCTATCACCTGCTGCTGTTCATGAGCTTTCGGCACGCCCCCGTGCTGGAGGCGAACCTCATCAACTACCTCTGGCCCCTCTTCATCATACTGTTCACCCCCTTGCTGCTGCCCGGTCACCCGCTGCACAGCCGTCACTTGCTGGCCGGCGCGCTCGGTCTGGCCGGATCCGTACTGGTGATGGTCAACGGCGAGTTGCAACTGCAGGTCGCCTATCTGCCTGGCTACCTGCTGGCACTGGGTGCCGCCATCATCTGGGGGGCCTATTCGGTGCTCTCCCGCCGTCTGCCACCTGCACCGGCCGTGGTGACGGCTGCGGCCTGCCTGCCCGCCGGACTACTGGCGTTGCTGCTCGCCTGGTGGCTGGAAGGGCCGCTGCCCATTGCGCAGATCCCCGCCGACGACTGGTGGCTCATCGTCGGGCTCGCCCTCGGCCCCATGGGTGCGGCCTTCGTTACCTGGTATCTGGCATTGCGGGACGGGGATCCGCGCCGCATCGGGGCGCTTGCCTACCTGACACCGCTGCTGAGTACACTGTTGCTGGTGCTGCTCAACGGAGAGGAGCTGACTTCCCGCCATCTGCTGGCCGGTGCCTTCATCATGGGTGGGGCCCTGCTTGGCATGCTGGGCAAGTCACCTGCGGCCCGCAAGCAGGAGGAGCCCGCATCATCATTGTCATGACTTCGCAGTCATGAACCGGATGTCATAAAAACGCCATCTTTCCTGCTTAAGCTCACGGCGACTTCCAGTCCCCTGGCTCAAGCAGGAATCCTGACGTGAAAATTGCCCACTATGCCTCCCTCTCCTCCCTGGTACTGCTGCTGGTCGCTGGCGTACAGGTCGGCGCCCTGTTTCATGGCTGGCAACAGCTGGATCAGGCCGAGCAAGCCCAGCATCAACATGAACGGCTGCAACAACGGCTGACCGATACCCTGCAAGGCACCTTGCGCGACTACCTGAGCAGCGGCGATCCCCTGCGCCTGGCCGAAGCCCAGACGGTGCGTCAGCTGGCGCTCGGCCAACTGGCACAGCAGGATGAACAGCTGACAGCCCCGCTGCGCGCCCTGCTCGAGAAGATGGGAGAGCGTATCGATGGCGATTATCTGGCGGCGGGCAAGCTCTCTGGCAACAGCCAGTGGCTGTTGCAAAATGCCGAGAACGAACTGACCACCCAGGCCAGGGCGCTGCTGCGCTACGGCCAGCAGGGAGCCATGGTTCCGGGTACGGATCAGGCCAGTGCCGAGGCTTACCGCAAAGGGGCGGCCGATCTGCTGGCTGCCCTGCCGGGGCTGGGCCACCTGCGCCAGAACTACATGGAGCAGGCCAGCCCCAAACTGCTGGAGGGGCTGCAATTCGAGCTCGCCGCCTTGCAAAAGCAGGCTGAGCAACTGGCCGCCCTGCCGCCGCTTAGCCTGTTTGAGGCCCCCCCCGCCGATGAATTCACCCTGGGCGAACCGGTGCGCAAAGAGCTCGGCGCCCAGCCGCGCAGCGAACTGCTCTCCCTGCTCAAGCGCTATCCGCAAGAGCTGGAAAACAGCCGCAAGGCGCTGCAACAACAACAGGCGGCTCACCAGGCAGTGCAACAGGACATCACTCGCATGCTGCAAGCAAGCGGGGAGATGGGGGCGCAGCTCACCGCCGGGCGGCAGGCCGTCAACCAGGAGCTGGCTCTCATCCTCGGCAGTCTGGCGCTCTGTCTGGTGCTGGTCGCCCTGCTGTTTGCACTGGTGCAGCGTCGCTGGCTGGTCAAACCGCTGCTGCGGCTGCGCGGTGCTTTTCTGCAACTTGACGAAACAGGCCAGGCCGAAACCCTGCCCCCGGGGCGCGAGCGCAACGAACTCAGCGACATAGTCGAGAGCTACAACCGGCTCATCGTTCGCCTGCAACTGGATCAGCAGCAGAAAGAGGGCCAACTGTCGGCGGTCTCATTGAGCCTGCAGGGCATGGTCAATCAGGTCGAAGAGATCCACCACAGCACCCGCACGACCGAGCAGGCGGTGGACGAGAGCGACTTGATGATGAGCGAGTTGAACCAGCTGGCCGGCGAGGTCCATCAGGTGGCCGCCGAGATAGCGCAGCATGCCCAGCACAACGAACACTCCATGAGCCAGAGCGAGCTGCTGGTAGGGGGCATGTTGCAGGCCACCGCCCAGACCGGTCTTGCCATCGATGAAAGCGACGTCGCCCTGACCCAGCTCAAGCGTTCGGTGGATGACGTCACCGCCATCGTCGACGTGATAGGCCACATCGCCCAGCAAACCAACCTGCTGGCGCTCAATGCGGCCATCGAAGCGGCCAGGGCCGGCGAGCAGGGGCGCGGTTTTGCGGTGGTGGCCGACGAGGTGCGCCACCTCTCCGCCGATACCCAGCGCTCCCTTGGCCAGATCACCGAGATCCTGGTGCGACTCACCCAATCCGGCGATCAACTCGGCACTGTGCTGGCGCGGATCACCACAGAAGCAGCCGCCCAGCGCCAGCAGGCGGAGCAGTTGCGCCAGACCACCCAGGCGGTGAGAGAGATGGCGCGCAGCACAGCCGTCATCGCCCTGCAAGGGGCGGACAACGCCAAGAGCCAGGAGCACAAGCTGGCCAGCTTCGCCGACCTGATCGCTCGCATCAGCCAGCACGCCCGCCAGGGCAGCCGGCTCTCGGTTCAGGTGTCTGAACACATCCATCATCAAGCCAGCCAGATCCCCCGCATTCTCGGCCATCAGGCCTGAATCAGCCGCTGGACTCCCCTCCCCAACGCCCTGCCCCCGCGTCCCGACGCGGGGGCATATCTTTTTTTGTGCCACAAAATTATCTGTTGCATGCAGGTTAACGAAAAAAGTTATGCCCCTTGTAAGAGATCCGCCCACACCGGCAGGTCATTTCACTTGAAAACGCTATCAGCTGCGATATGAGTGGGCTGGGAGTGTCCACACCAAGATCCATGATTATTTGCACTCGGTCATATTTTTGAAACTTGGTGGGAACTTTCCATTGATATTTCGCACCGCGAACGTACTCTTGGAATTGTCCGATAGCCAAGAATCGGAACATAAAAAATAAATGATGTGATGAACAGAACTGCACCACCGCAGATGTGCCAAGACGTCGCGGCCGCAGCCGACATAGAAAGAATTTTTTGCCCTACGGGGTCTTGATTGCAATGCCAATACCGAGCGGCGGGCCCTTGCCTGACTGCCGGACAAAAAGCTAAGTCCATAAAATCAGGAGCAATACAAAATGGAAAAAGTGATCTTCAAGCGTGCCGCATTGAGCGCAGCTGTTGTTGCCGCCTTGGTAGCCCCCGGTATGGCATTTGCTGCCCAGGATATGATGAGCCCGACCTATGGCAAGTCATATGAGGCTTTTGCTGATGATGCCAAGCTGAGCGGCGGAGTTTTCTACTTTCAGCGCGAACGTGATCGCAAACAAGCTCAGGATGCGCATTACAACGACAAAGGCGAATATGTGCCTGCTCAGGATGGCAAGTATCACTCCAACCTGAGCCATTCGACAGCTCAGCTTGCCCTGAATTTTAACTCTGGATACGCTTGGGATGTTGTCGGTATAGATATCGGTGGTTTTGGTGCCGCTAATTTGGCTGTTGACGAAAGTAATGGTGTTAACGAAGAAAATGAGTTCTCTTTCTGGGGTAACAGTTGGGGGGCTGGTGGTGACGGTTTGTCTGAAAATGGTGCCAGCCTCTCGACTGCCGCACTGAAACTTAAGTTTATGGATGGTGCAGTTACTGCAAAAGGTGGTTTTACTCAACTGAATGTACCAGGCATATTAGGCGTGAACTGGTCTTATCAGCCAGGTACCTACCGTGGTGGTCAAATCGAGGGAAACTTCGGTGGTCTCTACCTCACCTATGCTATTGCAGACGAATACAAGGCTCCTTGGTTTAGAAATACCAATGGTTTCTCCAAAAGCAACCCGTATGCATCAGACTCATATTCAGATGCTAACCAGATTGACTACATCCATGGCTTGGCAGCCCGTTATACCTTCGAAAACGGTACTGCTGTAACAGGCTCATATGGTCAGTCTGAAGGCTATATGGATAGCTATCATTTCAAACTTGCCCAGAAATTTGATGTGCTCGGTGGTCTTAATACCAGTTATCAATTTTATGGCTCTGACACCGATAACAATGACTATGACGGTTTAGCTTGGCAGCAAGCATTGACTGCTGGTTGGGCCATAGGGCCTTACGGCTTCCGTATTGAAGGTTTATGGACCAAAGCTGAAGGTGACCTCGGCAACTACCTGCCCCGCTTGACCCGTGGCTACGGCAACTCCCAGGGCGCAAACGAAATCTGGTGGGATTCCCGTTCTGACTGGAACCACAATAATGAAAAAGCATTATTTGCTGGTGTAAATCGTTCGCTGGATGATCTAGTAGGTGCACCAGGCTGGTCCGTCGGTGTCTCTGGTGCTTATGGTTGGGATGCAGAAAACGGTGATGGTACTCGTACTGATGGCACAGAGTGGGCGGCCAACTTCGACGTCATGTACACGGTGCAAGATGGCAAGCTGAAAGGCACCCTGTTCAAACTGCACTACACAGATTACAACAACGAACAAGACGATAAGGGGAGTTGGTATTATCCGAACATGTTCAGTTCCGAGCATGACGTCAAGTTCCACATCATAATGCCGTTCACCATACTGTAAGCAGGCGGTGCAACCTCAGCAAACCGGGCCCCTTGGCCCGGTTTTCTTTTTGGCCGCACTCAGGCTACCATGCCCACCTTGGCCACACTCAGGCCGCCACCATGGATGATTACCCCTTCGTGCTCATCACCGGCTGTTCCAGTGGCATAGGCCTCGCCGCCGCCAAGGCGCTCGGTGACCACGGCTTTACCGTGATCGCCTCCGCTCGCAAGGCCGACGATGTAGCACAGCTGCAACAGCAGGGTTTACTGGCTGTACAACTGGATCTGGCCGATACCGCCAGCATTGAGCAGGGTGCTGCCGAGGCACTGGAGCTGGCCGGAGGCCGTCTCTACGGCCTGTTCAACAACGGTGCCTATGGCCAGCCTGGCGCACTGGAAGACTTGCCCACAGAGGCGCTGCGGGCCCAGTTCGACACCAATCTGTTTGGCTGGCATCACCTGATCCGCCAGATACTGCCGACCATGCTGGCAGCCCGGGAGGGGCGCATAGTGCAGAACAGCTCGGTGCTGGGGCTGGTGGCCATGAAGTATCGCGGCGCCTACAACGCCAGCAAGTTTGCCCTTGAAGGCTATACCGACACCCTGCGCCTCGAACTTGAGGGAAGCGGCGTGCACATCAGCCTGATCGAACCCGGTCCCATCGATACCCGCTTTCGTGCCAATGCCCACGCCGCCTTCGTGCGCCATATCGATCCGGCCCAGAGTCGTCATCAGGGCGCCTATCGCCAGACCCTGACCCGGTTGGAAAAAGAGGGGGCCACCAGCGGCTTCACGCTGCCAAGCGATGCCTGCATTCCGCCACTGCTCCATGCACTGCAGAGCAAGCGCCCCAAGCATCGCTACCCTGTCACCTTCCCGACCCGGTTGTTTGCGATACTGCGCCGCCTGCTGCCAAGCAGCTGGCTTGACCGGATCCTCTCCAAGTCGGCCTGATCCTTGATTCACACAGGGTGAGTGGCACCGCCTGCTCGCCCTGCGGTTGATGATGTGACCCCCGTCTGCCCCTTGCCCGCCATCTGTCCCGCAGCCAGGATGAACGTCGATACTCCCCTCAATAGTGCTGACCGTTGCTGTAATAGTGACTTTTTACGATGGGCAGCACCTGTACCACCACATAAGTTTGCTCCCCCAGCACCGCCTTCAGGTGGCGGGTGATGAGCGCAGCAGCGGCATCTTGCATCGCCTGCGGCCGCTCGAACCAGACCAGCTCCACAAACGGGAAGCCAGCTTCGATCGCACCATTGCGCACCCAACTGCTGTCGACACACTCCAGGGTGACAAATTCAGGCTTGCCGCCAGTGAGGGCGCACAGCTCAGCCAACAAAGGGGTGCTGATCTGCTGGAGGGTATCGACTGAAACGGCCCTAAAACGAAGATGGGGCATGGGAAACCTCTTGGCTGTGACGAATGAGGACTTATCATAGAGAACTCAATCCGCTCACATAAGGTGCCTCATGAGATTTCATCGCACGCTGATTTCCTTCCTGCTCTGCCTGTTGCTGCCTTTGACCGCCTTTGCCGATCCCGCCTTCTATCGGGTGAACAAGGGCGACCAGCAGCACTGGCTGCTGGGCTCCATCCATGCGGGCAAACCCTCCCTCTATCCGCTGCCCGACCCCATAGAGCGTGCCTGGCAACAGAGCCATGCCCTGGTGATGGAAGCTGACCTGACCCACATAGGTGAGGAGCAGTGGCAGGATATGGGCACCATCACCCGTCTGACCGATGGCAAGACGCTCAAGGATCATGTCTCAGCCGATCTCTACCGACGCACCATCATAGCCGCCGGTCAGAACGGCCTGACCGAGACCATGCTCTCCCCGCTGCGCCCCTGGTTTGCCGCCATCACCCTGACCCAGGCCGCACTCGAGCGCACCGGTTTCAGCAGTGCACTCGGGGTGGATCAGCACTTTGCCAAACGTGCCACCGAGAGTGGCAAGCCCATAGTGGGCTTCGAGACCCTGCTCGAACAGCTCGGTTATCTTGCCAGCGTCGGCGACAACCAGACGCTGATGCTATCCACCACCCTGGATGAGCTGCCCCAGCTGGAAACCGGCTTTCGCGATGTGATGAAAGCCTGGCAGGACGGGGATCAGGCCGCCCTCGTCAGCCTGCTGAAAGCGGAGATGGCGCCGCCCAAGCTGCAAGCCTGGCTGGAGCAAACCCTGCTGGCGGAACGCAACCACAACTGGCTGAAAAAGTGGCCAACCCTGCCAAACGAGAGCTTTATCGTGGTAGGCGCCCTGCACCTTTACGGCGACCAGGGCCTGATCGCCCTGCTGGAGCAGCAAGGGTGGCGCGTCACGCCGCTAAGTAAACGACCAGGGTATGACGTGAAGGCCCTGCCAAACCGGGGGACTGTCCCAACACGCACTGGGCCGAATGGGAGGCGGCTCACAGATCAGGCTGCCGATTAAATAACCGCAAGGGGACTTGATCGAGATCATCCCATCAGGCCCAAAGAGGTATCTATCATGCCTGTCATCAATGGGATGACAGGAGTGTGTGAGATGGAATTCTGGATGAACCTGATGTTCGGCAACAGCGTGGGACTCATGTCCATGTTGGTGATTATCGGCACCTTCCTGCTGATCAGTTCCTATGCGGTCTATTTCATCTACAAGGTGATGAGCGCCAAGCCGCCGAAAGAAGAGCAGTAACGCCCTGCGTCAGGCGATCCCCCCGATCGCCTGCCCATGTCTCCTGGCTGGCATTGTCTATCGGCCAATAGTGCCTGCCTGTCGGCCAGCATCAGCCGGCCGATGCTGGCCGCCATTTTCTGACTCGCCCCCGCCCGCTATAATGCCCGCTCATTCCAATGCGGGGAGCCTGCCGTGTATTGCAACGACGAACTCTCACTGTTTCGCAATGAAGTGGCCGATGTGCGCCCCATTCGCAGCGACAATATCCATTCCCCTGCGGGCAAACCCGTCCCGACGGAAGCGCAACTGGCCCGCCGTCAGGCGGCTACCGCCGAGCAACTGGCACTCGACCACCTCACCATGGAGGCGGTGGAGATGCTCGATCCCCATGACATCATCGGTTTCAAGCGCGATGGGGTGCAGGAGGGGGTCTACAAGAAGCTGCGACTCGGCAAATATGAGTTGCAGGCGAGCCTTGACCTGCATCAGAAGACCCTTAATGAGGCGCGTCAGGTGCTGGTGCAATTCATTGCGGATTGCGAGGTGCGGGACATCCGCTGCCTGCTGATCCTGCACGGCAAGGGGGAGCGCAGCACGCCGCGAGCCCTGCTCAAGAGCTATGTCAGCGCCTGGTTGCCGCAACTGCCCGCCGTCATGGCCATCCACAGCGCAGAGCGCCGCCACGGTGGCAGCGGCGCCCTCTATGTGCTGCTGCGAAAAAGCGATCGCCAGAAGGCGGAGAACCGCGAGCGACACCAGAAGCGGCTCGGCTAGTCAGCAACCGTCATCTGGTCAGGCCCCTTCAGCCAGGGTGGTAAACGCGCGATGGCAGTGTTAGCATCGATCGGCCCCGATCATGCCAGGTACGGGGTGCATACCATCAGGGACGATAACAAGGACAATCCCATGTTATATCAAAAACTTGAACAACATCAGCAACAGCTGTACCGGCTCTCCCACCTCAGCGCCATCTGCGGCTGGGATCAGGCCGCCATGATGCCGGAGGGCGGCAACGAGGCACGCGCCGAGGCCATGGCCGAACTCGGCGTGCTGATCCACCACAAACGCACAGCCCCCGAGCTTGGCGACTGGATAGCCAAGGCCGAAAGCGAGCCGCTGGATAACGCTCAGCGCGCCAATCTCGCCGAGATAAAACGCCACTGGCAGGATGCGAGCCTGCTGCCCACGGATCTGGTCGAGGCCTTATCCCTCGCGGGCAGCAAGTGCGAGCACGCCTGGCGCAGCCAACGCAAAAACAACGATTGGGCAGGCTTCGCCCCCAATCTGAAGGAAGTGGTGGCCCTGTCGCGGGAAGTGGCGCGCCTTCGCGCCGAGGCGCTTGATGTACGCCCCTACGACGCCATGCTGGCGCTGTACGAACCCGGCATGACGAGCGCGCGGCTGGATCAGATCTTCGGCGATCTCACTGGCTGGCTGCCCGGCCTGATCCAGCAAGTGAGTGAACAGCAGAAATATGAATCCATCTTGATCCCGCAAGGTCCCTTCCCCATCGCAAATCAGCAGGCGCTCGGCCAGGAGGTAATGGGGCTGCTCGGCTTTGATTTCGCCCACGGTCGGCTCGATGTGAGCAGCCACCCCTTCTGTGGCGGCGTGCCGACCGACGTGCGCATCACCACCCGCTACAACGAGCAGGAATTCGTCTCCAGCCTGATGGGCATAGTGCATGAAACCGGCCACGCCCGTTACGAGCAACGGCTGCCGCGCCAGCTGCTGGGCCAGCCGGTGGCCGAAGCGCGATCCATGGGCATTCACGAAAGCCAGAGCCTGTTCTGCGAAATGCAGCTCGGCCACGATGCGGCCTTCCTGGCGCTGCTGGCACCGCACATTCGCGCCCACTTTGGCGAGCAGGCGGCGTTTGCGCCGGCGAACCTGGTGAAGCTCTACAACCGGGTCGAGCCCGGCTTTATCCGGGTCGATGCGGACGAGGTGACCTACCCGGCTCACGTGATCCTGCGCTACGAGCTGGAGCGTGACCTTATGGAAGGGCGCATCGAGGTGGCGGATCTGCCCGAGCTGTGGGATGCCAAGATGCAGCAGTGGCTCGGCCTCTCCACCCAGGGCAACTACCAGAATGGCTGCATGCAGGACATTCACTGGACAGACGGCTCGTTTGGCTACTTCCCGAGCTACACGCTCGGCGCCATGTATGCGGCGCAGCTGCGTTTTGCCCTCGAGAAAGAGCTGGGGAACATGAGCAGCGTGATCGAGGCGGGCCGCCTGCCGGAGGTGCTCGCCTGGCTTGGTCGCAACATCTGGTCACAGGGCAGTATGCACAGCACGGATGAGCTCATTCGCCGTGCGACTGGCGAGGCGCTGAACCCGCGCTGGCTGCGCCAGCATCTGGAGCAGCGCTATCTGAAATAACGGATGCGGCGACAGCGAATGAAGAGGGCAACGGGGCAGCGAGACTGTCCCGTTTTTATGGGCAATCCATCACAGCGGGTCGGGGGTGGTGAGAAGCTCGCGCAATTGCAGGATATTGCCTTCCGGATCGAACGCATTGCGCAGTACCAAGCCAGGTCCCTGCCACTGCTGCGGCAACAGGCCGCCACCGAGGTCGGCCGCCTTCGCCTCGGCCCAGGCGAGGCTTGGCACGGTAAAGAACAATTTGATCGCCCCCTCTTCCCGCAGGATCGGTGGCACCTGAATATCGATATCACAGGCAATCGACTCGGGAATGGCGTGGATCAGCAACTGGATGTCGTGATTTTCCATCACCACTAAGCCGGCTTCCTGACTGCGAATATCCATCTGCAGCAAGGTGCGGTAGAAATGGGTCAGCAGGCCGAGATCCCTGGCGTAGATCAGGGCGCCGGCGCGAGCGGGTCCGGGCATGGTGCAATCCTCCTTGGATGTTGTCACCCCAGATTCTCACACTTGCCCGCCCGGTTCGACCGCTTTCAATCTCGTCATCGGCTCTCTCCCGACGACAATTTTATTTCAATTCCTGTCCGTTTCTGGCTAGTCACTGCGCCCACTCCCCCTTACTCTCAGCCATACACCCAATGCAGAGCTTGCATCCCATGACCCCACAGCCCGTCAGTGACAACCCTCAGGATGAAGGGATCCCGAGCCTCAGCCGCGAACAGTGCCATGCAGCCCGCCTCGCCCGCGATGCGCGCTTCGATGGCCGTTTCTTTACCGGCGTGCTCTCCACCGGCATCTACTGCCGCCCCGTCTGCCCCGCTCGGCCACCGCACGAGCACAACGTGCGCTACTTCCGAAGCGCAGCCGCCGCCGAGCAGCATGGTCTGCGCCCATGTCTGCGCTGTCGCCCCGAGCTGGCCCCTTCCGCCAGCGGCGATCTGCCGCCCGGACTCGCCCGTTTGCTGGCGCGGATCGAACGTGGCGAGCTGGCAGACACAACGCTCGCAATGCTCGCGCAGCAGGCCGGGATCACGGAGCGCACGCTGCGCCGCCAGTTCGAACAGCACCTTGGTGCCTCGCCAAAACAGGTGGAGCAGACGCGCCGCCTGCTGCTCGCGAAACGGCTGCTGACCGAAACTGCACTGCCCATCACGGATATCGCATTTGCGGCAGGCTTTGCGAGCATCCGCCGCTTCAACGATGCCTGGAGCCAGGCGTATGGCCTCGCGCCCAGAGCCCTGCGACAACAGCAAGGGAATGAGGGGGCGGCGGAAGGTGGCGCTGCACTCACGCTGCAATTGCCGTATCGCCCGCCCTACGATGTGGCGGCCATGCTGGCGTTCTATCGGCTACGGGCCATCCCCGGGCTGGAGCGGGTTGATGGAAATGTGTATGAACGGCGCCACAGGGTCGGCGATCAGTCTGGATGGATCCGCATCGAGCAGGGCAAGGGCCATAGCATCAGGCTCACAGTGCATGATCTGCCGCCCGCTGCACTGCCTGATCTCTTGTATCGCGTGCGCCGCATGTGGGATCTCGATGCCGACATGCAGCGCATCGGCGAGCGGCTCGGCCAGGATCCGCTGCTGGCCCGCTTGCAGTCACGCTGGCCCGGGGTGCGACTGCCCGCCGGTTGGGATGAGTACGAGGTGATGTTGCGCGCCATTGTTGGCCAGCAGGTATCGGTCAAGGGCGCCATCACCATCATGGGTCGGCTGCTGGCGCGTACCGAGGCGCAATTCGGCGTGGCCCAACTGCCCACACCAGCGCAGCTGTGTGCACTGGATCTCGACGGCATCGGCATGCCCGGCAGTCGCATCCGCACGCTGCAAGGGCTCGCCGCTGCGCTTGCAAGCGGTACGCTTTCCCTGAACACGGCCAGCGACGAACAATTATTGGCCTTGCCGGGCATAGGCCCCTGGACGGTCGCCTACTGGCGGCTACGCTGCGGGCAGGATCCGGACGCCTTCCCCGCCTCCGATCTGGTGCTGCAAAAGGCGCTGGGGGGCGGCGACAAGCTGCCAGTGAAGGAGGTGCTGGTACAAAGCGAAGCATGGCAACCCTGGCGCGGCTATGCCGCGAGCTGGCTGTGGCACGCCATGAGCGAACAACCGGCACTGCTCATCAAGCAGCCATCGACCCCCACTGCGAGCCTGGTTTCACCCACAACGGGGAGCAATCCGCCCCAACGCTATGACGAGGAGATAACCCATGATCCGCTATGACGTGTTGCCAACAGACTGCGGCGAACTGCTGGTCGCCATCAACGCCCGCGGCCTGGTGCACGTGGACTTTGTGGCTGGCCTGCGGGCACTGCCCGATATGAGCGGCTGGCAACAAGACAGTGAAGCGCTCGCCCCCTATCTTGCCGAATTTGCCGCCTATTTCGCCGGGCGTCTGCAGCGCTTTACCCTGCCGCTCGCCGCCCACGGCACCGCCTTTCAGCAGGCGGTATGGCAGGCACTGTGCGACATTCCCTATGGCGAGACCCGCAGTTATGGCGATATCGCCCGCGCCATCGGCAAACCGGCGGCGGTACGGGCAGTGGGCGCGGCGAACGGTCGCAATCCGCTCTCGATCATAGTGCCGTGCCATCGCGTGATAGGCCAAAACGGCAGCCTGACCGGTTATGCGGGCGGGCTGCCCATCAAGCAGCAGTTGCTGGCGCTGGAATGTGATCAGTCACGTTCAGCCAACCAGCCATGAAAACCGAGCGCCTGAAAATAGCGCCAGCCAGTGCCAAACCCGGCAGCCCCCAGCAGTTGCCGGGTTTGGTCCTCATTCAAGGGGAAAAAGTCCCGATCCAGACGCTGTATCATCTGCTCGCTGGCCGAGAGCGGTAAACCGGCCAGATGGGCCTGCAGGCCCATAACCGCTCGCTCGGTGTCATCTTGCGCCGCCATCAAGTCGGCCATCAGCAAGGGAGATCCCGCCCGGAGCTGACGGGCAATATCTCGCAGTAGCGCCGTTTTTTGCTCAAAGGGAAGGAAGTGCAGCACCAGCAGACAGAGCGCACCGTCACACTGCAGGCTCTGCGCCGGTAGCGGCCCCTCCTACCATGTGACCCGCTCGGCCATGTCTGCCAGCTCCGCCCGCTGGCGGGCCTGTGCCAGCATGTCCGCCGAAATATCCTGGGCAATAAACTGCCATTCGGGACAGGACTGTCCAAGCAGCAAGAGTTCACTGCCGGTGCCGACCCCCACCAGCAGCACACGGGCGCGAGGACCAAGCCTCGTCATCAGTTGGGCCGCACTGAGCTGATGCAGCAGCGCATAACCGGGTACCAGCCGCGAGATGCGCTGATCATAATCTTGTGCCCCGTCACCTTTGAATCGTTCCACCATCTGCCCCTCCTTGCTCGTTGAAACCCTTGATACGGGCTCCTGTCGGGAGAAGGTAAAGCGCCATGATGACGCAAGGGTTCAGACCTTGTACGCCGCCCACGAGACGACCAGGGAACGGCGACCAGGAGCGCCGCTAGCTATCTCTCTTGTTTCTCAGGGCTGGATTGAATATTCGCTTGATGGAAGCCGGACTGTTCGCCAGCTTGGCCGTGGGGCGGCGGGGACGCCTGACCAGTTCGCCGCCGTAGTTGGGGCAAGTCAGTTGCAGATAGTGCTCGCTGCAATCGGCGCAGAAGGTGCACTCGAAAGAGCAGATATAGGCAAGCCCGGTGTCGGCGGGCAGGTCCTTGTCACAACATTCACAGTTGGGCCTGAGTTCGAGCATGGTGGTTGGCCTCAGTGGCAGCAGAAGAAGGTGAGCGGCTCAGTCGACGATAAAGAGCCTGGCGCCCTGCTCGGTGAAGGATCGATGGGGCTCGGCGTTGTCGGCTACCTGATAGCTCATGCCCGCCGTCAGGGTGAAGACGCGGCCATCCTGCAACTCTGTGTGCAGCTCTCCCTCGATGCAGAGCAGGACGTGGCCCTTACTGCACCAGTGATCCGCCAGATAGCCAGCAGAATATTCAACCATCCGAACCCGCAGCGCACCAAAGGTTTGGGTATGCCAACGGGCGACGCCGGTTTCCCCCTTGTGCTCGGTCGGTTCGATATCGGCCCAACGGGTCGTGCAAAACGGCAGGTCTTTGATTTCCATCACAACTCCATTTGTCGAAAAAACGGGGATCCCAAGGACGACTCGCTTGCCCCCACAGAAGGCATCGCCATGCCAGCCATTGACCGCGGCATCTCGGGCAAGCGGGCCCTCTCTCGAGCGTCTTATACTGCCATCAAACCCACTCCTGTGGCATTCCCCGTCTGGTATCTTGATGGGCCATTAACGCTTGAGGCTCCCCATCACCTGCATTTCGCAGCGGTGGCAGTCAAAGCGCAGGCGGAAGCTGTCCTTGCCCATCTTGAGCTCCAGCGGTTCAGCCTTGAGGCCGGGCACCTCTTTCGGGCAGAGGTTCTGGCTGTAGCGGATGCAGTGCTTGGTGATCATCAGCACCACTTCTCCCTCCTCCTTGTTCGCCTCATAGACGGGAGCGATGCGCTCGACCCCGTGCTCGCGGAAGAACTGCTCGGCCGCGCTGTTCAGCACATTGCCAAGGTAGGAGAGGCGGTGCTGGGGATAGCTGACATCCCGCAGGGCAATGCGCCGCTCGGGCCTCTGGTAGCTGGCAAGACGAGCCTCCTCCAGCGCGGCTATGCCATTCCGACGCAGACCGTTGAGCATGGACGCGGCGATGAATAGCGGGTAAGTGAATGCCAACTCAATCTTGCGCGCCACAAACAGGGTATTGCCGAGTTTGCCAAGCTGGTCGCGTGCCTGTTGCCGCGCCCGCTCCGGATTGTCGGCAGGCTGTTTGTCGCAGGGAAGCAGGACGGTGGCGCTGATGCCCTGCTCATCGGTGAGATCGAGCCGGATCCCTTCGTCGCATTCAGAGAGCTGCATATCGACCCGGATGCGACGATCCGCGCTCGCGCTTGATAGCATCTTGCTGAATGCCTGATCGTGGTTGCGGTAGATTTCTGTGCCCACTTTCAGACCAGGAATGGACTCGGAGAAGAGTAACTGCTTACGTCCTGCCCTCTCTTCCACCTTGTTGAGGCGCATCCCCACCAGCTCCTTGTTCGGCTTGAAGAAGCCTAGACCGTCGCCGTTGTTGAGAGTGACCTGCTTGCCGTCGATCTCGATGCCATCCTTGGTGACTCTGGTGACACGCCCCAGCGGTTCACCCACATATTTCGGGCTCTGGGGTGGAGTCGATCCCCTGCTGACGACCATGGAGGAAGTAGTCGGTAGAGCCACGGTTGAAGCTCTTTTTCGGATCCGGCTCGAAGCTGTAGCTGCAACGACCCGCCGAGGCAGCCACCAGATCGGAGCGGCTGTCGAGAATGGCGTCGAGCTTCTTGCGATACCAGGCGGTGACGTTCTTGACGTAATCGAGCCCCTTGAGGCGCCCCTCAATCTTGAAGGAGCGAATGCCTGCCGCGATCAGCGCCTCCAGATTGTCGGTCTGATCCATGTCCTTGAGCGACAACAGGTGACTGTCGGCCACCAGCACTTCCCCATCGGGCTTTTGCAGCGAACAGGGCAGCCGGCAGAGCTGGGCACACTCGCCACGATTGGCGCTGCGGCCGGTACGGGCATGGCTGATATTGCACTGGCCGCTGTAAGAGACACAGAGCGCGCCGTGGATAAAGAACTCCAGCTGCACATTGGTCGCTGCGCTTATCTCGCGGATCTGCGCAAGGGACAGTTCGCGCGCCAACACCACCTGAGAGAAGCCCACATCCTGCAGAAACTTCACCTTCTGTGGCGTGCGGTTGTCGGTCTGGGTACTAGCATGGAGCGCTATGGGCGGCAGATCGAGCGCCAGCAGCCCCATGTCCTGCACGATAAGTGCATCGGCCCCCGCTTGGTAGATCTGGTGGGTCAGGCACCGGGCCTGCTCCAGTTCGTGATCGTGCAGCAAGGTGTTGAAGGCGACAAAGACCCGGGCGCCGAAACGGTGGGCATGGCGCGCCAGCGCTTCAATATCGTCGAGGGAGTTGCCCGCCGCGCTGCGGGCACCAAAGGCAGGGCCGCCTATATAGACGGCATCGGCGCCATGGTTGATCGCTTCGATGCCGTAGGCGAGATTCTTGGCCGGAGCCAGCAGTTCGAGGCGCTTCAGTGTGTGGTGATGAGTCTGTGGATGCATGGTCTCTGAATCTATCGGCAGACAGAAAATGCCCGTCACTCTAGGCCAGTCACCCTGGATTTGCCTTGATCCCGCTTAAGATCACCGCGAAATACAGGATTGAACGTCTGACGCTCGCAGTCCCGCCCGTGGAGCCGGGAAATCGTTCAGCGGCCCAGCCCTCATGGCGCGAGCCGCTGACAAGCGAACCTCAGAGCACTACTTTGAGTGCCAGCCCCAGCAGCACCAGACCGCTCACCTTGTCGATGACAAAGGACTTGGCCTTGAGCCAGGCCAGCACTGGGCCGCGAGAGAGTACCAGCGCCACCAGCACGTACCAGACAGCATCTATGCCGCCTGCGGTGAGCATCATGATCCCCCCCTCGTTCCAGCCAGTGTCGGCCCGCACAAACTGGCTGAACAGGGCGATAAAGAAGATGGCGAGCTGGGGGTTGAGAAAGGCCACCATAAAGCCTTCGAATGCCCCCTGACGGCCACGCAGTTGATGAACCACCTCCTCGGTCTTGGCGCTGACGGGCTTGGCAAGCAACGCCTTGATGCCGAGCCAGGCGAGAAACGCGGCGCCGCCGTAGCGGATCAGATCAAACAGCAGCGGTGTCTGGGTGATCAGCACCGACAGCCCCAGCGCAGTAATAAGCGCATAGATCCCCACCCCAAAGCCGTGACCGAGGGCGGTCGCCACTCCGTGCCCCTGCCCACCCTGCACAGTGTTGCGAATGATCAACGCCAGACTCGGCCCCGGGCTGATGGCTCCCATTACACAGATCGCGGCCAGTGCCAGCCAACTCGTCAATTCCATACCCTTTCCTTGTCTGCACGCTGAATGTAAATACCTGGGCTCAGGGTAAGGGGCGGCTTGTTATGCCAGAAGTGAAAGTTGTGAATAGATTCCATAGCCAATAGCTATAGCCTGGTACAACTGACTGGGCTAGCGAGCGCGAACCAGCAGCTTGCGACTCTCGGCAATGGTGCGCTGCAGGTGCTCCCGCAAGAAGGGGTAAGCCAGCTCGCGAAACCACTTGTGGGCAGGGTCCTGATGATGGCGCTGATGCCACAGCAGATGATACTGCTGGGATCGAGTCGCAAACGGCAGATCCTGAAAGGTGAGCCCGTGCTCGCGGGAGAGCTGCCAGGCAATATGGGCAGGCGTCGTCATCAGGCAATCGGTGCGCAGCAACACCTCCACCGCAGCCTGAAAGAAAGGCACACGGGCAAACCAGCGCCGAAGCAGCCCCTGCGGCGCCAATACCTGCTCTACCGGGCTGTCCTTGTCTCCGCCGCCACTCACCTGCAGATGGGGCCAGGCGAGATACTCATCCAGGCCTAGAGGATTGCCCGCCAACGGGTGGTGGCTGCCCATCAACACCACCAGCCGATCTTCTCCCTGATGCAGACCACGGATCTGCTCCGGCACCAGATCCGTGATAGTGGAGACCAGATCCAGCTCGGATTGCCACAACTGTGGCAGCTGGCGCTTGTCCCACAGACTGTATTCCAGCGCAGCCAGGGGCGCCTCCCTGGCCAGCGCCGCACAGATATCCGGCAGAATATGCTGGGCCACGTAATCGGATGAGGCGAGTCTGAATACCCGCTCGCAGCGGCCAGGGTCAAACCCGGGCGCCTCATAGAGCCGCTCCAGCGCACAGAGGGAGTCAGACAGCTGAGCCGCCAACGTCTCGGCCCTGGGCGTCAGCAACCAGCGTTGCCCTTCACGCACCAGCAGTTCATCACCAAACTCGTTGCGCAACTGGCCGAGCTGCTTGCTGATGGAAGGTTGGCTCAGGTGCAACAGCTCCGCCGCCCGGCTGATGTTGCGGGTCTCCAGCAACACCTTGAGGGTCGGCAACAGGTTGAGATTGGCTTTGTGCAAGGGGTGACCCCATCCGTGGTGGAAAGCCCTATCTTAGGGCAGAGGCGTCTTTCGTTTTAAGCAAAATTTCCCGCTATTTTCGGCCACAGACGCCACCTGTCGAGCCGCCTTGCAGCCAGATGACCACTCAGGTAACCCTTCAGATAACGATGACCACAAGATGACAGTGGTTGTCTCGTGCGGCATAATTGCGCGATTTTCCGCCCGCGGGCGATCCACTTTGAGAAGCGGTAACAAGATGAAATACGCCAATATCACCGGTTGGGGCAAATGTCTGCCTCCCTCTGTGCTGACCAACGATGACCTCAGCACCATCATGGATACGTCGGATGAGTGGATCTATCCGCGTACCGGTATCAAGGCCCGCCGGATCTCCCATGTCAGCACCTCGGATCTCGCCACCCTGGCCGGTCGTCGCGCCCTCGCCTGTGCCGGTCTCGACGCCAGCGATCTCGATGGCATCATACTGGCCACAGCCACCCCGGATAATCTGCTGCCGAGCGCGGCCTCTGCGGTGCAGAAGAAGCTCGGCGCCGTCAACGCCGCCGTGTTCGACCTCAACGCCGCCTGTACCGGTTTCGTCTACTCCCTCTCCGTCGCCACCTCGCTGGTGCAAACCGGCATGATGAAGAAGGTGCTGGTGATCGGCGCCGAGCGCCTGACCTATCTGCTGGACTGGGCACGCCGGGACACTGCCGTGCTGTTTGGTGATGGCGCAGGTGCCGTAGTGATCGAAGCAAGCGAGCAGGAGTGCGGCCTTATCGCCAACAAGCTCGGCTGTGACAGTGAAGCACGGGAGATACTGCACGTCCCGAACTTTGGTACCGATCGAGTGCGTTTTGCCGATGTCGATGGCCTCTTCACCTTCAACTTCGAAGGGCCAGAGATCTTCAAACGCGCCGTGCGCGGCATGGGAGAAGCCACCAGCTCAGTGCTGGCTCAAGCTGGCATAGATCCTGAACAGGTCGATCTCATAGTGCCGCACCAGGCCAACATTCGCATTATCGAGACTCTGGCCAAGCGCATGAACGCCCCCATGGAAAAGGTGATGGTCAACATCGAAAACTACGGTAATACCTCCGCCGCTACCGTGCCTATCGCCCTGTGCGAAGCGCTGGAGCAAGGCCGCGTCAAGCCGAACTCCTATCTGCTCACCGCCGCCTTCGGTGCCGGTCTGACCTGGGGCGCCGCCATCATCAAATGGGGCGATCGCGTTACTCCTGTCGGCCAATGCGATGCCGAACTGCCCCCGTGCGACCAGAGTGCGCTGGAGCTGATTGCCCACGCCGTCGAAGGCTGCCAGAAGGCCCACGCCAACCAGGCCTGATCCTCATCGGGAGCCTGATCATCAGGCTCCTCTCTTCTCCCTTTACCGCCTTCCCGCTCGTTAGATCATCACCACGCTACCGCATCCATATTCCAGTTTTCTCAGTACTCCCCCCCGAATAAGACCAATTCGCAACCAAGTACTTTTTTTGCGCTAACCTTACTGAGCCATTTGTAACTATGGGTTCAGGCGCAGCTCATCCTTCTTGTCACCAGCGGGAGAGCGGCGGGTTCCCATCTCAACTCACGTGCAGGGATGAGTTCGCGTATGACAGATCACAAAACGGCAGAGACCACTGCATTCTGGGACCCGGTGAGCTGGGCATCTTGTCTGGGCATAGGCCTGCTCAGCACCCTCTTGCTGGTGCTGGCCGGCAGCCCCCTGCCTTATCTGCTTGCCAACGGCGCGCTGGCGCTGGGCGCCGCCGTGTGGAACTCACACCACTATCACAACAAGCAGGAGTCAAGACCCCACGAAGAGGAGCAGGCTCATACCTGGTCAGCAACCCAGCTCAACCATTCCATCATCGGGCTCGAGCAGGTGTGTGAAAAGGCCGTCCCCATCTGGTCACAACAGATTGAAAACTCTCGACTGCAAACCGAAGAGGCCATGATCGATTTGACCCAGCGCTTTGCGGGGCTCACCACCAAGCTGGAAGAGGCAGTAGCCGCCTCACACGATGCTGCCGGGGATCTGGGGGGGGCAAAGTCGGCAGGTATGGCCGCCGTACTGGCCGAGAGTCAGGCCCAGCTCAATCAAGTGCTCACCATCATGCATTCGGCGCAGGCCAATCGCGACGCCATGCTGGCAGAGATCAAGACCCTTACCGCCTACACCATAGAACTCAATACCATGGCGCTCGACGTGGCCAAGATAGCCTCCCAGACCAACTTGCTGGCGCTCAATGCCGCCATCGAAGCCGCGCGGGCTGGTGAGGCAGGTCGTGGTTTTGCCGTGGTGGCCGACGAAGTCCGCACCCTCTCACGCCTCTCCAGCGAGACGGCCCAAAAGATGACGGACAAGGTCGACACCATCAACACAGGTATCGGCCGCGCCTTCCAGATAGCAGAAAGCGCCGCCGCACGAGACCAAGCCGCGGTCAGCGACTCTGAACGCGCCATCGAGCAAGTACTGGAGCGCTTTCGTATGGCTACCACCAGCCTGTCGGAATCAGCCGTCTTGCTGCAGAGCGAGAGCGCAGGGATCCACAGGGAGATCTCCGATGTCATAGTGTCGTTACAGTTCCAGGATAGGGTCAGTCAAATACTCAACCACGTACGCCAGAACATGGACAGTCTCTATGACCACCTGGTTTCTTCCCGCAACCGGCCCCATCAATCCGGCCCCCTCCAGATCGATGCAGACAGCTGGCTGAGATGGAGCTCTCCTATGCCACCGATGAACAACGCAACATTCACCACGGCCGCCGCCAAGCCACTGTGGTCAACGCATCCAGCAATACAGACGTCACTTTTTTCTAGGAGACAACTATACCCAAAACAGTCCTGATCGTGGATGACTCGGCAACTATTCGCCAAGTGGTCGGCATGACACTCAAGGGAGCCGGATACGAGGTGATGGAAGCCTGCGATGGCAAGGATGCCCTCAGAAAACTCGACGGCAAGAAGATCAATCTCATCATCAGTGACGTCAACATGCCGAACATGGACGGCATCAGCTTCGTCAAGGAGGCCAAGAAACTGGCCAACTACAAGTTCACCCCCGTCATCATGCTGACCACGGAATCCCAGGACAGCAAGAAGCAGGAAGGGCAAGCCGCCGGGGCCAAAGCCTGGGTGGTCAAGCCGTTCCAGCCAGACCAGATGCTGGCGGCCGTCGCCAAACTCATCATGCCCTGAGCCTGGAGGCGACCATGCCGCTACACATAGAGACGGGTGAGCACAAAACCCTGGTCAAAATATCGGGGGAGATGACCATCTATACCGCCGCCGAGCTCAAGCAGGCACTCACGCCCCTGCTCTACCGCCAGCAGGCGCTGGAGCTGGATCTTTCTGGGGTATCCGAGATGGATAGCGCCGGACTGCAACTGCTGCTGGCCGCCAAGAAAACGATGCAGCAAGGAGATTCTCCGCTGCATCTGGTCATGCATAGCCATGCGGTGCTCGATGCGCTGGAGCTGTGCCAGCTGGCTGCTTTCTTTGGCGATCCCACCCTTATTCCCCACGCAGATCACGCCTAGGCAGTCCCAGTGACAAGGAGGCATTCGTGAGCATCAATCTTGATCAGGCCCTGCAAACCTATATAGCCGAGGCACGCGAACTGCTGGAAGAGATGGAGTCTTCCCTGCTGACCCTGGAAAACGACCCGGAGAACAGCGAGCTGATCGGTGCCATCTTTCGGGCGGCACATACCATCAAGGGCTCCGCTGGTCTGTTCGGCTTGCAGCCCATCGTCAGCTTTACCCACATAGTCGAGGATCTGCTCGATCAGGTGCGCAATCAGCAACTGGGGATCACGACTGCGCTCATCAAGGATCTGCTGGAGAGCCGGGATCATATCGAGCGGCTGGTCTATCTGGTTGCAGAGCTAGGGTCGGCGCCAGGGGACGATGAACTGGCGCAAGACGCTCAGCTGAGGCTCAACTTGGCCAGACATCAAACTGCCAGCCAGAGCCAGCTGCCGGAGCGCACTGCGTCAACCATCCCAGACCCGGTCAGCAAGGAGGAGGGGCACACCAGCGCCACTTCCCTGTGGCACATCTCCCTGCGCTTTGGCCCGGATGTGCTGCGTAACGGTATGGATCCCACCTCGTTTTTACGTTATCTCGGCACCATCGGCACCCTCTGCGCCATCGAAACCCTCCACGATACCCTGCCCGACTGGGAACATTTTGATCCGGAAACCTGCTACCTCGGCTATGAACTCGATGTCGATACCCAGGCCGACAAGAGCACCCTGAGCGATGTGTTTGAATTCGTACGTGACGACTGCCGCATCACCATACTGCCCCCGCATAGCAAGATTGCTGAATACATAGACCTCATCAATGAATTGCCGGAAGACAACGACATGCTGGGGCAACTGCTGGTCAAGACAGGAGCGTTGACGGCTAGCGAACTGGCACTGGGCCTGCAAACTCAGCATGACGACCAGCGAACAGAGAACAGCAAGCTGGGAGAAATACTGGTCGCTCAGGGCGCAGTCGACGGAGTCGTGGTGGATGCGGCGCTCAAGAAACAGAACCAGAACAAGGAGAACAAAAACAAGGAGGGACGCTATGTTCGGGTGCACGCCGACAAACTGGATGAGCTGATCAATCTGGTCGGCGAGCTGGTGGTCGCCAGCTCGGGTGCCAGCCTGCTGGCACAGCGCTCGCGGGACAGCCAGCTGCAGGAGGCCAACTCCACCATTGCCATGCTGGTTGAAGAGATCCGGGACGGGGCCTTGCACCTGCGCATGGTGCCCATCGGCGACACCTTCAACCGCTTCCAGCGGGTCGTACGGGATGTCAGCCACGAGCTGAACAAGGACATTGCGCTGGTCATCACGGGCGGAGATACCGAGCTCGACAAGTCTGTGGTGGAGAAGATTGGCGATCCCCTGATGCATCTGGTTCGCAACTCCATGGATCACGGCATAGAGTCGGCCGAGCAGCGCCTCGCGGCAGGCAAACCGGCAAGAGGCACCTTGACTCTCAACGCCTATCACGACTCCGGCAGCATCGTCATCGAGATCCTGGACGACGGTGCCGGACTCAACAAGGCAAGGATCCTGCAAAAGGCGCAGGAGCGGGGGCTGGTGGCCGCCGGCGCAACATTGACGGATCAGGAGATCTATCAGCTCATCTTCGAGGCAGGCTTCTCTACCGCCGAGGCCGTTACCAACCTCTCGGGCCGGGGCGTCGGTATGGACGTGGTCAAACGCAACATCACGGCCCTGCGCGGCAGCGTCGAGCTGGACAGCAAGCCGGGACAAGGCACCCGGGTTCAAATCAGGCTGCCACTGACTTTGGCCATCATCGACGGTTTTCTGGTTCGAGTCAGCACCACCCATTACGTCATCCCGCTCGACATGGTGATCGAATGCGTGGAGCTGACCCAGAGTGCACTGGATGACACCCAGGGACGCAACTACATCAATCTGCGTGGCGAGGTACTGCCATTTGTCAGGCTTCAGCACTACTTCGACGTCGAGGGGGCCAGAGGACGCAGGGAAAACATCGTCGTCGTCAGTCACGGCGGCAAGAAATCCGGGCTGGTGGTCGACGAGCTGCTGGGGGAGTTCCAGACCGTCATCAAGCCGCTCGGCAAGCTGTTTCAGCGCCTGCAGGGGATCAGTGGCTCCACCATTTTGGGGGGTGGCGAGGTCGCCCTGATCCTGGACATCCCCTCCCTCATTCAACATGCCATCGATCAAGAGCTAGGCCAGCTGAGCCAGTACGCCATTCCTCGCATGCAAACCCAACCAAGAGCCAATTAACGCCAGGAGCCAGTCATGTTCAAAAACTCCACCATTAAAATGCGCCTCACCATCTTGCTCTGCCTGTTATGCGTGCTGCTGGCGGTGGGCGGGCTGGGACTTTACAACATGCAGAGCAGCAACAAGGGTCTGCAGCGGGTGTATAACGACCGGGTGGTGCCGCTCAAGCAGTTGAAAACCATCTCCGACAATTACGCCGTCGCCATCATAGACAACGTCAACAAGGCCAATGCGGGCCTCACCAGTGCCGAAGAGGCGCTGCAACATATCCAGCAAGCCCAGCAGCAGATCAAGCAGGAGTGGCAGCACTATCAGTCCACCGAATTAACGGGTGCAGAACAGAAACTGTCAGCAGAGGCGGGCAGCCTGTTCAGCGCGGCGGATCGCGATATCTCCCAGCTGGAGCAATTTCTTTCAACCCAACGCGGTGTCATCACAGGTACGCTCAATGACTTTGACGGCAAACTTTATGGCTCCATCGACCCCATCGGCAACAAGATAACCGAGCTGGTCAACCTGCAACTGGATGTCGCCAAATCCGAATATGAGCAGGCCCAATCCTGGTATGACACCATGCTGCTCACCATGATGGGGGTGATAACGGCAGGCATAGTGGCAGCGGCCTGGTTTGGCATCGTCCTCATCCGCAGCATCATTGCCCCCATCAATCAGGCGCTGCAGGTAGCCAACCATCTGGCAGAAGGCAATCTGGATGTCACCATCACCATTGGTGCCCATGATGAAGCAGGCCAACTGCTGATGGCCATGCAGAACATGGTCAACAAGCTGACCTCTCTCATCAACGACATTGAAACCCTGGTCACAGCGGCCGTCGAGAAGGGGGATTTCAGCTACAAGATAGCGCTGGACAACCGGCAGGGGTACATCAAGCGCCTGTCCGAGTTGCTGAACCAGTTGTCCAATGTTACTGACACCAGCCTCAAGGATGTGATGCGCATCGCCACCGCCCTGTCTCAGGGAGACCTGACCCAGAAAATTGAACAACCCTACCCGGGCATTTTTGGTCAGACCAAGGATGGCCTCAACAGCACCATAGACGCCTTGACCGCCATTATCGAAGAGGTGCGCAACGCCGCCGACAACCTCACCAACGCCTCCAATCAGGTCAGTACCACGGCCCAATCCCTCAGCCAGGCCACCAGCGAACAGGCCGCAAGCGTCGAGGAGACCAGCGCCTCCATCGAACAGATGAGTGCCAGCATCAACCAGAATACCGACAACATGGCGAGCGGCGCCGTGCTTGAAGCCACCGAAGGGGGTCGCTCGGTACAACAAACCGTGGCGGCGATGCAACAGATCGCCCGCAAGGTGAGCATCATCGATGACATCGCCTACCAGACCAATCTGCTGACACTCAATGCCGCCATTGAGGCGGCACGGGCCGGTGAACACGGCAAGGGATTTGCCGTGGTGGCCGCCGAGGTGCGTAAACTGGCCGAACGCAGCCAGATAGCAGCGCAGGAGATAGGCGAGCTCTCTTCCAGCAGCGTCGATACCGCGGAAAAGGCAGGCAGCCTGCTCGACAAGATAGTGCCTTCCATTCGCAAGACATCCGATCTGGTGCAGGAGATCAATGCGGCATCCGGCGAACAGGCCAGCGCCGCCAACCAGATCAGCATGGCCATGAGTCAACTTAACCAGGTGACCCAGCAGAACGCGGCCAGCAGCGAAGAACTCGCCGCCACCGCCGAGGAGATGAGCTCCCAGGCCAACGAGCTGCAGCAAACCATGGATTTCTTCTCGCTGGCAAACCTAGCCAAGCCCTCAAAGCCGAGTGACAACTCACACAGAGGCTCGGCCCCCAGAGGCAAGTTTGTCATGCCTGCCCAACACCCGCTGCACGGCAACACGGCGCCGCAACCCCTGGTTGACGAAGCCGACTTTGTCCGCTTTTAACCGGAGAGACCCATGAGCATGTCAACCGAAGTGGCCGCGCCCCCCAGCACACTGGCCCATGACAATCAGGGCGACGCCCAATACCTGACATTCCTGATCAATGGCGAGATGTTTGCCATCAATATTCTCGGGGTCAAAGAGATCATCGAGTACGGCAACATCACTCCTATCCCCATGATGCCAAGCTTCATCCGGGGCGTGATCAATCTCAGGGGAGCTGTGGTATCAGTGGTGGATCTCAATGCCCGCTTTGGCAATGCCCCTTCCAGCATCACTCGCCGCAGCTGCATCGTCATCATCGAAGGAATACACCCGGATGACTCGGAGCATGGCAATCAGGACATCGGCGTCGTAGTGGATTCGGTATCTGAGGTGCTGACCATTCCCTGCGACGAGATAGAGCCGCCCCCCAGCTTCGGGGCTCACATCCGGGCCGACTTCATTACCGGCATGGGCAAGGTGAATGGCAAGTTCGTCATTCTCATCAATACCGAGAAGGTGCTCTCCATCGACGAAATGGCACAACTCAGCGAACTGACCCAGCAGCAGGAACGACAGCTGGAGCACAGAGTGCAAACCCCTTAAGCAGGGTATTAAAAACAGCAAGGGTGACGCTCACACCACACAGCAATGGCATGTCGCACAAGGATAAGGCTCATGACTCAATCATTCTTTGGCAATCTCTTCGGCAACGGCAGCGCGCATGCCTTGTTGCAAACAGAACTGACCCAACTGATAGGCGCCACACGCACCCTGCAGCAAGGGATAGCGCAGGGTGACCTGCCAACCCAGCTTGAACCGGGCACACTCAGCGGCCCACTGCGGGAACTCTGTCAGGAATTCAATGCCGTGATCACGCTGCTGGGGCAGCGGCTCAGCAGCAGCCTCACTACCATCAGTGACAATCAGGCGCTCTATGACGAGAACCTGCGAGTACGCAAGGCGCTGGATGGCGCCTCGACCAATGTGATGATCGCCGATAACAACCTCGACATCGTCTATATGAATGAAGCCGTGCTCGCCATGCTGGGGCAGGCGGAATCCGACATCCGCAAGGATCTGCCCAACTTCGACACCAGACAACTGATGGGCAAGAACATAGATACCTTTCACAAGGATCCGTCCCACCAGCGCAGCATGCTGGCCAAGCTGGACAAGACCTACCGCGCGCAGATCTCGGTCGGTGGCCGCATCTTCTCCCTCATTGCCAACCCAGTCTTCAACGACAGCGGGGAGCGACTCGGTTCAGTGGTGGAGTGGGCCGACCGGACCAAGGAGATCGCCATCGAAAACGAGGTGAAAGCGGCAAACACTGCGGCCAAGCTCGCCGCCGCCGAAAGCCTGCGGGTCAAGAAGGCGCTCGATGGCGCAACTACCAACGTGATGATTGCCGACACAGACCTCAACATCATCTACATGAACGAGTCTGTCAGGGCAATGCTGAGCGAGGCCGAGTCCGACATTAAAAAAGAGCTCTACAGCTTCAACTCTGCCACCCTGATGGGTGCCAACATCGACAGCTTCCACAAAAATCCCGGCCATCAACGCAGCATGCTGGCCAAGCTGAACAACACCTACCAAACCCAGATACTGCTCGGCGGGCGCACCTTCTCCCTCATCGCCAACCCTGTGTTTGGCGACGATGGCGAGCGGTTGGGATCCGTGGTCGAGTGGTCGGATCGCACCAAAGAGGTCGCTATCGAGCGGGAAATGTCGGAGATAGTGCAGGCAGTGATCAAGGGCGAGCTGCACCGCCGCATGGACCTGACCGGCAAGAGCGGCTTCTTCCAGACACTGGGGGAAGGCATCAATCATATTGCCGAGGTAATAGACACCAGCCTCAACGACGTCATCAGGGTGGTGCAATGCCTGGCCAGGGGCGACCTGACCCAGACGATCGAGGCCGACTATCCCGGTGTGTTCGGCACCACCAAGGACTCCCTCAATCAGACCATAGTCTCGCTGACCAACATAGTCACAGAAGTAAGAGGGGCTTCTGACAACCTCTCCAGCGCCTCTGAGCAAGTCAGCGCCACCGCCCAATCCATCAGCCAGTCGAGCAGCGAGCAGGCATCCAGCATGGAGCAGACCAGCGCCTCCATAGAGCAGATGAGTGCCAGTATCAACCAGAACACAGACAACGCCCAGATCACGGATGGCATGGCCAGCAAGGCCGCCAAAGAGGCGATGGAAGGGGGTGAAGCAGTCAAGCTCACGGTCGATGCCATGAAGCAGATCGCCAAGCGGATCGGCATCATAGATGACATCGCGTACCAGACCAATCTGCTGGCCCTGAACGCCGCCATAGAGGCGGCGCGGGCGGGAGATCATGGCAAAGGCTTTGCGGTGGTTGCCGCCGAGGTACGAAAGCTGGCGGAGCGCAGTCAGGTGGCCGCCCAGGAGATAGGCGAGCTGGCTTCCAGCAGCGTCGACATGGCGGAAAAGGCAGGTCGCCTGCTCGACCAGATGGTGCCCTCCATCAATAAGACCTCGGATCTGGTGCAGGAGATCAGCGCCGCCTCCGCTGAACAATCCACCGGCGTCAGCCAGATCAACATCGCCATGAATCAGTTAAGCCAGGTGACCCAGCAAAATGCTTCCTGCAGCGAGGAGCTGGCCGCCACCGCAGAGGAGATGAGCAGCCAGGCCGAGCAACTGCAACTAGCCATGGAGTTCTTCACCCTGGAGCAACACAAAAGCGGCGCGAGTCAGAAAGCCGCGCCCCCCCGTGCTGCTACGCGAGGACGATTCGTGACTGACGGCAATGGGCAGGATGGCTTCGGCGCCTCCCCTCGCCCCCGCAACGATGGGGATTTTGTCCGGTTTTAATCGAGGGGCCGGGTGAGCATGGCTCCCCCGCCCCAACCCTATCGCCACAGGGAGTCCGACCGTGTATCAGACCCAGTTGCATGATGATGAATTTGCGCAGTTTCAACGCTGGATCCACCAGACGGCGGGCATTGATCTGTCACCGGCCAAGAAAGCTCTGGTCGCCAGCCGGCTGTCAAAACGGCTCTGCCACTATGAGCTGGAGAGCTATGGTGACTATTTCAGCCTGATCATGAACCAGAGGGGGGCAGAGCTGCAGGTCGCGCTGGATCTGCTCACCACCAATGAGACCTACTTTTTCCGGGAGCCAAAGCACTTCGAGTTTCTCAGTGAGAAGGTACTGGCACGACTGCCAAAAGAGAGGGGAGTGAGAGTCTGGATCGCGGCCAGCTCATCGGGCGAAGAGCCTTACAGCCTGGCCATGACCCTGGCCGAGACATTGAGCCAGGGCAATTGGGAAGTAATCGCCTCGGATATTTCGACCAGGGTGCTGGAACAGGCGAGAGCGGGGCAATATCCCATGGAGCGAGCCCACAATATTCCGCTCTCCTTCCTGATGAAGTACTGCCTGAAGGGCGTGGGGTTTCAGGAGGGAACCTTCATCATCGATCGCAAGCTCAGGGACAAGGTACAGTTTCGTCACATCAATCTGAATCAGGAACTGCCCGACATCGGCATGTTCGACATTATTCTGATCCGCAATGTGATGATCTATTTCAACCGGGATACCAAGGGACAAGTGCTGCAGCGTCTGGTGCCGCGCTTGAAGAAGGGGGGCTACCTCATCGTCAGCCATGCGGAAAGCCTGAACGGCCTGCCCCACGGCTTGCAACTGGTGTCGCCGTCCATCTATCTGAAACCATAAGGGTTTCAGAATGAAAGAGATCATGCTGCAACCGGGAGAGTTCTTTTTTGGCCAGGATGACACCATCATTCGCACCCATCTGGGCTCCTGTGTCGCCATTACCATGTGGCATCCGGAGCAGAAACGGGGTGGCATGTGTCACTACATGCTGCCAAGCCGGGCTCGCAGCGATGACCCACTGGATGGCCGCTATGCCGATGAAGCAATCCAGTTATTTATCAATGAAATAAGCAAGTACCCCGCCCCCATTCACGACTATGAGGTCAAACTGTTCGGCGGCGGCAACATGTTTATAGAACAGCAGACACTCACCACCATGAATGTGGCCATCAAGAACATCAAGGCAGCCTGGCAACTGACGCAGCACCTGGGCCTGACCATCAAGGCCCATCATCTCGGACATGCAGGACACAGAAGCCTGATCTTTGAACTGGCCAGCGGCAATGTCTGGGTTCGTCATCATCGGCTGCCACATCGTTAAGGGAACGGGAATGAAACAGATCAAGGTCATGCTGGTGGACGACTCCGCCGTGGTCAGGCAGGTATTACAGGCCATTCTCGAACAGGAGCCGGACATCAAGGTGATAGCCACCGCCTCGGATCCGCTGTTTGCACTGGAAAAACTGAAAAAAGAGTGGCCCGACGTGATAGTGCTGGACGTGGAGATGCCACGCATGGATGGCATCACCTTCCTCACCAAGATCATGGCCGAACACCCTACCCCGGTAGTCATCTGCTCGTCCCTGACAGAGAAAGGCGCGGAAACAACGCTGCAGGCCATGGCCGCCGGAGCGGTGGACATCATCACCAAGCCCACGGTCGGCCTCAAAAGCTTCTTGCAGGAGTCGGCACAAGCCTTGGCCATGGCGGTGCGCGCAGCCGCCCAGGCCAATGTCAAACGGCTGGGCAAGGCGCCCCCGTTGATCGTGGCGGCCAAACTCAGCGCCGATGCCATCATGCCGCCAGCAAGCCAGCATGCCATGGCCCAGACCACGGAGCGGATCGTGGCGATCGGTACCTCCACCGGCGGTACCCAGGCACTGGAAGCCGTGCTGACGAACCTGCCACGGGTCTGTCCCGGCATCGTCATAGTGCAGCACATGCCGGAGAAGTTCACTGCCTCCTTTGCCGAGCGGCTCAACAACCTGTGCCAGATCGAGGTGAGAGAGGCCAAAAGCAACGACAGGGTCATTCCGGGTCTGGCACTCATAGCCCCCGGCGGCAAGCACATGCTGCTCAAGCGCAGCGGCGCCTATTATCACGTCGATGTCATGGATGGCCCCCTCATCAACCGCCATCGCCCCTCGGTGGATGTGCTGTTTCGCTCGGTCGCCAAGTTTGCCGGCGGCAATGCCACCGGCATCATAATGACGGGCATGGGAGATGACGGCGCTCGCGGGTTACGGGAAATGCTGGAGGCGGGGGCCAACACCTTCGCCCAGGATGAGGCGTCCTGCGTGGTGTTCGGCATGCCCAAGGAGGCTATCAAGCTCGGGGCTGCCCGCCACATACTGCCGCTGCAGGATATTCACCACGCCATAGTGGGTCGATAAAACGCGCGTTCAGCCACTGGCGAAATGTGCCCGGCCTGCCGGGCACAGCTGTTTCAGGCGGGCATGTCGTCGAGCAGGGCGAACAGCCGGTCGATCTCGGCCGATGTGTTGTAGTGCATGCAACCTATCCGCAAGACCCCCTCGCTCACCCCCAACTGCTCGACCAGGGCCAGCGCATAGAAGTGGCCGGCCCAGCTACAGACCTGATGCTGACCGAGAAATTCCGCCATCTCGACCGGCGTATGGCGGTTCGAGGTGAGGGCGAAGGTGGGGGTGCGCCCCTTGCTGTCGTTGATGCCATGCAGGGTAAACCAGGGGCGCTCGGCCAGCTTGGCCAACAGATGGGCGCTGAGCTGTTGCTCATGGGCGTGGCTGCGGGCAAATGCCAGATCGAGACGGGCCTCCAGATCATGTTCGGCCGCATCCAGCCCGGAGAGGGAGGCCAGATACCCTATGGTGGCCTCGACTCCGGCCAGCGCTTCCCAGCTCTGGGTGCCGGTTTCCCACTTGCCGGGTGCCACATTCTTCGCAGGCTCCACCTTGTAAGGGGTGAAATGCTCCAGATGGCGGTGCTTGCCATACAGGATACCAAGGTGCGGACCGAAGAACTTGTAGGCGGAGCAGCCGAGAAAGTCACAATCCCAGGCCTGCACGTCGATGCGCTCGTGAGGGGCAAAATGAACAGCGTCCACATAGAGCAGCGCCCCGACCCCGTGCACGGCATCGGCGATGCGAGGGATATCGACCAGAGTGCCAGTCGTATTGGAAGCCGCCGTCACCGCGACCAGCCGGGTCTTGGGGCCCAGCAGGCTGAACAGATGCCCGTAGTCGAGCCCGCCGTTCGCCACATCCACCCGCACCTGATGCACCACAACGCCGCGATCAGCCGCCGCCTGCTGCCAGCTCGACACATTGGAGTAGTGATCCAGCCCGCTGACGATGATTTCGTCCCCCGCCTGCCACTCCCGTGACAGAGCGCGGCTGACCGCAAACGTCAGGGTGGTGAAGTTGGCGCCAAAGACGATCTCCTCGGCTCTGTCCGCCCCAAGCAGGGTCGCCACTGCCTCTCTGGCTCGCTGTGCCTGCTGCTCCGTGGCTCGGGCCGAGAAAAAAGGCCCCCCTAGATTGGCGTTGAAGCGGCCGAGATAGTCAGTCATGGCGCTGAGCACAGAGTGAGGCACCTGGGCGCCGCCCGGGCCGTCGAAGAAGATGGGGGTCTTGCCATCAACCAGTTGATTGAGGGCGGGAAACTGGCCGCGCAACACGGCAATATCGAGAGGCTGCATAGAAGAGTCCACAGTCCATGTTAACAGTTGAATAACATGGTGAGAGTAAAATGGCGCAGCAGCAATGTCCATCCGTGAACCGGTCAGCCATCACAGTTACATGATGAGGCCATATTTTCAGTATAAAATGCTGGCAAGCTCTCCATGGCATGCTTCTCCATCAAGGCTGGGACGCGCGGGCGACTCGCCGCTTTCATGCCGGTAATCAGCGTAGAAGTCGTTGATAAGGATGAAAAATGAGCGAAATATATCAAAAAATGACCGACTCGCATTTTTTTGTCGCCAGATATCACCAGAAGGGGTTCACAAAGCTGCCGGATCTGATAGTATGCGCCTCGCACTTGGGGAGGGGTTCCCGAGCGGCCAAAGGGATCAGACTGTAAATCTGACGGCTCTGCCTTCGAAGGTTCGAATCCTTCTCCCTCCACCATTCAAGTGCAAATGTAGTGACAATCAGGAAATACCCCGTGGAGGGGTTCCCGAGCGGCCAAAGGGATCAGACTGTAAATCTGACGGCTCTGCCTTCGAAGGTTCGAATCCTTCTCCCTCCACCATTTTCCCGATTGCAATGGCTGAATAACCTATGCTTTACCCCTGTGGAGGGGTTCCCGAGCGGCCAAAGGGATCAGACTGTAAATCTGACGGCTCTGCCTTCGAAGGTTCGAATCCTTCTCCCTCCACCATCATTTAGAAGACCCGGCTTGGTGCCGGGTTTTTGCTTTTTAAAATTGCATCCATTTGACACTGTCAGATCTGACAATTGCATCATCCGCTACTTTTAGAAACAGTAGCCTTCATACCTTTCAGGGACATAGCACGCCATGTTTGAGATTTGGGATGAAACAGGACAAGCAAGCGGCTTGACCTTGCCACAGCTGCAACAGCGGCTGGTCAGCTATCAGGGCGACGTCATGGTGCGCTACACCAACCGCATCGGCCTGCCGACCACGCTGTTCCTGACCATAGCCAAGGGTCAGGCCTACCAGCGCTTCAAGGCGGATATCCCCCTGCTTGACTGGTCGTGGCTGGCGCAAGCCGTGCACCCGGATGTCATCCATGAGCCCAGGTTCTCCTATCTAAGCGCAGTCTCTTCCTGATCCCTCTTCCCGGGGACTGGCAAGCAGCAGAGTCAACTCATCGACTATCTGCTGCAACACAGCTCTGAATCCGGCCAATTCGGCCCCACACAGCTCTGCCCCCTCCTTGCGGATCTTCTCCTCCAGATGCCAGGCCTGCTGCGCCAAGTCATCTACCATCATCATGGAGATGGTGCCAGCCTGACGGTGCACCCAGTTAGCCAGCCCCTTGTCGTCGTCATGTACCAAAGCAAGGGATTGTTCCAGCTCCTGACGAAACAGCGTCATCATCTGCTCAAAAGGTTCTCCAACTCCGAAAAACGTCTGCAGGGATGTCACATCAAGCCGTTTGGGGGCGGGCAATATGCGCCACTTCATCAATATCTGGCGAAGCCCGTCCAGCAGCACGGGTTTGCCCAGCACATCATTCATGCCTGCCGCCAGGCAGCGCTGCGCCTGTTCCGGCATCACGTTGGCGGTCATGGCGATGATGGGGAGCCGCGCCAGTCCCTCGACAGTACGCACCTGGCAGGTAAAGTCGTAGCCATCCATCACCGGCATCTGGCAATCACACAGGATCAGGTCGTAACTGTGCTGTGCCAGCATGGCGAGCGCCTGCTGGCCATTCTCGGCCAGATCGCACACCAGATTGAGCTGCTTGAGCTGGCGCTGCACCAATACCTGATTAAGATGATGATCCTCGACCACCAGCAGCCGGTATGGCAAAGGCCGGGAAGTTGGCTCCACGGGAATAGGGTCGGGCAGCAGTTGCTCACCCTGGCCCAACTGGCGATAGCACACCTCCCGCACCGCCTGCCAGGTCAAGGGATTGCTGTTGAGCCAGTAACGCCCTTCACGCAACTGATAACCCAGCGCATTGCCCAGTGGGGCAACAGAGATGCAGGGCTCCGAGAGATCCACCCCATCGACAAATAGCAAGTCGGCCCCCTGCCGTTCAGCGCTTATCTGCACGCCCAACGACAACAGGTGCAGACGCAAGGTATGGCGCAGCTTGCCATCCTCCAGTGCCATAAAGGCACACAACCCCATGAGAATGGGGTCATATTCACGACGCAGCTCAAAGGGCAAGGTGACCGAGAGCCCGATGAAAGTCCCAAGCCCGGGGGCGCTTTCCAGCCTGAGTTCTCCCCCCATCAATTCGGCCAGAGTATGACTGATGCTAAGACCAAGCCCGGTCCCGCCATAACTGCGGGTGGTGGCGCCATCTGCCTGCTCAAAGGCGTTGAAAATACGGGCCTGCGCCTCGGTACTCATACCGATGCCGGTATCCTGTACCCCGATCAGCAACCGCTGCTCCCCGTCTGTTTGCACATCCAGCTTGATGGAGAGTTCGATAAAGCCGCGCTCGGTGAACTTGATGGCATTGCTGACCAGGTTAAACAACACCTGCTTGAGTCGCAGCACATCCCCAGTGAAGCGGGCGCCCACCTCATCATCGACACGCAGGTAACACTGCAGCCCCTTGCGTTGTACCTCACTGCTGATCATGGTCAACACGCTGTCGATGAGTTCGCGCAGCAAAAAAGAGCTCGGCACCAGCGCCATCTTGCCCACATCCAGCTTGGAGTAATCCAGCACATTGCCGATCAGTTGCAACAGTCCCTCGGCCCCCTGGTTGATGATGGCAACCATCTGCCGCTGCTCCAGGTCGAGCGACGTAAAACTTAGCTGCTCCGCCATACCGACGATGCTGTTCATGGGGGTACGGATCTCATGGCTCATGGTGGCCAGAAATTCAGCCTTCTTGCCGGCCGCATGCTCGGCACTCTCCTTAGCCCGAGCTAGGGCCTCCTCCACCTGACGGCGTCGTAAGATCTCCTGGCGCAAACGCCAATAGGCGATGGAGAGCACGAGGATAAACAAGGTGACCCCCGTACCAACGGGGATCAGGGTTAGCATCAGCTTTTGCCACGGGATCCCTTCGCTGTAGTTCACCGCCAGCCAGGTATTGCGGATCTGCTGCTTCTCCTTGTCACTCATGCTGGCCAGCACCCGATTGATTAGCGGCAGCAGGGGAGCATAGGTGTCACGCACTGCAACAGCCAGTTCATCCTTGAAGGGGGTGGGCGCCACTATATGCAGGCAGTCATCGAACCGCTCATTGATAAGCCGCGATACCACGGCCAGATTGCCCATATAAGCATCCCCTCGACCCGACGCGATCATCTCTAAACCTGCTTGTGGACCTGATACCACACTAACCCTGATATCGGGAATGCGATCCTTGAGCTTGGCAATCAACATACTGTCGGTCACGATCAGATGCTTGCCAGCCAGCTCGGCAAAACCAGCCACAGTGCTACTGCCACGAGCCATGGCCATAACCACAGGGAAAGAGGCTATGGGCTGGCTCAGCTGCCAACCCACCAGCTGTTGACTGATACGGGTAGGAATGATGGTCAGGTCCACCTCCTGATACAGCAACGCCTGCAACAGCTCGGGCCAGCTTTGATCGGAGCGGTAGCGATAGGCCAACCCCAGCTTATCCTTGAACAACGTAAGATAGTCACCGATAAAACCTGCCACCTTGCCTTGGCTGTCCGTATAGGAAAAAGGCATCCAGCCCTGAATAAAGCCCAATCTCAACGGTGGTAAATGAGAAAGCCACTCCCGTTCATCAGGCCTCAAGAGAAAGGCACTGTGGCCTTGAAAACTTAGACTGTTGTCACCCAGCCAGCGCTGCTCCACCGTCAGCGCCTGAATGGCAGTATCAAAGCGGACCACCAGCCTGGACTTCCGCTTGCTGATACCCAGATGCAGACTCTCCATCAAAAAGGGAGACTGGGCCACCACGGCCAATTCAGGGTGCAGGGCAATAAATTGATTGCTGACATGCAGATTGCCGATATAGGCATCGGCCTGCTTGTCGAGCACAGCCTGCAAGGCAGAACTGGAGTCCTGAAACAGGATACGGGAGACATCGGGGTAATGAAGCTTAACCAGTTTTTCGGTAAGGACTCCAGCTTCAATGGCGATCCTGGATTGACTTAAGGCACTGACATCCTGAAAGAAAGGAGAATCATGGCGCACCACGACCACTGTCGGTGACGAATAATACGGGCGCGTGTATGAAATACATTCCCGTTCTTCCGAGCGAAAGGCATCCAGCAAAATATCAACCTCACCTTTGCAACTGGCCGCATATAATCGGTTCCAGTCGGGGTATGCTTTCCACTCAATCTGGTAGTCAAGATTCTTGGCCAAGATGGTCATCAATTCGGCGCTAAAGCCGCTGCCATTATGGCCATCCCACTGTTGATACGGCCCCCAGCCGCCCACCAATAACCCGACTCTTATTACCGGTATGGAGGATTTATTTGCAGCGAGGAGTGGCTGGCAGAATATACATATATTAAATACAGATATGACGACCATGCATCGAAATATCGCCACGAGAGGACACCTCATCGTGCCAATCCTGAAGGAAATGACATCATATAAACGCTCGAAAAAATGCGGTGCGCAAAGTAGTATAGAAATGAGATGTTTGATAGTTTAAATATTATTCGCTGTTTTATATGGGGCTCACCTATGTCTTTCAAGATCATTCTTGCCGACGACCATCCACTCATACTGACCGGGATCCGCAGCCTTATTGCACACAACCAACCTGGTTGCGAGGTTGTTGCCGAGGCGCATCAAGTCTCAGAACTATTAAACACATTGCAGCAACATAGCTGCGATCTGTTGATCACCGATTTCAGCATGCCAGGGGATGAGCGCAGCGATGGCTTGACCATGATCCAGCAATTGAAACGGGATTATCCCACCCTGCCTATTCTGGTGCTGACCCAGATCCACAATGCCGGTATCTTGCAGTCACTGCTTCAGCTGGGAGTGAGCGGCATCCTGCTCAAAAAAAGCGGTGATCAGTGAATTGTCCGATGCCATCCGCCAGATATTATCCGGCCACAGCTATATCGGCAGTTCGGTGAAAACCCTGCTGGCCGAAGCCGGGCTGGATCATCACACCACCTCGATTCAACTCACCCCCAAGGAGAGCGAAGTTGTGCGTTTATTGGCCAGTGGCATGTCCGTCACCCAGGTGGCCGAGTACCTGCATCGCAGCGTCAAGACCATCAGCACCCAGAAAAAGAGCGCCATGCTGCGGCTCGGCCTGCAAAGCGATAGCGCCCTGTTTCACTATGCCAAAGAACAAGGGCTGGCCTGATCCTTGACCGGAAAATGTTGAAGTCAATTTAAATTGCCGCATCATAAATAATAGTAACGTTGCCCTTATAAGTGCTCCCAGGAGACTTCATCATCTCGGTCAAGGCTGGTTTATCTACCTTGAATATAAGAATACGTGCTGCATTTATTGACACACCTATGAATGGTTTTTTTGTGATAGCTCTTAAAACAAACTCTTCTTTTGCTCCATTTTGATAAATAACATCAAATCGAGCTTTATGGCCAGTGCGGGTATTACTTAGCATGCAGTATTCGCCATCAGGATATTGACAATTCAACCAAACATTATAAGTTGAGCTACTCCATAGTCGATATGGTAACTCTGCAATCAAGTGAGGTGGTTGGTGTGATTTACCACGATAGATCCAGTCATGCCATCCACCAGGTGGTTGTAATACAACTTTATCACTGCCAGGGGGAAACTCCATTTTTATTTGATGACGAACTGTCATGGTAAAATTAATCGTTAACTGATTATCTGAATAAGTGCCATTACCAAAATCCAGATCCTTGTTCCGGCCAATCGACAAGACCAAGCTTCCTTTATACACTCCATTTTCCATTTTCAGAGGATCAGGCGCATTTAATTTATAGCCAAGGTATATCTTTGATAAAGCGGTGTTATTGCTTGAGAATGTAGGTTTGAAATTATTATGATAGCATTTCCCACCCGCCAGCTGATTCTCGGGCTTTATATCATAGAGATAATGAACCTGAGATGGGCTAGCCCAAGAATTTAGAGTGGCGTGACAATCTCCATCAATGTGCTCCAACCAGTCTGAATTTTTTACAAGCGCTTCCTTTGCAAGGTTTGGGCTCATTCCGGCGCCAATCTTGGTAAAAATGAATTTTAATGGATATGATTTTCCGCTGTTTTGATGAACAAGAGAAACATCACGAGCACCAACAAATGATAGGTAAGTAAGTGCATCTATCAAGTTATTATTATTTTTTACTACACGCTCTATTGTTATTGATATAAACAATGGTTGCGACTGGTCTACTGTCGAAGTGCCACTACACCAAAACCCTGACCAAGACTCACTATTACAAGGTGTTGTGTTTATAAATTTTGCCCTACCAACTTCATAAGCCGCTGGCTTATATTCTGCGGTCACATTGATAGATGCTGCCTGCACGGGCAACCCAAGCAGCACGAACAGCCACAAACCATAATGCATCACACCGGCTCTCATTATCTCTTCCTACTTAAGCACTTATTGACTGGCCCAGGCCTGGGCACTACAGACCAGATCGCCCAGCAACAACACTTCCTGCTGGCGTTCGGCTCGGGCCGTATCCAGCGCCAGATCACACTGCTGCGACCCCTGATACTCCACCTGCAGGCTGGGATTGTGCTCGCTCATCTCCACCGCAAAGAAGCCATCGGCCTCACTGACGGTGCGGCCCGCATGGTTGACCACCATGACCCCTTTCAATGGCATCCCCTGCCCATCCAGCAGGCGGCCTATCACTGTCACCGTCTTCATCACCCGGACCTGGTGATAGGCCACGCCGCCCTTGTTGAGGTGATAGGGCAAGACGTTGGGACGAATGGTCATGGAAGGGGCATTCTGCCCGGCCATATCCAGCTGCACGGCGCCACTGCGATAGGCGGTGACGGGCACCAGATTTCGACCTGGCCGCAACCTGATATTGCCCCCCTGATCGTCATCGGCGCGCAGGGTCAACTCGGGTATATCGGACTCCACATCCACTATCATGCCCGCCTCGTGCCCTTGCGACTGGCCTGTCATGATCAGGCGGCCCTCATCGCCAAACGCCAGGGTACTGTCAAGGTTGATCCCCCCGCTCAGGGCCCGGTTATAGGAAGACGACTGCAGGTGAGCATCACCGCTGACCAAGGCCCCCTGAAACCTGGCATAGCCTGCCGTGCCGACACCATAGCTGTCGGTGGTCAGGTTGGCCCCCACGCTCTGCAGGGCGCCCCACTCCAGCAACTGCTGGTAGCTGAGGGAGGCGTTGCGCTCCTGCCCGCCGGAGCGGGAGGTCCGGCTGCCGATGCCGATGGCCAGCAGGCTGCGATCTCCCCCCAGGTTCATGCTCAGGGAGAGCATGCCCCCCCTGTCCCTCGCATTATCGGTACTGATGCTGCCCGGGCGGTCAAACACCGTCAGGTTCCAGCTCACCGTCTGACCAAGTAGATCGCCGTTGTAGCGCCAGCCCAGATCGGCCCCCAGCCCGCGACCCACCTGATGGGCCAGATAGAGGTTGGCGGAGTGGCGCTCATCGAGCCGCTGCTGCAACGACAGGTTGCTCTGCTTGAGGTCGCGGCTCTCCCCGTCGACTTGCCCCTGCTGGCGCTGCTGCTGATGGCTCAGCACCAGACTGCCCTCGCCATAGTGATACAAGGCCTGCAGATCGAAACCGCTGCCCAGGCCTTGCGTTGCCATCAGGTTGCCAAACAGTCGCCACTGGCTATCCAGACTCCAGTCGGCCGAGAGGCCATGCTGCCAGCGCTGGTCGATATACTGGCTGGAGGCCCCGACGATCACCGAGGGGGTGAGCAGATGGTTGAGCATGAGCCGCTGCTCAGAGGCCGGGCCGTCTCCTCTTCCCAGTTGCTGAACAGGCGGGTCTGCTGGCCCACAAACAGGTTGAAGCGCCAGCTTTCATCCGGGTTTTGCCAGTTCATCGGCTTGTAGATCATCTCTCTGCGCCGCTCGGTCACCTGACCATCTTCCAGCACCCGCAGCTCCACCTCGTAGATGCCGGCGGGTAGCACCTTGGTATCCAGCGCTTGCAAGCCCGAGATCACCTGCTGCGAGTTGATGAGCTGCCCATCCCGATAGATCTCCACCATACCGGGCCGGCTTGGGGTGACATAGAGCGGCGTCGTACTGGCCTGGCCTTGCTCTATCAACAGGGTGTCAGAGTCCCCCAGCATGACCCCCAGCACGGTCGGGGTTCCGCCGCCAAACAGGGTGGGCTGACGCACCAGACCCTGGGCATAGGGCGAGAAGTAGCCCAGCCGGTAGAAGCGCCCCTCTCCCTCACGCTCGGCATAAAGTTGCTGCACATGGTGCTGCGCCGCCTGCCCGTTGCCGGACTGGCTCACTTCCGCCTCCAGCAGCGGGGTCCACTGGCCTATGCTGCCCTGGGCCATCAGGTTGTAACGGCCACTGCGCTGCTCCCCTTCCCCCTGGGTCAGGTTCAACTGGTGGCGCAGCAGGGCGCCATAGCTGCCGGTTGTGGGCAGACTGTAATAGCGGCTAGCATGCAGCCCCTTTTCGGCACCCGCCGTCAGCACGGACAACTGGGAGTTTTCCAGACTGTACTCCAGCGCCAACACTTGGTCAGCGCACCGATTCTGGCAAGGGCCCAGCAAGTGAGGCTCACTCAACACCTTGCTCCAGCGCTGGCGGTCCCGCTCTTCCAGCTCGCTCTCGTGACTGCTGGTCAGGGCCAGCAGTTGCACGCTGGTGTCTTTGCCCAGCACTATCTCGCCTTCCCCCAACAGCTGCCCATCCACCAGGATACGCACCGCCAGCGGGACGCCGAAGAAGTGATCGGCAAAGCCATCAGGCAAATCTTCTGCTTGTTGCAGCAGATCAAGGGGTTGTGCAACGCGCCCTCCCGTGGCCCAGGCAGGTACGCACAACACAACCAGGATCAGCAGGAAAGAGAAATACGGCACGACCTATCTCACTCTTCTAAACGCAGACGAAAAGGCTCCCCCGATACAGGGAGCCAATTTTAATGACCGTCATTTATTTACGGACCTTTTGGTGGCGCTTCCGATTCAAATATCATGCTCACCACCCCCTGGTAGTTGCCTAGCTTGTAGCCGGCGTCAGGGGCATCCGCCGGGATCACTTCCAGCCCCAGCAACTTGCCGGTTTTGGCATCATCGGCCTTCATTACTTCTGCCGAGGTGGTGCCCAAGGTAACGCCATCAATCTTGACGGTCAGGGGAATGTAGTCATTGCCGCTGGTCATCGCCGCCGGGTTGGTCAGATAACCTTTAATCGCGCCTATGGTGCTCTTGGCATCCAGCTGCTTGCTCAGCTTGTCCAGCTTCTTGGTATAAGGGTTGTAAGCCAGCTTCTGCGGCGTGCTCATCCAGTTGTCCCCGCCAGTCGGCTGCACATAGAAAGCCTCGGTCGGGATCTGGGCGGTCACAGTGACCTGATGTTCAACCCGTTCCGCCGCCATCAAGTTGGCCGACACCAGCATTGCCAGAGGCGCAGCTATCCATACTTTCATCACTCTCTCCTCTCTCGGATATACGAAACATCAGTGACCAATCACAATGTTTCTGCTCTTGTCACCTTCGATCAGTTCGAACCGATAAAGGTGATCGCTCTTTTTCATCAATTGCTTTTTCATATTCGGCAAGAGATGAATTTTCCCGGGTGTTGAACAGTGTTTTCCCCGTCCATCACACTCCTCAAAAAAATCCAGCACTATGGTGGCATTGCCTTTATTCACGACAGTCGTCATGATGTCTGTCTTTATCAACCGGGTATCAAATCGGATCTCTTTTGGCATCACGAAAATAATGGCACCAAAGCCGGTCAATATATTTACCCCGGCCGAGACTTGCTGTTGATTCTCTTGAGCCATATTGGCATCCAGATCGAACCCGTCCTCCTGTTTTGGCAACACAGGAATAAAACGGACTCTGAAATAACGCTCATTGTCCCGTTCCCCCATATACAACAGCCGTGTTGCCTGCACCCCGTTGGCCGGAATAATCATGCGGGAAGGGCTGGCGATCAGCGCCCGGCGCCCCTCTGTCAGCTCCGGCGACTCATGAGGTTGACCGGCTTCGTCATAAGTTATTTCGTGAATCGCCACCTTGACAAAGGCGGTAGCGTTACCCTGATTTCGAATGCGTTTTAAATAGGTGCTTTGCTGGCCTGACATATAGTCATAAAGCGTCCCTATGCTGATCTCAGCCGATGCAAACAGGTTACCGCTGAACATCAGCAGCAGGATGAGATATATTCTTTTCATTTTTATTCCAGACTGGTTTTCACATGCCGACGTTCATTTAATAAATGCCATTTATTAAAAAAGGAGTCAGTTGCATATCGCTGGAGCCAGTCTAGGTAGAATGACGGGGGAAGTTAATCAGAATAGTCCTATATTGACTACGAAAAATCACGCCAATTATCAGACTATTCCTACGGTGTTTTGATCTTTCCCTCCTGTATTATGCGCAGCCATATGCGTCTATCAGGTGAGTGCCATGTTTGCGTTCAAAGAAGAGTATCCGACGAGTGACATGGCAACCGTGGCGGTGGCCGAGGTGGCCGTGCCCTTTTATCAGCCGATCATAGGTCGCGACTGTCAGGTCAAGGGTTATGAAGTTCTGGCCCGACGCTGGGATCCACAACGTCAGAGCTATCAGGGCATCGACTTTCTCTCCCTCAGCCAGGATGAGTCCCTGCATGTGGATATTGTCATGCTCAGGGCCATCATGCGCGATCTGCCAACCTTGGCGAAGGATGGCCCCTGTGCCCTCTCCATCAACCTCAACCCCATGCTGTGCAGCCCGACCTATCAGAATCTCTTGCTGCTGGTGCTGCTCCAGGCGAGCAAGGCAGGGATCGAGATCTGGTTCGAGGTGCTGGAACACGCGCCACTGCACAGTCAGCACAGAGCCTTGATCGAAGTGCTGCGGGATCATGGCGCCCATATCGCCTGCGATGATTTCGGCACTCTGGAATGCAACTTCCAGCGGGTGATGGCGTTGCCTTACGAAATCATCAAGCTGGATCGCTCCCTGCTGCTGCAGGCGGCGCGCACGCCCCATGCCCTCAAGATGTTGACCGGTCTGGTGGAATACCTGCAGCGACTCGGCATGAAAGTGGTGTGTGAAGGGGTGGAAACCCTGACCCATATCGAGGTCGCCAACCGACTCGGCTGCGATTATCAGCAGGGCTACGCCTACGCCATGCCCTCCCCCCTCTCCCGCTGGGCCTGATAGGGCTCACACATTCATTGCGACTCGCACTGGCATCAGCTACCTGCCAAATTGCATGATGGCGTGGGGGCGAGTACAATCTCGCACCCCGTATATCAGGTGCATCCCCTGTGATCCTGCATAATGATGTACGCCATCGGGTAGTTGTGACGCGAGCGCCGTCTCGCACCACGGCTCAACCAATCCGGCGCCATCAGGTGGCGTCGTCCTGATTTGCAATCAGATACTAAGAGTCCAACATGTTCAGACCAGAATTGCTCTCCCCCGCCGGGACCCTCAAGAATATGCGTTACGCCTATGCCTATGGCGCCGACGCCGTCTATGCGGGTCAGCCACGCTACAGCCTGCGGGTGCGTAACAACGAATTCGATCACGAGAATCTGCAGCTCGGCATCAACGAGGCCCACGCGTTGGGCAAGCAGTTCTATGTGGTGGCCAACATCCAGCCCCACAACTCCAAGCTCAAGACCTTTATCCGCGACATGCGTCCCGTGGTGGAGATGAAGCCGGATGCGCTGATCATGTCAGACCCGGGCCTTATCATGATGATGCGCGAAGCCTTCCCGGACATGCCCATTCACCTCTCGGTGCAGGCCAACGCGGTCAACTGGGCGACGGTGAAGTTTTGGCATCAGATGGGCCTGACCCGCGCCATCCTGTCGCGCGAGCTGTCACTTGACGAGATCGAAGAGATCCGCATGCAGGTGCCGGAGATGGAGCTGGAAGTCTTCGTCCACGGCGCCCTGTGCATGGCCTACTCGGGCCGCTGCCTGCTGTCCGGTTACATCAACAAGCGCGACCCCAACCAGGGTACCTGCACTAACTCCTGTCGCTGGGAGTACAAGGTGCACGAAGGCAAGGAAGATGACGTGGGCCAGATAGTCCATCGCCAGGAGCCCATCGCCGTGCGTCCGGACAACACTTTGGGCCTTGGCAAACCGAGCGATGCGCTGGTGCTGCTGGAAGAGTCCAACCGTCCCGGTGAATACATGACGGCGTTCGAGGATGAGCACGGCACCTACATCATGAACTCCAAGGACTTGCGCGCCGTCGAGCACGTGGAGCGCCTGACCAAGATGGGGGTGCATTCGCTCAAAATTGAAGGCCGTACCAAGTCCTTCTACTACTGCGCCCGCACCGCCCAGGTCTATCGCAAGGCCATCGACGATGCAGTCGCCGGCCGTCCGTTCGATCCGACCCTGATGGGCACCCTCGAAAATCTGGCCCACCGTGGCTACACCGAGGGCTTCCTGCGCCGTCACAACCACAGCGAGTACCAGAACTACGATTACGGCTACTCGGTCTCCGACACCCAGCAGTTCGTCGGCGAGATCACCGGTCGCCAAGGCGACATGGTGGAAGTGGAAGTGAAGAACAAGTTCCTGGTGGGCAACAGCCTGGAGCTGATGACGCCGCAGGGCAACGTCAGCTTCAATCTGGAGCAGATGCAGAACCGCAAGGGCGAGCTCATCGACACGGCGCCGGGCAACGGCCACGTTGTCTATGTGCCCGTTCCCAAAGAGATCGACATCAACTACGGCATATTGCTGCGCAACCTCGGCGATCGCCAGGACACCCGTCAGCCGCACTCGGCGGCCTGATATGTCCCTGCTCATCACCGACAAGTGCATCAACTGCGACATGTGCGATCCCGAGTGTCCGAACCAGGCAATCAGCCTGGGGGAGGAGATCTACGAGATAGACCCCAATCGCTGCACCGAGTGCGTCGGTCACTATGAGAAGCCGACCTGCATCAGCGTCTGCCCCATCGATTGCATCATCTGGGATCCCGCCCACGTGGAAACCGAAGATCAGTTGCTGGAGAAGTTTGTGCGGATGCACAGGCAGTAAAACTCCTGCAGACAGTCGTAAAAAAGCCCCGCATGCGGGGCTTTTTTACGTTTGGTGCTGGCCGTGCCTAGACGTATTCCATAAAGACCCGGGAGGTAAGCTTGGTGATGAGCTCGTAGGGGATGGTGCCAATCTCGTCGGCGACCCGCTCCACCGGCAGCCCCTCACCCCAGAGCACGGCTTCGTCACCGGCCTTGTCGGTGGCGCCCGGTCCCAGATCCACTGTGGTCATGTCCATGGAGACACGACCCACCAGCGGCACTATGCGGCCATTGACCAGCACAGAGGTGCCGTTGGGCGCCATGCGCGGATAGCCATCACCGTAGCCGATGGCGATGACGCCGAGCCGGGTATCCCGGTCAGACACCCAATTGGCGCCGTATCCCACAGGCTCGCCCGCCTTGTGATCCCGCACCGCAATGAGCTGGGTCTTGAGGGTCATCACAGGCTGCAGGTCATAATCCGCCGCCACCGTATTGGGGAAGGGAGATACGCCGTACAGGATGACGCCGGGGCGCACCCAGTCGCAGTGGGAATCCGGCCAGGCCAGAATGCCCGCCGAGTTCGCCATGGCCCGCTCACCCAGGAGCGGCGCCGTGAGGCGACTAAACAAGTCGATCTGTTCGCGGGTGGTCGATTGTTCAAGTTCATCGGAGCGGCTGAAGTGGGTCATGATGTTGAACGGCTGCACCACGTTCTTGCACTTGGCCAGACGCGCGATAAAGGCGGGCATCTCATCGGCGCGCACTCCGAGCCGGTGCATGCCGGTGTCGAGCTTGAGCCAGGCCACCACTGGAGCCGGCAGTTCGGCCTGCTCCAGCGCTTCGAGCTGCTCCCAGGTGTGCACCGCCGTTTGCAAATTGTTGGCCGCCAACACCGGCAGATCGGCGCTCGAGAAGAAGCCTTCCAGCAGCACGATGGGCTTGACCACGGCGCAGGAGCGCAACATCAGCGCCTCTTCGATACGGGCCACTGCGTAGGCATCCGCATCCACCAGGGTACGGGCGACCGGCAGCAGGCCATGGCCATAGGCATTGGCCTTGACCACGGCAATGATCTTGCAATCGGGGGCATGCCGTTTGACCACGGCGAGGTTGTGGCGCAGGGCCGCTGTATTGATTTGGGCAATAGCCGCTTTCATCTGTTTTCCCTTACGAGGGCATGATGGCGCGTGAATGCACCAGGCACCGTGTGGTGTCAGCCCTTAATTGTCATCATCGAAGGCCGGACCGGCATAATTGTCGAACCGGGAAAACTGTGTCCTGGATCTGGGGTGACCCAGGCACCGATATGGGTGCGCAGACCGCTCCCTACTTAGTCATCGTCATCAAACGCCGGACCGGCGTAATTATCGAACCGGGAGAACTGACCCTGGAAGGTGAGTCGCACCCGGCCCTATTGGCACCGTTACGCGGTTGACCGATGAGAACTCGGCTACCTTTCAGGGCTTTCGTGGTGGTATCTAATCCGCCATCACCACGGGTTTTCATCAATAGTCGTCATCAAACGCCGGACCGGCGTAATTATCGAACCGGGAGAACTGCCCCTGGAAGGTAAGGCGCACACTGCCTATGGGGCCGTTACGCTGCTTGCCGATGATGATCTCGGCAATCCCCTTGTCGGGGCTGTCATCGTGATACACCTCATCACGGTAGATAAACATGATCAAATCCGCATCCTGCTCGATGGAGCCGGATTCCCGCAGATCCGAGTTGACAGGGCGCTTGTCCGCACGCTGTTCCAGGCTTCGGTTTAGCTGGGAGAGCGCCACCACCGGGCACTGCAACTCTTTTGCCAGCGCCTTGAGGGAGCGGGAGATTTCACCTATCTCCAGGGTCCGGTTATCGGAGATCGCGGGCACCCGCATCAGCTGCAGGTAGTCGATCATGATCATGGAGAGGCCGCCGTGCTCACGGGCAATACGGCGCGCGCGGGAGCGCACATCGGTCGGGGTGAGGCCGGAGGCGTCATCGATATACATCTTGCCCTTCTCGAGCAGCAATCCCATGGTGGAGGAGAGGCGTGCCCAATCCTCGTCGTCAAGCTGACCGGTACGCACCTTGGTCTGGTCGATGCGCCCCACCGAGGCGAGCATACGCATGATGATCTGCTCGGAGGGCATCTCCAGCGAGAAGATGAGTACCGGTTTCTCGGCGGTGAGGGCCGCGTGCTCGCACAGGTTCATGGCAAAGGTGGTCTTGCCCATGGAGGGACGGGCCGCCACGATAATCAGATCCGAGCGCTGCAGACCGGCGGTCATCTTGTCCAGATCCCCATAACCGCTGGACACCCCGGTCACGCCGTTGTGAGGGGTCTTGAACAGCTCTTCAATCTTGTCGACCGTCTGCTCGAGGATCAGCTTGAGCGGCTGCGGCCCCTCGTTGGCGCTGGTACGCTGTTCGGCGATCTGGAACACCTTGCTCTCGGCCAGATCCAGCAGATCGCCCGAGGTGCGCCCCTGCGGCTCGTAGCCTGCTTCGACTATCTCGTTGGCGACCGAGATCATCTCACGCACGACCGCCCGCTCACGCACTATCTCGGCGTAGGCATTGATGTTGGCGGCACTCGGGGTGTTCTTGGCGATCTCCACCAGATAGGCGAAACCACCGGACTCCTCCAGCTGCTCCGAGCGCTCCAGCTCCTCCTGCAGCGTGATGAGATCGATGGGATTGCCCGCGTTGGAGAGGCGGGTCATGGCCTGGAAGATTAGCCGGTGAGGGCGGCTGTAGAAATCCTTGTCGATCACCCGTTCGGCAACCCGATCCCAGGCCTCGTTATCCAGCATCAGGCCGCCCAGTACGGACTGTTCGGCCTCAAAAGAGTGGGGAGGAACTTTCAGCTGTTGTGTCTTGGCGTCTTTTTTCGCCGTCACTTGCTCTGCCATACACATAAAAACCGCAGCGGGAAGGGGACGGGAATTTTACAAAAGAAACCCCGCCATCGCGAGTGCTAATGCACGCTATTCACTTCTGTCTGACACAAGCGCCCTCCTGATGGTCAATGGCGCCGCTTGCTGATGAAATATGCCGCAGTCTCATACCATGATGAAGGGCCAGACCAGGGTCTGATCCTGCTGCTTGGCTCTCGTTTTGTTGCGCAGCTTGCGCTCCTTGCGGCTTGGTCGTCGATTTTTCATTGCCATTCTCTCCTCTGATTGCCCCGGAATGGAGTGTAATCTGTTCATGAATAATTCATGCCAACGATGTTAATCATAGCCGCAAGCTGCACTACAACGAGGGACAGGCAGCCTGTCATGCACCTGGCTGAGCTTGCTAAAGCAGACCATGTCCCCATCCACTGATGAGAGTGAAAAGAGTCAAAATGAAAAAGATGCTGACCCTGTTTGCCGTGATCCTGGCCATTGGCCTGGGGGCACCCATTGCCGAGGCCAAGAAATTTGGCGGCGGTAAATCCTTTGGCAAGAGCTACAAAACAGCTCCGGCCAAACCCGTCGACACCAAGAACCCGGCGGTCGGGGCTCAGGCCGCACCGAAGAAAGGTGGCATGATGGGCGGCCTGCTCGGCGGCCTGCTGGCCGGTGGTCTGTTCGCTTACCTGCTGGGTAGCGGCGCCTTCGAAGGTCTGCAAGGCATGGACATGCTGCTGATCGCGCTGCTGGCGCTGGGCGCCGTCTTCCTGTTCCGCGCCATGCGCAAGAGCAAGGCACCCTCGCCTCAACCACAGACGGCCTACGCCGGCTATCAGCCGCCATCGGCTACGCCGCAGCAGTTCGAACAGAGCAGCAGTGCGTCGCAAGCGACCGGCTTTGCCGACAGCGACGTGCCGTTCCGTTTGCCGCCAGGTTTTGACATGAACAGTTTCCTGTCCGGCGCCCGCGATCACTATCGCACCCTGCAAGAAGCCTGGAACACAAACGATCTCGAAAAAGTGCGTGAGTATGTGAGCCCTGAGTTGTTCGAACAGCTCAAAGCCGAACGCGCAGAGCTGACCGGCGAACAGCATACCGAAGTCATGTATGTGGATACCCAGCTGGTACGTGCCGACTACGGCAGCGACTGGGCCCAGGTCAGCGTACGCTTCAGCGGCCGCTACATGGACCGTCAGGAGCAGGTCGAGGAAGACATCAAAGAGGTGTGGCACCTCGAGCGTAACCTGGCCAAGGACAATGCACCCTGGCACATTGTCGGTATCGAGCAGCTGTAAACGCTCTTTATCCTGCGAAGACAACAGAGGCGGCCCAAGGCCGCCTCTGTTATTTTTGACTCCCTGCGTGCCCTCTCCAACCCCCTCCCCTGCAAGTCCAGCCACAGCCCCTCAATATGGTCGCTATGAGAATGGTTCGTGATTGTGTAGTATGACCGCCCTTTTTTTGTTCAATTTCCGTTCACCGAGGCGTGGTTCATGGCTCTCTCTTTTCTGCGTAGCGGCAACATGCCTCGTTTGCTGGCCAGCCTGCTGTGCTGCGCAACCCTGATCCTGGTTTCCCTCGCCACTCTCTATTGGCAGACCTGGTCCATGACCCGCCAGCAGGCGCAAAATGCCGCCGAGCGTGCCATGGTGCAGATAGACAGCGCCCTCTACCACTCTACCCAGGCAGCCCGGGCCGCACTGCCGCTGGTGGGCCGCCCCTGTCACGAGGTTGCCCGCGAGCTGAGAGTACTGGTTGCCACCTCCCCCTATCTATGTACGCTCGGTCAACCTCTCACGCCATGGTCGCCTCTACTGCTCTTCCATCTTCGACGAGATCAACCTGAAGGATGAGCTGCAAAACGGCCAGCACCAGCGGCTCAAGCTCAAAGCCGTCACCCGGCTCGGACTCAAGCCCTCGCTGCTGTTCTATCGCCTGAGCGAAGGCGATCATGGGGTAGTGGTTGCCATCAACCCCTACCACCTGAGCAAACCGCTGCAATGGCGACTAGGCGGGCCCAACAGCTGGGTGCAGATAGGTGAGCAGTGGCTCGATATCAAGGGCCGGATCCACGACGGTGTCGCCCCTGTGTTTCGGGGGTTCAACTACCCGCTCAGTTCGACGGCATTCGGCTACAGCCTCAATCAGGGATTCCCGCTGGAAGCCGTGTTGCTGCTCACGCTGAAAAAACAGAGCACCGTCATCATCTTGATCCTGACTCTGGGCGGCCTGGCAGGCCTTGCCACCTATCGCTGGTGGAGCCATATCTCCACCCCGACCCAGGAGCTCAAGCGCGCCATCATCAAGCAGGAGTTCATTCCCTACCTGCAGCCCATCGTTTACAGCAAGAGTGGTCAGCTCCATGGCTGCGAGGTACTGATGCGCTGGCAGCACCATCGTCAGGGTTTGATCCGGCCGGATCTATTCATCCCGCTGGCGGAGGAGAGCGGCCTCATCATACTGATGACCCAGACCCTGATGCAGCAGGTTCGTCTGGAGTTTGCCCCCCATGTGGCGCAACTGCCGCCCCGCTTTCACTTCGGTTTCAACATCTGTGCCCAGCACTGCCAGGAGATGAGCCTGATCGACGACTGCCGCCGATTCCTGGCCGCCTTCGCCAGCAATCCGGTCACGCTGGTGCTGGAGCTGACCGAGCGGGAGCTGATCACCCCCTGCCAACTGACCGACCAGCTGTTCGGCGAGCTGCGCCAGATGGGAGTCAAGATAGGTCTGGACGACTTTGGCACAGGCCACTCCAGCCTCACCTATCTGCAACAGTTTCACGTGGACTACCTCAAGATCGACCAGAGCTTCGTCGCCATGATAGGCACCAATGCCCTCTCTCGTCATATTCTTGACAGCACCATCAGTCTGGCCACCCGGCTGGGACTGGAAACCGTCGCCGAAGGGGTCGAAACCCAGGAGCAGGCTGACTTCCTGACAGAGCGCAACGTCAACTACCTGCAAGACTACCTCTATGGCCGTCCGCTCACCCCGGCCCAGTTCCTGCGACTGCTGCCCGCCCCGGTGCCGGAGCAGACAGACCCCCATCAAGCGGCATGAGCCCTCAGCGACGCTCGGGTGCCGATACAGCAATGTGAAACTTGTCATTAGTCTGTGGTGATGGCGTTAAACAATCTAGCAAAGGTTTGTTTGCTTTATTAATGTGCAGTAGCTCAAAGGAATCAGCTCTCTTTATTTCCAATTACTGCTTTTTGCCTAGAATCGCCACACTCCTGTCATACAGGAACGATATACAGGACAATAACAACAAGAGGATTATTACCAATGAAGAAGACGTTACTGGCCGTCACCGTCTCTATTACTCTGCTCGGGCTGACCGCCTGCAATTCAGAAAACAGCAGCAAGGAGCATATTCCGCTGGATCTGACCATTGCCCATATCAATGATACCCACGCCCACCTCGACCCGACCGAAAATGCGCTGGCCATCCAGCCCACCGGCCAGGAACTGTTCAAGTTCTACGCCAAACTGGGCGGCTATCCCCGTCTGAAGTTCAAGCTGGACGAGCTGCGCAGCCAGGCCGCCAACGAAGGCCGCAACTTCATGGTGCTCAACGGTGGTGATGCCTTCCAGGGCACCCTCTACTTCACCCAGTTCAAGGGGGAAGAGGAGTCTCGCCTGCTCTCCGACATGGGTATCGATGCCATGGTGCTGGGCAACCACGAATTTGATTTGGGCAATCAGGCCATTAAAGATTTCGTCTCACGGGTGAATTTCCCTGTATTGGCTTCCAACATGGTGAAATCCAGTAGCGCCACCCTGAAAGACAGTGAAAATATTCATGAATATGTCATTAAAGAAATAAATGGCGAGAGCGTGGGTATTTTCGGGCTGGTGCTGGAAAATATGCATGATATCTCTTCACCGGATACCGATACCCAATTCCTGCCGATGATTGAAACCGCCCAGAAAATGGTCGACACCCTCAAGTCAAAAGGCGCCAACAAGATCATCATGGTCACTCATATCGGTCTGCAAAATGACCAGGCCGTCGCCAAGGCGGTCAACGGTATCGACCTGATTGTAGGCGGTCACTCCCAGACCTTCCTCGGCGACATCAACGAGATCAACACCATAGGCTACACGGCCCACAACCAGAATCCGGACGACGACAACACCTATGCCCAGCTGGTCGGCAATCCGGACGGTGGCAAGACCTGTATCGTGCAGGCCGGTGAATGGGCCAAAGGCTATGGCCTGGTCAACGTCTCCCTGAGCAAGGAAGGCCAGATCACCAAGTGTGAGGGGCGCAATACCCTGATGACGGGCGACGATTTCACCAAGGACGTGGCCAAGAAGAAAGAGCCCCTGAGTGGCAGCGAGCAGACCAATGTGGTCGACTTCATCACCAAGTCACCCGTCATCGAAATCGTGCCGGAGAACACCGCCATGCGCGATGTGATCGACACAGAGTACAAACCGGCCGTGGCCGAGCTCGAGGCCAAGATCATCGCCGACGTGCCGACCAAGTTGCCCCATGTGCGCGTGCCGGCCACCCCGGATGGCGCGGGTCTGATCGATCCCCTGGTGGCCGAATCCCTCTACTGGAAGCTCAACAAACTCAATACCAAGGTGGACTTCACCATCCAGAACGCCGGTGGTGTGCGCGCCGATGTGAACGCGGGCCCGCTCTCCGTCGGTTACGTGATGGGCACCTTGCTGCCGTTTGGCAACAAGATCGCCGCCTTCAACCTCAAGGGCAAGGACGTGCGCGCCACTCTGGAGTACGCCGTTGACTATTCCATCGGCCACGAGACCGGGATCAGCGCCTCCAGCGGTGCTTTCCCTTACGTCGGCCACCTGAGCTACACCTATGATGGCAAACTGGCCAAGGGTTCCCGCATCACCAAGCTGGAGCTGCTGGACGCCAACGGCCAGTGGCAGCCGCTGGACGACGACAAGGTGTACCGTGTCGGTGCCAACACCTATATCGCCTCCGGCAAGGATGGCTACAACGGCCTGCTCAAGCGCGAAGAGCTGCCCAACAAGGGTGACTACGTCGACTCTGGCGTCGGTGAGAACGAGATGTTCATGGAGTATGCCGAGTCCCAGGGCACCCTCAATCCACTGCCCTATGCGACCGTGACCTACTTCAAGCCCTGATCAGGCTCACACGCTATTGCAACGGCGCCTGAGGGCGCCGTTTTTATGGCATACTCCCCGCCCATCGATGCCGAGGAGAATGTTTGATGGCCAAATACGACAAGATTTCCCCCGAGACCCAGCAAGAGGCGCAGAAAATTGCTCGCGCCAACCAGAAGCCGGGACAGACCAAAGAACAGACCCAGCTGATCGCCCAGGGGATCCAGAAAGGCATAGACGAATACAAGAAGCAGATGAAGGCGCGGGCTCGCGAGGCCAGTCGCCAGAAGAAGTTGCAAACCAAGGCAAAACAGCAGCCGCAAGCCGGACATGAGGAGGAGGGCGACATTGAGCTTGTCGAGGTCTCCCGCCAGCATCCTCTGCCCTGGATCCTGTTGCTGCTGAGCTGGGTTGGCTTTGCCGCTGCCTGGTTCGGGTTGCACTGAGCGCGCAAACCTTTACCTGGGATCCTCTTCACAGGCTGGGGGCAGCATGCTGGTCATCTTCCCTTCCGACTGATTAAATCCCGCCTCTTGTCGTCTGGAGACTTGCCATGAACCCGGCCCCCTTCTATCTGCTGGCACCCCTGGTGCTGTTTATCGTGACCCTGGTGCTCTATCGCATCTCTCCGCTGCGAGCCGTCGCCGCCGGCAGTGCCCGCTGGTTTATCCTGCCCGCCTTCACTCTGTTCATCCTGCTCATAGTGATCAACGGCGCCGCCGATCCCGCCCTGCGCAGCCCGGCCTTTCACTGGCTGATGCCCGGGCTTGGTTTTGCCCTGACCCTGTTTCCGGCCCTGCCCAAGGCGCTGGTGCCGCGTCTGGCCATCAAGGAGGGTGCCTTCGCCGCCCTCGGCCTGATGCTGATGAGCCTCGCCATGATTTACTGATCGGCTGGCCGCTGGCGTTGACATAACTCAAGGGGCGCTCTGTGACGGGCGTCCCTTGTACAAACAATGGCCCGTAGGCATATTGGTGACAATATCACCGGCAAGGAGGCCAGATGGACAAGTCACCCGATTTCATGGCGCAGTGGAATTATCAGGATCCCGCCGCCAGTGCCCTGCGTTTTCATGCACTTCTTCCCGAGGCGCGTACGGCAGCCAACCTGCAACTCGAGCTGGAGTTGCTGACCCAGATCGCCCGCACCTATTCCCTGCAGCGCCAGTTTGCCGAAGCACACCAGCTGCTCGACGACATCGAACTCCGCCTCACCGAGGCCACCCCGCGGGCCCGCCTGCGCGCCCTGCTGGAACGCGGCCGCACCTTCAACTCCGCCGGCGACAAAGCCACTGCCAGAACCCTGTTCGAACAAGCCTGGCAGTTGGGGCTCAAGAGCAAGGAGCTCTATCTGGCCATCGATGCGGCACACATGATAGCCATAGCCGCGCCACTGGAGGAGCAGAGCCGCTGGCATCAGCTGGCCATGGAGCTGGCGGAACGCAGCCAGGATGAAAAGGTGCGCGGTTGGCTCGCCAGCCTCTACAACAATCAGGGCTGGACCCTGTTCGAGCTGGGACGCTTTGATGAAGCCAGAGTATTCCAGCAAAAGTGTCTGGCCTGGCACGAACAACATAACAATACGGCCAAGGCCTTCATCGCCCGCTGGAGTCTGGCGCGACTGACCCGGGCACAGGGGTTGCACGAGCAGGCGCTGGCCGAGCTGAAGCAGCTGCAGCTGGAGATGACAGAGGCCGGCGAGCCGGAGGATGGCTATCTGTTCGAGGAGCTGGGGGAAAATGCATTGGTGCTGGACGATCCGGCTGCGCCCGAATACTTCTCCCGCGCCTGGTTTCTGCTGTCACAGGATCGCTGGTTCAAGGCCAACGAGGCGGAGCGACTGGCCAGACTCAAGCAGCTGGCCAAGCTCTAAACAGGCGCGGCCTCAGTCCCCTGCTCAGACCAGACTCGTCTCTTCCCAGCCCTGCTTTTTGCGATAGATGGTGGAGGGACTGATCTCCAGCAGTGCCGCTGCCTTGGGGATGTTGCCGTCACAGCTGGCGATAGCCTGCTCTATGGTCTCTTTTTCCACCAGCCAGAGCGGGCGTATCGGCGCGTTGAAAGAAGGCAAGGTGGCACTGCCAGCCGTGGCCAGCGGCGCTGTCGCGGCCAGCATGCTACCCCGACTGCCATTCAGCGGCGGTGGCAAGATGTCAGGACTCACCAGCTCTCTGTCATTTAGCACCACTATGTTGCGCACCACGTTTTGCAGCTCGCGCACGTTGCCAGGCCAGGGGTAATCGAGCAGTACCCGCGCCGCCTCCACATCGAAATCCTTGAAGCGCTTGTTCTCTTCCTTTGCGTAGCTCTGCAACAGGTTACGCGCCAGCAGCAGTATATCCTCGCCGCGCTCGCGCAGCGGTGGCAGGCTCAGCGGGATCACGTGCAGGCGGTAGTAAAGATCTTCACGAAAACGTCCCGCCTTCACCTCCACCAGCGGATCCCGGTTGGTGGCGCAGACGAAGCGCACATCCACCGTCTCCAGCTTGCCGCTGCCGACCCGTTGCAGGGTACCGGTCTGGATGAAGCGCAGCAGCTTGCTCTGCAGGTCGAGATCCATCTCGCAGATCTCGTCCAAGAACAGGGTACCGCCATCAGCCAGACTGGCCGCCCCCTTGCGATCCCCCTGGGCGCCGGTAAAGGAGCCCTTGACGTGACCGAAGATCTCGCTCTCCATCAGGTCATGGGGAATGGCGGCGCAGTTGAGCGCTATGAAGGGTTGCTCGCTGCGGGGGCTGCACTGGTGAATGGCCTCTGCGCACACCTCCTTGCCGGTGCCGCTCTCCCCCGTGATGAAGACGGTCGCCTTGCTCGGCGCCGCGCTCTCTATGATGCGATAGACGGCCTGCATCGGCATGGAGGCACCGATAAAGCCGGCGAACGAGCTGCGTTCGAAATTTTCCCGATACTGGGCCACCAGCGAACTGAGTTGCTGATGTTTCAGGGCATTACGGGCAGTAGCACAGAGCCGCTTGCCGTCAAACGGTTTGGTCAGAAAGTCGAAGGCACCGAGGTGCATCGCCTCCACCGCCACATCCACGGAGCCGTGAGCTGTGATCACCACCACGGAACAGGGCAACTGCTGTTCGGTGATCTGCTGCAAAATGTCCATGCCGGACATGTCGGGCAGTTCAAGGTCGAGCAGTACCACAGGTGGCGGGCTGGTCAGCAGCTGCGCCAACGCCTGCTGACCACAATCGGCCAACAGCACCTCATAGCCATCCTGGGCCAGATACTGTTCATAAACCACCGCCAGACTGCGGGTATCTTCCACCAACAGGACTCGAGGTTTGCTTTCAGCCACGGGAGCCATCCTTGCGATTGATTTCGTTGTCTATTTCAGGTCTTGCCCGCCATGTTACCACAGCTGGCGCGGCCTCTCTTTTATCCCGCCATTCGCAGGGAGATACAAGTAAAAACGGCTCCCTAAGGAGCCGTTTTTTCAACGATGGGCGCTTACTTCTTGGCGTTGTCGCCATCAGCAGCCGGCTTCTCGATAGCCAGCAGCTCAACATCGAACACCAGCACGGCATTGGCCGGGATGGAACCTGCACCGTGCTCGCCATAAGCCAGCTTGGACGGCAGGAAGAACTTGAACTTGGAACCGACCGGCATCAGCTGCACGCCTTCGGTCCAGCCAGGGATAACCTGGTTGAGCGGGAAGGTAGCCGGCTCACCGCGATCGACGGAGCTGTCGAACTTGGTGCCGTCGGTCAGGGTACCGGTATAGTGAACCTTGACGATGTCAGTGGCTTTCGGCTTGGCGCCGTCACCCATCTTCTCGACCAGATACTGCAGACCAGATTCGGTGCTCTTCACACCTTCTTTCTTGGCGTTGGCAGTCAGGTACTCTTCACCCTTCTTCTGGTTATCCACGGCATCCTTGTCAGCCTTGGCCTTGGTCAACTCGTTGATCTTGGCATCGTACTGCTGCAGAACCTTCTGGATCTCCTCGTCAGTCATGCTGGCTTCTTTACCCAGACCGTCGGTCACACCCTTGAGGATGACACTGTTGTCCAGTTTGATGCCGAGTTCCTGCTGACGTTCCAGGGTATTGGCGATATAACGACCCATGGAGAGGCCAATTGCATAGCCGGATTGCTCTTCAAAGCTCTTGGCATCAGCCTTGGGGGCCTCTGCCGGCTTGCTGGCTTCTGCCTTGACCTCTGCGTTGTTCGCAGCCGGCTTCTCATCTTTTTGGCAAGCAGTCAGACTCACGGCAACCGCCGCAGCCAACAGGGACACCTTCAGAAAATTGTTCATCAGTTTCTCCAAAACTCTAAATACCGCTCTCGGTTCCTTCGTGAAATGAGAGGTTTATCGTGATAAGCGCCTTATACTAACGCCGTGATCGCAGGTAACGAAAGCATGAGACAGGAAAAATGATAAAAAGTGCCATTTATCTCATCGGTATTTGTCTGACACTGACCGGTTGCGAGCAGAGCTCCCGGCCGGGCCAACAAGTCACACTCGCCAATCAGGGTCTGCTGAGTGCAGACCTTGCCAGCGATGGCAAGCAGGCCATCGTCTCCAGCCTGGGACAGGGCACTGTCGTGTGGGATCTGGAACAGGGAAAGGAGCGCTGGCGCTGGCGCCAGTCAGACAATCAGGACAACTTCGTCATCGTTACCCGCTTCTCGGCAGACAACAGCCATGCGGTGACCGCCACCCTGGATACCTTCGCCATCTGGCGCCTGCAAGATGGTCAGTCCCAAGGCTACTACTCGCTACCTGAATCCAAACTGAGGGACATAGCGCTGTCGGCCAATGGCCGCCAGGTGCTGATCGGGCGTGAAGATGGCAAGGCGGAGGTGGTCGATACCCAGAGCGGCCGCCGGCTGCAATTTCTCGGCCACACCGAGCAGGTCAATACGGTGGATCTCTCCGCCAATGGTCGCTACGCCCTCACCGGCGGCAACGACTACAGCGCCTATCTGTGGGATACCCGCTCAGGTCAGGTGGTATGGCGTTTCAACCACGCTGGTCGGGTGGTGATGGCAAGGCTCGATCCCCAGGGCCGTTTCGCCTTCACAGCGGACAGCCGCCAGGCCAGCATCTGGGATCTCAAGACAGGCAAGGAGGTGAGCCGGTTGCAGTTCGCGCACCGCTTCGAGGTCTACACCAGTGCCCGCTTCGTCAACGACGGCAAATGGCTCATCACGGGTGCCCCCTCCCGCCAGCTCTCCCTGTGGCAGGTGAGCGATGGCACCCAACTGCAAAGCTGGCTCGTCTCACCCCATCCCAAGGTGAAACCGCCGAGTGCAGTGGTCTACGGCGTGGCTTTGCGCGACAATAGTCACCTTGTCAGCGCCAGCTCCAGTGGTCTGGCCGAAATCTGGACTATCAAGTAAGGACCTAAAGGCCCATGAGTCAGCAACTTAACGATCGCATCGAAACTCTGGAAAGCCGTCTCGCCTTCGCCGAATACACGGTGGAACAGCTCAACGACGAGGTCACCACCCAGGGCCGTGAGCTGGATCGACTCAAGCACCAGATCCAGCTGCTGGTAGATAAACTGCAAAGCGTACAACCTAGCCAGATTGCCAGCATGGCCGAAGAGACGCCGCCCCCTCACTACTGAGCGGTTGTCTCTGCACCATAAAAAAACCCGCGATAAACGCGGGTTTTTTTATCGGGCCAGGCCCGGGGCACAGATCAGTGCTGGTGACCCTTGCCACCGCAGCCGCCGCCACCGCAGCAACCGCCATGACCCTGCTCATCGCCATGGTCATGATCGTGATCGTGATCGTGGTCATGGTCGTGACCATGATCGTGACCGCAACCACCGGCACCGTGAACGTGGCCGTGAGCCAGCTCTTCGGCAGTGGCGGCACGGACGTCCTTGATCTCGACCTTGAAGCCCAGGGTCACGCCAGCCAACGGATGGTTGCCATCTACCTTGACGAACGCTTCGGACACTTCAATGACGGTAACCGGGCGGTGACCATCGTCAGTCTCGGCCACAAAAGTATCCCCTTCAGACACTTCCATGCCGTCAAACAACTCGCCAGGTACTTCTTGCACCAGGGTTTCGTCGTATTCGCCATATGCCTGGCTCGGTGCCAGAGTAAGGTCGAACGCCTCGCCCACGCTACGGCCTTCCAGCTCGGCTTCGAGGCCGGAGACCAGATAACGGGTACCGTGCAGATACACCAGAGGCTCTTTACCGACAGTGGTGTCGATGACTTCACCATGTTCGTCAGTGACTGTGTATTCCAGCGTAACCACGCTCAGGGGAGCTACTTTCATGTCAGGGATCCTGCGGATAGAAAAAAACGGGCTCAGAATACCTCAAAAAGGTGGCCAAGCATATGGTCGGGCCCCCTCCGTCATGATGAAAAAGTCATCACTGCGAAACGGGATGAGCCTTACTTACGCCCCCTTTCTGGTACTGCTGATGACCTCACTCGGGACGAAACACTCCTATGACCTGTTCGGTCTCACGGGTTAGCTTGTTCACCTCGGCCTGAGTCTGCACCTGGGTATCCCCGCAGTCGACACAGGTCACCTTCTCGACTCCATGCTCCATATACAGCATCATGGTGTCCATTTTGCCGCATGCTGGGCACACAGCGCCGGCAATGAAGCGTTTTTTACGTCTGGTTTCCATTTTTGTTACCTCCAGGCAGCATCATATCAGGGTTTTTACATGCATCACGCCATCGAATGTCAGCATTTTTCCTCCCCTCACCTGCAGGTCGGCGGCCGCAAACGCGCGCCGCTGGGCCAGTTGCTGCGAATAACCCGGGGCGGGGCGCTGCTGCGACTTGGCCAGCATGAATTGCTGCTGACAGCGGGCAACAGTTTCTGGCTCTGCGCCGATGCCCTCGCTGCCTTCAGCCCGCTGGCAGGCTGCCATTATGATTTGCTGACTTGTTCCCCGCGGGTTGCCCAACCTGCACAGGCAGGCTGGTTGCACCCGACACCACTACTTGATGCCCTGTTCGACAGCCTGACTCAGTGGCAACGCCCACGCGACTGGCAAGGGGCCTATGGTTATCGCCTGCAGGTGATGCTTGACGAGCTTCAGGCCTGTCCTCTCGCGCAACATGGTGACCAGATGCTGCAAGGCGCTTGGCGGGCACTGGCAGGCCAGCAAATAGGCAGTGACGCCGCCTGGCAGGCGTGCCTCTCCCAGCGAGGCATGACAGATCCGGGCCTAGCGGCCGATGCCCTGAGCGCCCAGTGGCAGCTGCTGCAAGCTGTGCGCCTGCTCAAGAGCGGCAGCAAACGGGAACTGGTGATAGCCAAGCTCGGCTACCGGGACGAAGAGGCTCTCGCCCAAGCGTGTCAGCACTGGCTTGGCGCCAGCCTGGACCAGCAAGTACCCGCCTGATCTCCCCTGATTGCCATGACCCGCACAGACACGCCATAGGATCAGCAAGGTGAATAAATGGGTGAAATGAGTCCAGTTTTACGGCGCACGGTCGCTAATAACGGGAGGGCCATTTCGCCTATAATCCTTTATGCTAGGGGCCTGAATTGACTGATACCGTTTTGACTCACAGGACATCTGCCATGAAAAGCAAGGCCAACCAATCCCAGGGCATGTTGCTGTTTCATCTCTCGGCCAAACAATCCTTTGCCATCGGCACCCTCAAGGTGAAGGAGATAGTGCCTTACACCCAGCTCACGGCCATGCCGCACTCGCACCCGACCGTGCTCGGCGCCGCCAGCATGCGGGGCACCACAATCCCGGTGATCGACATGGCCATGGCGGTGGGTTATCGCCCTATCAGCAAGGAGGAAATGCCGAGCTGCTTCATCATCATCACCGACTGTCGCCGCACCCTGGTGGGCTTTCTGGTGCGCGGCATCGACAAGATCACCGAGTGTAACTGGCGCGATATCGAGTCCCCTCCCGCGGCTCTCGGCCATAACGTGTTCGTGACCGGGGTGACCCGGGTCAACGACCAGCTGATCCAGTTGCTGGATGTGGAACTGATACTGTCACGGGTCTACCCGGACGACCCCAGCCACCTCTATCCGGTGCTGACCGATGTGCAGCGGGAGCGGATCAAGCCGATGCGGATCCTGCTGGTGGATGACTCCTCCGTCGCCCGCCGCCAGCTGATGGCCGCCCTCGACTACATCAATATTCCCTACGAAGTCTGCACCAACGGCAAGGATGCACTGGCCCTGATGCAGGCTCGCGCCAGCCAGAAGACTCCCATAGATATCCTGGTGAGCGACATAGAGATGCCGGGACTCGACGGCTATGAACTGGCCTTCGAGGTGCAAAGCGATGCGACGCTGGCGGGTGCCTACATCATCCTGCACACCTCGCTCTCCAGCGAGATCAGCGTGGAACGTGCCCATCAGGTGGGTGCCCACGAGGCGCTGACCAAGTTTGAGGCCAACGAAATGGTCCAGGCCATGTTGCGCGGTGCCGAGCACCACGACAGCCTGCTGGCCTGACCAAAATCGGCGAGAAGCGTCCCTTCTCGCCGTGCTTTTCATTGCCCTGATGCCTGCTTCGGATACCCATCATGCTCATAGAGAGTCACTTCCATGCCCCCTGGTGGGCGCGCAATCCCCATCTGCAAACCATATTGCCAAAGTGGTTGCGACGAGCCCCCGCCCGTTTCGTGCCTGAACGTTTTGAACTGGCAGACGGGGACTTCGTCGATCTCGCCTGGAGCGGTGACATCAGCCAGGGGGAGCGGCCACTGATAGTGCTGTTTCACGGCCTGGAGGGGAGCATCCACTCCCACTATGCCAAAGGGTTGTTTGCCCATCTGCAGCGCCAGGGAGACGAGGCGGTACTGATGCATTTTCGCGGCTGCAGCGGCGAGCCCAACCGCCTGCTGCAGGCCTATCACTCCGGTGCCATTGAGGATGCACAGGCGCTGATCGCCGAGCTAGGACGGCGCTTTCCCGGCAAGCCGATGATCGCCATCGGCTATTCACTGGGGGGCAACATGCTGGTCAATCTGCTGGCGCGGGCCTGCCCGAAGGAATTGAAGGCAGCCGTGGTGATCTCGGCACCGCTACAGCTCGACAGCTGCGCCGATCGGGTCAATCAGGGATTCTCGCGGGTGTACCAAAACTATCTGCTGCGCACCATGCGCCATAACCTGCAAAGCAAGATCCGTCGCCAGGCCGAGGCGGGCAAACGCTGGCAGCCGCAGCAGGTACAAGCGATTGCTACCCTGCGCGACTTCGACGAGCAGGTCACGGCACCCCTGCACGGCTTTGCCAGTGCGGACCACTATTACCAGAGCTGCTCGGGTCTGGGGCTACTGGCACGCATCCCCATTCCTACCCTGGTGATCCACGCTGCCGACGATCCCTTCATGACGGATGCTGTGATCCCGCGGCCGGAGCAACTCTCACCCATGGTGCGTTACGAGTTGAGTCGGCGGGGAGGCCATGTGGGCTTCCTGCACGGCACGCCCTGGCGGCCCCGCTTCTGGCTGGAGGAGCGCATCAGCCAATGGTTGCAGGAGCAGACTCAGGGGGCCATCAGGTAGCCGTTGCGGCCCGTTTCCTTGACCCGATAGAGCGCCTCGTCAGCCCGTGCCAGCATGTCGGCAACCGACTCATCTTCACGCCACAAGGCAATGCCCTGACTCACAGTCACATTGGGGGAGACCTCTGACTGCGCATGGGGAATGGCGTGGGCCGCCAGGGCGGCGGCGATCCGCCTGGCAATGTCTGCGGCGAGCAGGGCATCGGCGCCGGGCAGTAGGATCACGAACTCCTCCCCACCATAGCGAGCCACGACATCGGCTGGCTGTCGCACCGCCTCACGCAGGCAATCCGCCACCGCAATCAGGCAGTTATCCCCTTGCAGGTGACCGTAGTGGTCATTGAAGCGTTTGAAGAAATCCACATCCAGCAGCAGGATGGCAAAGTCACCATGCTGCTGGCGCACCTCGGCCAGGATCTGCTCGCTGACCCGGGTAAAATGGCGCCGATTGGCCAAGCCGGTCAAGGGATCCTGTTTGGCCATGCCATCGAGCTGACGGGCCAGCGCCAGATTCTCGTGTTCCCGAGAGACCGCCAGCACGAACCAGCCGTTCAGCATGCGCCGCCCTGTCTCCAGCAGTATGACGAGGCAGCCCACCGCCAGTCCGTGCACAATGGGAAACGGCACCCTGACAAACAGGGCTTCCAGCAACAGAAAGAGCAAGGGTGGAACGCTGAAACAGTAAAACAGCCGCGCCTCGCAATAGAGGGCGATCAGCGCCGTCATCAGCAGCAAGCTGATAAGGTCAAACGCCAGACTGAAGCCCCCCCTCAACTCAACCAGGGCGATGGCATAGCCAAACAGTGCCCAGGCAAGGCCCCACAACAGCGCCCCGGTGCACAAGCAGGGCCGCCAGAGCGCCAGCGGCTGCCTCGACAACCAGCGCCAGCACAAGGGAAACAGCAGGCAGGCCAGGGTCATCAGGGTAAGCTGCATCTCATAACGCCAGGGCAGTATGCGGGCAACCACCAGATGGGCATCCTGATAGACATAGAAACGGGTAAGCAGGAACAGGAGTGCCAGCTGGTTGACGGCCCAGAACCAGAACAGCCCCTTGCTCAGGGCGTGGCGGCGCGATTCGCACAGATGGTGATCAAAGCGAGTGGAGAGGCGACGTTGTTCATCAGTCAGCATGATCACACCCGCTTGCAGCCCGATAAACTCCTTGCGCTCGCTGACAACCAATAGACAATATCCACACGTTCGTAACTGAAGATGACCCCATGATTATCCCCTGGCAAGACTTGGACTCCGATACCCTCAACAACCTGCTCGAACACTTCGTCCTGCGGGAAGGCACCGAGTACGGTGAGCATGACGTCAGCCTGGCTGACAAGGTCGACGAGGTCAGACAGCAGCTGAAGCAAGGTCTGGCCGTGATCGTCTACAGCGAACTGCACGAGAGCATCAACATAGTGTCAAAAGCGACCTTCAGCAGCGCACCGGTGGACGATATACCTGAATAGCCAGGTGATTGCCATCCCAATCTGGGCCTTGCCAGCGCAACTGGCATGATGGTGCAACAAACCTGACAGTTCCCGCCCGGGGTCAGGCCTTTCTACCGGACATAAAAATGGCCCGCCGAATCATCGACAGGCCATTTGGGGCAAGAATGAGTACCTTTATAAGCATGTAATTAAGCGAATCACACCTTCCGAATAAATAAATTCGCACTGATGAAAGTCAGATAAATAAGATGCCGGTCATCCCGATATAAATCCGCCCTCATATTTTCCGGTCAGGGGATAATCCATAGCAATTACATGAGTATAAAGAAGGCGTTCACATCACCCTATTTACAAGATGTGAGCATGCCATCACCTCATAGAATTTCACGCTCATAGCATTATTCAGCCAGGTCAGCTCAAGGTGCGTCTCTGTTTATTTTTGACGGTAAAACCGACTCTGCTGGTTGGTAAAAAGACATGGGTGAGATGAGCGATAAATTTTCATTCAACGCCCGCCTCCATTATCTATTTACCGACTCGCCCCGCCCAATACCATAGTAATGAAAGCCATGATCCCGCATGCGACCCGGATCAAACAGGTTGCGGCCATCCACGATCAGCGGTTGCTTCAATGCCTGCTTGATGGTGGCAAAATTGGGTGCTTTGAAATGATTCCACTCGGTGCAGATCACCAGGGCATCGGCCCCAAACACGGCGGCCTCCTTGGTCCCCATCAGCCTCAGGTTGTCACAATAGCCATAGAGCTGCTGGGTCTCCTGCATGGCTTCCGGATCATAGGCCTGCACTGTGGCGCCAGCACGCCAGAGGGCCTCCATCAGGGCACGACTCGGGGCCTCGCGCATGTCGTCGGTATTGGGTTTGAATGCCAGCCCCCACAGAGCGATCGTCTTGCCCGCCAGGGATTCCCCCTGGGCGCTGAAGAAGTCTGACAGTATCTCGTAGAGTCGCGATTTTTGCTGCTCGTTGATGCGCTCCACCGCTCGGATCAGCGGCGTGTCATATTGCAGTTCCTGGGCTGTTGCCAGCAAGGCTTTGACATCCTTGGGGAAACAGGAGCCGCCGTAGCCACAGCCAGGGTAGATGAACTGATAACCGATGCGCTGATCCGACCCTATCCCCTGACGCACCATCTCGATGTCGGCCCCGACCCGCTCGGCCAGGCCAGCCATCTCGTTGATGAAACTTATCTTGGTGGCCAGCATGCAGTTGGCGGCGTACTTGGTCAGCTCGGCACTGCGCACATCCATGAACAGGATGCGGTCATGGTTGCGATTGAACGGCTCGTAAAGCTCGCGCATCAGCTGGCGGGACGCCTCGTTGCGAGTGCCGACCACGATGCGATCCGGCCGCAGACAGTCCTGGATGGCGGAGCCCTCCTTCAGAAATTCGGGGTTGGAAACCACATCGAAGGCAAATGACTTGTCCAGTTGCTGCTGAACCAGCGTCACCCTGGCTGTCACCTTGTCGGCTGTGCCCACCGGCACGGTCGACTTGTTGACTATGATGACGGGCTCATCACGATGACGAGCTATGGTGTCAGCCACCTCCAGCACGTGGCAAAGATCGGCAGAGCCATCTTCTCCCGGCGGGGTGCCCACCGCCAAAAACTGCACCTCACCGTGCTTGACGGCCAGGATTGCATCCGTGGTACACACCAGGGCACCACTCTTGATATTGCGCTGGAGCAGCGCCTCCAATCCGGGTTCATAGATGGGAACCTGACCAGCCATCAAGTCAGCCACCTTCTGTTCATCGACATCGACACAGATAACCTGATGACCAATATCGGCCAGTACAGTGGCCAACACCAGCCCCACGTAACCACTTCCAAATACAGTAATGTTCATATTGATACAACCAGAATGTCAGAGATGATGCAGTGTTGAAAAATGAGCATTTTTCGGATTTTAAATATTTACCACACCCCTATAAATGGTCGCAGCGTTTAATTGTTACCAACTGTTTCTGCCCACTTGCCACCCCGCTTTTATATGGATTTTGACAGTGAATTGTTACCAGATGTTGCTGAGCCATTGCGGGGCCATTTTTATATACGCTATGTTGAAATTAATGTTTAAGGCCGCCTGTTCTGATGGGCACTGATTAATATTCATTGTTGGATCTCTTATGCAAGACTTTCTGCCATTTTCGAAGCCAGCCATCGGCGACGCCGAAATAAGCGCTGTCTGTGAGGTGCTGAAATCGGGATGGATCACCACGGGCCCGAAGAGTCACGAACTGGAACAGCAATTCTGTGACACATACGGCTGCCAGCATGCCGTTGCGCTCAACTCTGCCACCGCTGGCATGCACGTCACCCTGATGGCACTGGGCATAGGCCCGGGGGATGAGGTGATTACCCCGTCACAGACCTGGGTGTCCACCATCAACCTCATCACACTGCTCGGAGCCGAACCCGTTTTTGTCGACGTGGACAGAGACACACTGATGACCAGCGCAGAGCTTATCGCGCCGCTCATCACAGTCAACACCAAGGCCATCATTCCGGTTCACTACGCCGGCGCCCCCGTCGATCTGGACCCTATTCTCAAGCTGGCCAGACAATACGACATCCCCGTCATCGAAGACGCCGCCCATGCCATTGGCACCCGCTATCGGGATCGCTGGATTGGCGCCACCGGCACCGCCATCTTCTCCTTCCATGCCATCAAGAACCTGACCTGCGCCGAAGGGGGCATGCTGGTGACCGATGACAAGGCGCTGGCGGACAAGGTACGCATGCTCAAGTTTCATGGTCTCGGGGTGGATGCCTTCGATCGCATGACGCTGGGCAGCAAACCGCAGGCGGAGGTAATAACGCCCGGCTTCAAGTACAACCTGACCGACATCAACGCCGCCATCGCCCTGATCCAGCTGGCACGCCTGCCCGAGCTCAATGCCAGACGCGCCGGGCTGGTCGCCCGTTATCAGGAAAAACTGGCAGGGCTGCCGCTGGCGCCACTCGCCATCCCAACCTATCCCCATCTGCACGCCTGGCACCTCTTCATGGTGCGGGTCGATCCCGAGCGCTGCGGTCTCGACAGGGATCAACTGATGCAGGCGCTGCAAGAGCGCGGCATCGGCACCGGCCTGCACTTTCGCGCCGCCCATACCCAGAAATATTACCGCGAGCGCTACCCCGCCCTCAGTCTGCCTCATACCGAGTGGAACTCATCACGCCTGTGCACACTGCCACTCTTCCCGGACATGACGCTGGCCGACGTTGACCGTGTGGTCGCGGCACTCACCGACATATTGGAGTAACGACACGTGAACAACACAGATATCAAGCTGGTTTCGGTGATCATCCCCGTTTACAACGAGGAGGCCAGTCTGCCCGTGCTGCTGAGCCGGGTCACCGCCGCCTGCGAGCTCCTGCCCCAGGATTACGAGGTGATCCTGATCGACGACGGCAGCCACGACGGCTCCACCGAGATCATCAGCGAAGCCGCCGCCAACAGTGACAGCAAGCTGGTAGGCGTGTTGCTCAATCGCAACTATGGCCAGCATGCCGCCATTATGGCCGGCTTCGAAACCGCCAAGGGAGATCTGGTGATCACCCTGGATGCGGACCTGCAGAACCCGCCGGAGGAGATCCCCCGTCTGGTGGAGGCCGCCATGCAGGGCTATGACGTGGTGGGCACAGTGCGCCGCAACCGCCAGGACTCCTGGTTTCGCAAGACGGCCTCCCGACTCATCAACAAGTCGATGCAAAAGGCGACCGGCGTCCACATGAGCGACTACGGCTGCATGCTGCGGGCCTACCGCCGCCACATCATAGACGCCATGCTCTGCTGCCAGGAGCGCAGCACCTTCATCCCCATCCTGGCCAACAGCTTCGCCCGGCGCACCATAGAGCTGGAAGTCGGCCATGCCGAGCGGGCTCATGGTGAATCCAAATACGGCCTGATGCACCTCATCAACCTGATGTATGACCTGGTCACCTGCATGACCACCACACCGCTGCGCCTGCTCAGCATCGTCGGCAGCCTGGTGGCGGGGCTCGGCTTCACCTTCTCCATACTGCTGGTCCTGATGCGCCTCGTCATGGGCGCCGACTGGGCCGCTGATGGCGTCTTCACCCTCTTTGCCATTCTCTTCACCTTCGTCGGCGTGCAGCTGCTGGGCATGGGGCTGCTGGGGGAATACATAGGCCGCATGTACACAGATGTGCGCGCCCGCCCCCGTTACTTCATCCATCAGATAGTGCGCACCGCCACCCCTTCGCAACAGGAAACTGAACAATGAAAGCTGTCGTCTTTGCTTATCATGATATCGGCTGCACCGGTATCGAGGCCCTGCTCGAGGCAGGTTACGAGATCCAGGCCGTCTTCACCCATGCCGACGACCCGAGTGAGAACCGCTTCTTCGGCTCCGTGGCCCAGCTCTGTGCCGAACACGGTCTGCCGGTCTACTCCCCGGAAGATGTCAACCATCCGCTCTGGGTCGAGCACATCAAGGGGTTGGCGCCCCAGGCTCTCTTCTCTTTTTATTACCGCCACATGCTCAAGCAGGAGATCCTGGATATCCCCTCCGCCGGCGCCTTCAACCTCCATGGCTCCCTGTTGCCTGCCTATCGCGGCCGTGCCCCCATCAACTGGTGTCTGGTCAATGGTGAACAGCTGACGGGTATCACACTGCACCAGATGACGATGCGCCCGGATGCCGGTGCCATCGTCGCCCAGCAGGCCGTCGCCATCAAATAGGCCGACACAGCGCTGACCCTGCATGGCAAGGTGCGCCTCGCCGCCAAAGCCTTGCTGGACGCCGAATTGCCCAAGCTGCGGACGGGCGACATCAGCCTCACCCCGCAGGATGAGTCCAGAGCCAGCTACTATGGTCGCCGCACCCCGGCCGATGGCGAGCTGCACTGGGATAAATCCGCCAGGGATCTCTACAACCTAGTGCGCGCCGTCACCCAGCCCTATCCGGGCGCCTTCAGCTTCGCCGGTGATCGCAAGCTGACGGTGTGGAAGGCAACCCACATAGCCCAGGATAGCGACATGCTACCCGGCACCATCCTCAGCCAGGATCCGCTGCGCATTGCCTGCGGTGAAGGGGTACTGGAAATCGTGGCCGGTCAGGCGGAAGGGGGACTCTATGTGCGCGGTGCCCAGCTCGCCCGTGAACTGGGCCTGGTGGCAGGCATGCGCCTCGGCGCCAAAGCCAGCAGTGCCCTGCGCAAGGAGCGATTGACCCGGGTGCTGATCCTCGGGGTCAACGGCTTCATCGGCAACCACCTGACCGAGCGTCTGCTCAAGGATGGCCGTTACGAGATCTATGGGCTGGATATCAGCGCCAGCGCTCTCGGACGCTTCATCGACCACCCCCATTTCCATTTCGTGGAAGGGGACATCAGCATCCACACAGAGTGGATCGAGTATCACATCAAGAAGTGCGACGTGATCCTGCCGCTGGTGGCCATCGCCACCCCCATCGAATACACCCGCAACCCGCTGCGCGTGTTCGAGCTCGATTTTGAAGAGAACCTCAAGATCGTCCGCTACTGCGTGAAGTACAACAAGCGCATCATATTTCCCTCCACCTCCGAGGTGTACGGGATGTGCGACGATCACAGCTTCGATGAAGACGAGTCCCGCCTCATCGTCGGCCCCATCCACAAGCAGCGCTGGATCTACTCCGTCTCCAAGCAGCTGCTGGATCGGGTGATCTGGGCCTATGGCAAGAAAGAGGGGCTCAATTTCACACTGTTCCGCCCCTTCAACTGGATGGGACCGCGACTGGACAGCCTGGACTCAGCCCGCATCGGCAGCTCCCGCGCCATCACCCAGCTGATTCTGAATCTGGTGGACGGCACCCCGATCCAGCTGGTGGACGGCGGCGCCCAGAAGCGCTGCTTCACCGACATAGAGGACGGCATCGAGGCCCTGTTCCGCATCATAGAGAACAAGGGCAACCGCTGTGATGGCCAGATCATCAACATCGGCAGCCCGGACAACGAAGCCAGCATCCTCCAGATGGCCGAAGTGCTGCTCGGCAAGTTCGAGGCCCACCCGCTGCGCCACCACTTCCCGCCGTTTGCCGGTTTCAAGCGAGTGGAGAGCAAGTCCTTCTACGGTGACGGCTATCAGGATGTCTCCCACCGTCGTCCCAGCATCAAGAATGCCCGCCGCCTGCTCGACTGGGAACCGACCATCGAAATGGAAGAGACCATCGGCAAGACCCTGGACTTCTTCCTGCAAGGGGCGGTCAGCACGGGAGTCGAGCATGATTGATGTGGGTCTGCGGATCGACGTTGATACCTTCAGGGGGACCCGTGACGGGGTTCCCCGCTTGCTGCAAACCCTCGACCGGCATCAGATCAAGGCCAGCTTCTTCTTCTCCGTGGGCCCCGACAACATGGGGCGCCACCTGTGGCGCCTGCTCAAGCCCCGCTTCCTGCTCAAGATGCTGCGCTCCAACGCGGCATCCCTCTATGGGCTGGATATTCTGCTGGCCGGCACCGCCTGGCCCGGCAAGTCCATCGGCAAGCAGCTGGGCTCCCTGATGCGCGATACCGACAGCGCCCGCCACGAGGTGGGCCTGCACGCCTGGGATCACCACGGCTGGCAGGCCAATACGGGCCGCTGGGATGAAGCGACGCTTATCCACCAGACAAGGCTGGGGGTGGATGCCCTCAACCAGATCCTGAGGCGGGAAGTGGATTGCTCCGCCGCCGCCGGCTGGCGGGCAGACCCGCTCACCACCCAGGCCAAGGAGGCGTTCGGCTTTCGCTACAACAGCGATTGCCGTGGCAGCGGCCTGTTTCGACCCTTGCTGCAGGATGGCCGACCGGGTACGCCGCAAATCCCGGTCAACCTGCCCACCTTCGACGAGGTGGTCGGCACAGAGGTGACGACGGCGCAGTTCAACGCCTTCATGCTGGACAGGCTCTGCACGCCGCCACAGGTGGCGCCTCACGTCTACACCATTCACGCCGAGGTGGAAGGGATCGTCATGGCGGATCAGTTCGATGCGCTGCTGGCCGAGGCTAGCGCTCGCGGCATCCGCTTTGTCCCGCTGGGGAGTCTGTTACCCCCGGATCCCGCTCAATTGGATGCCGGACGGCTGGTGCGCGGCACCCTGCCGGGGCGAGAGGGATGGCTTGGCTGCAAGGCCGATGTCTAGACCCTTACTCACATCGCGGACGTCATGATGCGCCATTGCGCTCACCACACAATGCTACAGAGGATGTCATGAAGTTGACCAAGTGGGCCCTGCCCCTGTTCTTTCTCTTGTTTTACCTGCTGCCCCTCGACCAGCGGCCGCTTTGGAGCCCCGACGAGAACCGTTACGCCGAGATAAGCCGTGAGATGGTGAGCACGGGGGATTGGGTCGTGCCCCACTTCCTGGGCTTGCGCTATTTCGAGAAGCCCATCGCCGGTTACTGGTTCAACAGCATCAGCCAGCAGCTGTTTGGTGACACCAACTTCGCCGTGCGCTTCGCCTCGGCCGCCGCCACAGGCCTGAGCGCCCTGCTGATCGTCTGGTTCGCGCTGCAGCTTTGGCAGTGCCGGCGCAAGGCCTTCCTTGCCGGGCTCATCTACCTGTCGCTGTTGATCGTCTATGGCATAGGCACCTACAGCGTGCTCGATGCCATGGTCACCCTCTGGCTCAACGCGGCCATGGTCAGCTTCTATCTCATCCGGCAGGAGGGTCCGCTGCGAACCCGGGTCGCCGGCTACCTGCTGTTTGGCCTGGCCTGCGGCATGGGCTTTCTCACCAAGGGCTTCATCGCCCTGGCGGTGCCTGTCATCGTCATAGTGCCCTACGTCATTTATCAGCGCCGCCTGCCCGAACTGCTGCGCTTCGGCCCATTGGCGATGGTGAGTGCCGCCCTGCTGGCCGCCCCCTGGGCCATCGCCGTACACCTGCGGGAGCCCGATTACTGGCACTACTTCTTCTGGGTCGAACACATACAGCGCTTCGCGGCGGATAACGCCCAGCACAAGGCGCCGTTCTGGTACTACCTGCCCATGGGGCTGCTCGGCACCCTGCCCTGGCTGGGCCTGCTGCCCGGCGCACTGCGCAAGGGCTGGCAGGATCGCAAGATAAGTCCTGAGACCCTCTATCTGCTGGCCTGGGTGGTACTGCCATTGCTGTTCTTCAGCGTTGCCAAGGGCAAGCTGCTCACCTATATCCTGCCCTGCTTCGCCCCGCTGGCCATGCTGCTGGCCGCCAGCGCCGTCGACCTGCTCAAGGAAGGTAAAGAGCGAGCTTTCAGGGTCAATGCCTGGCTGAACGGCCTGTTCGGCCTTATCTGCCTGGCGGTGCTCGCCGTGCTGGCCTTATCCCCCAGCCACGCCGTCTACGGCGAAGAGGATCATGGGGCGCTGGCGGTGGCCATGGTCATCTTTGCCGGCTGGGCTCTGCTTGGTTTCATCCAGTTGAAGGATGTCAGCCGCCGCTGGACCCTGAGCGCGCTCTGCCCCATGGTGCTGGCGGTGGGTCTGCCCTGGGCATTGCCACAATCCCTGATCGACTCCAAGCTGCCGGAGCGCTTCATCGAGGCCAATCAGACAGTGCTGATGGACTCCAGCTCCCTGCTGGCCAACGATGTGGGGCTGGCCTCCTCCCTCGCCTGGGGCACCCGACGCAGCGAGATCCAGCTATTCGACAGCAAGGGGGAGGTGCATTACGGCTTGAGTTACCCGGATGCCAAGGAGCGCTACGTGACCCGGTCCGACTTCCCGGCCTGGCTGGCCGAGGCGCGTAAAAACGGCCAGGTTGCCCTGTTGCTGAAGACGGATAAAGACGGCAGCACGGGATCTCTGCCACCGGCCGACGAGACGATAGTGAGCCACCGGCTGACCCTGCTTGTCTACCACGGGGCCCGCTGATGGACATGCTGCTGCTTGTGCTGGTGTGCCTGCTGACCTGCAGCGGCCAGATGCTGCAAAAACAGGCAGTCATCAGCTGGCAGCGCCAGCCATGCAGCCACTGGCAGAAGCTGTTTTCACCCTGGCTCATCGCCAGCGTGGTGGCCCTCGGCAGCGGCATGCTGCTCTGGATCTACCTGCTGCAACGGCTGCCGCTGAGCATGGCTTACCCCATGCTCAGCATCAATCTGGTGCTGGTGCTGATTGGCTCGCGGCTGTTCTTTCACGAGCAGATCAGCTACCACAACTGGCTGGGGGCCGGCGCCATCATCATTGGCGCCCTCTTGTTGGGAGGCTTGCTATGAGAGGTGACAATACCGGGGTTGGCAAAGAACCTGCGGTGACGGAGAGGCCCGCGATCAAGGGCTATCTCTATGTGCTGGGCAGCATACTGCTGGTGACCCTGGCCCAGCTCGCCATGAAATGGGGAGTCATGCAGTTGCCAGCCTGGCAGGCCAGCCTCGATATCATGCTGGCTCACCCGGTGCCGCTGCTGGTCATCACAGCCGGAGTGGGCTGCTATGCCCTGTCACTGCTCTGCTGGCTGGCGGCGCTGCACTTCACCCCGCTCAATATCGCCTACCCCCTGCTCAGCACCAGCTATGCGCTTGTCTACCTGCTGGCGGTCAGCATACCGAGCTTTGCCGAACCGCTGGAGCCGGGCAAGGCGGTGGGAGTGATCTTCATCCTGCTGGGGGCCGTGCTGGTGGGGATAAAACCGGTGGGCAGGAAGCGCAACGCCCATTAACCCATCACGGTTTGGCTCGCTATCCTCCCTGTGCAAGGGCTGCTTCGTCAGCCCTTTTCTTATGATGCGGATCCCTCTGCTCACCCGGCTCATCTCCCCTTCGTCGCTGCGCGTCAGGGAACAAGTGTCACGCCAGTGAACCAGTCGGGCGGCGGTACTGACAAGCGGCGTACTTGACCGCACTCGGAACATGCCTTTATAACGGAACTCCCAAGGAAGAGAGAATTCTATGTCGGCCAAGCATCCCATCATTGCAGTCACCGGTTCGTCCGGTGCCGGCACCTCCACCTCCACCAACGCCTTTCGCTCCATGTTTCATCAGCTTGGTTACAAAGCGGCCGTGGTGGAAGGGGACAGTTTTCATCGCTACACCCGACCGGAAATGGACGTGGCGATCCGCAAGGCGCGCGAGCAGGGGCGCCACATCAGCTATTTCGGCCCCGAGGCCAACGACTTCGCGCTGCTGGAATCCTTCTTCCAGGAGTACGGCCAGAACGGCAGCGGCCAGTATCGGCGCTATCTGCACAGCTTCGACGAGGCAGTCCCCTTCAACCAGATGCCGGGTACCTTCACCCCCTGGCAAAATCTGCCGAGCGAGACCGATCTGCTGTTTTACGAGGGGCTGCACGGCGGCGTGGTCACAGATGACCACAATGTGGCGCGTCACGTGGACTTTCTCATCGGCGTGGTGCCCATCGTCAACCTGGAGTGGATCCAGAAGCTCATCCGCGATACCTCGGAGCGGGGGCATTCGCGCGAAGCGGTCACCGACTCCATAGTCCGCTCCATGGATGACTACATCAACTTCATCACACCGCAGTTTTCCCGCACCCATATCAACTTCCAGCGGGTGCCGACCGTGGATACCTCCAACCCCTTCAGTGCCAAGGTGATCCCGAGTCTGGACGAGAGTATGCTGGTGATCCGGTTTCGTGGCATCAAGCAGGTGGACTTCCCTTACCTGTTGTCGATGATCGATGGCTCCTTCATCTCACGGATGAACACTATCGTGGTTCCGGGTGGCAAGATGGGCTTCGCGATGGAGCTGATCCTGCGCCCGCTGATCCAGCAACTGCTCGAAACTGGCAAGATCACTTAAGCCAAGGAGCTTATGATGCGGTTAGCGTTTATCTCTGTGGTATTGGCCGCCCTGCTGGGCGGTTGCAGCAGCGGCCCGGCCGCTCCGACCCTGGAGTCGGGCACCATGGTGGTGCGACCGGCTGCGAGCTGGCCGTTTGGTGCGACGCCGCGCTACGCGCTGGCCGAGCAGTTCCAGTATGCGGGTGAGAGTGCCGAGGGCTGGCTGGTGCCGGTTCAGCAGGCGGTCAATCAGGAGCTGGGCAGCAAGGGCTGGCAGAGCGTGCCCCTCGATGAAGCGGATCTCTGGGTCGCCATCGGTGTCGCAGGCAGCAAGGACTTGAGCGATGGCGAGATCTTCGCCCGCCTCGGCATGACCCCGGGGCTGCAAGCCAAAGTGGGGGCACGCAAGGGTACCCTGGCCATAGTCCTGCTCGACCGGCGTACCCAGCAGGCGGTGTGGAGCAGTGCAATCCAGCTCGCCAGTGACGTCGCCATCCCCGACGAGTCACGCCGCCAGCTGAGCCAGCAACTGGCCGGCCAGATGCTGGACTCCCTGCCCGCCCGCTAGCACGGGTCTTTTCCCCTTGAAACAAAACGGCCTGCGAGAGCAGGCCGTTGTGATCACACCATGACGATTACTTGCGCTGACAGGTCAGCAGGGTCACATCTTTCTGACTGAGGATGGCCTGTTTCTCCTGATTCCAGAAGGTGGTGGCACCATCGGAATACTTGGCGCCAGACTCCGCTTCAACCCGGCCCAGCTTGTGATACACGCCGGCGTACGGGAACTGCACCATGTCGGCCTGAGCATCATAGGTAATGGCCAACAGCTCTTCCCCGCACTGGTACTGGCTGTACTGGTACTGGGTCGGCTGGGGCATGCTGCAGGCCGCCAGCCCCAGCAGGGGAAGTAACACTATCAAGTTTTTCATTGCACTTTCCTTATGTCATGGCGTTATCGACGGGACAAATCACAGCTATCAGGCTTCAAGAATTTGATAACTATGGGTAATTTCTACCGCTTTTTCCAACATCAGGGAGACGGAACAATACTTTTCCATCGACAGGTCCACCGCGCGGGCCACCTGCTTCTCGGCCAGCCCCTTGCCGGTGACCACAAAATTGAGGTGGATCTTCTCGAACACCCGCGGCACCGACTCCACCCGCTGCCCTTCCAGTTCCACATGGCAGGCGGTCACGGATTGACGTGCCTTCTCCAAAATGGAGACAACGTCGATCGAGCTGCAGCCACCCACCGCCAGCAGGATCATCTCCATCGGGCTGGCACCTTCGCCGGGGTTGGCGCCGTCCAGGGTCACCTGATGACCGGACTCACTCTCGCCGACAAACTTCATGCCTTCCACCCAACTGACCTTGGCTTTCATCTCACATTTCCTCTTAATGACGACATATCTGACTGACATAGCATACCCCAGACGGCGCCCAATCGGCATATGTGAGCCATTTTCGCGAACTTCGGTGCTAACTAGATCAAAATCAACATCTGATGCCCCCAAGTTCCCTAAAATGGCGCAGATAGCGCAGCAGGCATCAAGGGGATCTGGCAAAAGCCCTCAAAGCCTTGTCAGCACAGACAAAGGCTCTTATCCTACTGCGACTAATACAAGGAATGGCAAGGTTGGCAGCTTGCCCGGACGCACGAGTCCATAAAAAGACACTACAGAGGAATTCTCATGGTCATTGGCAAACCGCAAAGCGATCCCACCCTGGAATGGTTCTTGTCGCACTGCCACATTCATAAGTATCCCGCCAAGAGCACCCTGATCCATGCGGGTGAGAAAGCGGAGACCCTCTACTACATCGTCAAGGGCACTGTGGCCGTCTTGATCAAGGACGATGAAGGCAAGGAGATGATCCTCTCCTATCTGAACCAGGGCGACTTCCTGGGCGAGATGGGCATGTTCGAGGAGAGCGAGAATCCAGAGCGTTCCGCCTGGGTGCGCGCCAAGGGCTCCTGTGAAGTAGCCGAGATCTCTTACAAGAAGTTCCGTCAGCTGATCCAGGTCAACCCGGACATACTGATGCGTCTCTCCGGCCAGATGGCGACCCGACTGCAGCACACCAGTCAGAAAGTCGGCAACCTGGCCTTCCTGGACGTGACAGGCCGGATCGCCCAGACCCTGCTCAATCTGGCCAAACAGCCGGACGCCATGACCCACCCGGATGGCATGCAGATCAAGATCACCCGTCAGGAGATTGGCCAGATCGTCGGCTGCTCCCGTGAAACCGTTGGCCGGATCCTCAAGATGCTCGAAGAGCAGGAGCTGATCTCCGCCCACGGCAAGACCATAGTGGTGTTTGGTACCCGCTGACAGGGTTCCCTGACGGCTCAGGATAAAAAAGGCTGCCACGGCAGCCTTTTCTGATCGTCTCCCCTATAATCGCGAACGCCCTTCCTCAGCCTCAATCAAGCGAGTGTGTATGCATCTTCAATGTCCCGTTTGCCGCAGCCCCCTGCATCTTCATGAAGCATCCCGCGGGGTCTATTGCGACAACAAGCACCATTTCGATCCGGCCCCGGAAGGGTATCTGGATCTCATTCCCGGCAAGAAGAATCCCAAGGACAGCGACAGCCGCGCCCTGATGCGCGCCAAGCGCCACTTCCTGGAACAGGGCCATCAGGCGCCGCTGGTAGACGCCATGGCTGCCCTGCTCGCCCCGCTCGGCCCCCGCGAGCTGATCCACCTCGGCTGCGGCGAAGGTTACTACTGCCGTGCCCTGGCCGAGCGCCTGCCCGAATGGCAATTTGGCGGATTCGATCTGGCCAAGAACGCCATCTTCGCCGCCAACAAGGTACAGCCTGAAGCTCAGTTCATCATCGCCGATCCGGCTCGTGCCCCGCTGCAACCGGGCACGGCCCAGGTGCTGCTGGTCAATGATCTCAAGGTCAAGACAGAGCTGCTGGTCAGCTGGCTGGCACCGGGTGGTTACCTGCTTTACCTGCAGCCAGGCCCGCGCCACCAGTGGCAGCTGAGAGTCAGCCTCAACCCTGTCAGCATGGAGCACCCCCTCAGCTGGCCAGTCCTCGGCGGCCTCAACCCCGTGGGTCAGGAGCGTTGTCAGTTCACCATGACCATGGATCAGAGCCTGCGCAGCTTCATTCTGGAAACCAGCCGACTCGGCTGGCGGGCCAGCGCGGAGCAGCGTCACGCCTTTACCCAGCAGGGACCGGATGAGCTGGAGCAGGATCTGCTGCTGAGCCTGTGGCAAAAGCCGCTCTGATTGCGCTCATTCCCATGAAAAAAGGCCCTGACGGGCCTTTTTTATTGAGCGAATACAGACGTCACAGTTTGATCCAGGCATCTCCCCAGGCCGTGCCCTTGCCAGGCTCATAGGCCCAGGCCGCGCCCGCACACCAACCGGTATAGGGGTGGGGCTTGCACTGGTAGTTGCCCCCCAGATTGCTTACCTTGTCCCCCGCCTTGTTGGCCGTCCCTGCTTGGTAAGGGGGGTTGCCATCCGGCGGCGTAGTACCGCCACTGCCCTTGATCAGGATCTCGTGGGTCGCACTGCGACTGAGCCCCTGCTCGTCGGTTACCTTGAGCACGAAACCGTAGCGAGTATCGCTAACCGGCGTGGCAGGCAGGGTGGCACTCAGGGTGGACTGGGACAGATCCGAGGTGCTGGCCCCGGCGGGCAGGGTCCAGGCATAGCCGAGCGGCTTGCCTTCCGGATCGCTCGAACCCTGGCCGGAGAGCAGCACTGTCGCACCGCCCAGCGCCTCGCTCGGGCCGCTGATGTTGGCCACCGGCGGCAGGTTGGTGCCGCCGCCGTTGTCCTCGATCACCACCTCGGGGAAGAAGTGCTGCACGCACTGGCTGTAGTCCCGCGCCTTGAACGCGCTGAAGCGGGTCTGGTAACCCACCAGCTTGCAGGCGTAGCTCTTGCCGCCATTGGGATTGCCCGGCACATAGCTCCAGTCATTCTCCCAATAGATGGGCAGGGCGCCGGCGCCCGCCTCGTCAAAGTACTTCATGCTCTTGCAACCAAGCACCTCGTCTGCCGGCACAGGCACCCCCAGATACTGGGCCTGGGCCTGGTAGTAGGTGATGCGGTTCTGGGACTGGGCATGCTCGGCCGCACCGCCGCACTCCACGCCGCCGTTGATGATCTGGGTGGTCACCCCGAAGCCCGGCACCAGACCATTCTGCCTGTCGTAGTCATTGGGCTGCCAGGTGCCGTCGATCACGTGCAGCATGGAGGGCTTGGGCGGCTGTGGATAGACGAAGAAGAAGACGGCGCTGGCGAGGTTGAGCCAGGTGTCCGCCACTTTCTCCGGGTTGTCCAGCAGGGTGCGCACTGTGCCGAACATGGCCTCGGAGAAGGGGCCGTAGTTGTAGTTGTAAGAGAGCTGCTTGGCGCCACGACCGAAGTAGCTCTTGAACTCGCCGTTCTCGAACTTGCCGCATGGCCACTGCTGACCCTGCCACACATCCGGCCGACACTCGGCGTTGTAGCCGCCGCGCATCTGCTCGGTCCAGCCCATCTCCCGCACCCAGACAAGCCCCTGACGCCACTCGGGCTCGGGTCGCCAGCTCTCGTGACCGCCGGTCTCCTGGGCGAAGTGGGCAAACATGGTGGCCAGCGACTTGCGGCAGATGGCCTCGGCATTGCGACCGTCGCTGTAATCACCGCAAAAAGCCGGGAACTTGGCCACCGCCTGCAAAAAACCGCGATAGGTGTATTCCGGGGCCCGCAGCGGGAACAGGAAGTTGAACTGGGACTCGCTGAGCAATCCCTCGACCCGCTTGACGTTGGCTGGGTTGAGCGCAAGCCCGGGGGCCACCGCCTCGACCACGGCATTGTCGCGGGTCGCGATGGAGGCCTTGACTGCCGCCATGGCCGGGAAGTCGGTGAGGGCCTGCTCCCTGGCGTCCAGCTCGCTCTGGCTCAGGTAGACGGGCGTGCCTTCGGTGGCGCCGCTGCCCCCCTCCACCGGAGGCGTGATGCCAGTGCCACCATCAGGCGGAGTCGCTTCCCCATCCCCCATCAGGGCCCACGGAGAGTCCCATTCATTGGCCACTTGTACCCCCGGGCTCTGGCCCGGATTGGCGTACCATTTGGCTTCATAGATCTTGCCGTTGAAACTGACCTGGCTGCCGCCACTGTAACCCTGATTGATGTCATACAGGGCGGCGGCCCACAGCTGACCGCTCAGACAGAGTCCGGCCAGCAGGCTGGCCACAGAGGACTTTCTTATCATCATCCTTACCTCTTGCTAGATAAAAGGCGGGGCTTGGCCCCCGCCTGTGGTACCTCGCATTGCGCGAGGAAAAAGCGTCTCAGCGCGTCAACGGCATGCCGTTGACCGTGTAGCCGAGACCGGCCGGTGCCGGCGTGAGCAGAGCGTCACTCTGCACCTGATTGCGGCACAGCACACTGGCGCTGCGCGGCTCGCTGGCAGTGGGCACGTTGACATGGAACTTGTTCATCACGCTGGCGCTCAGGCGGTGGTTGGCCAATCTGAAACGCAGCAGCCCATCACGGGTCTCCACCTGCAATTGGCAATCCCCCGTCCCGAGCCGCTCGCTGTCATCGCCATAGGTAAAGCCATAAGCACCGTGCAAGGCCGGATAGAGGTAGCCGGGCAGCTGCCTCTGCGGATCGTAGTAACCGACCAGGGTCGTCACCGGCACCCCGAAGGCGTCAGGTTTTCGCTCCACCGCCAGGTCCGCCAGCGGCCCCTCGTTCCAGCGTGCACCGTCCGAGGTGTAACTCTTCTTGAAGCCACGGGAGACGGTGATCTGCTGACCGTTGATGAAGAGGGTACTGTTGTAGCCAGCGTCGTGATCGACAGTGACGATGCGGCCACGATTGACCGCCGAGGCCAGCGGCAGCTGGATGTTGCGGGTCCAGTTGCCATCCCACATGGCCACCTTGACCAGGTCGTACTCGGCCAGCAGGGCGGCCAGTTTCACCTCCCCCAGATCACTCACGGGTGCCGTGATCTGCTCGGAAAGGTCGACCTTGTGACGGTAGGGCTCCATTTTGGCGCGGCTCTCGTTCCACTTGCTGAAACCCGTGGTGGAACTGGCATCAAACACCGCCTTGCTCTCGAGGAAGCGCTGGATGATGGCCGCCGAGTTGGCGGTATAGAGCGTAAAACGGTTGAAACCGGAGAGCGGCGCACCGCCAGCCATCGCATCGAGACCAAAGGAGCGGCTGTGGAAGGGCGCCTGACACTGGCCATCCAGACAGGTGCTCTGGCCGCTGCGGGTTGCGAAGAAGTTGGGAATGAAGCGGTTCTTGTCGCCATCCCAGCCCCAGGTGGCATTGTTCTGGTCGGCGCTGCGATGCACAGAGCCGGCAAAGCCCCCCACATAATGACCAAGGCCGTAGTTGTGACCCACCTCGTGGCTGAACTCGTTGCCAAGGGACGCGTCCAGGGTGACTATGCCGCCCCCGCCGGAGCCGCCATGTACCTTCACCCCGTTGGCGTACTTGCCGCGACTGTTATGGGCAGCCAGCTGGGTCACCACATAGGGGTGGCTGCTCTCCCCTTCACCCGCCGTGCTGTTGATGCCGTAGTTGGCATTGTCGATGCCATGGGAGATGAGCTCCTTGCCGATGCGCTGGCGCATGGTGCCGTCGTGCCAGCCCCCTTCGCTCGGATCAAAGTCGGTGAGCAGGGTTCCATCCGGCAACATCACCTCTGGCAGCGACAGGGGGGCATATTGACTCACGATGAGACGGCTGGCAGGTATGGTCTGGAAGTACTCCCGATGTGCCTCGGGATCCTTGGCAAAGGCAAACTGGTTGCGCGGTGTGGTCAGCATGCCGATGTCGATGGTGTGGATCAGCAGCTCCCCCGGTGCCCCCACCTTGAGGCCCGTCAGCTCGCCGTGGAGCTGGTTATGACTGAACCACAAGCTGAGTCCAGGTACTATCCATTTGGAGGGCAATACCCCGCTCCAGGCATCGCTGGCGTAGGTGATGCCGTTATTTTCCAGCTCACCGTCACGGATCCACTGACCGCGCACAAATTTGAATTGCTGGCTCTGACCGCGGGAGAGTGTCACCTGACGGCCACTGAAAGTGACAGTCGAGTCGTAGCCGGCATTGGAAGCGAGGCGCACCATCTTGCCTTCCAGCGTCGCATCCGTCGGCAAATAAACGTTGCGCACCCAGCGCCCGTCTGCGGTCTGGATGGACACAAGCGCATGGACTCGCAACTTGCTCAGCAGGAAGGAGCCGGCCGGATCACCCAGCTTTGCCAGTTCGCTGCTGCTGTTGATGACGCCTGTGGTGCCGGGGCCTGGGGTGAAATCGACCCCCTCTTCGGGGGAACCCTCCAGGTAGTAAGCGGTTTTGGGTAGTTTAGAGGGTGGGTTGAGTCCCATTGAGCCGAGCAACTTACCCGTCCCATCATAGGCCATCACCACCATGGGAGCTGTGCTGTCGGCTTGCATCGGCCTGACCAGCAACAGGCTCTTGCGCAGGGCGGTGAGACGGGGCTGATTGTCCCCCTCACGAGGATGGGCGGGCAGGATCTGGCTCTGGGCAAACTGCACCCTGGCCGCCAAGGATCCTTGCAAGTCATTCTGTGGGGTTGTGCCGTCGAATACCAGGTCAGGGACAGCCTGAGTAGCGGCCAGCAGAGAACCGCTTGCCAGCACTGCGGTGATCAGGCTGGCAATACGGGTAGTGTGTATGGTCATCATGACGCTCGCTGTTGTTGTGGGAAAAAGAAGGGGCATGCCAAGCATGCCCCCGGTTGGTTCACAGAAAGGCTAGTTGACAAAAAAGTTAATTACAGATGGCGGCGCCCAGGTCCTGCCAGACGTCGTGCTGGCCGGGCTCATTGCCACGGGTCCAGTACTGGGCCTTCCACTGATGGCCCTTGTGGGTGGTCAGGTCACCGGCGTTGTAGGCTACCCCCGCATCCCAGCCCAGCTGCACCTGGCTTGTCAGCTTCCACTGATCGGCGCTGCGACTCGGCTCATTGCCCTGGGTCCAGTACTTGGCCTGCCACACCAGCTGGTTGTGACTCACCTTCTCGCCACCGTTGTAGGTGGTCGCGGCTTTCCAGGCCGGCCAGTTGGCCGCATCCGGATCAGTCGCCCCGCACTCGCCGCCACCGCTGACCGGGGTCACGGTGAGACGGGTCTTGCCCTGGGCATCCAGCGCGCCGTCGGTCACCGTGACTGTGAGGTCATAGCCGGTCTCCACTGTCACGTTGGGACCGGTGACCACCAAAGTGCTGCTGTTCTGACCGCTGGCCGTCAGGCCTGCCGGGACGCTCCACTGATAGCTGAGGGTGTCACCGTTGGGATCGGTGGCATTGGCAGTGATGCTCACTTGCCTGCCTGTACCGAGATCTTGTCCTGCACCGTCACCACAGGTGGCAGATTGGGTTGCGGCGCCTTGTTGGTCACTACAACCTGATCCTTGGCACTGAGGTTGTGATCGTCGGTCACCGTCAGTTCGAACACCAGATTCACGTCCTGGCTGACCGCATCGACGCTCACCTTGGCCTTGGCCTGGTTGGCATCGCTCAGGGTCGCCTTGGGACCCGATACCTGAGTCCAGCTGTAGTTCAGCACTGCCCCTTCCGGATCGCGGGAGGAGGAACCGTCCAGCACCAGCTCTGCCGGCCCCGTCACCGCGAGGTCATTGCCAGCGTTGGCAACGGGCGGCTTGTTGGTGGGCGGCGTTGTGCCTTCCCCGTTGCCCAGCCCCTCGTGCATGGCGTTGAGAATGTCGCCGTTGTCGGCGTCGATTTCCCAGGCAAAGAGGCCGCCGAGCTGGTTGGCCAGCACATACTGTCCCTTGGCCTTGACCGAACGGTCGTCATCGAAGGTGATGAGCTCACCGGTGGATGCCTTGAACACATAGGGTGCCTCGGCCACTTCGTCATAGCTGTACTGCCAGTCACCGGCCATCTTGCCCTTGGCGATGCCACGGTAGTCGATGACCCCCTTCTCCCAGATCCCTTCCGCTTCGGTGCCCGCTATGGGGCCGGTGGCGGTGCCGGTGAAGGGATTGTTGCCCTGATAACCGCTGACGCCGGTCCAGCCACGGCCATACATGGCCGCGCCGACCACCACCTTGCCCGGTTCGACGCCCTGACCCAGCAGTGCCTTCACCCCCTTGTCCGTGGTGTAGCGGGTATCGGGATCCCAGCTAGCGTCATACAAGGCGGTCTGGTGCCCCAGCTCGGTGTTGGTCCAGGCGCCGTTGAAGTCGTAGCTCATCAGGAAGATGTGATTCATGTATTGCTGGGCGGCGCGGTAATCCACCTTGGCAATCTTGTCATCGCCGGCGCTGATGGCGGAAGTGAGCTCGTAGGTGCGGCCCGTCTCTGCACTCAGCTCGTCGAGCATGGCGCGCAGCTCCTTCATCAAGAGCACATAGGTCTCGCCATCGGAGGCATTGCCAAGATCCGGGTTGGCTCCCTGGCCACCCGGGAACTCCCAGTCGATGTCCACCCCGTCGAAGAATTTCCAGGTTTGCAGGTACTCTTTCACCGAGGCGACGAAGGTGTCGCGCTTGGTCTTGTCACCAAAGAAGAAGAAGGGGTCGGAGAGGGTCCAGCCGCCGATGGAGGGGAGAATCTTCAGGTCAGGATAGGCCTGTTTGAGTGCCATCAGGTTGCCGAAGTTGCCCTTGTAGGGCTCGTCATAAGCGGTGAGATTGCCCTGCCCCATCTGGATGGCGGCCCAGGGATCGTGGATGGAGACCTTGAAGTCCTCGCGCCCGGCGCAGGAGCGTTGCAGCGCCTCGAAACTGCCCGCGATCTCTTTCAGGCTGTCATTGATGCCATTGCCCCCGCAGATGGGAGTAAAGCCGTAGAGGATGTGGGTCAGGTTCTGTGCCGGGACCTTGTCCACGGTGAACTTGCGACCATAGACGCCCCACTCCACATAGTAGGCCCCCACCACCTTGCCGGACTTGTTGGCGTAAGGCTTGTTGTTCTCTTGCAGCGGCGCCTTGAGCGGCACCAGATGGCTGCCATCGGTGTCGGCCACCAGAATTTCTTTCTTGTCGGAGAGAGTGCAACCATCGGCATTGCACAGGGCCACCTGCATCTGGTAGCGGCCTCCCTTGGTCACCTTGAAGTTGGCAGTGCCGGAGGCTGACGCGGCGCCGGACCACACCTCCTGGCCATCGAGCAGCACCTTGGCCGTCTGGCCGACATCACCGGACCAGAGGTTCCAGCTCACGCTGACCGGTGCACCATCGGCATGTACCTTGACCAGTTTGTTGTAGGAGGTGGCGGCTTGATCGACTTCAACGATGGCGAACTTGGTTTCGCCCCAGCCGATGGTGGGTTTGCCGGGAGCGGCAGCGAAGGCGGAGGAGGCACACAGACCCCCGACCAACAACGCCAGTACTGAGGGTTTTGGACTTAACATAGTTGAATATCCTTATTTCGTTCTTGGAATTAACAACGAAAAAGGCAACGCCAACCAGACAGGTAACGCAGACAACATCGCGCCATGGCTTGGCCCATGGACGAAACAACCTGTGGTGGCCCCGCTATCTTAGGTACTGCTGACCCTTAGACCGGAGGCTTTGCGTCCCGGACTTTCGTCCGGTTTGCCTTTTGCACAACTTGATTTGCGACAAAAAATAATCGCCGGTTGAATATAAGGAGTTAAACGAGGAAGGGCAAACCCCTGGCAGGTTATTAATAAGCCACTTTTTATCGGAAAATAGCCCCAAACGAGAAGAAAAGACACTTTGTTGTGTAAGAAATCGCCGATCTTGACGTCTCGGGGCTGAGATTAAAAATCAGACGAATTACTTGTTTCGTGATCATCATCAAGTTTGGCAGGCCGCAATATGCTGTTCATCAGCGCACGCAACTTGAGCGGTTTGACCGGTTTGCTGATGTAGCCGTAGCCGTGTTCACGGATCTGCGCCTGCAACTCGCTCTTGCGATCCGCACTGATGATGATGCCGCCTATGTCGTTGCCATGGGCGAGGCGCAGCATGTGCAATGCCTGCAACCCTGTCTTGCCGTCATCCAGGTGGTAATCGGAGAGCACCAGCTGCGGCAGGAAACCGCCGGCGATGAGATCCTCAGCCTGAGCCTGGCTCTGGGCACACACCACCTCGCAGCCCCAACGCCCCAGCAGGGAGTGCATGGCGATGAGAATGTCGCCCTCGTTGTCGATGCAAAGCACCCGAACGCCTTCCAGTTGACTATCCCGCAGGGCGGGCGCCGCCACTTGCGTCGTTGCGACAGGGCGGGTCGCCAGATTGAGGGTGATGGCAAACACGGATCCCGCACCCGGCCAACTGCGCAGGGTCAGGTTGTGGCCCAGCACCAGAGCGATGCCGCGGGCGATGGCGAGCCCCAGACCCAATCCCTGCTCCTTGGCGGTGCGGGAGTGATCGAGGCGGGAGAACTCGTCGAAGATGGCCTCCTGCTTGTCGGCCGGGATGCCGGGGCCGTTATCCCACACCTCGATGCGCACCTTGTCCCCCAGCCGGCGGCAACCGAGCAGCACACGGCCACCCGGGTTGTAGCGAAACGCATTGGTGAGGAAGTTTTGCAGCACCCGCCGCAGCAGGCGCACGTCGCTGTACACGGCCAGCTTGCTCTCCACCACCGAGAACTGTATGCCCCCCGCCTGGGCCAGCACCCCAAACTCCGCCTTGAGGTTGTCGAACACGTCGTGCAGGGCGAAATCGAGCTTTTTAGCCTTGAACTTGCCCGCCTCGAGCCGCGAGATGTCGAGCAGATCCGTGATGAGATCCTCGGTTGCCCCCAGCGCATCGTCGATGTGACGGGCGATGCGGGCCGTCTCATCCCGGGGCGGCAGCATCTCCAGCAGGGAAGAGGTAAACAGCTTGGCCGCATTGAGGGGCTGGGTCAGATCGTGGCTCACCGCCGCCAGGAAGCGGCTCTTGGAGTGGTTGGCCCGCTCCACCTGCTGGTGCTGGCGGTTGAGCTCCGACAGCTCGTGGGTACGCTCGGCCACCCGCGCCTCCAGGTGTTCGTTGGCCTCACGCAGCACCCGCTCGGCGTCGCGAAACGGGGTGATGTCGGTAAAGGTCATGACGAAACCGCCGGCGGGCATGGGGTTGCCCTGCATCCCTATCACCCGGCCATCGGGTCGCTCCCGCGCCGAGATGTGGGGGCTGCCGCGCAGCATGTAGGCGACCCGCCGCGCCACATGGGCCTCGATATCTCCCGGGCCGCACAGCCCCTGCTCGGCGTTGTAACGGATGATCTCCTCGATGGATCGCCCCATCTGGATGAGGCCGGGCGGGTAGTGGAACAGCTCTATGTAGCGCCGGTTCCAGGCCACCAGCTTGAGCTCTCTGTCCACCACGGAAATCCCCTGCCCCATGTGCTCTATGGCTCCCTGCAGCAGGCCGCGGTTGAAGCGAAACACGTCGGAGGCCTCGTCCACTATGGTGGCGATCTCTTCGAGCTGCATGTTGCGCCCCTGCAGGGCCGACGCCAGCACCAGCCGGGCGGATGAGGTACCAAACACCCCGGCCAGCAGCCGCTCCGTATGGGCGATAAGCTCAGCCGAGGCCTGCATCTGGGGCGCCAGGGTGCCGCCCCGCTCGCCGGCGAAGCGACCGAAGGCCCGCTTGACCCGGCTCGAGCCGACGAAACGGGCCGCCAGCATCTCCAGCTCCTTGACCGAGACCCGCGCCTGATAGAGGGCCGTGGTATCACGGCTCGGCTTGCCAACAAAGTTGGCCGCCTGCAGCCGCTCGCTCACCGCCGCCCGCGACAGCAGGGATCCCGCCACATAACCGAGCAGGTTGAGCAAGAGGCTCAGGAAGATGCACCAGGCTCCCAGGCTCAGATCGCGAAATGCGGGCCAGTCGGGTGGCGCCAGCAGGGATTCCAGCGGCGAACCGGCCAGCAGGCCGCTCTCCGCCAGCAGGGTGACAAACCAGAGGCTGACCCCGAGGGCGAGGCCAAGATAGACCCCTTGCGGTTGCCGTGCCGCCAGTAGAGGCCGAGCAACAGGGCGGGGGCGAACTGGGCCACGGCACCGAACGACAGATAGCCGATGCGCGACAGACTGGTGAGATCCCCAAGCCAGAGGTAGAGCCCCCAGGCCGCCAGCAGGATCAGCAGAATCGCGCCCCGACGCACCTGCAGCAGCAGCCGCACCAGCCGCTCGTCTCGCCCCTGCTGCCAGAAGCGGCGCAGCAGCACAGGCAGCACCAGATCGTTGCTGACCATGATGGCCAGGGCAATGGTACAGACGATCACCATGCCGGTGGCCGCAGAGGTGCCGCCGAGAAACGCCAGCATCGCCATGCCGTCGAAGCCGAGCGACATGGGCAGGCTGATCACATAGGTATCCGAGGCCATCCCTGCCCCCACCCACTGCTTGCCCGCCAGCGCCAGCGGCCAGATGAAGAGCCCCATCACGAACAGGTAGAGCGGGAACAGCCAGCGCGCCCAGTGCAGATCCTGGCCCTGATTGTTCTCCACCACTGTCACGTGGAACTGGCGCGGCAGGCAGATGACGGCGCACATGGCGACCAGGGTGTAGATGGCGAGCTCCAGCAGACCGCCCGGCGTCACCGCCACCACGGCATCGAGAAAGTCACTGGCCACCAGGGTGCGGGCCTGGCTCGGCTTGCTCAGGATCAGCCAGAGCGCGAAGCCCCCCACAGTCACGAAGGCGAGCAGCTTGACCACGGATTCGAAGGCGATGGCCACCACCATGCCTCTGTGGTGCTCGGTAGCATCCAGGTTGCGGGTGCCGAACAGTATGCTGAACAGCGCCAGCAGCAGGGCTACACCGAGAGCCAGCCCGGCGGTATTGCCAGTGGGGCCGGCAGACACAGAATTGGCCATCAGCAGATCCAGCCCGGTCACTATGGCTTTCAGTTGCAAGACCAGATACGGGAGTATGCCCATGATGGCGATCAGCGCTATGACCATGGCCAGACGCTGGGACTTGCCATAGCGGGCGGCGATGAAGTCGGCGATGGAGGTGATGTGCTCGCGCTTGGCCACCAGGATGAGGCGGGCCAGCAGGCGCCAGCCGAACAGGAACACCAGCATGGGGCCCAGATAAATGGGCACCGGCGACCAGGGGGATTCGCTCGCCTGACCGACAGTGCCAAAGAAGGTCCAGGAGGTGCAGTAGACCGCCAGCGACAGGCTGTAGAGCAGGGGTTGCCCCTTGAGACGGCGACGCTTGCTCTTGTCAGCCACATAGGCGATGAGAAACAGCAGCCCCAGATAGGCGAGCGACAACCCGATCAGCAGCCATCCCTGGTGCATCTGTAACCTCTTGTCCATGTTGAATATTTAAGCGCGGCAGCTGCCAGTCTAGAGAGGTGCCCGGAAAATGTCATCTCCTTCTTGCCAGTCAATCCTTATCGTTTTTCAATAAAAAATCCTTGACGAAATATCGAAAAACGATAAATATTGGCGTCAGATTATCGATAAACAGTAAGCAAATGCCGCCTTGTGCGGCCCATGGCGTCTATCACGAGGTATAGGATGAAATACAACAAGCTCGAACGCATGAGCAGCCTGATCGAATGGATCCTGCTGTTCGCCCTGCTGGCCACCCCGCTCATGACGCTGACGGATACCTGGTCTCATCTGCTTGGTGGCAATGACAGCCTGCACGACGAACTGGTAAAGGCGCTCGGCCACGACGGTGACAAGGTGTTCAACGGCGTGCCACTAAAGACTCAGGAAGATCAGGCCCTCGGCACCTTGCTAACCCCGCCGGCACCTGTGCTTAGCGACTATCCGCTCACCTTCGGCACTCGCCTGCTGGCCACCCTGATCATGCTGCTCCCCGATCTGGTGTTCATGCTGATCCTGTGGCAACTGCACCAGCTGTTTCGCGGCTATCGGCACGCCATGCTGTTCACCTTCGGCCAGATCCGCCGCTATCGCTGGCTCGGCTTGCTGCTGTGTGCCAGCTTCGTCGCAGAAATCATCACAATGCCGCTCGTCGACATAGCCCTCACCATGCAGGGGCCTGAATTGCATGGCACCATCAGCATAGGCTCATCAGATTTCAGGCTGCTGCTGGCCGGCTTGATTGTCTCGGCACTGGCCCTGGTGATGCGCGAGGCCAAACAACTGGCCGACGAACAACAACTGACGGTGTGAGGATCCCATGCCCATCATAATCCGGCTCGACGCCTTGCTGGCCGAGCGCAAGATGACAGCCCGTGAACTGGCCCAGCGGGTCGACATCACAGAGGCCAACCTCTCCATCCTCAAGAACGGTCATGCCAAAGCGGTCCGCTTCTCCACCCTGGAAGCCATCTGCCGCGAGCTGGGCTGCCAACCGGGCGACCTGCTGGGCTATGAGCAAGAACGCTAACCCGCAGGAACGACGCCATGACCCTTCCACCCGTCATCCAGAGCCTGCTGCTGCTCCCCTTCTGGGGAGCAGCCGTCGAGGCCCCGCCCCGCCCGGCCCAAGCTATCAGCTCATGGCCAGCGCCAAACCCGACACCCTGCTGATCCGCTTCATCCCGGAAGGGACACAGCCTTTCACTCTTCTGCCTGCCCGTACCTTGCGCGGCACACCACGACAGGAATTGCCTGCTCTTACCTGTCTGGAGAGCGGCGCCAGGGTCAAGCCGGGCAAGCCCATCCGGTGCCGCGAGCTGAGCTGGCAGGTGACGCTCAAGCCAGTGCCTGCTACCGGGACCGATGCCTCTGCCCAGCAGAACCTCTACTTTCCACAAGGCGGCTGGCTGGTCACCGAATGGGGAAATTTCCCGCGCCAGCAGGGTGCACAACCGGGTCAGGTGTGCCTACCGGATGGCCAGTGCCACCCCATGCCCCACATGGACGAGCCGCCACTGATCCTGCCCTTCGCCCTGCCAGCAACAACCCAGTCTCGGCAGGGAGCACGTCTGCAGATCCATCACGATGAGATGGCCAGGGCGCTGAATATCGCCAGCTTGCAAAAGAAGCTGGAAGCCATCATCGATTACCTCGCCTTCCAGCTCGATGCCCCGCCCCCACGCCAGCCCTGGCAACTGGTGTGGCTGGCGCGCGACATCAGTACCCACTCGCTGGGAGGCGCCGCCGGGGCCGGGGCCTTTATCGCCAACTATCCGGTCAGCGACAACCAGCCCACTGCCGATGCCCCACTACGCCTGCTGCGCACCAGTGCCCACGAGGCGGTGCACATGCTCGACACCCGGGCCAGACCGACCTGGGTCGCCGAAAGCCTGGCGGAGTACCTTGCCATCAAGTCGCTGCACCGCTTCCGTCTGGACACCACCACGGCCGCCGACGAGCTGGCGCAGCGCGAAGACCGTCTGCCTCATGCCAAGGCAGGCCTCTATCGGGCCAGTGATGCGGTCAAGGCGGGAAATCTCTCCTACTATCCCCTTTTCTACGTGAAAGGGAGCGCCTTCTGGGAGGCGCTGGATCTGGCCCTGCAACACCATCACCGTACCCTGTCGGCACTTTTGCCACACCTCTCCTGGCAAGAGGATGGTCGCTTCGATGCGGCCTCCAGCACCTTGCTGGCGGGCACCCTGGGCGCCGAGGTCTGGCACGCCCTGATCCGCCGCTATCTGAGCGAGCCAGCGTGAGGCGAGCGCCATGCAAAAAGGGGAGCACATGCTCCCCTTTTCTCTGGCTGGCGCCTTCATTTTCGGCCAAGACATTTTTGGCCAGACATTGTCGGCCAAGATCAGGCGGAGGCCGCCTCGCCAGGGCGCAGCCGCAGGAAGAAAACGGGTACCACCACCAGCACCATGATGAAGAAGATGCCGCCACCCAGCGGCTCGAACAGCAGGCCAGATAGTGTCATCAGGGCGGCCACCGTCATACCGAGACCGAGCGCCGCGTAGAGTGCCTGGGTGGGGATCAGCTGCTCCGTTGGCAACTGACGGGTCATGAAGCGCACGGCGCCGAGATGACTGACGCAGAAGGTGACCGCATGAAGCAATTGGCCCGCCACCAGTACCACCATATCGGTGGAAGCGCCGAGCAGGCTCCAGCGCACCACGCACCCAATCGCCCCCACCAGAAACAGCGTCTGGGCACCGAAGCGGTTGAGAAAGCGCTTGTCGGCGGCGAACATGCCGATCTCCGCCACCACCCCCAGCGCCCACAGATAGCCTATGGTGGTACCGCTGTAACCTGCCGCCTTCCAGTGCATGGCACTGAAGCCGTAGTAGGCGGCATGGCTGCCCTGCAGCAGGGCCGAGATCAACAAGAAGCGGCGTACCGAGGGGGACTTGAGGGTATCGAGTAGGGAGGCTTTCGCCCGCTCTCCCTGGATGTCGCGGGGGGCCGGATGCAGCGGCAACCAGCTGAGCAACAGCATGAGCAGCAATCCCGCCACCATGGTATGCAGCACCCAGTCGCTGCCAAAATTCCCCACCAGCGATCCCACCAGAGTAGATGCAACGATGAAAGCGAACGAGCCACACAGCCGCACCTTGCCGTAGTCGAGATGGGCCTGCACCACCATGCGGGTAGCCAGTGCCTCCCCCACCGGCATCAGGGTCGGGTAGATGAAATTCGCCACCAGGGTCAAGCCCACCAGCCACCAGAGGTTATGGCTCAGATAAAAGCCGAGGAAAGCCAGCAGACTCAGCAGACAGAGCAGCCGGGTGATGGGCAGCAGGTGCCCCGCCCCCTTGATCTGCCCCATCACCATCAGGTTGCCGGCGAAGCGGATCGCCATCCCGGCTCCCAGCAACAGACCTATCATCTCGGCGCTCACGCCGATCCCCTCCAGCCAGAGCGACCAGAACGGCAGATAGGCACCATAGACGAAGTAGAAGGCGCCAAAGAACAGGGCTAACCAGGAGAAGGCGGGCATAGATCCTCGACAGCGGGAAGAAGGGGCACAAATGATAACCGATTTGCAGGGGAGGATCCTGCGATCCCGAGGGGAAGCAAAAATGAAAAACATCAATAAAATTGAACTATTGCCACAAGAGCGGAGTCTATTGAGTAACACCACCTCCTGGTTAGTGTTGCAATCTTTCCACCCGCTTCTGGCGGGTTTCTTTTTTTAGTGGTGATGGGCCGGTTTCAGTCCACAGAAAAGGGGCCTTGCGGCCCCTGAATCATAAGATGTGCGTGCTGCTCACCGGCATTAGAAGACGTACTTGACCCGTGCGCTCAGGTTGCGGCCCGGCTCTGTCTTGTTGCTGGTGTTGGCGGTAGCGCTCTGCCCCGTGATGTTCTCGTAGCTGACATACTCCTTGTCAAACAGGTTGAAGACACCGACGTTGAGCTGCAGATCCTGTATGGGCTTGAACTGGGCGTAGAGATCCACCACCCCCCAGCCAGCGCTCTTGATGTTGTCGTTGCCTCTGGCATCCTTGCCCACCTTGTCCATGTCATCGGCAAAGCGCAGCGCCGTGTTGATGTTCCAGTTCGCCTGTTCCAGACGCACACCCACACTGCCGTTGAGCGGGCTCAGGCTGTTGATGTAGTTGCCATCCCCATCCTTGCCTTCGATATAAGCCAGGTTGCCCCAGACGTTGACCAGGTCATTCAACCAGTAGTCAGCCTTGGCCTCGACCCCCTTGGTAGTCGCCTTGTCCAGGTTCTGGTACTGATAAAGGGCAGTGCGATCCTCGGTGCCGACCTGGGTCAGCTCGATGAAGTCGTCAAACTTGTTGTAGAAAGTCGCCACTTCGTAGCTGAAGCCGCCCGCATCGCCGCGTACCCCCAGATCAATACCATCGCTGCTCTCGGGCTTGAGGTTCGCATTCGGCTCGATGCGATAGCCATACGCCTGGTGGTTCAGGGTCGAGAAGGCGTTGTCATACATGGGAGTCTTGTAGCCATGGCTGTACTGGGCAAACAGATTGGCCGCCTCGTGTGCCTTGAACACCAGCCCCAGCTTGGGTGAGAACTCCCCTTCGGAGAACTTCTTGAGGTTTTCGCCCGTGTAGGCGGGATCCAGATCCGGGTTCATACGGTAGTAGTCGTAGCGAACACCCGGCGTCAGTACCCAGCGCTCGCCAAACTTCAGCTCGTCGAAGGCCCACAGGGCACCGTGTTCCGTGGTAGTGGACGGGAAGCTCAGCTCGCTGTAGCCAACGAAGTCACCCGGCGTGGTCGGCGCCTTGAAACGGGTGCGCTCGTTGTCGGTATGCTCATATTCCAGGCCCCAGGCAAGGCGCTGACTGGCCAGTGCCTTGCTGAATTTCACCTGGGCCCCCAGGCTCTCTTGCTCGAAGCCGTTGCTGTCCAGCGAGTTCTTGGTCACATAGGGGTTGCCAGGTCTGACCGGATACTTGGAAGAGGCGTACTGATCCAGGGTCTGCTTGGTGCGGGCATAGTAGACCTTGCTGTCGATGCGATCGACCCAGGGCGCGTTCAGGGCGATGCCGTGATCCAGCATCAGGGAGAGGTTGTCCGTGTCCTTGTCGGTGATCGGCTGATTGAAGACGGAGCCTGCCTTGGTGAGATCGACGGCATCCGGATCCTGCCCTTCGTTGAAGTAGTCGACGGTCAGTTTCAGGAATTGATCGTCGCTCAGGTTCCACTGGCTCTTGAACAGCACGGCCTGGCTGACGATGTCGAACTCCTTCTTGTCGCCATCGTAGTTCTGGGTCACACCGCCATCACGCCAGGTGTAGCGCAGCAGGTTCTCGAACTCGCCGCTGCGCAGGGCACCGGTAAAACCGGCCATGTTCTGATGGCTGCTGGAGGCGTAACCGCTGGTCACGTCCAGGTAGCTGTCGCGGCCCCGGAGGAAATCGCTGGCATCCTTGGTGGTGATGGCAATGACGCCGCCCAGGGCATCGGAGCCGTAGGCCGCCGACGCAGGCCCCTTGACCACTTCGATCTGCTTGATCATGTCGGTGTCGAAGTAGCTCTGGCCGACCCCGCCGTTCTTGTAGGCATCGTTCTGGCGCACACCGTCACGCACCATCTTGACCCGATTTTCACCCATGCCACGGATGACGAAGGTCTGGGCATCGCCAGCACCGCCTATCGCAGTCACGCCCGGCTCGTAACGGAACAGGTCGGCAACGTTGCTCACCGCCTGCTCTTCAATCTGCTTGGCCGTGATCACAGTGATGGAACCGGAAACATCTTCCAGTTTTTGCTCCATCCGTGAGCCGCTGACGACCATGACTTCATCTGCTTTCTTGTCCGCCGCAAAAACCGGGGAAGCGAGGCCGGCCGCCACGGCAAGGGCAACCAGCGAGAGGGTGTTGTTGTGCGCCACTGTGAATCCTTATTGAGAACTGTTATCAAACAGCTGGCATATTACTTAGCTCGCAACAAAGATCAACAATAAAGGGAATCATTCTCATTTTCTTTTGTCATACTTAGGTTCTACACTATTCCCCTCTGTTTTCCAGCTCGCCATGCTGTCATCGTATGGCCTCGGCTCTTCTTCGTTGTGAGATACCATGACCCGACTACTGCCCCTGCTCACCCTTCCCCTGCTGCTGGCCGCCTGCGCCACACCGCCAAGTAACGATGCCAGCACCCTCTACCACTATCAGCTCAGCGCAGGCCAGTCCGATGCAGGCCAAGGTGAGCTGACGCTGACACAGGCGGTGGATCGGGTGGCGGACGCCGACATAGTGCTGGTGGGCGAACTGCATACCCATCCTGCCGTACACCTGCTGCAGGCCCGTCTGCTGGCGGGGCTGGAAGAAGCATCCCGGGCCGATGGTCGTGCCCTTGTGCTCTCCATGGAGCAGTTCAGCCGTGCCGATCAAGCCGTGGTGGATGCCTATCTGGCCGGTCGCATAGGTGAGGCGGCCCTCATTCGCGATGGCAACGCCTGGCCCAACTACCAGAGCGACTATCGCCCGCTGGTGGAGTTTGCCAAACAACACCATCTGCCGGTCATCGCAGCCAACGCCCCCAAGCCGCTGGTGAGCTGTGTCGGCCAGGAGGGGCCACAGTGGCTCGACAAGCTCCCCGCCAACCGCCGCAGCCAGCTTGCCCGCGAGCTGACGCTCACCGACGATGGCTATCGCCAGAAATTCATGGCCTCGCTCCACCACGGTGATGCCGACGGCAATGCCCGCCGCTTCGCCGCCCAGACCAACTGGGATGACACCATGGCCGAGAGCATAGTCGATTATCTCAAGCAGCATCCCGGCCGGCGCATCATGCACATCGCCGGCAACTTCCACGTCGAGGGGGGCCTGGGGCTGGCCAGCCGCATCGCCAGCCGCAACCCGGCACTCAAAGTCGCGTTGGTGGTGCCAGAGACTCTATCGCAGACGAATGCACAGATCCCCGCCGGGCAAGTTGCCGATATACGGGCCCGGATCACACCTCTGCCAGAACGCTGGCTAAATGCAGATGAAATGAAGCAAGATATGGGCGCACTGCATCAATCCCGAAGCCGTGACTGCAGCCAATGGCTGCAACCCTGAAAATCGCCTAAGGATTCCATATGGATGTGTTACTGGTCATCGACATGCAACAAGGGCTGTTTGCTCATCCCCGCCATCAGGACGCGCAGGTCATTGCCAATATCAATCGTCTGGCAGACAGCGTGCGGGCCAATCAGGGCCGTGTCATCTATGTGCAGCACGACGCACCGGGTTCTGAACTGGAACCCGGCAGTGCAGCCTGGCAGCTTCACGCCGATTTGATCCCGGCGCGCAGCGACAGCAGGGTGAGCAAGACCGCCTGCGACAGCTTCCTCGATACAGAGCTCGGCTTTCTGCTGGCGGAACAGGCAGTGGATCGCCTGCTGATCTGCGGTTGTGCCACCGATTTTTGTGTCGACACCACGCTGCGCAGCGCCGCCGCCCGGGGATTTGACGTATTCGCGGTGACGGATGCCCACACCACGGCGGATCGTCCTCACCTGAGTGCAGAAAAAATCATCGAGCATCACCACTGGATGTGGGAGCACCTGAGCCTGCCAAAGGGCAGAACCGTGACCCTGCTCACGACGGATGCGTTGCTCGAAGCCACCCAGCCCGAGCTGGCGTGTTAATCTGCCAGCCTTGAAGTGATCACCGGATTGGAGTCTTGTGTGCGTCTACTGTCTGCCGTTGCATTCATGCTGTTGTTACCGGCAATTTCTGCCTGCTCCGGTTTGCCGGGGCGTCAGCCGGATGGCCCGGCCCCCCTGTTTAGAACCCAGATCAACGAAGAGGGGAGCAAGCGTTTCACGTTTGAAGCCGCACCGTTCGACACCCTGCCTACCCGGCTGGAGGAGAACGACGGCAATCGCCTGAGTCGCAGCAAGAGTCTGCTGGAACGGCGTGAAGCTCTGCAGGATGCACAGTTGACCCAGACCCTGGCCGAACGAAAGTATTGCCACAATGGCTATATCATCCTCAGCCAGACCTCCTGGAAGATCCGGGGCGAGTGCAACGAGACGGCCAGCCAGGCCGATCGCGATGCCTTCCCCAACAAGGCTTCCTGGCAGGACTAGCTCTCTGGTGTGACACGCAATAAAAAACGGGCAGCCTGGGCTGCCCGTTTTTTATTGCAAAGGCCTGTCGTCAGACTGGCGCATCGGCCGGGCTGGTCAGCTCGGCACCGTTGTCGACCCGTTTGTGCCCTTCCACCAGATGCACGAAATCCACCAGCTCGTCACCTGAGACGCGAAATGCCTGGCCGAAGCCTTTGACGAACAAACCCTGCTCGGGTTTGAGGCGAAACAGCACGAAATCCTTGAGATTGGACAGCCCTTTGACTATCTCGCCAAAACGCCCTTCCAGCGCGGCAATCGCCTGACTCCAGCGCACGTCGTCACGAGCCACTACTTCGGCCAGTGCATCAAAGGTGAGACGCTTGCGGGCGAACAGCTCACGGGCACCTGTCTCGTCCTCGATCAACATCAGCGATACCTTGGGTACCTGTTGCAGGTTGCGGGCGTGACGGGCGATTTCAGAGATGAGCACATAGTAGCCATCTTCCTGCAGCACGAAGGGGGCATAGCTGGCGTTGGGGTTGCCTTCGCTGTCCACCGTCGCCAGTTGCAGGGTGCGGCAACCGTCGCGAAACTCGCGGATCTCCGGTTGCAGACGATTCTGCAGACGCTCCTGACGTTCACTCATGCTTTTACTTCCTCTTGGTACTGGTGGCGCAAGGCCATGAAACGCTCCACCTGGGCAGGCAACAGCTTGCGCTGCTCATCACGTCCCAGATAGACCTTGAAAATACAGCGGCCGCTGTGGCCGAAGAACTGGAAAGAGTGGCCTTCTTTACCCATAAACAGCTTGCTGACCAGGGCAATGCCGACCACGTTGTCGAGCTTGAGATGGCCGTGCATCTCGCCGTCACGCCCCATCAGGTTGTAGTAACCACGGGCATTCTTGCCTCTGGGGAAGGGTGCCTTCACCTCGAAGATGGAGCCATCGGATTCGACGATGCTGGTCACCTGACCCCAATCCGCCAGATCCGCCAGCAGGGCTTCGGCCCGCTCGGCGGGCACCAGGGTCACCAGCTCGGCAGGCAGGTGGCGTACCACCTCCCACTCGCTGACCGCCAGCTCGCTGGCAATGGTGGAAGGATGGGCGCTGGGGTCTTGTTCCAGCAGCTCATGAATGCGTTGTGCAATGCTCATAGGTTCTCCCTTGGGATGCGTGCTGCATCCCTCTCCTGTCATGGCGAATACTCTAATAAAGCACCAGAGCCAATGCAATTGATAATCGCTTTCATTCTCAGTGCATTTTTTTCACCGGCTTGATATTCTCGGCGGCAACCCAACTTTATTCACCCTTCGGAGGTTAGCATGGGCCGTCGTTTTGCCCTCGCACTCAGCCTGCTCGGCTGTTCAGCCCTTTCCCTGTCTGCTGCCGCGCAGGAACGTATCGTCAGCATAGGCCCGGCCACCACAGAACTCATTCTGGCACTGGGCGGTGAACAGAGCCTGATCGCTACCGACATCAGCAGCACTGAACCGAAAAATCTGCCCAGGGTCGGTTATCACCGCGCCCTCGCCGCCGAGGGGATCCTCAGTCTGGCGCCGACCCGGCTGATCGGCAGCGACGAGATGGGGCCGCCGCCGGCGCTGGCGCAGCTGCGCCGCGCCGGAGTCGAGGTGGACGTGCTGCCGACCGCACCGACCCTCGCCAACCTCAACCAGCGCATCGATACCCTGGCCGGCCTGCTCAATGACCCGGCCGCCGGCATGCGATTGAAAGCCAAGATCCAGGCCCAGACAGCGCAACTGGCGGCACAGGCGAAGCAGAACAAGCCGCTCAAGGTGGTCTTCCTGCTGCTGCACAAGGGGCAACCCACCAGCATAGCCGGCGGCAATACCACCGCCAGCGCCCTGCTCACCCTGGCGGGCGGCGTCAATCCGGTGGCCCAGCTGAGCGACTACAAGCCCGTCTCCACCGAATCCCTGATCGAGCTGCAACCGGATCTGGTGCTGGTGAGCGGCCGCGACTGGCAGCAGTATCAGGATCCGGAAGCAGTGCTGAGCCAAGTACCCGCGCTCACCGCCACCCCGGCGGGTAAAAACCGGGCCATCCACGCCATCGACGGCCACGCCCTGCAAGGGGGCCTCAGCCTCACCTCGTTGCACCAGGCAAACCAGATCGCCAAGTGGATCAAGCTGGGTTCATGATGCGCCTGCCTCTGCCCTGGCTTTTCGCGCTCACCGGCGGAGCGCTGGCGCTGCTGCTGGTCGGGTCGCTGGCGACCGGCCCCATGGCGCTCTCCCTCGGCGAGAGCCTGCGTGCCCTGGTCGCCGGGCAGGAGAGCGGGATTGCGGCCCACAAGCTCTTGATCGTGCAGGAGATCCGCCTGCCACGTACCCTGCTCTGCATCGCCGTGGGAGGCATACTCGGCCTCTGTGGCGCCGTCATGCAGGGGCTGTTTCGCAATCCGCTGGCCGACCCCGGCATCATAGGGGTCTCCGGTGGGGCTGCGCTCGGCGCCGCGCTGGCCATAGTGCTGCTGGCGCCCCTCGGCCAGCAGTGGCAAAGCCTGCTCGGCATAGGTCTGCTGCCCCTGCTCGCCTTCCTCGGCGGGGCGCTTACCACCACGCTGGTATATTTGCTGGGCACCCGGGAAGGGGGTACCTCCGTCACCGTCATGTTGCTGGCGGGGGTGGCCATCACGGCACTGTCCGGCGCCGTGATAGGGCTGCTCACCTACCTGGCCGACGACCAGATGCTGCGCAACCTGAGCCTGTGGCAGATGGGCACCTTGGCGGCGGGCAAGCCGGTGGACGTGGCGCTGGCGCTGGCCACCCTGGTCGTTCTGCTGCTGTTGTTCATGCGCGATGCCAATCCCCTCAACGCCCTGTTGCTGGGGGAAGGGGAGGCCCGTCATCTGGGGGTCAATGTGCAATCTCTCAAGCGGCGCCTGATCCTGCTCACCGCCGCCGGGGTCGGCGTGGCCGTCGCCGTGGCGGGCATGATCGGCTTCGTCGGTCTGGTGGTGCCCCATCTGGTGCGGCTGCTGGCCGGCCCCAACCATGTCAGGTTGCTGCCGCTTTCGGCCTTGCTCGGCGCAGCCCTGCTGCTGGGCGCCGACATGCTGGCCCGCACTCTGCTGGCGCCGGCCGAGCTGCCGGTCGGCATCATCACGGCCCTGCTGGGCGCCCCCTTCTTCATCTGGCTGCTGGTCAAGGGCCGTCGGACGCTTTAACCGGAGGTCTATCTTGCCTGCATCAACGCCCCTGCTGCGCTGTCACCAGCTCAGCCTCACCCGTGGTGGCCGCCCCATCCTGGACAGGCTCGACCTCAGCCTGCAGGCCGGCACGCTCACCGCCCTGCTCGGCCCCAACGGCGCAGGCAAGAGTTCGCTGCTCAAGTGCCTGACCGGCGAGCTGGAACATCAGGGGGAGATAAGCCTGTTTGGCCGGGAGCGGCAAGCTTGGCCCACCATGGAACTGGCCCACAGCGTCGGCGTGCTGCCGCAGAGCTCGTCCCTCAACTTTCCGTTTCTGTGCGAAGAGGTGGTCGCCATGGGGCGCCTGCCCCACAGCGAGCCCGCCAGTCGGCGCGACCAGATAGTGCGGGCCGCCATGACCCATGCCGGGGTTGAGCACCTGGCTGGCCGCCTCTATCCAGGACTCTCCGGGGGAGAGCGGCAGCGGGTGCAGTTCGCCCGGGTGCTGGCCCAGATCTGGCAGGCACCGGACGAGCCCCAGCAGCCGCGTCTGCTACTGCTGGACGAGCCCACCTCCGCGCTCGACCTCAAGTACCAGCACCAACTGCTCACCATGGCCCGCGCCCTGGCCGCCCGCAACACCGCCGTGCTGGTGGTGCTGCACGACCTCAACCTGGCGGCGCGTTACGCAGACCGGCTGGTGATGCTGGAGCAGGGCAGACTGATGGCCGATGGCACCCCGGCCGAGGTGCTGACCCCGGCCCTGATCGATCGCCTGTATGACTACCCGGCCCAGGTGATCCACCATCCAGAAACCGGTCTGCCCATGGTGGTATGAGAGGGGTCAGGCTCCCGGATAGCAAAAGAGCGCCATCAGGCGCTCTTTTTGATTGTGATAGAAGTTCTGGCTCAGGCTATCTGATAGCGGCCCGGCTTGTGATTGAGTGTCAACACCAGGTTACAGATGATGGCCGCCACCACGGAGAGGGCCAGGATCCAGGGCTGCACCACGAAGCAGGAGGCGATGACTATGGTGCAATCCAACCCCATTTGAAGCTTGCCAGCGCGGATGCCGAAGCGGTCCTGGATAAACAGCGCCAGTATGTTGAAGCCACCCAGACTGGATTTGTGGCGGAACATGATGAGCAGCCCCATGCCTATCAGAGTGCCGCCGATCAGGGCCGCATAGACGGGTTCTATCTTGCCGATCTGCAGCACGGCGTTGAGGTGATCCGTCATGAAGGAGACGGCGGCCACAGAGACGAAGGTGTTGAGGGTGAAGCGCGGCCCCATTCTGAGCCAGGCCAGGGCGTAAAATGGCAGGTTCATGCCGAAGAACAGCAGGCCGAAGCTCAGTCCCGTTACCTGTTGCAGCAGCAGCGCCAGCCCGGCGGTGCCGCCAGTGAGCAGGCCGACCTGATGAAACAGGAAGATGCCGAGGGAAACGAAACCGGCTGCGGTCAGCAGGGCGAGTACATCTTCATAGAGGGGATGCGCAGAACGGGCTGAGCGCGCAGAGCCTGGGGTGTTGTCCATAACCTGTATCCAATAGCGAAGTGAAAAGAGTGTCTTGTGTCCGCCGAGGCGGACGCGAGCCCTGTCCGCAGGGCTTCGTTATGGGATCCAGTCTATTTTTTGCGACCATGATCACAATAGCCCCGGGAAACGCCCCGTTTTGGTGCCTGTCATTCTCCATTGACAGCCAGTGCACCAAGATGCAGCATGCCGCGCCTGACGAGCTAGCCCTCGTCCACCATGGCACCACCAGCATGTGGCGCCGGTGCCCGCGCTCTGGTACAAAGCGCCCAGCCCTTTTTCAGCCCCCACTCAGGACCACAGGCCCCCATGATCAGCACAGGACAACACTCATGAAGTATCTGGTGACAGGCGCCGCCGGCTTTATCGGCTTTCACGTCGCCAGGCGACTGTGCGAGGCGGGCCATCAGGTGGTGGGACTGGACAACCTCAACGACTACTACGAGGTAAGCCTGAAACAGGCGCGACTGGCCCGGCTGCTCCCCTTCCCCCACTTCCACTTCGAACAGCGGGAGCTGGCAGATCGGGATGCCATGGCAAACCTGTTCACCAGCGGCCAGTTCGAGCGGGTGATCCACCTGGGCGCCCAGGCGGGGGTACGTCACTCACTGGAAAATCCGTTCGCCTATGCCGACAGCAATCTCACCGGCATGCTGACTGTACTGGAAGGGTGCCGCCAGCACGGCATAAACCATCTGATCTACGCCTCCTCCAGCTCTGTCTATGGCCTGAGCGATCTGATGCCCTTCTGTGCCGAACAGCGGGTAGATCACCCCGTCTCTCTCTATGCCGCCACCAAGAAGAGCGGCGAGCTGATGGCCCACGCCTACTCGGCGCTCTACGGCCTGCCCACCACAGGGCTGCGCTTTTTTACCGTCTACGGCCCCTGGGGTCGCCCCGACATGGCCATCGCCAAGTTCACCCGTGCCATCCTGGCCGGCGAGCCCATCGATGTGTACAACCAGGGCCTGCTCAGCCGCGACTTTACCTACATAGACGACATAGTGGACGGCATACTCGCCGTCGCCGAACTGCCGCCGCGCGCCAATCCGCACTGGCGCGCCAGCCAGGGCAGCCTGGCCGAAAGCGCCGCCCCCTACCGCCTCCTCAACATAGGCAATGGCCAGCCGGTGCGGCTGCTCGACTTCATCGAGGCGCTGGAGCAGGCGCTGGACAAGCCCGCCATCAAGCGGATGCTGCCCATGCAGGCAGGCGACATGCACGCCACCTGGGCCGACAGCGAGCCCCTTCACACCCTCACGGGCACCCACCCCGCCACCCCGCTCAGGCAGGGAGTCGCCGAGTTCGTGCGCTGGTATCTCGACTATTACCGGCCGGGGTGAGCCACGGTGACATGAATGTACAATCCTGACTAAATAGCGCGGCGTGGAACATGAGTCATCACAGGCTTCCCCCATCGCAAGCCGTTTTTGCTACCCCTTGTGATGGGACTGTCCCTTCCAATGCCCACCGGCATCCCACACGGGCCTGTATTTGCCATTGGTTCCATACCATTTTGATCTCTGGGCAGGTGGCGTCATAACAACAGGATCCACTGGATTAATGGCAGAGCGGGCCATGTTCCCCTATATCTTCTGTACCCCAACAGGAGAGAATCCATGGCGAGCCTCAGCGAAAACAGGCTGTTTTTGCTGCTTTTTTTATCGCTGTTGCTGGCCGGTATTACGCAGGCTGCAGCGCAAAGCAGGGATTTCAGACAAGCCCCCAAGGCGCTCACTGCCCTGAAAAAGGGTCAGGTGGCGCAGAGCCAGGGCAATTTGACCCAAGCCATCCACTTCTATTGTGCCGCTGCCACGACAGGCAACCCGGAAGGCTATTTTCGCATCGGTCGCCTGCTTGCCACCGGCCCGGGCTCGGTGCGCAACCCCAAGATGGCCAACGCCTACCTAGCCATGGCAATGCGCCTTGGCAATCAGCAAGCCGCCCGCTACTACAATGCCCGCATCGGCAACGCCATCATGGGGGATCAGTGTGGCGCCGGCGTCGGCGGGGGAGCAGGCAGTTACTTTGCCGAGATCCCCAATACCCCTTTCAATCTGGATGCCTACCTGGCCCGCCAGTCACCAACCAAACAGAAACTGGCCACCATGTTGCGCCATGCAGCCAAGCAGCCAAGCACCACAGCCTCGATGAGCGGCTGGTGTTGGCCATCGCCATTGCCGAATCCAACCTCAATAGCCGCGCCGTCTCCCCCAAGAATGCCCAGGGGCTGATGCAACTCATACCGGAAACCCAGCAGCGCTTCGGCGTGACTCGCCCCTTCGATCCGGCACAGAACATCAAGGGGGGCGTGACCTATCTCAAGTGGCTGGATCGCCGGTTTGATGGCAACTGGATACTGATGTCGGCAGCCTACAACGCCGGAGAGAGAGCGGTGGAACAGTACGGCGGCATCCCCCCCTATCAGGAGACCCAACAATATGTGCGGCGAGTGCTCTACTTCGCCGGTCACAAGGGGAAGTAGCCCTCACCCGTTCATACCCGATCTGGAAATAGACGTCGGCCCCTTCCCAACCAGCGACCGGCAATCAGAGCCAGGTACAACCCAATGTCTCGCTCGCGGCCAGCGAAAATATTGGCCGGCAAGACTGGTCAGCGACGAACAGCCAAATATGGCGGCTTTGGCACAAAAAAGAGTCCTCATCATGCTAGGCGAGCCCCCAGCACACAGCCGGATGTGACGGCTGCGGCAAAGAGGGCTACAAGCCGGGCCCTGCCTTTGCCCCCCTTCCCCCATTGGTTTACAATCGGAGCGTTTTTTGGAACCGGGTTGACGGCGTGTCGACCTGGCCCCACCACGACATCAGTCTGTTAGTGCCAAGACATTAACCTGCTGAATAGGAAGAGAATTAGCCAATGGCTCAATTTATTTACACTATGAACCGGGTCGGCAAGGTAGTGCCGCCCAAGCGTCATATCCTCAAGAATATCTCCTTGAGCTTCTTCCCGGGCGCCAAGATAGGCGTACTGGGCCTGAATGGTGCCGGTAAGTCCACCCTGCTGCGCATCATGGCGGGCATAGATACCGAGATCGAAGGGGAAGCCCGTCCGCAGCCCGGCATCAAGATCGGCTACCTGCCCCAGGAGCCGAAGCTGGATCCTGAGCAGACAGTCCGCGAAGCGGTGGAAGAGGCGGTCGGCGACGTCAAACGCGCCATGGCTCGCCTCGACGAGGTCTATGCGGCCTACGCCGACCCGGATGCGGATTTTGACAAACTGGCCCGCGAACAGGGCGAGCTGGAAGCCATCATCCAGGCTCAGGGTGGCCACAACATGGAAAACCAGCTGGAGCGCGCGGCCGATGCCCTGCGTCTGCCGGCCTGGGACGCCAAGATCCAGCACCTCTCCGGTGGTGAGCGCCGCCGTGTGGCGCTGTGCCGTCTGCTGCTGGAAAAGCCGGACATACTGCTGCTGGACGAGCCGACCAACCACCTGGATGCGGAATCCGTGGCCTGGCTGGAGCGCTTCCTGCACGACTACGAAGGCACAGTCGTGGCCATCACCCACGACCGCTACTTCCTCGACAACGTGGCAGGCTGGATCCTGGAACTGGACCGCGGCGAAGGTATCCCGTGGGAAGGCAACTACTCCTCCTGGCTGGAGCAGAAAGATGCCCGTCTGGCCCAGGAGGCCAGCTCCGAAGCGGCTCGTCGCAAGTCCATCGAGAAAGAGCTGGAGTGGGTTCGTCAAAACCCGAAAGGTCGTCAGGCCAAGTCTAAGGCTCGTATGGCTCGCTTCGAAGAGCTCAACACCAACGACTACCAGAAGCGCAACGAGACCAACGAGCTGTTCATTCCGCCCGGACCCCGCCTCGGCGACAAGGTGCTGGAGGTGGCCAACCTGCGCAAATCCTACGGTGATCGGGTGCTGATCGACGATCTGTCGTTTGCCATTCCGAAGGGAGCCATCGTCGGGATCATAGGTCCGAACGGTGCCGGTAAGTCGACCCTGTTCCGCATGATGTCGGGTCAGGAGCAGCCGGATTCCGGCACCATCACCCTGGGCGAAACCGTGGTGCTGGCCTCTGTGGATCAGTTCCGCGACAGCATGGATGACAAGAAGACGGTCTTCGAAGAGGTCGCCGACGGTCAGGATATCCTGCGCATCGGCAACTACGAGTTCCCGAGCCGCGCCTATATCGGCCGCTTCAACTTCAAGGGCGCCGATCAGCAGAAGCGGGTCGGCGAGCTGTCCGGTGGTGAGCGTGGCCGTCTGCATCTGGCCAAGCTGCTGCAGACCGGCGGCAACGTGCTGCTGCTGGATGAACCTACCAACGACCTGGACATTGAAACCCTGCGCGCCCTCGAGAACGCCCTGCTGGAGTTCCCGGGTTGTGCCATGGTCATCTCCCACGATCGCTGGTTCCTCGACCGCATCGCCACTCACATCCTGGACTACCAGGACGAGGGTAATATTGCCTTCTTCGAAGGCAACTTTACCGAATACGAAGAGTGGAAGAAGAAGACCTACGGCGCCGAGGCGATCCAGCCCCATCGCGCAAAATACAAACGCATCACCAAATAAGGGTGACGGCGTCACAAGGGGAGCTTCGGCTCCCCTTTCTATTGCCTTTTGGCATACAATCCAAGACGGATGCCTTTGCATGGATGTATCGAAATGACGACCCAGACCCCCACTGCATGGATGTATCGAAATGACGACCCAGACCCCCACAGAGAAGAAACTCACCATCCAGATCCGGGTCGAACCCGGCTGCCTCGGGCCGGATGGCAAAGAACACATCGAGACCTTCTGTGTCGCCGCCGCCAAGATCTTCGCCGCCATCTATCCCGAGCTGGTGAGCTGGGTGCTGATCCCGCGCTATGACAAGCAGTTGCCGGAGCAGGAGTTCTTCATCGAGGGGCGCAAGTTGACCGAGGAGCAGGCCAGTATGTTCCTGCGTCGTGTCGGTAGAGAGCTGGGGGAAGTACAGGACAGACTCGACTCCGTGCTGGCCCAACTGGTGGAGCGTTACTTCAAGACCCTCTGACGCGGCCTCTGTCAGCCATAAAAGGTTCTCTATCGAGGACCTTTTTTATTGCTCAAAAAGAAAACGTTTGAATTTTTGCTCTATTCATTGATCCGCTTCGCAGATCCGGGGTTTGTAAACGCCGCCGCCTGTGTGAAAATGTGCGCGCTGTCACGGTATCAGGACGAGTCTGGTCACTTAGCCACCAGAAAAACAGCCCCCTTGCCCACGCATGGATGGGGTGCCGACTCTCCTGCTGCTTATTTCACGTCACCTATTGGAATCCAACATGAACCAACAACACCAAGCTGCCAATCAGGCCGCCGGGCAAGGATTGCTTGAGCGCCTGTTTGCCCTGCAAGGCCATGGCACTACCGCCCGCACCGAGGTCATCGCCGGGATCACCACCTTCCTGACCATGGTCTATATAGTGTTCGTCAACCCGCAGATCCTCTCTGCGGCGGGCATGGACACCCAGGCCGTGTTCGTCACTACCTGCCTTATCGCTGGCATCGGCAGCATACTGATGGGCCTGTTGGCCCATCGCCCTGGCCCCGGCCATGGGACTGAACGCCTTTTTCGCCTTCGTGGTGGTGGCTGGCATGGGCTATTCCTGGCAAGTCGGCATGGGCACCATCTTCTGGGGTGCCATGGGTCTGCTGATCCTCACCCTGCTGCGGGTTCGTTACTGGCTGATCGCCAATATCCCGCTCACCCTGCGGGTCGGCATCACAGCCGGTATCGGTCTGCTCATCGCCCTGCTCGGCCTACACAACGCAGGTATCGTAGTGGCGAGCCCGGCCACCATGGTGACGGTGGGCGATCTCACCTCCCTGCCCTGCCTGCTGGGGCTGCTCGGTTTCTTCCTGATCTGCATCTTCTCAGCCCGCGGCGTTCACTCCGCCGTGCTGATCGCCATAGTGGTGACCACCACCCTGGGCTGGCTGTTTGGCGATGTGACCTTCAAGGGCTTTGTCTCCATGCCACCGAGCATAGAGCCGGTGTTTGGCCAGCTGGATTTGATGGGGTCGCTCGACATCAGCCTCGCCGGGATCATCTTCTCCTTCATGCTGGTCAACCTGTTCGACTCTTCCGGTACCCTGATCGGCGTCACCAACCGCGCCAAGCTGGCGGACGACAAGGGTCACTTCCCGCGCATGAAGCAGGCGCTTCTGGTGGACAGCGTGAGCTCGGTCGGCGGCGCCTTCATGGGCACCTCCTCTGTCACCGCCTTTATAGAGAGCAGCTCCGGCGTCGCCGTCGGCGGCCGCACCGGCCTGACCGCCATAGTGGTCGGCCTGCTGTTCCTGCTGGCGATCTTCTTCTCCCCCGTCGCGGCCATGGTGCCTGCCTATGCCGCCGCCGGCGCACTCATCTATGTCGGCGTGCTGATGTGCTCCGAGCTGACCCGGGTGAAGTGGGAAGACCTGACCGAAGCTGTGCCCGCCTTCATGACAGCTGTCATGATGCCGTTCAGTTTCTCCATTACGGAGGGGATCGCCATCGGCTTTATCTCCTACTGCGTGATGAAGGCAGGCACAGGCCGCTGGCGCGAGATCAACCCCTGCGTACTGGTGGTCGCCCTGCTGTTCGTGCTCAAGTTTGTCTGGGTCGACAGCCACTAAACCTGACTTTCGCAAACAAAAATGCCCGTCATCGACGGGCATTTTTTATGGCTGGCAGATAGCGGCACTCAACGGATGCCGCGGGCCTCGCGGATCCACTCCCAGGCCTGCTGGATCTCCTGGGTCTTCTCCTTCGCCATCTCCATCATCTCAGGTGGCAGCCCCTTGGCGGCCAGCTTGTCGGGGTGATGCTTGCTCATCTCCTTGCGGTAGGCGCGCTTGATGTCCTGATCACTGTCGCTCTCGCTCACCCCGAGCAACTGGTAGGCATCCTTGAGGCGATCCGCTGACGGCGCCTCCTGCCGATACTGCTGCCCGCCGTGCTCACCGCCCTGATACTGGCCGCCATGCGCCCGGTTGAAAAAGTTCATCTGCGCTTCGGCCATCGCCAGGATGCGGGCCAGCTCGATGCGGCTGAAGCCCAGCTCATCGGCGATGGTATGCAAAATGGCGCGCTCATCGGCCTCGACCTTGCCATCGGCAAAGGCGGCCTGCAGTTGCACCTCCAGGAAGAAGCGCAGAATGTCCCGCTGCCCCAGGCTGGCACGACGGAACTCGGCCAGGGTTTCCCGCAACGGGAACCCAGCCTCCTTGCCCACACGGAACGACTCCTGGGCGCGTGCTCGCTGATCCCCCACCAGTCGCATCCGATCCATCAGGTTGGAGGCAACCCGGATCTCCTGCTCTGTTACCTGGCCATTCGCCTTGGCGATATGACCCATGACGGCGAAAGTGGCATGGAAAAAGACCGCCTGTTGTTGTTGGCTGGGGCCACGCTGAAACGCGCCCCGAATACCCATGCCCCGATCGAAACGATGGCCGATCCAGAGGCCAAGCAGGGCACCAAAGATGTTGCCGAGCAGAAAACCGAAGAAGGCGCCCAGCACCTTACCCCAAATACGCATGGTTCAAGACCTCGTGATGTTAATGAGTGCGCCGTTGCAGCTGATCATCCAGCTCGCGCAGCCGCTCTGTGGTGCCAATATCGCGCCACTCGCCGGCCAGCATGGCGCCACCGACCCGGCCTTGCGCCATCCACTCGCGCAGCAGGGGGGCCAGCTTGCGCGCCCCCGACGGCAAATCGGCAAAGGCGGCGGGGTCATAGAGCCCGACACCACTGAAGGTGAAGGCTGGCGCATCCTGCACCCGACCGGCGTGAAGCGAGAAATCCCCATGAGGATGCTGGGGCGGATTGGGCACCAGCCAGAGATGGGCCAGATCCGTACCCAGTGGCTGGTTGACCAGGGTGCGATAGTCCAGACTGAGCCAGGTATCGCCGTTGATCACCAGAAACGGATCGGCACCAAGCAGGGGCAGCGCCTGCACTATGCCACCGGCGGTTTCCAGCGCACTCGCCTCTGCCGACCAGTGAATGCTGACCCCGAACGCACTGCCATCACCGAGCGCTTCCACCAGTTTGTGGCCGAGCCAGGCGTGGTTGATGACAAGCTGGGTCACTCCGGCAGCCTTGAGCTTTTCGATATGGTGCACTATGAGCGGCTTGCCCCCTGCCGCCAGCAGCGGCTTGGGCAAGGTGTCAGTGAGCGGGCGCATCCGCTCGCCACGGCCGGCAGCCAGGATCATCGCCTTCATACCGGGGCTCCGGCCACTCGGGCCAGCCCGGGCAGCACCACTTGCTGCAACCAGGCACCGAAGCGGGCCAGCTCCGGATAGCTGGCGCCATGTTGCTGGCACACATCCACCACATAGCCCAGGGTGCGGGGAATGTCCTTGAGGTAACCGGACTTGCCATCCCTGTGATAGAGGCGGGTGAAGAGACCCGCCGCCTTCAGGTGACGCTGCATGCCGGTCAGGTCGGCATGACGACGGAAACTGGCATAGTCGAGCCCGCCAAGCAGACCCGCCTGCTGCAACGTATCGAAGCCATGGCGCATGCCCTGCTCGATCACATCGTCGGGCCAGCGCACGTAACAGTCTTTCAGCAGAGAGACGAGGTCATAGCTGAGGGGACCTATCACCATGTCTTGAAAATCGATGATGGCCAATTCGCTGCCGTTTGGAGTATCACCACCACAGACCATCAGGTTGCGGCTGTGAAAGTCACGGTGCATCACCCCCTGAGGCTGAGCCAGATTGCTGGCGGTGAGGCAGGCAAACATATCATCCAGCAGCTGTTGTTCAGACTCGCTCAGGGCCAGTTGCAGATGATGGCCCAGCAGCCACTCGGGGAAAATACTGTTTTCACGGGCCATGAAGGCAGCGTCGAAGGGCTCCAGCGCCAGTGCTACCGCCCCCAGTCTGGGTAGCAAGGCGATGGCTTTGCCATACCAGGCCAGCACATTCTGCGCATCCAGACAGCTGATAAGCTGGGTATCCCCCAGATCTGTCACAGCCAGCAGGCCATCATCATAGTCCACCCCCTTTACCTCGGGCGCCAGCAGCCCCATGGCATGCAAAGCAGAGGCATTGCGGACAAATTCATGATTTTTTTCGGTTTTTGGATTGGCATCCACCCACACCAAGCCACCGCCACGGTAGTAGCGGCGAAAACTGGCGTCACCAGAAATCAGGGTCAACTCAAGGTTGGCATCACCGGAAATCCGGCGAGCCCATTGCAATAGCAGGGAATCGCGATCGTACATAAGTCGGGGACCGAATTGGAAAGCAGCACTTGGCTGTTAGCCCTGGCCGCAATAATGCTTTATCATTGCCGGCTAACATAAAGCAATGACATGCAATGTCAACTCGATGAATCCTGTCGTAAAATGCATGTCTTGAATCAGCCGTATCTACCACGGATTGCGCGAGTCTTTCACATGACAAAATGGACACTGGGGTACTCATATCCCATCGCCCTGACCATCAGCCTTATCCCAGCCCTGACCCCGGCCATAGTGCAGGCGGCTCCGCTGACGCCGCCGCCCGCCACCGGGATCCTGGACGGGCTCTGCTATGACTATGTACCCAAGGTAGAGAAACTGGCCCCCGGAAAGGATGCCAACGCCCAACCTGTCGAAGTGGATGCCGATCGGCTAGAGGCCAAGCAGGGCGGTACCGCCGTCTATCAGGGCGATGTCAAAGTTCGCCAGGGTGTGCGCAAATTTGACTCGGATTATGCCGAGCTCGATCAGAAGAGCCGGGATGTCATCGCCATCGGCAACATCTATTACAACGATGGCCAGATCACTGTCACCAGTGACAAGACCCTGAAATCCAACCTGGATACCAAGAATTCCGAGCTGGAAGAGGGCAAATACCAGGTTCATGGCTCACCGGTACGCGGCTCTGCCGACCGGGTCACCATGACCAACAACAACCAGAACATCACTCTGGAAGGGGCTCAGTACACAACCTGCCCACCTGGCCAGGAAGTATGGACCCTGAAAGCGGGCAGCATCGACATCGATCAGACAGAGGTGTTCGGGGAAGCCTGGAACGCCAGCCTCTGGCTCTATGACTATCCAGTATTCTATTTCCCGTATATCAACTTCCCCATCAAGGATGAGCGCAAAACCGGCCTGCTCTACCCGGGTTATACCCAGAGCTCCAAGAACGGCATGGACATCACCCAGCCGTTCTACTGGAACATAGCGCCCAACTACGATGCCACCATCACTTCCCGTTTCATGGACAGACGGGGCCTGATGGAGCAGGTCGAGTTCCGCTATATGCCGGACCCGGCCCATGTCGGCAGCCTCTATTTCGAAAATCTGGCAGACGACAAACAGTATGATGAAACCCCCAGCCTGAACGAAAAGCTGTCTGACGGGCATCGCTATTTGCTCAATGCGCGCCACACCTCACTGTTTGCCGACAATGCCATGCGGGTGTCGGTCGACTACACCAAGGTCCGGGATCGGGATTACAACTACTTCAACGACTTCTCCCCCAAGGTGGGCACCCAGGTCGAGAACCAGTTGCAGCAATCCCTGATGGCCGGCTACTTCCAGCAAAACTGGAACCTCAACACAGAGGTGCGGACCTACCAGATACTGCTGGCAAGTGCCCAGCAGCCTCACGAACTGATGCCACGGATCAACCACAACTACTACCATCAGGGCAACTGGTACGATCTGGCCTGGAATACCGAAGTCACCCGGTTCGGTTACAACAACACCCAGGCCTCAGCGCAAAACCTGGGAGATGCCTATACCGGCACCCGGGTCTACACGGCGCCGACCCTGACCATGCCGCTCATCGACGAGGCGGGCTACTACCTCGACAGCCAGTACAAGCTGATGTACACCCGTTACGATCAGGAAGTGCCGGACAACATGAGCTCCACCTTCACCAAGCGGTTCACTCCTGAAGGTGCGAGCGGTGTTACTTTGGATGAGGGCATCATCACCCGGACACTGCCTTCCTTCCGCCTCAAGGGCGGCATGACCTTCGAACGCAACCAGGACTGGTTTGGTGGCGACGCCAATCAAACCCTGGAGCCCGAGTTCCAGTACCTCTATGTGCCCTACAAGGATCAGGACAACATAGGTGTCTACGACTCCACCACCATGCGTCAGGACTACTACAGCCTGTTCAGCGACCGCCGTTATGCCGGTCTGGACCGCATCAGCGACTCCAACAGGGTCTCACTCGGTGTTACCACCCGGGTTTATGATCAGGCTGGTGATGAACGAATTCGACTGGCCGTTGCCCAAGCTTTCGACTTTGTTGCCCCCAGGGTCAAGCTCTACCCCAGCGAGTCACTGGCGACCAACACCCGCTCCCCGCTCTCGTTTGAGGGGGATGCCAAGATCAACGAGCAGTGGTTTGCCCATGCCGGGGCGCAATATGATATGGATCAGAGCGAGATCAGCTCTGCCAACAGCGCCCTCGAGTATCGCCGCGAGAAGCTGATCAGCCAGTTGAACTACCGCTTCGTGCGCAATGCCAACTACGACCTGTCGAACACCAACCAGGTCGCCGACCTAAATCAGGTCGGCATGCTGTTGACCACACCGCTCAATGATCAGTGGCACCTCTACGGTGGCTACTATCACGACCTTGATCAGGGAGTGAAGGTGGATCGCAAGGTGGGTCTGAAATATGACTCCTGCTGCTGGAGCATCAACTTCAACCTGGAGTGGGTCAATACACCGGATAACGTGACCATGCGTCCGACCTCGGAGCGCAGCCTGGGCATTCAGTTTGAAATGAAAGGATTGGGTAGCGTGGGTACCGGCTCCAAGGGCACCTCCCTGGATACCGAAGCACTGCCTTACATTCGTCCGTTTAACCTGCGAGACCAATAACCGGTCTGGCAAACGCCTTGAGAGATGGATATGAAGAAGACGTTGATTTCCCTGCTGACTGCAGGCCTGTTCGGAGCCATGAGTCAGGGGGCCTTCGCCGCCCCCGAGCTGATGGACAAGGTGCTTGCCGTGGTCAACAAGGACGTGGTGCTGGCCAGCCAGCAGGAAGCCCTGGTACAGAAAGTCAAAAGCTCTGCCCAGGAGAGCGGCCAGTCCCTGCCCGATGATGCCACCCTGCGCAAGCAGGCGCTGGATCGCCTGATCCAGGAGAGCCTGCAACTGCAACTGGCGGATCGCCAGGGCCTGAAGATCAGCGACACCCAGCTGGAGCAAGCCATCCAGAGCATAGCCGCCGACAACAAGATGACCCTGGATCAGCTGCGAGCCCAACTGGCCCGCGAAGGCCTGACCTATGCCCAGTATCGGGAAGAGGTGCGCCGCGAGATCCTGATGAACGAAGTGCGCCGCAACCAGGTGCGCCGTCGCATCAATATCTCCGATCAGGAGGTCAAGCAGGTGGTGGATATCCTCGCCAAGCAGGGCCAGCAGCAACAGCAGTACCATGTCGGCCATATCCAGATTGCCCTGCCTGACAACCCGAGCGCCGAGCAGCTCAACGCCGCCAAGAGTAAGATAGAGCGCATCCTGGCTGCCCTGAAACAGGGCGCCGACTTCCGCAAGCTGGCCATTGCCGAGAGTAATGGTCCCAAGGCACTGGAAGGGGGCGACTGGAGCTGGATGAGCCCGCAAGAGATGCCGACCCTGATGGCCGAAGCGGTACAAGGCGCAGCCAAGGGTGACATAGTGGGCCCGCTGCGCTCTGGCGCCGGTCTGCACATCGTCAAGGTGTTCGATGCCAAGGGTCAGCAGCAGGTGCTGCAGACCGAGGTAAAAGCACGCCACATACTGATCAAGCCTTCCATCATCCTCAGCGAAGAGAAAGCCAAGGGCATGCTGGATGGCATACTGCACGACATCAAGAGCGGCAAGGCGACCTTCGCCAGTCTGGCGGAAAAATACTCCGAAGATCCGGGCTCTGCGGTGCAGGGCGGCGAGCTGGGCTGGTCTGATCCCAACGTCTATGTGCCGGAGTTCCGCGACATGGTCAACCGCCTCAAGCCGGGTGAGCTGAGCGCCCCCTTCCGTACTACCCACGGCTGGCACATAGTGCAGCTGGAAGAGCGTCGCAGCCAGGATGCCACCAGCAAGGCCCAGGAGCAGCGTGCCTATCAGCTCATCTTCAACCGCCGCTTCACCGAAGAGTCCCAGGCGTGGCTGGATGAGCTGCGTGACGAGGCCTACATCCAGATTGAAGGCGCCGGCAGCTGATGAGCTGTCGTCGTCTCGCCATTACGCCGGGTGAGCCCGCCGGAATAGGCCCGGATCTGGTGCTGCAGATAGCCCAGCAGGATTGGCCCCACCAGCTGGTGGTGATCGCCGATCCTGCCCTGATGCTCGAACGGGCCGCCCTGCTGGGGCTGCCCATCGAGCTGGAACCCTATGATGCAAAGGCCCCTGCCCAGCCGCAGCAGGCGGGTACCCTGAGCATCTGTCCACTCAGCCTCGGCGCCCCCGTGGTGCCGGGTGAGCTGAACGAGGGCAACGGCGCCTATGTGCTGGCCACCCTGCAGCGCGCCTGTGACGGCAACCTCAGCGGTGAATTTGCCGCCGTGGTAACCGGGCCGGTGCACAAGGGGATCATCAATCAGGCGGGCGTGTCATTCAGTGGTCATACCGAGTTCTTCGCACAGCAGTCAGGCACCGCCGACGTGGTGATGCTGCTGGCGACCGAAGGCTTGCGGGTGGCGCTGGCGACCACCCATATCCCGCTCGCCTACGTGGCCATGGCCATCACGGAGGATCGCCTCGGCAAGGTGATCCGCATTCTGGATGCGGATCTCAAAACCAAGTTTGGCATCGCCAAGCCCCGGATTTACGTCTGCGGCCTCAATCCCCACGCCGGGGAAGGGGGTCATCTCGGCCGTGAAGAGATTGACGTGATCGAACCCGCCCTGGCCAGCTTGTGCCAGGAGGGTATCGATCTGGTCGGCCCGCTGCCGGCCGATACCCTGTTCCAGGACAAATACCTCAAGGATGCGGATGCGGTACTCGCCATGTACCACGACCAGGGGCTGCCCGTGCTCAAATACAAGGGGTTCGGCAGTTCGGTCAATATCACCCTTGGACTTCCTTTCATCCGCACTTCGGTGGATCACGGCACTGCGCTGGATCTGGCAGGCAAGAGCCTGGCGGACCCGGGCAGCCTGATCACCGCGATTAACCACGCCATCAAGATGGTAGAGAAAAAAAGATATGAGCAGTAAGGTGCAGAGCAACAAGGTGCACATGGGTCACACGGCCCGTAAGCGTTTCGGTCAGAACTTCTTGCATGACCGCTATGTGATCGATCAGATAGTGGCCGCCATCAATCCGCAGCCGGGTCAGAATCTGGTGGAGATAGGCCCGGGCCTCGCCGCCCTGACCGAACCGGTCGCCTCCCAGATGGACAAGATGACAGTGGTCGAGCTGGACCGGGACTTGGCCGCGCGCCTGCGCGAGCACCCGACCCTCAAGGACAAGCTGACCGTGATCGAGGCCGATGCCATGCGCTTCGACTTCGGCACTCTGATGGGGGAAGGCAAGGGGCCGCTGCGCATCTTCGGCAACCTGCCCTACAACATCTCCACGCCGCTCATCTTCCACCTGTGCGATTTCGCCGACCGGGTAGAAGACATGCACTTCATGCTGCAAAAAGAAGTGGTATTGCGGATGTCTGCCGGCCCGGGCAGCAAGGCCTATGGCCGCCTGAGCGTCATGGTGCAGTACTACTGCCAGGTGATCCCCGTGCTGGAAGTGGGCCCTGGCGCCTTCAAACCGGCACCGAAAGTGGATTCAGCCGTGGTCCGTCTGGTGCCGCACAAGAACCCGACCATAGTCGCCAAAGACATCCGCTGCCTGAGCCGCGTCTGTACCGAAGGCTTTGGCCAGCGCCGCAAGACCATCCGCAACAGCTTCGCCAACTTCATCACGGACGCTCAGCTGACCGAGCTTGGTATCGATGGCAACCTGCGCCCGGAGAATCTCTCCCTGGAGCAGTTCGTCATGATCGCCAACTGGCTGGCGGATCAACAACAGGCCTGATCCCGTGGCATACCCGCATATCGTTATCCGCCCATACCCGCGTTATGTGGCGGATACCCAGGACCCTTACCAGTTCCACTATCTGATCGAGATCGAGAATCTGGGGCCAGGGCCGGCGCAGCTGCTGCACCGGCGCTGGCTCATCACGGATGCCAACGGCAAGATGCTGGAAGTCGAGGGCCCCGGCGTGGTCGGGGAGCTGCCCGTGATTGCCGAAGGGGAGACCTTTCGCTATCAGAGCGGAGTGCCACTCGACACCCCCTTTGGGGTAATGGAAGGGAGCTATACCCTGCAAGATGAGTCAGGGCAGCCGTTCGAGGCGCCCATAGCGCCTTTTACCCTGGCCGTCCCAAACATTATTAACTGAGGTTTCATGGCGAACTGTTTTGTTGGCGATATCCAGGGCTGTTATGACGACTTGCGTCGTCTGCTGGATCTCGCAAAGTTCGATCCAGCCAAGGACGTGCTCTGGCTCTGCGGCGACCTGGTCGCCCGCGGACCGGACTCCCTGAAGACACTGCGCTACGTCAAGTCGCTGGGCCAGCGGGCCGTCACAGTGCTCGGCAACCACGACCTTCACCTGCTGGCGGTCGCCGATGGCGTTGCGCCGCTCAAGAAGAAAGACAAGCTGCAAGCCCTGATGGAAGCGCCGGATCGGGACGAGCTGCTGACGTGGTTGCGCCATCGCCCCCTGCTGGCGGAGCACCCGGATCTGCCCATCATGATGGTGCATGCCGGTATCTCCCCCGCCTGGGACGCCCGAACGGCACGCAACTGTGCCCGCGAAGTGGAGAGTCTGCTGCGCGGCGATCAGTACAGCTGGTTGTTGCACAACATGTATGGCGATCTGCCCGATGGCTGGAGTGAAGATCTGGCAGGTATCGAGCGTTACCGCTACATCATCAACACCTTCACCCGGATGCGCTTCTGCTATTTCGATGGCCGACTCGAGTTCAAGTGCAAGAAGGGCCCCACGGAGTCTACTCCCGGCCTGCGCCCCTGGTTCGAGCAGCGCGAGCACCATATGGATGACCCCATACTGGTATTCGGCCACTGGGCGGCCCTGATGGGCAACACAGGCAGGAACGACATCAAGGCGCTCGACACCGGCTGCGTGTGGGGCAACAGCCTCACCCTGTGGCGTTATGAAGACGATGCCCTGATAGCGACGCCCTGCCCCACTCACGCCAAGTGATGGTTAAGGGCTGCGCCTGAGCGACGAGAGCCTCACTCTGTCGCGTTACACAAGAACAAAGCCCGGCAAGTTGCCGGGCTTTGTTCTATTCGCACCAATGAGTTACAGCTTGCGCCCCAGTCGCTTCTCGATCTAGCGTCGCTCCCATTCCGGACCAAACAGCTTGAAGGGCTGGAACAGGTTGATGGCATGGGAGATCAGCCCCAGACCCCACCCCAGCGCCGGCCACCAGGCCCAGATATAGTCCGGGTTGCTGAGGTAGTTGATGACAAACAGCCCGCAGATCACCAGCACATAGCTGAAAATGTGGTAGTAGAAGCCTTTGAGCCCCTCCACATACCCCATGGCAGCCCGCTCCTCTGCCGACACCTGCACCCTGTCCTGACCCATAGTTTCATTCCCTCTCATCTCGCGCTCCTGTTGTTGTGTCCCATCCAGTTGAGCCACATCAAGTTCAAAGACGGAGGCCAGGGCCTTGAGAGATTCCAGTCCGGGCTGCTGACCCTGTTCGATCCGCTGTATGGTGCGAACACTCAAGCCAGTCAGGGTCGCCAACTGATCCTGTGACCAACCCCGTTGCAATCTCAACTTCCTGACGATCATCATGAGCTCCTAGTGGTGGTAGACAGGGCCAGCATAGGGCCAGCACGGAGAAAGGTGACACGACAGATGGCCGACATCAACCTGACTATTGTTTAAAATCAATGAATTAGATGTAATCTTGGATCAGAAAGCCGGTCGTTCGCCCAGATGCTGGACGAACCGCAACAGATAACCGTCGGGGTCCTGTACCAGAAACTCCCGCTGACCCGAGCTCATATTTCCCACCGGATACCAGGATTCACGCAGTGGTCGATAGAGCGCCACCCCGGCCAGCGCCAGCCGAGCGAGCAGGGGCTGGATGTCGGTCAGCTCCATCTGCAAATTTATACCGCGTCCCAACGGAGGCTCCAGCACACCGGTCAGCCATCCTGCCGGATGGATCTGTTCCAGCATCAACTGTACCTGTTGCTGCTCCAGATATGCGAAGGGGGGATCGTCGCGCTGATAGCGCACAGTAAACCCCAATAGCCCGGTATAGAAAGGCAAGGAAGCTGCCAGGCTGGTCACCGACAGCTCGGGCACCATGGGGTTCCAGTAGACCTCATCCATGGATCACAGGCTCTGCATCAGCTCGGCCGCGATCTCGAACGAGCGCAGCCGCGCCCCCTGATCGACGATGGGGCCGTTGAACATCAGCTCATCGGCCCCCGTCTCGGCCAGCAACGCCTTGAGGCCGTGACGCACCTGATCGCGATCTCCCACCAGTGAGCGGGACAGGGTCTGCTCTATCGCCATCAGCTCACGGGGTGACCACTCTTCCTCCAGCCCGGCCACAGGTGCGGGCAGCTTGCCAGCATCACCCCGGTAGAGGCGCAGGAACTGTTGCTGCACAGTGGTGAACTGGAAACGGGCCTCCCGCTCGCTGTCGGCGGCGATCATGTTGATGCAGACCACCGCATAGGGCTTGGGCCAGCGCACCGAGGGGCGGTACTGGGCGCGGTAGATCTCCAGCGCCTGCAGCAACAGACCGGGAGCAAAGTGAGAGGCAAAACCAAACGGCAGCCCCATAGAAGCGGCAAGCTGGGCACTGTAAAGGCTGGACCCAAGCAGCCAGATGGGCAGATGCAGCCCCTGACCCGGCACTGCCTGTACCGCCCCTGTCTCGTCACCGAAATAACTCATCAACTCGCGCACATCCGCCGGAAACTCATCCACGTCGCCGCTGCGCTGACGTCGCAGTGCCTGCATGGTGCGCTGATCCGTGCCCGGGGCACGACCCAGCCCAAGATCGATGCGATCAGGGTAAAGCGAAGCCAAGGTGCCAAACTGCTCGGCAATCACCAGCGGTGCATGGTTCGGCAGCATGATGCCGCCGGCGCCCAGTCGCAGGGTCTTGGTGCCCCCCGCCAGATGACCGATCAGCACAGCGGTGGCAGCACTGGCGATGCCCGGCATGTTGTGATGCTCCGCCAGCCAGTAACGCTGATACCCCCAGCGCTCGGCATGCTGGGCTAGGTCCAGCGAACGGCGAAACGACTCGGCCGGGTGGGAGCCTTCGGGCACGGGGACCAGATCGAGCACTGAATAGGGGATGGCAGACATGGGTCACTCCATTGATTTACAGACCAGTAACAAGGGAGGCAATGTAGCACGGGATACCTGAACGAATCACGCGCCAGGCCAACGAATTGACCCTGGCTCTTTGCTGGCAACCGATAATCTAAATCACCGCACCGCCTGAGTTCCCTTAGCCTCCTGCCTTGCCAGGGGTGCTGATGGCGCTATGCCAGCCCGGGCTGAGCGTCAAGTGACAATATCCACAGTTACCCGGTCTGACCGCAAGCGCTAGCATGCTGTGGCTCGTCGTCTGGTTGTGAGCTCAACCTACCCCCTCTTCTTGCAGGAGAATACAGGCATGAATGCAATCACAGACACCAAGACAGGCCTCTTCCTCGCCTCTTTCGAGATCGGCAAAGCCATGCCGGGGGCGCAACTGCTGCACCTGAACCTGGCAGTCTATACGCCGGGGGAGACAGTCAATGGCGTCGCCCATCTGACCCAGGCAACCAATCCACCGCTCGACATGGCCTCCGAACTGAAAGGCCAATACACCTATATGTGCGTCATGCCCAAGCAGTGCCATATCCTGGTGACTGCGCAGGGCTACCCCATTATCAAATGGCCCCAGAGCGGCGGGATCGGGCCGGTGATCCAGCCCAACTTCGAGCTGCGCATGGTGCTCGGGGAAGACTGGAAATCAGGCACGGCCAACTACAAATATCAGGACAATCATCAGGTGTGGCATGAGGTGAAAGACGCCCCCGTCACCCTGGTGCCCGCCGCAGTACTGGCTTGACCCCCTCAAGACGGCCCCGATGGGGCCGTTACGTTTATGCCATATCCTGATATATCTGAACGGGTTATTGTGTTTTCTGTCATCCTGTTGGCACACTGATAGTTGATCGTCTCTGCAATCGCCCGTGTGACAAGGATGTGTCCATGACAAGTGCCAGGCCAGGTCGTAAACCCTTCTATGTGCATATCGCCACCCTCTTCATCCTGCTGTTTACCCTGCTGGGCAGCGCCCTTATCGCGTTGCAATTCCAGCAAGCGGCACAACAGGGACTGGAGCATGAACGGCAAAATTTCCTGCAATACCGGGAGCAGCTCGCCCTTGCCCTTCAATTGAACGAGCGGCCGGCCCGCATGTCCCTCAGTCTGCTGCGCAGCGGTCAGCTGGCGGCCATGAACAGTCTGGATGCCCGGCTCGGCTACCTGCCACAACTGGCAGAGGTGCTGGCCAACAGCCCCAGTTATGGTGCCGTCTATGCCGGCTACGCGGATGGTGATTTCTTCCTGGTGCGCAAGTTGACCGAGCGGGCCCGAGCCCAACTGGACAGGGTCCCAGCGGCCAGCACCTTGCTGGTGCAGAGCCTGCACCAGGGCAAGGGGGAGTTTCTCTACTTCGACCAGCGGCTGACCCTGCTCGAGCGCCGGGCCATGCCTCAATACCAGTTTGATCCCCGCAGCCGCGACTGGTACAAGCAGGCACGCTGGCGTTCAGGCATCGCCACCACCCACCCCTATCTCTTCTTTACCACCAAGGAGCCAGGCATGACGCTGGCGGTGGAAAGCGACAACAGAAGGGCAGTGATCGGGCTGGATACCAGCGTCGAGGGACTGTCGGCCCTCATCGGTGAACTGCGGTTGCCAGAGCAGAGTCAGGTGGTTCTGTTCGACGAATATGCCACTCTGCTTGCCACGGATCCCAAACAGCTTCCCAGCTTCGAGCAACTGAGCCAGCTGCCCCTGCTGTCGGCGCTGTCCCATCCCGTGCTGACCCAGCTGCAGCAACAGGTCACCAGCCAACCTGCCTTGCTGAGCAGCCCGGTGGAGCTGAATCTGACCGCCGCCGATCAGAGTGACTGGCTGGTCAATCTCTCTCCCCTCGGCGAGGGATCTCCCTTTTATATCGCCTTGCTGGTCTCGGCCGACCTGCTCTACCAGCAGGCTCGCAACGAAGCGCTGATCAACCTCGGCTGGGCACTGGCAGGCTTGCTGCTGCTGTTGCCGGTGATCTGGCTGGTCTCCCGCCGCACCGCGACCCCCCTGCTGGCCCTGACTCAAGAGGCGGAGCGGATCCAGCACTTCGACTTCGGCGAGAGCCGGGTGCCGGAATCGGCGATCCGCGAGATCGACGATCTGGCCCGTACCATGTCCGGCATGCGACTGACCCTGGGCAACTTCATGAACATGGGCCGGGCACTGGCGGCGGAACACCGCTTCGACTCCCTGCTCAGTCGCATACTGCACGAGACAATAGCCGCCGTGCAGGCCGAGGGGGGCTGCCTCTACCTGGCGCAAGAGCAGAGCATGGTGGCAGTCCAGGCGCTCTGGCGGCAACAGCCTTTGCCTGCCGACCAGGCTCCCTGGCAGGAGGCGCTGCTCGGCAAGCTGGCTCATGGCGAGCGGCTTACCCTGGCCGTCGACGAACGGGGCTGGCAGCAACATCTGGCAAGCTGGGGTCCCTTCCCCGGCCCTTGCCAGCTGGTCGCCGAGCCACTGTGCAATCATCGACAGGAGCTGATCGGCTGCCTGCTGTTGATCCTGCCCGGCTGCTCTGCGCGCGAACTGGCCTCGCGCATCAGCCTGATCGAGGCGCTGGCAGGCACGTCTGCTTCCGCCATTGAGAACCAGCGCCTGCTGGAGGAGCAGAAACAGCTGCTGGAGTCCTTCATCGAGCTGATGGCAGGGGCCATCGATGCCAAGAGTCCCTACACGGGTGGCCACTGCCAGCGGGTACCCGAACTGACCCGGATGCTGACCGAAGCGGCCTGTGCCCAGCAGCAGGGCCCCTTCGCCGACTTTCGGCTCAATGAAGAGGAGTGGGAGGCTATTCACATCGCGAGCTGGCTGCACGACTGCGGCAAGGTCACCACGCCGGAGTTTGTGGTCGACAAGGCCACCAAGCTGGAGACTATCTACGATCGGATCCACGAGATCCATACCCGCTTCGAAGTGCTCAAACGCGACGCCTATATCGAGGTGCTGGCGGCCCGTCTGCCGGCGTCAGAACGGGAAGCGGCAAGAGCGGAGGTGGCGCCACGCTGGAGCACCCTGGATCAGGAGTTCGCCTTCGTCGCCGAGTGCAACCTGGGCGGGGAATGGATGGCACCGGAGAAGCTGACACGGCTCGATGCCATCGCCAACCGCACCTGGTTGCGCACCCTGGACGACAGGCTCGGCATCAGCCGGGAGGAACTCAAGCTGCACCAGAACGAACCGGCCCCCCATTTGCCCTGTATCGAGCCACTGCTCGCTGACAAGACAGTCCACCTCATACCCCGCCCCGTCCACGACAGCCTGGATGAACGCAATCCCTGGGGCTTCAAGGTCAGGGTGCCAACCTATCTCTACAACCGTGGAGAACGGTACAACTTGGCCATCGGCCGCGGCACCCTCACAGAAGAGGAGCGCTACAAGATCAACGAGCACATCATCCAGACCATCCGCATGCTGGAGCGGCTCCCCTTCCCGCGCCATTTGCGCAATGTGCCCGAGATCGCCGGTGGACATCATGAGCGCATGGACGGCAAGGGTTACCCCCGCCAGTTGCTGGGGCAACAGATGAGCATCCCGGCCCGCATCATGGCCATCGCCGACATCTTCGAGGCGCTGACCGCCAGCGATCGCCCCTACAAGTCGGGCAAGACGGTGGCTCAATCCCTGACCATCATGCAGAACATGGTGCGTGAGCAGCACATAGACCCGGCGCTGTTTGCCCTGTTCGTCAGCAGCGGTATCTGGCGCGACTATGCCGAGCGTTTCCTGGCGCCGGAACAGCTGGACCAGGTGGATGAAGAGGCTCTGCTGGCCACACAGGCATAGACAGGGTTCATATTTTCTTACATTTGTATGCTGGTTTGGGCAGGCCCGCTTGGTTATAACTGTGCCCTACAGCGAAGGGGGAGCAAAAGACTCCCCCTCACTCTTTATCACACCACATGGTTCAGGTTATTTATGTCAAAACATCTCATCATGCTGGGCGCGCTGGCGCTGTCCGGCTGCGCCCTGTTGTCGCCACCCCCGCCCACCGTTACCCCTGTCCATCTGGCCGATGCCAGCCAGCGGGGTTTCTATATCGAGTGCAGCAGCATGACGGCCTGCTTCCAGCAGGCCAACCAGACCTGCCCCCAGGGATACAAGGAGACGGATCGTCGTCAGCAGACGCTCTACTCCACCCAGTACACAACGGGCAGCTATGACGAAGAGAAGAAGATATACAAGGCGGGCACACCCCACCGCATCGCCAATACGGTCCATTCGTTGACCATTCAGTGCCCAAAGGATGTGAGCATCACGCCGCGCTAGCAGCCTGTTGGCAACAACGAACAAAGGGCCCGCAGGCCCTTTTCTCATCGCGGTAACACCACCTCAACGCGTCGCCTCGGCATGCTGGCGGGCCAGCTCGCGGGTCATGGCCTCCCGCATCTTGAACTTCTGCAGCTTGCCGGTCACCGTCATGGGTACTCCTCCACGAAACGTATGTATCTTGGCACCTTGAAGTAGGCGATGCGGGCCGAGAGGAAGTGCTTGATCTCCTCCTCGCTGACCATCTGATCCGGCCTCAGCTTGACCCAGGCACACACCTCCTCCCCGTAACGCTCGCTGTCGACACCGAACACGGCGGCATCCTGCACCGCAGGATGATCATAGAGCCGATCCTCTATCTCGCGGGGATAGATGTTCTCGCCGCCGCGGATGATCAGCTCCTTGCTGCGCCCCACTATCTGCACATAGCCCTCTTCATCCATGATGCCGATATCACCCGAGTGCAACCAGCCTTCATCATCTATGGTTTCCGCCGTCTTGACCGGGTCCTGCCAGTAACCCTGCATGACCCCCTTGCTGCGGCAGCAGATCTCACCCCGCTCGCCAATGGGCACCAATTCACCGCTCGGGTCAATCAGCTTGATCTCGGTGTGGTCAAGGGCGCGCCCCACAGTGGTGACGCGCTTGTCCAGCGGCGCATCAATGGCGGTCATGTGATTGATGGGGCTGCACTCGGTCTGACCATAGGCGATGGTCACCTCTGTCATGTGCATCAGAGTCTGCACCTTGCGCATCAAGGGCTCCGGGCAGATAGCTCCTGCCATGATGCCGGTGCGCAAAGAGGAGAGATCAAACTCGCCAAAACCGGGTAGATCCAGCTCGGCGATAAACATGGTTGGCACGCCATGCAAGGCGGTGCAACGCTCCTCGCTCACCGTCTGCAGGGTCGCCACAGGATCGAACGCTTCCGATGGAAACAGGGCGCAGGCCCCCACGCTGATGCACACCAGATTGCCAAGCACCATGCCAAAACAATGATAGAGCGGCACGGGTATGCAGAGCCTGTCCTGCTCGCTGAACGCCATGCCCCGCGCCACCTGCCGGCCGTTGTTGAGTATGTTGCCATGGCTCAGGGTCGCGCCCTTGGGGCTGCCCGTGGTACCCGAGGTGAACTGGATATTGATGGCATCATCCGGTTTGAGGGTAGCCGCCACCCGGGCAAGCCAGGCCGGATCCTGCGCATCCCCCAGGGCTTGCACGGCGCTGAAGTTCAGCATACCCGGCGTTTGCGCCTCCCCGAGCCGGATCACCATTTCCAGGCTCGGCAAGCGGGCGCTGACCAGCTGCCCCGGCGGCGAGCTTGCAAGCTCGGGGGCCAGCTCATTGAGCATGGCGAGGTAGTCGCTGCCCTTGAAGGCACTGGCACAGATGAGGGCGCGGCAACCCACATTGTTGATGGCAAACTCCAGCTCGTAGTTGCGATACGCTGGGTTGATGCAGACCATGATGGCGCCAATGCGGGCCGTGGCGAACTGCACCAGGCACCACTCTATGTTGTTTGGCGACCAGATGCCGACCCTGTCCCCCGGCTGGATGCCGAGCGCTAGCAAGCCCAGTGCCAGCCTGTCTATCTGGATGAGGTATTCACGGTAGTTCCAGCGGATCTGCTGGTGACGCACTACAACGGCGGGGCGGTCGGGGAAACGTTCGGCTATCTCTTGCAGATACTCGCCAATGGTCTGGTGAAGCAAGGGCTGGTCGCAAGGACCGGCCCGGTAGCTGAGCAGTGAGGTCATGGGGTGACTCCTGGCCACATTCGATGGATATTGCCTACTGCTCGGCTGGCACGCTTTTTTCAGCTTGTTACGTTAATGTAAAAACCACCCATTAAAAAGACTCACTTTGGTCTAATACTCACCATAAAAAACGGCCAACCCAAGTTGACCGTTTTAAATCCCAGACTCTTGCCTTAAAACAGCAGATGCGCCACACCGGCAATGACCGGCAGGGTCACCAGGGTGCGCAGCAGGAAGATGACAAACAGCTCCCACAGCTTGACCGGGATCTTGCTGCCCAGCAGCAGGGCGCCCACTTCCGACATATAGATGAGCTGGGTGACCGACATGGCGGCAATCACGAAGCGGGTGATGTCGCTCTCTATGGTCGAGGCCAGCACGGCCGGGATGAACATGTCGGCAAAGCCGACCATGATGGTCTTGGAGGCGGCCTCGGCCTCCGGCAGTTGCAGCAGCTCCAGCAAGGGAACAAATGGCGCACCCAGCCAGTTGAAGATGGGGGTGTGCTCGGCCAGCATCAGGGCACAGGTGCCGATCGCCATCACCACCGGCAACACGCCAAACACCATGTCCAGCGCATTCTTCACCCCTTCCCGCGCGACCGCACCAAGATCGGTCATGCTGTCAGCCTTGGTCAGCGCCCGCTCTAAGCCATAGCTCATCACGCTGTGCTGATGGGGCACTGACTCCTGCTTGCGGCACAGGGGCGTGCCATCGGCATAGATGTCCTTCTTCCAGGAGAGCGGCGGCAGGCGCGGCACCACTATGGCGGCGACCACACCCGCCAGACAGACAGTCAGGTAGAAGGGAACGAACATATGCTCCAGCTTCACCTGGGAGATCACCACCAGGCAGAAGGTGATGGAGACAGCTGAGAAGGTGGTGCCGATAACGGCGGCTTCACGCTGGGTATAGAACTTGCCTTCGTACTGCTTGCTGGTCAGCAAGATGCCAACGCTGCCATCCCCCAGCCAGGAGGCGAAGCAATCCACGGCGGAGCGCCCCGGCAAACGAAACACAGGGCGCATGATGCGGGTCATCATGGTGCCGACAAACTCCAGCAGACCGAAATCCAGCAGCAGGGGCAACAACAGACCGGCGAAGATGAACACCGAGAACAGCACAGGCAGCAGATCGTGCAGTACCAGACCGCCGGTAGCACCGGAACGCAACACCTCGGGCCCCACATTGAAGAAGGTCAGCAGCACGAACACGCCACCCAGGACTCGCACACAGGCCCAGAAAGGGGAGACGTTAAACAGGCTGTTGAGGAAGGGGCGACGCACCAGGATCGCTGGCTTGAACAACCAGGCGATCAGCGTCATCAGCATGGTGGTGGTAATGATGGCACTGACCATGGCCACCAGATAATCGGCAAATACCGTTTGCACCAGCTTCGCCAGCACGGCAACCGGAATGGTGACGTTCTCGTCATAGATGACGGGGGTCATGAACAGCAGGATCCCGATGAGTGACGGGACCAGGAACATCAGCACGTTGCGACGAGTATTGAGCGCAGGCGCTTGCAGAGTCTTTTCCAGCATGGTCTACAGCCTTAATGTTACTTTTCCTTAGCCAGGTCAACTTGCATATTCATGCTCTCGCCCGACAAAACGGGCGCAAGAATACTCCAAAAAAATGCACAAACAAGCCCTTAATGGATCATTTCAAGCATAAATATTTTTGCAGGCGACCCTTCCATAAGAATGACCTCAAACAGATACGCATATCAATTCATTACGAATAGTTAGCACATTATTTCAACTAGGTTACATTCAGGTGCGCAGTATAATCCGTTGCGGTTGGCAGGCAATAAGTGACATGAGAAATATATCTATGTGGTGATCCGATCGATCCAGATGCGCCCCATAAAAAAACCGGAGCCTGTTGCCAGGCTCCGGTTTTTCTCATCGGTGGGCAGAAGAGCCGCACCGATCAGGCAGGACAGAGTGATCAGTCACGAACATAGATGACTTCAACGCCGTCGTCTTCGTCGTCATCCCAGTCTTCCTCATCGAGCCCTTCATCGAAGGCCATTGAGGCGGCCAGCGCTTCGGCTTCGGCTTGGGCCAGCTGGTTCTTGTGGTAGTCATCCCACTTGAACTCCACCTTCTCGATGGCGTCCCTGGCATCTTCCGCCAGTTGACGAGGCATGGTATCCAGCAGATCCAGGATGTCATAGCACACCTTCTTGGTGCCTTCCTTGCTGATGGCGGAGATCTGGTAGACGGGGCCTTCGTAGGCCAGCGCCGTCTTGACGCGCTCCATCACCTCGACCGCCTCTTCTTCCAGGATCAAATCCATCTTGTTGAACACCAACCAGCGCGGCTTGCCAGCCAGCTCGGGGCTGTATTTTTCCAGCTCCTTGACGATAGTCACGGCGTTCTCGGCAGGATCCGAGTCATCGACCGGGCAGATATCGACCAGGTGGATCAAGACCCGGCAGCGCTCGAGATGCTTGAGGAAGCGGATACCCAGGCCAGCACCTTCGGCGGCACCTTCGATCAGACCCGGAATGTCGGCTATCACGAAGGAGCGGGAGTTCTCGCCACGCACCACACCCAGGTTCGGCACCAGAGTAGTGAAGGGGTAATCGGCTACCTTGGGACGGGCGGCGGACACGGCACGGATAAAGGTGGACTTGCCAGCATTGGGCAGACCCAGCATGCCGACATCGGCCAGCAGCAGCAGTTCCAGCTTCAGAGTACGCACTTCACCCGGCGTACCGCTGCTCTTCTGGCGCGGCGCCCGGTTGACTGAGCTCTTGAAACGGGTGTTGCCCAGACCGTGGAAGCCACCTTTGGCAACCAGCAGCTTCTGGCCGTGGTGGGTCAGATCACCCAGCAGTTCGCCTGTGTCTTCATCGCTGGCACGAGTACCGACCGGCACACGCAGTATCCTGTCCTTGCCGCGACGGCCGGTACAGTTGGCGCTCTGGCCATTCTCACCACGCTCGGCCGCGTGAAAACGCTCGAAACGGTAGTCGATCAGGGTATTCAGGTTTTCGTCGGCAATCAGATAGACATCACCACCGTCACCACCGTCACCACCATCCGGGCCGCCGTTCGGGATGTACTTTTCACGGCGAAAGCTCACACAACCGTTACCACCGTCACCGGCATCGACTCGAATCTGGACTTCATCAACAAACTTCATAGGTAACCGTCACCTTAATTCGAAAAACCGATACGCAATTATAGTGGTACAGGCCCCTGCGGGCGATACGCATCTTAGCGATGAATGCCCCGCGCAACACCAGGCACATCTACGTTCCGTTTTTTCGTAAACTGCGTCAGAAAAACAAAAGCCCCGCCTGTTGGCGGGGCTTCGGATCCTTGCGGTCCGTAATTACTCAGCAACGATGCTAACGTACTTACGATTCAGCGGACCTTTAACTTCGAACAGGATCTTGCCAGTCGCTTTCGCGTACAGGGTGTGATCCGTGCCCAGACCAACGTTGGTGCCAGCGTGGAACTTGGTACCACGTTGACGAACGATGATGCTGCCTGCCAGAACTGTTTCGCCGCCGAAACGCTTAACGCCAAGGCGTTTAGCTTCAGAATCGCGACCGTTGCGGGATGAACCGCCAGCTTTTTTGTGTGCCATTTATCGGACTCCTCTAATTAAGCGCTGATGCCAGTGATTTTGACTTCAGTGAACCACTGACGGTGGCCCGCTTGCTTACGATGGTGCTTACGACGACGGAACTTGACGATAGTCACTTTCTCGCCACGGCCGTGAGCCACAACTTCAGCTACAACCTTGCCACCTTCAACGAAAGGAGCACCTACTTTAAAAGTGTCGCCTACAGCAACCATCAGAACTTCATTGAAGTCGATAGTAGCGCCAGTCTCAACGTTCAGCTTTTCCAGACGAACGATTTGACCTTCGGCCACACGGTGTTGTTTTCCGCCGCTTTGGAATACCGCGTACATTTGATTAACTCCGTAAAGGCGTGTCTTTTGCTCAAGGCCAGACACGCGCAAAAACCTATAACAATGGGCCGGCATTCTACGCAAATCGATTTGCTCAGGCAAGGCCAATTTAGCAAAAAGTTTATTTTGTGCGCATATCTGCCGCCGTGAATAAACGCTTAACTGTAACCCATTGTGAAATCGTGTAGAATCCCCGCCATTACTAAAACCGCAGTTATTACTGCCGTCACGTTACGAGACTTATGGACCAACAGACTATCCGTGCGCTCTGTGCTGCCGACATGACGGCGGTGAATGAACTGATCCTGGCGAGACTTCAGTCCGATGTCAGCCTGATCAACCAGCTGGGTTTCTATATTGTCAGTGCAGGCGGGAAACGGATGCGCCCCATGCTGACAGTGATGGCCGCCCGCGCACTGGGATACGAAGGTCAGGATCATCTCAAACTCGCCGCCATCATCGAATTCATTCATACCTCTACCCTGCTGCACGACGACGTGGTCGACGAATCCGATCTGCGCCGTGGCCGGGAGACCGCCAATGCGCTGTTTGGCAATGCTGCCAGCGTGCTGGTCGGCGACTACCTCTACAGCCGCTCCTTCCAGATGATGAGCGAGCTTTCCAACCTGCGAGTGATGGAGATCCTGTCGGATGCCACCAATACCATCGCAGAGGGGGAAGTGTTGCAGCTGATGAACTGCAACGATCCGGACACCACAGAACAGAGCTACATGACGGTCATCTACTGCAAGACCGCCAAACTGTTCGAGGCCGCCACCCGCCTCGCGGCCGTGCTGACCCATCAGCCCGAGCCCGTTGAGCAGGCTATGACCGACTACGGCAAGTATCTGGGCACAGCCTTCCAGATCATCGATGACGTCATGGACTACTGCTCCCAGAGCGATGAGATGGGCAAGAACGTCGGTGACGATCTGGCCGAAGGCAAGCCGACCCTGCCGCTGCTACGGGCCATGGAAGTGGGCTCACCCGAAGAGCGCCAGCTGGTGCGTGATGCCATCGAGCATCGCAATGGCATGGAACATCTCGACCAGATTCTCGGGATTCTCGACCGCACCGGTGCGCTGGAGTACTCCCGCATGCGTGCCAGGGAAGAGGCTGACAAGGCCATTGCCGCCCTCGCCATCCTGCCGGACTCCCAGCACAAGCAGGCGCTGGAAACCCTGGCCCAGATGGCGGTACAACGCAGCGCCTGAGTCAGCGATATCTGCTGTTGCATAAAAAAAGAGGCCTCGGGGCCTCTTTTTTATTGTCTGTGCTGCAATGGAACTCAGAGCCAGCCACATGATTCAGTGACCCAGCATCCAGAGGATGACGGCGCCCGCCACCACCAGAGATCCACCGATACGGCGCAGTTGTTCCGGTGGCTGTTCGCTCAGCAACCGCAGCATCTGTTGCCAGGCTTTGGGCATCAGCAAGGGGCCGAGCCCTTCAAACAGCAATAGCAGCCCCAATCCCATCAAAATGGATGTCAGCATCCCCTCTCCTTGCACAAAAAAGCCGCCCGTATCGGCGGGTCTGGCGCCATAAAGCAAAAGGGCCTGAATCATCAGGCCCTTTGGTCTTATGCTTGTCTCTTACTGCTTGGTGCCGTGAGGAGACTTGAGGTAGCGGAAGAACTCGCTGTCTGGTTTGAGTACCATCAGGTCGTTGCCACCGGCAAAACTCTTGCGATAGGCCTCCATGCTACGCACGAAGCTGAAAAACTCGGGGTCTTTCTTGTAGCTGTCGGCATAGATCTTGGCGGCTTCAGCATCCCCTTCACCACGCAGTTGACGCGCATTACTCTCGGCATCGGCGATCATGACGGTCACCTTGCGGTCGATGTCGGCACGCAGGATTTCGGCCTGCTCGCGACCCTGGGAGCGATGCTCACGGGCCACTGCCGTCCGCTCGGCACGCATCCGCTGATAGATGGAGCTGGAGACTTCCACCGGCAGGTTGATCTGCTTGATCCGCACATCAACTACCTTGATGCCGAGCTCGGAGGAGCGCGCCATCTTCATCAGGGCATCTTCCATCACGGTACTGCGCTCACCGGAGACGATGTCCTTGATGGTGCGGTTACCGATCTCGGAGCGCAGACCGTTGTTGATCTTGCGCTTGAGCAGGTCTTCGGCCTGGATCTTGTTGCCACCACCCGTTGCCAGGTAGTACTTGGAGAAGTCCTCAATCTTCCACTTCACGTAGGAGTCGATGATGAGATCTTTCTTCTCGGAGGTCACGAAACGATCCGCCTGGCCTTCCAGAGTCTGGATGCGGGCATCCATCTTGCGAACCTGATCGATGAGCGGCACCTTGAAGTGCAAACCGGGCTCATAAAGCCGCGGCTCGCCGGATTCAACCCGCTTCACCTTGCCAAACTGGACGACAATCCCCTTCTGACCTTCATCAATGATGAAGATGGAAGAGAAGCAGACCATGGCGGCTACAGCGATGACACCAATAGCTATTTTTTTCATCTATTAGTTTCTCCCTGAGCTGAAACGGTCACCGCTACGCAGCGGGGTCGGTGTGGAGTTGGCCCCTTCGTTGGACGGCGGCGTCGATTCCACCACTGACGTGCCAGCCGGACGAGCCGGTTGCACTGCCGTTGCTTTACCAGACAACTTGTCGAGAGGCAGATAGATCATGCTGTTGTTACCAGCGGGCATGTCAACCAGCACCTTGTTGGCCTGTTGATAGAGCTCTTCCATCGTTTCCAGATAGATACGCTCACGGGTCAATTCAGGTGCGGCCTGATACTGGGGCAGCAACTCGTTGAAGCGAGCCACTTCACCCTTGGCCTTCAGCACTATCTGGGACTTGTAACCTTCAGCTTCCTGCTCCAGACGCTTGACCGAGCCGCGAGCCTTTGGCTCAACTTCACGGGCATAGGCTTCTGCTTCACGAATGAAACGCTGCTCATCTTCCTGGGCGGAAATGGCATCATCGAAGGCATCTTTAACCTCTTCAGGCGGACGAGCCGGCAGGAAGTTGACGTCGACGATCTGAAGACCCATCTGATACGGTTCAATGATACCGTCGATCACCTGCCAGGTTTCCTGACGGACCTTTTCCCGACCAGTGGTCAGGACATCGTCCATCCGGGTGTGGCCCACTACATAGCGCAGGGCGCTATCGGTGGCCTGACCCAGGCTCTCGTCAGCATTGGTGACGCTGAACAGATACTGCTCGGGATCGACCACGCGATACTGCACGTCCATTTCGACACGCACTACGTTTTCGTCCTGAGTCAGCATGAAGCCGGAGGCGGGCAGCGAGCGTACAGACTCGACATCCACCGGGATCACCCGGTCGATGAAGGTCGGTTTCCAGCGCAGGCCCGGATCCACGTTATGGGAGTACTCCCCAAAACGCAGCACCACACCCCGCTCTGCTTCGCGAATGGTATAGAAGCCGCTGACGACCCACACCACCACAGCAACCACCAGGGCGATAGAGAGACCAAAACGGCCCATCTCGCCACCTGACTTGCCACCACCCAGCAAACCACCAAAACGGCGGCTTACCTTGCGCAACATCTCGTCCAGATCAGGGGGTCCCTGATTCTTGCCGTTGTTCCCCCAAGGGTCACGGTCTTTGCCGTTGTTTCCAGGCTCATTCCAAGCCATCAGCATCTCCATTAATACAAGCGGATGGATATCAACTCTATCTGGCCATCAATCATTGATGAAGCCTGCAAACATTCATCTTCATCGACGAATCAATGCCTGATAAAGCGTTGTAAATTCTCGCCTTCCTGTTTCACGAGGCGGTTCCAGTCGGCCAGTTGCAGGCGAACTTGCAACACAAAATCCCCCTCCTCGCTGAAACCTTCCTGCTCAATGCCTTTGAGGCGATAGAGCGCACTTCGCAATCTGGCGGCCGAAGGGGGTAACTGCAAGGTGTGATGCACCATGGATCCAGCCAGCAACTCGGTCAGGGCCGTAAACAGGTATTCACAGCCTTCGCCGCTCTGGGCAGACAACCAGAGTCGCACCGGGCGCCCCTCATCATCCCGCTCCAGACCAGCCGGACGATTCGCCAGCTTGTCTATCTTGTTACAGATCATCAACTGGGGCCTGTCATCGGCCTCAATTTCGGCCAACACCTGCTGTACCGAATCGATATTCTCTTGCATCTGTTCGTCGGCACAATCCACCACGTGCAGCAACAAGTCCGCTTCGCGGGTCTCCTGCAGCGTCGCTTTGAAAGCTGCGACCAGATCATGGGGCAAGTGCCGAATAAATCCAACTGTATCCGCCAGAATCACATCACCCACATCCCGGATCACCAATTTACGCAAGGTGGGATCCAGTGTTGCGAACAATTGATCGGCAGCATATACGCTGGCAGCTGTAAGTTGGTTGAACAAAGTGGATTTTCCGGCGTTGGTGTAACCTACCAGTGAAACGGTCGGTACCTCATTGCGGTTACGGGCACGACGGCCCTGTTCCCGCTGTTTGGCCACTTTGTCGAGCCGACGCAAAATCGCCTTGATGCGCTCACGCAACAGGCGACGGTCAGTTTCCATCTGGGTCTCACCCGGACCGCGCAGACCGATCCCGCCCTTCTGACGTTCAAGGTGGGTCCAGCCGCGCACAAGGCGAGTAGAAAGATGGCGTAACTGGGCAAGCTCGACCTGCAACTTGCCTTCGTGGGTTCGGGCGCGCTGGGCAAAGATATCCAGGATCAGGCCGGTTCTGTCCACGACACGGCACTGGAACAGGCGTTCCAGATTGCGTTCCTGGGCAGGGGTCAGGGCATGGTTGAAGATCACCACGTCTGCGCCCAGCATCTGCACCTGGGACGCGATCTCTTCAGCCTTGCCGCTGCCGACAAAGAGTTTGGCGCTGGGTGCACTGCGGTTGGTGGTCACCACCCCCAATGCATTGACGCCGGCCGAGCTCACCAACATTTTGAGCTCTTCCAGATCCTCCCGCTCACCCTCATCACTGAAGTTGACGTGCACCAGAACGGCCTGTTCGCCGGCTTCATAACGGTCAAACAAGCGCTTGCTCCTTGACAGGAATCATGACGAATCTGAATTGGCGAGTCGTCTCGCCTCGAGATATCACGCTTCAGCTTCACCCTGTTCTTCGCCAGCTGCGCCAGGGACGTGCTGGTGATGGTTGACGGCACGGGCCGGCACCACGGTGGAAATAGCGTGCTTGTAGACCATCTGGCTCACGGTGTTCTTCAGCAAAATGACAAACTGGTCAAACGATTCGATCTGACCCTGCAGTTTGATGCCGTTCACCAAATAAATAGAAACAGGAATCCGCTCACGGCGCAGCGCATTCAAAAACGGGTCTTGGAGAGATTGCCCCTTAGCCATCTTCTTTTCCTTATAGTTTGTTGTTTTTAAACACCGGATATCAATATAACAACCTGATTATACAGGAGTGTCAAGCCACTCCGGCACGGGCAACGACCCTTGCCAGATTGCCAGACTCACCAGATTCCAGCCAGGTGACTTCAGGCCAACCGCGCAACCAGGTCATTTGACGCTTGGCCAACTGGCGGGTGGCAACAATACCGCGATAGCGCATCTCATCATACTCCACTTCCCCTGCCAGGTAGTCCCACATTTGGCGGTAGCCAACGCAGCGAATAGCTGGCAGGTGGGGGGTGAGATCGCCTCGTTCATAAAGCGCACGCACCTCTTGCTCGAAGCCACTTTGCAACATCTTGTCAAAGCGCTGTTCGATGCGCTTGTGCAACAGGGCGCGATCGCTCGGGGCAATGGCAAACTGGTGTACCCGATACGGCAACCCTTCCCCCTGCACCTGAGTCAGTTCGGTCAGGGTTTTGCCACTGATGCGATACACCTCCAAGGCCCGGCTAAGACGCTGCGGGTCATTGGGATGAATACGGGCGCCGGCAACCGGGTCGATCCGCACCAGCTCATCGTGCAGCGCCTGCCAGCCGAGGCGTGCAGCCTCCTCTTCCAGCTCGGCGCGAATGGCTGGATCGGCGGATGGCAGCGGAGAAAGCCCCTCCAGCAGTGCCTTGAAATAGAGCATTGTGCCCCCCACCAGCAGCGGAATGCGGCCACGGGCGACAATATCGTTCATCTCCCGCAGGGCATCGCGGCAAAAGTCGGCGGCCGAATAGCTCAAGGCAGGATCGATAATATCGATCAACTTGTGGGGAGCCAGAGCCAACTCTTGCGCCGTCGGCTTGGCAGTCCCTATATCCATGCCGCGATAGATAAGCGCAGAGTCCACGCTGATGATGTCGCAAGGCAGGGTTTGGCACAGGGCGATGGCGAGATCCGTCTTGCCGGAGGCCGTTGGCCCCATCAAAAAAATTGCATTCGGCAAGTCAGTCACGTTCAAATTCCTCGATCAGATTTACCAGCGACAGCGAGCACATCACGGGCTTATTGCCAAGCTGTGTGTTGGAACAAGCACTCGGCAACTCAGCCGTCATGTGCAAACGCCTCCAGCACTGTCGTCAGCGACACGGGGCGCACCATGCGAATATCTGCCAATTGGTCACTGAAATCGGCCACAAGTTCCGTCAGCAAGCGATTGGCTGTTGAAAAATCGTATATTTTTTCGTGGCTTATCCCCTGCTCAACCAACCATTGGCATAATACTTCAGCCAGCTGGCTCGCATCACTGTCAGATCCGCTCTCGATAATTTGCAACAATTCGGGTAATAGCCGCACCAGATCGGTCTGGCGCAGCAAGGCTGGCACCCGAGTCAGGATCATGGTGTCACGCCCCCCGCTTTTCAACTCCAGCCCCATCCGTTTGAGCAAACGTTCCTGCGCTTCAACCAGCGCTATCAGGTTTTTCGGCAGCTTGAACGAAACTGGCAGCAACAGGGGTTGCGCAGCCAGCCCCTGGCCCCAGGCTTCCAGCAACCAGTTGCGCAACAGCAGGCGCTCGGCCCGCACCAGGGAGAGCAGCGCCAGCTGGCCATCTCGCACCAACAACAGATAGGCCTGCTCCACCAGGGTGAGTGCCTGCCAGACTCCGGGTGCGGTCTGAGCTGCTGCACTGGGCACCATTGCAGCGGTAGCGGATGCAGCAGACGCGGGCCCGGCACCGGGCAAGGTGGTGAGCAGTGCGCCCATGCTCCGCATCGCCTCCCGGCTGGGGGGCTCGGGCGGTTGGTAGTTGCCAGCACGCGCCGCGCTCCCTTCTCGTACTTCATTCGTCGAGGCAGGAGCCCGATAGCTGTGCTCGGCGCCATACCACTCGGGACGAGGCGCCTGGCCCGGGTATTCAATCTGCCCGCTGACAGGCAGCTCGACCAAGGTTTCGGCCAGCGGCTCTTCCTGATGAGCGGCGCTGACCCCTTCGCGGCGCAGCGCAGTAAACAGCGCCTGAAAGATAAAGTCGTGGATCAGCCGCGCCTGATGAAAACGCACCTCGTGCTTGGCAGGATGAACGTTCACATCCACCTGGTGGGGATCCAGCTCGATATAGAGCACATAGGCGGCGAAGCGGTCGGTGGGCAGCAGCTCGTCATAGGCCTGGCGGATGGCATGATTGATGAGCTTGTCGCGCATCATGCGACCGTTCACATAGGTGTATTGCAGGTCGTTCTGCGGTCTGGCCCCCTCAGGCAATGCCAGCCACCCCCACAGACGTACGTCGCTATGTTCGCTCTCCACCGCCAGCGCATGATGCATGAAGGGGGTGCCACAAACGGCGGCGAGCCGACGCTCCTGCTCCGCTACCGTATTGGCAGCCTTGTACTGGCGCATCACCTTGCCGTTGTGGCGCAGGATCAGAGTGACATCGAAACGGGAGAGCGCAATGCGGCGCACCAGCTCATCGATATGGGCAAATTCGGTCTTTTCACTGCGCATGAACTTGCGCCGCGCCGGGGTATTGAAGAAGAGATCCACCACTTCCACCGTGGTGCCAACCGGATGGGCCGCCGGTTTGACGGTGACGTTCATCTCTCGCCCTTCAGCCTGTGCCTGCCAGGCTTCGGACTGATCCTGGGTGCGGGAGGTAAATGTGAGACGGGAGACAGAGCTGATGGAGGCAAGTGCCTCGCCGCGAAAGCCGAGACTGCAGATCCCTTCCAGATCATCCAGGGTCGCCACCTTGGAGGTAGCGTGGCGCGACAACGCCAGCACCAGCTCGTCTTTGGCGACGCCGCAGCCGTTGTCCCGAATGCGGATCAGCTTGGCACCGCCCTTGTCGATGTCTATTTCGACCCGATCGGCACCCGCGTCCAGGCTGTTTTCCACCAGCTCCTTCACGACAGAGGAGGGCCGCTCCACCACCTCTCCGGCGGCAATCTGGTTGGCCAGGATCGGCGGTAAAATACGGATCGGCATGGTTTACTCCTGACTTTTAATCTTGCGGGATCCAGACACTTTCACCACTGAGCAGAGCCGATCCACCGCATCACCGCCGGCGACAACCTGGTTGGCCAGGAGGGGCGGTAAAACAGGGATCGGCATGGCTGACTCCTGGTTTTTATTCTTGCGGGATATAGAGCACCTGCCCTATCTGGATATCCCGTGATTTGAGTTTGTTGATCTCCACCAGCCGGGCCTGGCTCACCCTGTGCTTCTCGGCAAGGCGGGAGAGGCTCTCGCCCCGTCTGACGACGTGGCGCAGCATTCTGGACTTCTGATTGGCCTGCACGCTGGTGACCGGTACGCTCGGCTCCTTGGCGGCCACCGAGTAGGGTTTGATCACACCGGCGCCAGACGAGCTGCTGACACTGCTGACAGGCGCACCACCATCGCGCACTGTGGCAGGCATACGATTGGTCACCACGGGCTGGGATTGTACCTGCACCGGTTTGCTCACGGCGGCAGGCTTGTTGACGGCAACGGGCCTGCTGACGGCAGCCGGCCGACTGGCCTGTCCCTTGCCAGTCAGCATGGCGCCCTTGGTCGGATGAGCGCGGTAGTAATTGCGGATCCCCTCGAAGATGGCACGGGCCAGCTTGTCTTGATAGGCGGGGGTAGCCAGCAGCTTTTCTTCCGCATGGTTGGAGATAAAACCTGTCTCTACCAGCACGGAGGGAATGTCCGGGGCTTTCAGCACAGCCAGACTGGCATGCTCCGGCGCCTTTTTGTGCAATCTGGCCACCTTGCCCATGGAGCGCAGGATCTGGCGGCTGACGTCATAGCCCTCGGCACGGGACTTGTCCATGGAGAGATCGAGGAAGGTCTGCGCCAGATAGGGATTCGGGTCGGATTCGGCCAATACCTTGCCTACCCCACCCAGCAGTTCCCCCTGTTTCTCCTGTTTCTCCAGCCAGCTGCCCATCTCGCGGTTGGCGCGATTGGTCGACAGCACCCAGACAGAGGCGCCGCGCGGCGTCGAGTTGTGGAAGCTGTCCGCGTGGACGGAGACCAGCAGATCCGCCTTGGCCTTGCGGGCAATTTCGGAGCGCTTGTTCAGATCCACGAAGTAGTCCCCGCGGCGAGTCAGCACGGCGCGCATGCCGGGTTCCCTGTCAATGAGTGCCGCCAGCTTCTGGGATACCGCCAGGGTGACTCGCTTCTCATAGGTGCGACGGGGGCCGATGGAGCCCGGGTCTTCCCCGCCGTGGCCCGGATCGATTGCGATCACCACCCCCTTGCCTTTACCCCCCACAGGAGTGGCTTGCACGGCGGCGGCAGAGCGCTTCTCTTCATAAGGCAGGTCTATCACCAACCGGTGGCCATAGGGGCCTGCCGGCGCCAGCGGAAACACCACGGGTTTGATGGTGGAACTGAGATCCAGCACCAGCCGCAGTCCACCCTTTTCCAGCGGCGAGCTCTCGCGGATCTTGCGCACCAGCTCGCTGTTGTTCCCGATACGGGCCAGATTGGCGACGTTGTTCGCCCCTTTGAGGTCGATCACCAGTCGATCCGGGCCGGTCAGGGTGAAGTAGTTGTAATTGGGAGCACTGCTCATGTCGAGCACCACCCGGGTGTTATCCGGCGATGGCCATACCCGCACACTCTTGAGCTGATTCGCCCAGGAGGGTAAGGCCATCAGAGAGAGGGCAATAACAAGGATCAAGCGCACGTAGATGACAACCGTTCCAGAATGGCTTCGCCAATAGCAGTGCGGGCTTCTATCAGAGCCTCACGCTGCTCGTTTACATAAGTCAGGGTAATGTCCAGATCGGGCGCCGGCAGCCAGCCTTCCCCCTTCTCCGGCCACTCCACCAGACAGAGGGTATTGGCAGCAAAGTAGTCACGGATACCCATGAACTCCAGCTCTTCCGGATCAGCCAGACGATAGAGATCGAAGTGATAAACCTGCCAATCGGCCAGTTCATAGGGTTCAACCAGGGTATAGGTCGGGCTCTTGACCTTGCCCTGATGCCCCAGCCCTTGCACCCAGCCACGGGTCAGGGTGGTTTTTCCGGCCCCGAGGGAGCCGTGCAAGAACACCGTGGTCGCCTGCAGGCAGGCATGTGCCAGACGGCCACCCAGTGCCACTGTTGCTGCCTCGTCCGGCAGTGTCATCATCAACTGTTTTGCCATGTTCTTCTTTAACTTGTTATGGAGTCGGGATTAACCAGTCGACGGATAAAGGGCAGCAGGTCTGATGCCAGCATACCTCTCTCTCCGTCTGCGGCGGCCAGATCGGCCGCTTCCCCGTGGATCACGGCTCCCAGCCGGGTTGCCTCGACGGCAGACCAGCCCTGAGCCAACAGGGCGGCGATTATACCAGACAAGAGATCGCCCATGCCGCCACTGGCCATGCCGGGATTGCCCTCATCACAGAGCGTGATTTGCTTGCCGTCATCAATGAGCGACCCCGCGCCCTTGAGCAGCACTACGCCGCCAAATCGCTGCTGCAGGCGCCGCACAGCGGCAAAGCGATCCGCTGCAATGTCGGCAATGGAGCAGCCCAGCAGGCGTGCCGCCTCACCCGGGTGAGGCGTGAGCACCCAATTATCCTGATGACGGGGACATAGCGCCAGCCAATTCAATCCATCGGCGTCCAATACCAGCGGCAAGCTGTCATTGACCAATAATTCAAAATGGCGCCGACCCCATTCGTCCTGACCGAGTCCCGGCCCCACCAGCCGCACCGAAGCCCAGTACTCATTCGGTTCAACCACTGAGTTCATCAACTCGGCTTGATAGAGGCTGACGGGCCCATGACTCGGATGCTGGCACACCCGTACCAGACCCGCTCCCGCCCGCAGGCAGGCAAGACCCGCCAGTACTATGGCTCCCTGCATGCCCACATTGCCCCCGGCCAGCAGCACCTTGCCGTGGGAGCCCTTGTGAGCCGAGCGCTGGCGCGGGGTAAGCAGGTGTTTGAGGCCGGGATAATCAATCCGCTCAGCCGCCGCTTGCAGCGTCTCCTCTGGCATGACTCCTAGGGGATCGCAGTCGAGTTGGCCCACCCCATCCACACCATCGCTGGTAAGCATGCCTTGCTTGATGCCGATGAAGGTGAGGGTTCGAGTGGCACGCACCAGCGCCCCCATGGCACAGCCGGTATCGGCATTGAGGCCGGAGGGCAGATCCACCGCCAACACAGGCGCGCCCAAGCTATTCATTGTTGCGACGATCTTTGTCAGAAGCGGCGAGAGGGGGGTATGGACACCCGTGCCAAGCAGTGCATCTATCACCAGGTCCGGCGGCGGCAGTGAATCCAGCTCGCTGGCGCCTGCCATCAGCACAGTCCCCCCAGCGCCAGCCAGTCATCGGCGGCTCGCCTGGCATCCCCTTTCAGCTCGTCAGGCGCCCTGGCAGCGATCACCCGGGGTTCAAGGCCTATCTGTCTGGCGAGACGCGCCAGCACATAGCCATCTCCGCCGTTGTTGCCCGGGCCGACAAAGATCCACCAACGGCAGCTCCGTGGCCAATGATGGGTGGCGTAGGTACGCAGCGCCGCACCGGCACGCTCCATCAGGGCGTAGCGTTCCTGCCCTTCCCGCTTGGCCCAGCGCTGCTCCAGCGCGCGGATCTGTTCAGTCCGCCACAGTGATTGTGGTAAACTGCGCACCTCTTTCCCGCTGATAGCATCCCCGATGACCTTTACCATGACGGCTCCTGACTTTCATCCATTAGCCCTGGCTGAGACGCTTCGGGCACGCGATGCGACATGACCACATCTGATTTTCACTACCGGTTGACCCAGGACATCAAGCCTGTGGGGCTCGATGCCGCATGACTACGCCTGATTTTCAGCAGTTGGCTCACGATATCAAGCTATGGGCAGGCGAGCTAGGATTTGACCAGGTCGGTATCACGGACACGGATCTTACCCTCGAGGAGCCCAGGCTGCAGGCCTGGCTGGATGCAGGCCATCACGGCAGCATGGACTACATGGCCCGACACGGCATGATGCGGGCCCGCCCCCATGAGCTGCTGCCGGGCACACTGCGGGTAGTGTCGGTGCGCATGAACTACCTCCCCTTCGAGGCGGGTTTTGCCGCCACCCTGCGCGATCCGACCCTCGGGTACATCAGCCGCTACGCTCTCGGCCGCGACTACCACAAGGTGCTGCGCAACCGCCTCAAGCAACTGGGGGAGCGGATCGAACAGCGTTGTCAGGCGCTGTTTCAAACCACCCAGGACACAATGGGAGAGTGGCGCCCCTTCGTCGACTCGGCCCCCATACTGGAGCGGCCGCTGGCCGCCAAGGCGGGACTGGGCTGGGTCGGCAAGCATTCGCTACTGCTCAACGAATCGGCCGGTTCTTTCTTTTTTCTGGGGGAGCTGCTGCTCGCCCTGCCCCTGCCCATCGATGCCCCGGTGGAAAAAGAGCTGTGCGGCAAGTGCGTGGCCTGCATCAATATTTGCCCGACCGGTGCCATAGTCGCGCCCTATGTGGTGGATGGGCGCCGCTGCATCTCCTACCTCACCATAGAGAACGACGGTCCCATCCCGGAAGAGTTCAGGCCGCTCATGGGCAATCGCATCTATGGTTGTGACGACTGCCAGCTCATCTGCCCCTGGAATCGCTATGCAGATGCAAGCCCGGAACCCGACTTCAAAGCGCGCCCCAACCTGCACCGCCCGCCCCTGCTGGAGCTGTGGCGCTGGGCCGAGAGCGAATTTCTCAAGCACACTGAGGGGAGCCCGATCCGGCGCATCGGCTATCAACGCTGGCGCCGCAACCTGGCGGTGGCGCTTGGCAACGGCCCGGCTACACCAGAGGTGATCGCCGCCCTGCAACTGGCGCTCACCAGCGCCGAGCCCATGGTGGCCGAACACATAGCGTGGGCACTGACGACCCTGGCCAAACGCCAGCAGGATGACAACAAAAAGACACGCTTGCTGATCCGTTGCATCGAAAAAGGTCTGCCGGATCACGCATAAGCGATCTGCCCCTTGCCGGATGCACACCATTTTTTCATGCTCTGTCGGCGGTTAACCGTCGGCACCATAAGCACTATAAAAGGAACAATCTGATGCAGATGTTGGGAGTGGATATCGGTGGCTCAGGGATCAAGGGATGCCTGGTCGATACCGAAACAGGCGAGCTGATTGGCGAACGCCACCGTCTGGCAACACCGCAACCGGCGACCCCGGCGGCCGTGGCACATACCCTCAAGGCACTGGTAGAACACTTCCAATGGAAGGGCCCTGTGGGTTGCGGCTTTCCCGCCACCATCCACAACGGCATTGCCAAGAGCGCAGCCAACATCGACAAGAGCTGGATCGAGACCGATGCTGCCCACCTGTTTTCGGATGTGACCGGCCTGCCCTGCCATGTGCTCAACGATGCCGATGCGGCGGGTCTGGCCGAGATGCGCTTTGGTGCCGGCAAGGATCGCAAGGGGATCATCATCCTCATCACTGTTGGTACCGGCATAGGTACTGCCGTGTTCGTCAACGGCCAGCTGCTGCCCAACACCGAGCTGGGTCACCTGATGCTGGAAGGCATGGTAGCCGAGCACTACTGTTCGGATGCGGTGCGCAAGCGGGAGGATCTCTCCTGGAGCCGCTGGGGAAAACGCTTCAACAAGTATTTGGCCAGACTGGAGTTTCTGTTCTCCCCCGACCTCTTTATCCTGGGGGGCGGCAGCTCAGCCAAGCTCGACAAATTCATCGATCGCATCGAAACCCGCGCGCCGCTGGTGGCAGCCGCCAGTCTCAATCAGGCTGGCATCATAGGGGCTGCCCTTCATGCGGCCGAACGCAGCGCCGAACAGCAGTAAGGCGGCATCCCCACTTTGGGTCGATGATAGAAAAGAGGCCCGGCAAATGCCGGGCCTCTTTCGTTGCACCTTTACCGCGGCTAGATGTCGTCGAGCCGATGCACACCGTGTACCAGTCGGGTCAAGCGGGTTTGTTCCAGCGACGCCAGCGAAGTCAGCAAGGCAGCCGTCTCGTCGGTCGGGCACTCGCGGGCCAGATGGCTCAGCTCGCCGATGAGTTTTTCTTCCTGACGACACACCTGCTGCACTATGTCCTGAGTCTGGGCACTGGCAGGTAGTGCCAACCGCTGGATCTCGGGCAGCAGATCCTCGCTGAAGCCCCGCTCCAGCCAGGTTTCCTTGACCCCCTGACTCAGCTGTCCCTGATAATCGTGCAGATGGGCACTCGCTTCATCCTCCCGCCCTTGCAGATACGCCAGCAACATGCGGCTGCGCTCGCCATCCACTTCTGCCATCAGTCGCCCATAACAGAGTCCGAGCTGGTGATGAACCTGTTCGAGGTAAGACAGCAAATCCTTGATCTGTTGAAATCGCATCACTCACTCCTCCTGCCACGCCACACCTGTTGAGTATAAAAAACAACCACACATATCCCAAACCAAAGGAGGTCGCTTTTTGTGCTGCATCAAGGGGATGGATAACAAAAGAGATAAAGGAACAAAGTGGAACGATTTGTGCCATCTTGGTGGCAGCCAAAGAGTGCGAACAGCACTCCTGCTCTCATAACCAACAAAACAGAAATGGAAAGTAGATTATCCAGGCTATATTCGGAGAAAATCAATAATAGCCAAATACAATATTGCGGCCTGATAAACCACTGTCGTCGTTAGTCATCCGGCGAGAATCCTTATCACTTTTTTAGACGTCTAGACGTAGAAACATGCGTTGACATAGCCATCCAGACATCTTAGCATCATCCTCCATGATGACAGAGTAACCCAGTGGAACCTCTGCCCAATTCACCCGCCTGTAGCGCCCTGTGCTTTAAGGCTGTTAGCACGGAAGAATCCATGATTAAGTTGATCGGTCTCAACAAAGTCTACGGTAAAGGCAGTGATGCCGTGCACGCCCTGCGTGACGTGAGCCTGCATGTGCCACAAGGCAAAATTTTCGGGGTGATCGGTGCCTCCGGTGCCGGCAAGAGTACCCTCATCCGTTGTGTCAACCTGCTGGAGCGCCCGACAGAGGGGCAGGTCATCGTCGACGGCCAGGACCTGACAGCGCTGCCGGAGCGGGAGCTGACCCAGGCCCGCCGCCAGATCGGCATGATTTTTCAGCACTTCAACCTGCTCTCCTCCCGCACAGTGTTCGCCAATATCGCGTTCCCGCTGGAACTGGCAGGCTGGAGCAAGTCCCAAATCCAGACCCGGGTCGGCGAGTTGCTGGCGCTGGTCGGGCTGGAAGCCCGCGCCCACGCCTATCCGTCCGAGCTGTCCGGCGGCCAGAAGCAGCGTGTCGCCATCGCCCGCGCCCTGGCACCGGCTCCCAAGGTATTGCTGTGTGACGAAGCCACCTCGGCCCTCGACCCGCAGACCACACGTTCGATCCTGAGCCTGCTCAAGGAGATCAACGTCAAGCTGGGGCTCACCATACTGCTCATCACCCACGAGATGGATGTGGTGAAGGGGATCTGTGATGACGTGGCCATCATCAGCGACGGCAGTCTGATCGAGCAGGGCGAGGTCGCCTGGTTCTTCAGCAATGCCAAGACCCAGCTGGCCCGTGATTTCATCCACTCCACCATCCATCTGGAGGTGCCGCAGGAGTATCAGGACCGCATGAGCAGCGAGCGAGTGGCGGGCAGCTATCCGCTGGTGAAACTCGGCTTTACCGGCAGCACTGTCGATACACCGCTGATTTCAGAGGCGAGTCGTCGCTTCAACATCGATATCAGCATACTGAGCGCCGATATCGAGTACGCCGGGGGCGTCAAGTTCGGCTTCCTGCTGGCAGAACTGTTCGGGGATGAGGCCCAGTGCGAGGCGACTCAGCAATTCCTGATAGACAACCATATTCAGCTGGAGGTAATGGGTTATGTCCGAAGCCATGATTAATCTGCTGGTCACCGCCCTCGGTGATACCCTGCTGATGGTGTTTGCCTCCGCCCTGTTTGGCTGCCTGCTTGGCCTGCCCCTTGGGGTAGCACTGCACGTCACCAAGGCGGGCCAGATCCTGGCCAACCCGGCCCTGAACAAGCTGCTCGGCATCCTTGTCAACATTGGCCGCTCCGTGCCCTTCATCGCCCGCCTGGTGGAAGGTGCTCTGATGGAGGTGCCGGACGGCTTGCTGGAAGCGGCCAAGGCCATGGGTGCCAAACCTTTGCAAATCATCACCAAGGTGCTGCTGCCAGAAGCCCTGCCCGGCATCATCAACAGCGTCACCATTACCCTGGTCACGCTGGTGAACTACTCCGCCATGGCCGGTGCCATCGGAGGGGGTGGCCTGGGCGATGTGGGTATTCGCTACGGTTATCAGCGCTTTGACCCCACCGTCATGCTGGCAACCGTTGTGATTCTGGTTTTACTGGTTCAAATCATCCAGAGCGCGGGTGAGCGCCTGGTCAACACATGTGATCATCGTTAATCGTCGATTTCTGACAGGAGGTTTTTATGAAATTTGGCATTAAATCCGTTGCGGCTGCCTTGTTGGCTGGCCTGGTACTGGCCGGTTGCGGTCAAAAAGAAGAGAGCAAGACCCTGAAAGTAGGCGCCATTGCCGGGGCGGAATCCCAGCTGGTGGAAGCCGCGGCCAAGGTCGCCAAGGACAAGTTCGGTCTGGATGTCGAAGTGGTCACCTTCTCCGACTTTGCCACCCCGAACGTGGCCCTGAACGATGGCAGCATCGATCTGAACGCCTTCCAGCACAAACCGTATCTGGATAGCCAGGTCAAGGATCGCGGCTTCGATCTGGTACCGGTTGGCAACACCTTCGTCTACCCCATCGCCGGCTACTCCAAGAAGATCAAGGCCCTGGCCGATCTGAAAGAGGGCGCGCAAATCGCCGTGCCGAACGACCCGACCAACCTGGGCCGCTCTCTGATCCTGCTGCAAAAGCAGGGCCTGCTGACCCTGAAGGAAGGCACTGGTCTGGAAGCGACTGTGCTCGACATCGCCAGCAACCCGAAAAAGCTGAAGATTGTTGAACTGGAAGCGGCACAGCTGCCACGCTCCCTGGAAGATGTGGACCTGGCCATCATCAATACCGTGTATGCCTCCCAGATCGATCTGCTGCCAGGCCGTGACGGTCTGTTCGTGGAAGACAAGGATTCTCCCTATGTCAACCTGCTCGTCTCCCGTGGCAACAACAAGGATGACGCCAAGGTGAAGGAGTTCGTCCAGGCCTTCCAGAGCGACGAAGTGTACAAAACTGCTGACGAATTGTTCAAAGGCGGCATCGTCAAAGGTTGGTAATCACTCACTCAGCAAAAAAGGCCACGCCAAGCGTGGCCTTTTTTATTGCCGCGGTTATCATAACCGGGAGCACGGCAACACGAACGTAACAGAACATGAAAAAATGGTATCTGGCCTACTGCAAGCCAAAGGAAGAGGCCCGCGCACGCGCCCATCTCGAAGCCCAGGGGATTGAGTCCTATTACCCCATGGTCGAGATCGAGAAGCTGCGACGGGGCAAGCGTGTCCCTGTGCGGGAACCCATGTTTCCCAACTATCTGTTTATCTATGTGGATCTGGAGGAGGTCACGCCGGTCACCCTGAAGTCGACCCGTGGCATCAGCCGCATCATCCACTTCGGCAAGGAGTGGACCGCCATCAGCAGCCAGCTGGTTTATCAGTTGATGAGCCGTGACGACAGCGACGAGGCGAGAGCCAGCTACGCCAATCTGCCAACCCAGGGCGACAAGGTATTGATCGAATCGGGCCCATTGGCCGGATTCGAGGCGATTTATCTGGAACCAGATGGAGAGAAACGCGCCATCCTGCTGGTCAGCCTGCTCAACCAGGAGACCTCCAGCAGCTTCGACAATCAGGCTTTTCGCCGCCTGTAATGACCCTCATCAAGCAGGCGTTCATGACAAGCAACGCCTCATTCCTCAAGCAGCTTCGACTATCAGGCTGCCTGCCGCCTGTACCAATGCTGAGGCGGGCCATCTGGCCCGCCTCATTTATTTATCCAGATCATACGCCTTGGCGGCGTTATCAGGCCCCCAGTTCGAAGCGACTGATGACGGACGTCAAACGACCCGTATCCTGTGCCAGTCTGGCCACTATCTCTTCCCCCTGCTGGCTGCGCTGGCTCGATTGTCGGCTCAGCCCGGCGATCTCTTCCACTGTGCCCGCCACCTCCTGGGCAACCCGCGACTGCTGCTCGGTAGCGGTGGCAATGGCCCCCAGCTGACCGGACAGATCCTGCACCAGCTGCAGCATGGTATCCAGGGTCTGCGTCACAGAGGCAACGGCGTTGCGGCCCTCTTCGACCAACTGGGTACCGCTGCCGACCGTGCTCACCGTCTGGCGGGTCTGTTGCTGAATACTGGCGATGGTCTGACTGATCTCCTCGGTTGATTGACTGGTGCGACTGGCAAGCAAACGCACCTCATCGGCCACCACGGCAAAGCCACGCCCCTGCTCCCCGGCCCGCGCCGCCTCGATGGCGGCGTTGAGCGCCAGCAGATTGGTCTGCTCAGCGATGGTGGCGATCACCTCGGTCACCCGGCCGACCTGTTCGCTCTGGGCACTGAGCAGCCCCATGGCCTGATTGGCCTGAACTATCATGGCGGCAATCTCCTGCATTGTGGTGGTCATGCGACCGAGGGCACTGCCCCCTTGCTGTGTCTGTCCCTCAGCCTGATGGGCCACTCGAGCCGCCTCGGCTATGTTCCCCGCCACATCACGGGTGCTGACCGACATCTGTTCGATCGCCGCCGCCACCGTATCCACCCGCTGATTCTGACTCGCCAGATCGTCGACGATGGCCCTGGTGGTGTTACCCACCTCGACACACGCCCCTTCCACCTGCCCCACGGCGCCCTGGATCTCGCCGACCAGCTGACGCAGCTGCAGCGACATCTGGTTGATGGATCCCGTCAATCCACCCAGCTCATCCTGACTCTGCACCGGCAGAGGGCGGGACGGCAGACGGCCATTGGCTACCTGATCGGCCCGCACCACCAGACTGGCGATGTCCCGGGTCAGACGGCGACTGAACAGCAGGGCGACCAGGGTGCCCAGCACTATGACGGTCAGGGTAGCCAGCAACAGGGTACGGTTGATGGTCTGACCGGCACTGGCCATCTTCTCCCCCATGCTGTCCACTTCAGAGCGAGTCTGGGTCACCTGGGCGGCCAGCTGACTGGCCAGCTGGGTCAACGCAGGTTCTATGTCGGTTGCCATCAGATGATTGGCCTGATCCCAGTCCGGGGCCTGACGCTTGCTTATCACCTGACCGACCAGTTCGGCAAAGGGCGCTGACATCTCTTCAAACAGCGACCAGAGGCTCTTCTGGGCCTCGGAGAAATGGGCCTGCTGCTGTTTCAGCTCGGCGACCCGCTGCTGATGGAACTGGTAGTAATCCTGATACTTGGTGCCATATTCGGGGTCGCCCGAGATGAGGAAGTCCCGCAGGGCTGAGAGGGCATTGGAGAGGCTGTTATACGCATCCCCCACCTGCTTGAGCAGCAGACGGCGGTCCCCTGGCAACTGATCCTGCGGGGTGGCCACCTCTTCATTGGCGAATGACTGCAACTGATCGAGGGCCGCTTCTGCCAGCGGGCCCGCCTCCAGCAGCATGAGCGTGTGAGCGGGCAGGTTCTCCTCTGTGTGGGCGATGGCCCATACCTGCTCCTGGCGTCCTTTGAAGGCCTTGAGCGACTGGGCAAGTGCGGGAGTGAACTGCTGCTGCTCGATGGCTTGCCAGGCCCCTTCCCACTCCTGTTTGAGGCGGGATGCCTGGACCGGATCCTTGCCAAGAATGAGATAACCACGCAAGGAGGAGACGGTGGCCACCAGCGCCTTCTGGCTCGCCTCATCCCGTTGCAGGGCAGGCAGCGCCTGCTCCAGCAGCGCTGTCTCAACCTCGCCGATCCGGCCGAGCTGGTGATAGACAAGGCCGGAGGAGAGGATCACCAACAGATTGATAAAACAGAAACTAAACAACAACTTGCTTGAAATTTTCATGAACGTCCTTGTTCAACTGCGGGCATGCCGCCTGGCGATCAGTCCCCGATCAGGCCGGGTAATCGTTCGCGCCAGGTGTCGTGCCACCCCATCAATTCATCCCGCGGCATGGGCCGGGCGGAGAAGAAGCCCTGACACACATCGCACCCCAATCTGGCCAGCAGTCGCCAGGTCAGCTCATCCTCTACCCCTTTGGCGACCGACTTGAGTCCCAACTTGCGGGCCAGTTCGATACTTGACTCTATTATGGCCAAGCGGGAGGGGTCCTCATAGCAGCGATCGACGAAAGAGCGATCCAGTTTGAGCTCGGTGAAGGGCAGCAGCGCCAGCTGCTGCATGGAGGAGTAGCCGGTCCCGAAGTCATCGATGGAGAGGCCAAAGCCGTGCATCCGCAGCCGGGTCAGCACTTCCAGCGACTTGCCCAGATCCTTGACGAACGAGCTTTCGGTCACCTCCAGGGTGATGAGTTCGGGGTTGATGCTCCAGCGCTGGCACTGGTTGATCAGGGTATTGCAGAGATCCCCCTCGATGAGGGAGGTGGTTGAGAGGTTCATCGACAGATTGAGGGAGAGACCTGTCTGCTCCCACAGGTGACCGTCACGCAGAGACTTGCTGATGATCACCCGATGAGGCCGTTGTTTTCCGCCAGGGGGATGAAGCGCACCGGCGAGATGAGGCCGTAGTCAGGGTGCTGCCAACGGGCAAGCGCCTCCATGCCGACCCAGTGCCCCGAGCCAAAACTCACCTTGGGCTGATACCAGGGCAGCAGTTGATCCTGCTCCAATGCCCGGCTCAGCTCATCCAGCGTCAGGCTGTGGCCATCTTCCTCCTGAGCCCGCTCCTGCTGTGGGCGCCAGGCGCCGATCAACTGGCTGATCTGCTGCTGGCTGGAGGGCTTTTCGATGCGCCCAAGCACCTGTAGGCCATAGGCGGCGCTCATCCGCAACACGGCCTCGACCACGTCATCTTCCAGTGCACTGGAGAGGATGATACCGCCACGAAAGCCCCCGAGGGACAGACGGCGCAGCAACGCCATGCCATCCATGCCGGGCATGCGCAGATCGCAAAACAGAATGTCGACCTGATGGCGCTGACACATTGCCAGTGCCTCCACGCCATCCTGAGCCTCCAGCAGTGAGGTATAACCGAGCCCACGGATCTGGTGCATCAGTGCCTTGCGCTGAAACGCGTGGTCTTCCACCACCATGATCGCCAACTCATGCTGTGTCTTGTTCATCGAGCCATAGTCCAATTTCGCGTGTTATAGAGTTCATCAGCGCCTGTACTGTCTGGCTCAACTCGGTGAGTTCTTCCAGTTGTTTCAGTCGGGCCGCCGCTTCGAGTCGGGCAGCTTCCTCTGCCAATGGTAGCTGTCCTACCATGCGGGCAGCCCCCTTGATGCGGTGCGCAGTCTCTACCAGAGCATACGTATCCTGACGGGCCAATGCCTGCATCATGTCATCACTATCCTGGCGGTTGGAATCCAGATACTCCCGCGCCATGCTGCGGGCCACCGCCTCATCGCCAAACAGCGAGATCCAGCATGCCCCCAGATCCGCAGCGGGTTCGGCAGGCACAGGTATCACCTCGGCGACCGGTGCAACGACCGGCAACCAGTCCTCCAGCATCTGGCGCAAGGTATCCAGGGTGTAAGGCTTGAACAGCATGTCGTTCATGCCGGCCTCCTGCATCTGCAGACTGGCTTCTTCTGACGTATCCGCCGTGACGCCAATGATGGGCGCCTGTTCCCCCTGCCCTCGCAGGGTCCGTGTCAGGGTATAGCCATCCATCACCGGCATGTGGCAATCGGTGAGCAGCAAGGCAAAATCTTGCCCCTGCCAGGTGCGCAGCGCCTTCTCGCCATCATCCACCACCTCGGCATCCACCCCCAGAATGGCGAGCTGACGGGCCAGCAGAGCACGGTTGATAGGATGATCATCGGCCACCAGCACGCGTCCTTGCAACTTGGCCGTATGGGCCTCGACCGGATTGATCGCTTTCTCTCCCAGCAGCTGATGGCAGGTTTCCAGCAACAGATCCGGATAGAGCGGAGATTGCCGGCATCCGATCCCATGCGGCCGCGCAGTGCCTCCAGCGGGGAGAGCACTATGCCCTTGAGCGCGGATTGCTGTAAACGTGTCAGCCAATCGCTGCCCAGGGCCTGTTCCAGCCAGCCCTCCTCCGCGAACAGCAAGCCACTCAGTGGCTGTTGCCACTGCTGAGGCTCCAGACGATTCAGCCTGGCCCCCAGCCGCTGCATGGCAGACTGCAAGGCGGCATCCTCGCCAAACAGCCACCATTCCTGACCCGCCAGCGCAGGTGCATCCCATCGACTCTCGGTCAACGGAAAGCTGAACGTCAGGCGGGTTCCCTGGCCGGGTTTGCTCTCAAGGGCCAGGCTGCCCCCCATTTTCTGCGCCAGCTGATGACAGATGGCCAGCCCCAGCCCTGTGCCGCCAAAGCGTCGATTTATGTCGGATTCCACCTGCTCGAATGGGGTAAACAGGCGATCCTGCTTCGCTTCGGCAATGCCGATACCGGTATCACTGACGGCGATGAGCAGTTGCTCGGCGCGATAACTGACCTGGATACGGATCTCCCCCCGCTCGGTGAACTTGACCGCATTGTTGAGCAGATTGGAGAGCACCTGTCCCACCCGCACAGCATCGATACGCGCCTGGTCCGGCACGTCTGGCGCCCAATCCAGTGTCACTTTGAGCCCCTTGCCATGGGCCAGGGTGGCATGACCACGGATCACGTCACAGATCACGGAGGCGAGACGGCAGGCTTGATAATGCAGTTGCAGCTGGCCCGCCTCTATCTTGGAAAAGTCGAGCACATCGTTGACCAGATAGAGCAGGTTGTTGGTCGAGGTGATGACGTTGCGCAGCATGTAACGCTGATCTTCATTCAATTCGCTCATCTGCAGCAGCTCCAGCATGCCGTGCATGCCGGAGATGGGGGTTCTGAGTTCGTGGCTCATGGTGGCGAGGAAACGGCTGCGCACCTGCATCGCCTGCTCCGCATAGGCGCGCGCCTCCCTCAGCTCATGCTCCTGACGCTTGAGGGCAGTGATGTCCTGGATCACGCCGTTGAGGATCAGATTCCCCTCATCCTGCGGCACGAAACTGCCGCGCACCTGCAGGTAGCGATCCCCCTCAGGGCGCTCTACCTTTACCTCCAGGTCGAGCGGTGCCAGTGTCTCGGCGTGGTTGGCAACCTTGCTGACAAAATCCTGCAGCGCCTCTTCGGTAAAGCCGAACACCTCGCCCCCGGACTCCGCTGACAGCATCTCCTGCTGGCTGGCCCCCAGGATCTCGTTCGCCCCTTGCGAGGCATAGAGGAAGCGCCCCTGGCCCGGCCCCTGCCACAGGTACTGATATACGATACCCGGCATGCTGTCGGTGATCTGGGTGAGCCGGGTCTCCGCCTTGCGGGCCCGCGCCTCGGCTTCCTTGATACGGGTCACATCGGTGAGCACCGTCAGTACACCCAGCATATCGCCGCTCGGTGAGCGGTAGGGGCGCTTGGCATAGATGACGTGAAACAGGGTGCCATCCTGGCGGCGACTGTAACCAGCCCCTTCCAACTGCTTGCCGCTGTGCCACACATCCTGCTCCTCTTTGAGCACCCGCTCACGCTCCTGGGGCGGCATGCCGTCAAGATCGATACACTCATCGCCCACGCAGGCACCAAGGAAAGCATCCCGATAAGCCTGGTTGCACAGCGTGATGCTCTGCTCCCGGTCACGCAGTGCCACCATGTTGGGCAGGGAGTTGAGCAGGGTCTGCACAAAGGTCAGCTGCTCGTTCAATTTGCGCTCGGCCAGCTGGCGCTGGACTATCTGGCGACGCAGCGTGCGGTTCCAGCCCATGAACAACAGCACGCAGAGCAGAAAGGCCCCCATACCGAAAGAGGACCAGAGCAGCACTGTCGCCGGGTTGATGCCGGTCTGGATGGTGAGGGAGAGCCACTTCTGTTCCAGCCTCGACAACTCGTCAGGCCGGATGGAGAGCAAGACCTTGGTCAGGATCTGCTGCAACATGGGATCTTGCTGATGGGCCGCCATGGCGACGGGCACTCGCAACTCGTTGCCGGAGAAGACCACCTGATAGCGGTTGTTGAATCCCTTCTGCAACGCCAGTTGCAGCGTTGTCATGCTCATCAGCACATAATCGACCTCATTCTGATCGAGCAGGGGCAACAGCCTGGTATCACTGCTGACCGTCACCGGATAGGCTCCCACCTCCTTGAGCACCAGTTCCTCCACAGAACCACCGACTATGCCTACCTTGTGCCCCTTGAGCTGATTGAGATCCTCAAGCTCAGCCACCCCCTGTCTGGCCGCGATCACTCTGTGGATGAAGGCGTATTCAGGGGTAAACAGAGAGAATTGGCGGCGCTCGGGCGTCGGTGTCATGGCCGGAATGAAATCCAGTTTGCGCGCCTGGAACAGCGCCTGGGTTTCGGTCCAGCTGCTAGTCGGTACCAGAGTAAACTTGAGACCGGACCGGGTGCTCATCACCTTGAGCAGGTCGGCGATGAAACCCTTGAGCTGACCCGCACCGTCGATCTCGCTCACCGCTGGCCAGTCAGGTGCAACGCCAAACTTGAGCGTGGGATGCAAGGCCAGCCAATTCAGCTCGCTCTGGTTGAAGATAATCTGGCGAGGGCCATGAGCCAGTTCATAGTCGACTATGCCCCCCGTCTCCAGAATGCGGCGCCGATCCTCAAGGGGGATGTCGTTGAGCGCCAGCTCCAGCAGTTCCAGCAGTCCCTGATTATTGGGTCCCACTGCCATGGCCAGCGAGGTATCCGTCACCCAGTCCGGAGTGATCACTTTCAGGCCGGCCTGCTGCTGCAGGCGTTGCAAGCGAACCAGGGCAGGCAGATCGGCCAGATAGGCGTCTGCCAACCCCTTTTTCACCATGAAGACGGCCTCGTCGCTGCTGTCTGCCTGCGCCAGCTGGTCCATGCCCAGCTTCTCAAGGTCCTCACAGGAGTTGAATCCCTGTTCACACACCCAGCGTAATTGACGAGCCGCCGCCAGGGAGAGGGTATCGTTCCCCTTCGCCAACAGCACACCGCGGGGCAGACCCATGAGATCCGAGGTAAACCGCATTTTCTGTTGCCGCGAGGCACTGGGGGTCACGCCGATCAGCATGTCGACCTCGCCATCAAGCAGAGCTTGCTGGGCACCAGCGTAGTAGGGATAGGTCTTGTAGCGCAGCGTCAGTCCAAGCCGACCTGCAACCAGAGAGGCAAAATCATCCAGCGGACCACTGACCCCCCCCCGGCTATTGGCATAGACGTAAGGGGGCCAGGCCACAGAGGGCATGCCGACAACCAGATCGCTGCGCGAGGCGAGCCACAGGCGCTCAGACAGCCCCAGCCGGTCCTTGTCCAGACTGGTTTGCGCTAAAGCCACATGGCCCCAGCAGGCAAGCCAGCACAGCAGGAAGGCGCGATAGCAAAGACGCAACATGGATAACTCCTGAACAGATCGGAGAGCGATAATAGGGATTTTGGCAAAATGTGCGAATGAAAATTCGTAACCAAACTCAAACGGATACAAAAATGGCAGGCCCAAGCCTGCCATTTTCCTGCAAGAAGGGGGCCAAGCCCCTTCTTGTCAGGTTATTCGATTCCCAAGTCGGAAGCCGGTTTGATATTCCTGCTCACGGATGTGGGCGATCTGCACATTTTGCCCTTCCAGGCCGATATCTTTCAGCAAGGCAGGTGAGAGGTGCAGGTAGCTGATGCGGCGCTCCAGCCGGGTGATCCGTTTCTGAACCAGGGATTCGACAGTGCGCAGCAGAGCCAGTTCGATAGACATGATATTCTCCAGTTGAACGTGCGGTTCTCCCGGAGAGAAGAGATCACCCTGCGGGACAACCGCGGGTGATAAAAAGACAGGGGTTACCTGTTTCCTCCACGCGGTAAAAAAAGAGCACGAGTCTTCGCGCTGCCAATGCAGCGATCGGACGCAACGTTTAGCATTGAATGTTGCATATTCGTCTCCTTACCAAGTGAAAGTTGAACAAGTTGCCACAGTCTAAAAAAAGACCGAATTTTATACAATAACCTCACCCCCATATGGGTGGTGGGTCATCTATCAATGCCTGCGCGCGTTCATTCCTGCCCTTCTCGCGGGCGTATCAGATCCCGGACAGCAAGCGGAACTCTTCCAGCGCATAGGTATCCGTCATGCCGCTGACATAGTCGAGCAGCAGCCGCACCCTGTAGTACCACTCCTGCTCTGCACCGCTGTCGAAACGGGGATCCCTGCTGGCCACGGCCAGCCGGTATGCCTTGAGATGACGGGCCGACAAGCGGTGAAACAGGCGACGGGCGAAGAAGAGCTCGCTGCCCCCCTGCCCGGCCAGCAGACGCTCGAATTGACTGGCGGGCAATGCCAGCAGGCAGGCATAGGTAGAGAGCACACCGCGCAAGGCAGCATAGCCTTCGAGCTCCAGCGCCTCGACCTCGGGGCGCATGAAAACCTGCTCGCGAGCCACCTGCTTGAGGGTGTCGAGCACCATGGCCGCCGGAGCCTGACCGTGCAGCAGCGCCTGGGGATAGGCACCGCTCAGTATGATCTCGTGCTCGCTCACATAGGTGTGGGCGGCCAGCGCGATCAAGTCGTGAGTCAGATGCTGGCGAAAATGGGGGAAGAAGCCTCTGTCCGAGGCGGTGGCATCCGCCAGCAGTACGGCCATGTAGCTGCCTGCATCGGCCAGACGCAGCGCCTGTTGCAGCTCGCTCAGGCTGAGAATGCGTCTGTCCACCGCATCTTCGAGATCGGCGATGCAGTAAGAGATGTCGTCAGCCGCCTCCATGATGTAGACCAGCGGGTGGCGGCAACCGGGTGCCAGCCCCAGGCTCTGGCTCAGGGAACGGTAGAGGGGTTGCTCACTGAAGAAGATGCCCCGCTTGCTGGTCCAGCCGTGATGCTGGCCGTAATGAAGTCCCGGTTGGGGTTGTTGCGGATACTTGCACAGGGCGGCCAGCTGCCCCAGGGTCAGGTTCAGCTCATGCAGACTGTGCACCAACCGCAGGCTCTGGGCATTGCCGTCAAACACCAGCAGATCCTGGCGCAGCTCAGCCCACTGCGGGCTGGGCGCCTGGCCAAGGGCTGCAGCGAACAGGGTATCCAGTTCCTGTGTCAGCCACTGGCTCATCACCTGTTCGCCAAAATGGCCGAACGGCGGGTTGCCGACATCGTGCAGCAGGCAGGACATCTCCACCAGATTGATGAAGGCCCCCTCGCACACCGCACCCGCAGGCAGCGCCGCCAGAATTCGGCGGCTGATCTGGCGGCCTGTCTCCTGCACCTCCAGCGAATGGGTCAGACGGCTGCGTACCGAGGCCTTCACATCGAGCGGGAAAACCTGGGTCTTCTGTTGCAGCCGGCGCACAGGTGCCGCCTGTACGATGCGGGCACGATCCAGCTCGGTCGCCTCAAGCAACTCTTCCTCACCCCAGGGGTGACTGCGCAGTGACGGGATCAGGCGCTGATACATCTTGTTCATCTCCTTCTGTGCCTGAAGCGGCAACGTAATGAGGCGGCAGACAGGCTCAGGAGAGCAGCCAGCGCTTCAGCCGGGCTATGTCACCCGGGCACTCGCGGCGCAGCGACTCTATCCAGTCCTCCACGTTCTCCCACCAGGCGGGGTGATCCGGGCTCTGGATCAGCTGGGCCAGCTGTTGCAGCCGGCGCAGACCGATGGAACCGGCCGCTCCCTTGATCTTGTGCGCCTCTTCCACCACGCCTGCCTGATCCTTGGCAATCATGTTGGAGTCGAGCACAGCCATATAGTCCGGCATCATCTTCTCGAACAGTTCGACGCTGGAGAGCAGCACCGGCTTGCCCACTGTATCGGCGTAATCAGTAAGAAAGGCCAGGTCCAGCAGCGCATCCTGATTGCCTGCATCAGCTTGCTCGTCGGCCTCATCGTCGGCCAGATCCGCAAACAGGTGACCAATCACTTCGCGCACCGCCCGGGAGCCCAGCGGCTTGCTGATCACATCCTGCAGGCCGCGATCCCGATAATACTGGCGATCGCCGGTGGCATTGGCAGTGAGCGCCACCATGGGCGGCAAACTGTCGCCGTAGCGCGCCAGCAACTGGGCCGCCACATCGAAGCCGGTCATGTCCGGCAGCTGAATGTCGAGCAGGATCAGGTCAAAGTCATCGGGATTGGCCATGGCCAGCGCCTGGGCGCCGTCCCGGGCCACCTTGACCTCATGCCCCAACTTGTTGAGCAGGGCGCAGGCCACTGTCACATTCAGCTCCACGTCTTCCACCAGCAGGATATCGAGGGTCGGCATCTCCTGCTCGGAGGTAGCCACCTGAGGTTCGACGCAATCCACTTCCAGCTCGGCGGTGAAGCAGGAACCTTCACCCGGGTCGCTGTCCACATAGAGCTGACCGCCCATGGCCTGCACCAGCTGGCGGGAGACGGCCAGACCAATGCCGGTGCCGGTGGCGTGCTTCTTGCCTTGCACCTGATAGTACATGGCAAAAATTTTCTCCTGCTGGGCGCGAGGTATGCCGACACCGGTATCCTCCACCTCGAAGTGCAATGCCAACTTGCCCGGCACATCGGCCGCGTGGGAGAGGCAACGTACCGTCACGCCGCCCTCATCGGTAAATTTGACCGCATTGCCCACCAGATTCCACAGCACCTGGCGCAGGCGGGTGCCATCGGCCATCACGAACTGCGGCATGTCGCCATCCCGATCGAAATGCAGATAGAGCCCCTTCTGCTCCGCCTGGATGCGCGACAGCGTCTCCAGCTCGTCCAGGAAGGCGGGCAGGTCGATGGGGGTCGGCGCTATCTCCAACCGGCGCCGGTCCAGCTTGTCCAGATCTATGATGTCATTGAAGATATTGCCCAGGGTCACGGCACTCAGGTGGATGGTCTTGAGCTGCTGATGCTGCCGGGGGTCGAGGGGAGTATCCATCAGCATGCGACTGAGGCCCACTATGCCGTTGAGCGGAGTGCGCAGCTCATGGCTGATGGTGGAGATGAAAGTGGTCTTGTCGCGGCTCGCCTTCTCCAGCTTGTCCTGATATTGCTTGCGCTCTGTGATGTCGCGGCCAAAACCGAGCAGGCCGAGCCGTTTGCCAAAGCGATCGAAGAAAGGCACCTTGCGCAGCTCGAAGTAGGCCTTGCGACCATCCGGGTATTCCAGCCACTGCTCATAGGTGAGCGGCTCGTTACTGGTAAAGACCTGTTTGTCGGTCTCCACCACCTTGTTGGCAATCTCCTGCTTGTAGACATCGAACGGGGTCAGCCCGATGAGCTCGGCCTCCACACGGCCGGTCAGCTCCTCCATGGCGCGATTGCAGCCGGAGAACTGCTCGTCTTCATTGCGGTAGTAGACCAGATCGGGGGAGCAGTCGATGAAGGAGCGCAGCAAGGCGGTACGCTCGCCCAGGTGCAACTGGGCTTTTTCGCGCTGGAACACCTCGTTCTCCAGATCCTCGATCGCTTGCTGACGCAGTGTCTCGGCCCGATTGGTTTCGGCAATCTGGGCGTTGAGGCGGCTGATGTTCTCCTGCAGCTGGCTGTTGAGTTCCAGATCCCGTTCGCGCATGTCTTGCAGCTTGCGCACCATGCGGGTCAGTCGCTGGCGGGAATCCTCCAGCTGATCCACGACGATGGAGAGAAAATAGACGGCCCAGGGGGTCACCAGCAGGCCGAAGAAGACGGAGCGCACCAGGTCGACTATGTCCACGGTGCCGCGCAGAAACAGGGTTACCCCCATCTGGATGGAGACGGCCAGCACTATGATGCCCGTCGCCAGGAACATGCTGAAGCGCACCAGACCCAGCTTGGTCATCAGATCGACGTAATATTGCGCCCAGGATTTGATTTGTTTCATCTTGTTGTTTTCTCCCCGATATTCGCCGAACAGAATACCAGCACGGAGCGCCGAACTCTTGTGCCGTCACGCTATTAATTATTGATTAACGCCATCTGCCAACTGGGATAGCATGCGTTGGTGGACTCAGTCAGCCGCAGTTCAGCTTGCTGTCCTATCATCCCGAGCCATTTCATCCAACAGCTTGTTATTTCAGGAGTCTTACCGATGCGCACTCTCACCCTGCTGAGTCTTGGCCTGCTGGCAGCCAATGCCGCCCACGCCGATCTGGGGGAGATCCCCAAGCAGTCCGGCTGGTCCGGTTTCCTGCTCGGCGGGGTCAACGCCGTCAGCTACAAGTCCAACTTCTATGCGGGCGATGACAGCAACAGCCGCATCAATGACCTCGGCTCTCCCGACAGTGAAAGCGGTCTGACTCCCCTCATCAACGCCGACATCCGTTACACCTTTGCCGACACCCGTACCCAGGTGTTTCTCGGCAACCTGATCCAGGATGCGATCCGCTTCGACTTCACCCAGCAGCTGGGTCTGCGTCAGGAGATGGGCGACAAGGGAATCGTCGCCACCTCCCTGGTGTTCAACGCCATGCCGGTCGAGCTGTGGAGCGATCCCTTCGCCACCAATGTGGATCGCAGCTCCACCGATGTGAAATCAAAAGGGGTTCGCTTCACCTGGGACAAGATCTGGGGCAGCAACTTCCACGGCAGCCTCACCAGCCGGGAAGTGGATCTGGATGAAGAGCGCAGCGGGCAGCAGTATGACCTGACCCACGGCACCCACTATGCCTCCATGCTGGATCGCAACGGCAAGGTGCACGACATGGAGATCTCCTATCAGTGGCATTTTGGCGGCAACCAGCTGCTGGAGCCCGCGATCCTGTACAAGCAAGCCAGGCTTGATGGCAGCACCGAGAGCTTCAAGAACACGGGTCTGCAGCTGACCTACGCCAAGCGTGGCCCCCAGTGGTCCATCGTCAGCAACGTCTATGCCGGCAAGCGCAACTATGACGAGGCGAATCCCATCTTCGGCCAGAGCGCCGATGCAAACGAGTTTGCCATCAACGGTACCTTCTTCTGGCACAGTCTGTTCGGCGTCAAGGATCTCGCCGCCACCTTTACCGCGGCCTACTCCACCGCCAACTCCGACATCAGCTTCTACGACAGTCAGGCCACCCGCGTCAGCACCGGCCTGCTCTACAACTTCTAAACCGGTCCATTCCAGCAACAACAAGGCCACCCCATGGGGTGGCCTTGGCATTTGTGCGCGTGGCTGACGTCAGATACCGAGCGAATCGAGCAGATCGTCGTGCTCATTGGCCACCTTGGCGGCAACCGGCGTTGGCTTGGATGCCGCCAGCTTGGTCTGGGCGATCAGCGCATCCGGATCCAGCTCCTCTTCGTCCATGCCATCACTGTGAATGCGGATGAACTCTGTCCTGTCCATCGCCAGCTCCAGATAGAAGATGTTGTTGCGGGAGGTGAAGAAGGTAACCCGCCGCGCTTCCGGGTTGTCGAGGTTGGTGTCGACGCTCAGCATCACCTGTTTGTTCAGCGCCAGCATTTTCGGCTGGTTCTGGGTAATGTGAGTCTGCAGATCCCGGCCCACCTTGACGGTGAAACTGCCGACGATCTGGTTCATCAACTCGCCCATGACGTTGCTCACCTCGTCCGAAGTGTGGGAGATGGCGAGATCTTCCTTGGAGAGGCCCATGCTGAGCATGTAGCTTTCGTACAGCTCCATGGCCGCAGAGGCGGAGAAGTTGATCACGACCAGGCCGGAGAAACCACCGTCGAACAACACGAAACAGCCGATATCCGGCTTGAGACAGGTCTTGCTGATGCGCTGCACCATGCCGGAGAAACGCACCTGACTCTGGGTCGCCGCACTCAATACCCCCGTGACCGAATGGCACAGACTCAGCAACACATCCTCTGTGGTCAATACGGCGTCGTTGTCGGCTCTTGTCACTATCATGGGACCTTCCTGAACATCGAAAATGGGCTTATCTATATCATAACTCTAACAGATAGCGCGGCTTGAGCTCTGAAATAGCGAGCCGCCTCTCACTTGACTCAATTATCAACGCAAAGCGGGATGAAACCGGCCAGATGGGCAAGCCGGGCACGCCAGCTATCGGCTTGGGTCCGCAAGGCCTGCGGGTCATATGGCAAAGCGGGGTGAGCCCCCCAGATGGGGCCGGGCCAGGCTTTGTCCGTGGTGAAGCGGGCGACATGGTGCAGATGCAGTTGCGGTACCAGATTGCCCAGCGCCCCGATGTTGATCTTGTCCGGGCTGAGGGCCTGTTCCATCAGGGTGGCGACGGCGCAGGACTCCTGCATCAGCTGTTGCTGCTGAGCGGGCGCCAGATGGTGGATCTCGCGCAAGTTGTCTACCCGTGGCACCAGGATGAGCCAGGGATACTGGCTGTCTTTGGCGAGCAGGACACGGCAAAGCGGCAGATCCCCGAGCAGCTGGGTATCCGCCTGCAGGCGAGTGTGCAATTCAAACATGAAGACCTCGTTGGATAAGGTGGGCGCTATGCACGATGAGAGCCCCCACGTTACTGCAACGGGCTGCAAACTTAAAGTCGCGGCACGGCCCAGCCGACGAAGCGCTTGCGAAGCTCCGGGTCCGCCTGCAAGAAGAGTTGCTGCAACCGCCCCTCCAGTTCGCTGGTTGCCACAGCAGGCACAGCCTTGCCCGCTGCCACTGTGGTTGCCACTCCGGCCATCGTCAACGCTGCCTTGCCACCACTGCGGTTGTACTCCTCGAGCCGGGCTCGCCAGTCCATACCGATCAGCATGCCGCTGGTCATCAGTGCATCCTGCTGAGTATCGAGCGCCTGACCATTGGCCTGCAGCGTCACAACTGGCGCCTTGGCATAGGCCACCATCGCCTGCTCATCGGCTGGCTGTTGGGCCACCAGCGTCAAGCGCTGGTTGCTGGCCTGATAGCGCACCACCTGGGGATCGGATCGCACCTGACGATCGTTCTCGCTGCTATTGCGACTCGGGATCACCCCCTCATATCGCACCAACAACTGCTGCTCCCCATCCGCCAGGGTAGCGTGCTGCTCATCTTGCAGCTTGCCCGCACTGACCGCCAGGATCTGGAAATCCGGTGGGACCACCACCTCGACGGCGGCCTGTGCAGTACTCATGCCCAGCGCCGACCACAGCAGTGTCAAACCACTCCACTTCTGATAACCCTTCATGCTCGCTCATCTTCCTGATCGCTACGATGGGCACAGGGTAGCGGCCGAAGATGACAGAAAAATAACGCAGGTCAGAGCAAGTAACGGGGCCGCTCGGCAAACCACTGGGCCAGCACCTGCTTGAACAGCCGGATCTTGCGTGGCACCCGCCGCTGCTGGGCGTGCAGCACATGGAGCTGATGCAGGCCACTCTGCCACCCGTCAAGCACGGTCACCAGCTCTCCCGCGGCCAGCGCGGGCTCCACCAGCATCAGAGGGCACTTGGCATACCCCATGCCAGCACGTGCAAGTTGCAGTACGGTACTGTAATGATTGGCCCGCACCTTGCCTTGTACCAGAATGTGGGCCTCTTCCTCTCCTCTGCGAAAGTGCCACTGCTCCCAAGCGGGGTTGCTCCCCTGCAACAGGCAGGGGCGGCTACTCAGCTCATAGGGGGTGGCTGGAATCCCTTCCCGCACCAGCAGAGCGGGGCTTGCCACCACCACGTCCTTGAGCTGACCGAGTGGCAACGCCACCAGGTTGTCGGGGATGCTGCTCATGGCGCGCAGCGCTATGTCGTTCTCCCCCTGACTCATGTCGACCATGGCATTGGTGAAGTTGAGTTCGACCTCGACACCCGGGCAGAGCACTGCAAAATGGCCAAGCAGCTCGCTCACCATGCGATCCCCTGTGCTGACCGCACAGGTAAAGCGCAAGCGGCCAGCATCCTCCTCGGTCAGTGCCTGGATATCCTCTTCCGCCTGCCGGACTAGCGCGAAAATCTGCCCCGTCTGCAAATAGAGGGTCTTGCCCGCCTCGGTGAGGCTGAGCCGGCGGGTAGTGCGCTGCAACAACTGGGCATTGAGAGCGGCTTCCAGGGCGCTGACATGGCGGCTCAGCATCCCCTTGCTGACCCCCAGCACATCGGCAGCGGCAGAGAAGCTGCCTCGCTGCACCACCTCGTAAAAGCTGGCCAAATGGGCGATATCCATCATTAGCTCCAATATGGAAACAATGAGTTTATTTTACGCGCTTTTTCCCCCGTTTCATCGCGCTAGAATCGACTTATCCCAACCAGGAGTGAAACAGATGAAGATTGTGATTGTGGGTGCCTCCGGCACCGTCGGCTCTGCGGTCAGTGAACTGCTTGCCAAGGACCATCAGGTGATCCGGGTCGGTCACAGCCGTGGCGATGCCACTGTCGACATGCGCGATCCCGCCTCCATCAAGGCGCTGTTTGCCCTGGTGGGCCAGTTTGATGCGCTGGTCGTCGCCAGCGGCAGCGTGGCCTTCAACGGTCTGACCGAGATGACCGACGAGCAGTGGCAAGTGGGGCTCCAGAGCAAGCTGATGGGCCAGATCAACCTGACCCGCGCCGCCATCCCCTATCTGAATGACAAGGGCTCCATCACCCTGATCAGCGGTATTTTGAGCGAGGAACCCATCAACTGGGGAGTCAGTGCGACCACCATCAATGGCGCCATCGAGCACTTTGTGAAGGCCGCCGCCTGCGAGCTGCCAAAGGGCTTGCGCATCAATGTGGTGAGCCCGACCGTGCTGACCGAGTCGATGGACAAATACGCCGACTTCTTCCCGGGCTTCGTGCCGGTGCCCGCCGCCAAAGTGGCACTGGCCTACCAGAAATCCGTGCTGGGCGTGCAGACCGGGCAGGTGTTCAAGGTCAACGGCTGATAGCCGCCCCCTTGCCGCCAGACCACCAATAAAAACGGGCCCCGGACTGGGGCCCGTCTGTTGGTCGGCTTGTGCCTTTTGTCACCAGCAAACGTTTGTTTTTCGATGACAAAAAAAGGCGGCAACCCTTAGTCGATCAGACCGTACTGATCCCGCAGCACCTCGATGATCTCCTGCTTCGGATTGGCAGAGCGCACCAGCGGGTGACCGATGATCTTCTCGGCGATCCCGACGTAGGTGTTGGAGATATCCATCATCACCTCGGTCGGCAGCTTGTTGCCTTTGGCCAGGGCGAAACGTTCCGGCATGCGGTTCTTGTTGAGCAGTATGTCCGGATCCGGGAAGTGGTTGAGCAGCCACTGACGGAAACCCTCTTTGGACTTCTCGACGATCTGGCCATCACGCAGCGCCGCGCCATCCCAGATGCGGGAGCTGTCGGGGGTGCCCACTTCATCCATGTAGATCAGCTTCTCGTTGCCGGCCGCATCCTGGACATAGCCAAACTCGAACTTGGTGTCGACGAAGATCTGATCCAGCGAGGCCAGCGCATCGCTGATGACGTTGAAGCCCTCTTTGAGCAGCACTTCGTAGCGATCGATGTCAGCCGGTTTGCTGAAGTTGAAGCCTTGGTAGTGGCGTTCGATATCGGCGCGGGAGACGTTGACGTCATCGGCTTCCGGCACACCATCCAGCCCGGTCAGCACACCCTTGGTGGAGGGGGTGATAAGAATCTCCGGCAACTTCTGATCCTTTTTGAGCCCTTCTGGCAAAGTAATACCGCAGAACTCACGCTCACCATCCTTGTAGGCACGCCACATGGAACCAGTGATGTACTGGCGGGCGATCGCTTCGATCATCACGGGGCGGGCTTTTTGCACGATCCAGACGAAGGGGTGCGGAATATCCAGGATGTGGCTGTCGGCCAGTCCCTTCTCCTTGAACAGCTTGAACCAGTGGCTGGAGATGGCGTTGAGCGCAGCTCCTTTGCCCGGTACGCCATTCAGCCCGTCGACACCTTGCCAGATGCAGTCGAAGGCCGAGATGCGGTCGCTGATCACCATGAGGGCGAGCGGCGCATCGGCAGGCACATCATAGCCTTTCTCTTTTATGAGCCGGGCACTGTCTTCGGGGGTCAACCAGTAGACGCTGCGCACTTTGCCGGAATGGACAGGTTTATCGGTACGGATCGGCAAATCGTCATTCACCGCCAATACTTGATCTGCAAGACTCATGGCTAATAACACTTCCTGTTTGTGGGAGGAATAAAACAGGGGCACCAGGCCCCTGTTTCTGGGGGGTTAACATATCAAGCACATCAGACCCTGTATTTACAGGGGGATTAACCTAACAAAACAGGGGCACTAGGCCCCTGTTTCTATTCTGTTTTTGCTGCCTGGTCAGCCAAGCCCTTGGCAAAGGCCTCGGACAGGCTGATGTACATCTGGGAGATGACGCCGGACGCCACTGGCTTCTTGTCCTTGTCGAACAGGGTAATGGAAGTCTTGCCCCCCGCCATCTCGCCCAACTGGAAGCGATACTTCTCCTCTTCCAGCTTGAATGGCTCACCGCCCTTGGCTTTCCAGAAATCGCTGCCCGGTTCGTCGTATTCGACGTCGATCCAGCCCAGGGACTGCTGGGTATCCTTGATGGTGAAACCATAGGCCGGCAGCACCTGATTGAGGCGACGCCAGACCAGATCAAAGGAACCGTCCGCAATCCAGGCACTCAGCTCATTGTTGTCCAGACCCAGCTGCAAGCCCATGCCATCGTTGGCCTTGTGCTGCTCGCGGGACTTGAGCTGCTTGTCGTAATAGAGGGAGAACTGGTTCAGGGCGCGGGTCGCGTAGCTCTGGGCATCGGCTGGCGTCAACACATTGGTGGTCTCGCCATCAATGGTCTCTTCGTGATCCAGCACCCGTACCGACATGTTGACGGCATGACGCTGGGCATCGTTGCGCACTGTGAACTGGTAACGCTGGCGGATGTTGAAATCATCATCCTCTTCACTCCAGCCATCGAGGGCCTTGGTGTTGTCAAACCAGCCGGTCTGCAAGACGCCAGCCTGCTGATCCAGCTTCTCCGTGGTCACCTTGTACTGGGCCAGGAAGTTCATCAGGAAGGCCCAGGTATCGCGCTCCACACTCTGATTGGTACTCAGGGCATAGAAGGCCACTGTGGGTTCGCTGGCATTGGGCACGACCTGGCTGCCCGGTACCACTGTCAGCAGCTGGGCAGGCGGACGCACGTCAATCTTGGCGCCAAGAGCACCGTCACGGCTGCTCTCTGGCAACGCCGGGATGTCGAAATTGCTGTTAAAGGCGGGGGTACTCAACCCGGACGGCACCAGAAACGTACGACCTTCAAGGCGGGCATCCTCGTACTCGAAACCACGGTTGGCCATCTTGCGATCCTGGGGTGAACTACAGGCTGCCAACACGGCAACGGTCGCTACACTCAGCACCAGGCGCACTGCATTTCCCTTTCCATTTGCTTTAAACACTCGCCATCAACTCCGCAGTCGTCAGTGCTCGCGTCATCGCTTGTTCGCCCTCTGGGGTGAGGTCGGTGAGCGGCAGACGCAAGGTCGCCGTCGCAATCAATCCCAGTCGGGCGCAGGCCCACTTCACCGGGATGGGACTCGGTTCGCAGAACAGAGTCTGATGCAACGGCATCAATCGATTGTTGATGTCATGCGCCTGCCCGGCATCACCGGCCAGCGCAGCACGACACATGTCGGCCATCTGGGCCGCTGCAATATTGGTGGTGACCGAAATGACTCCGTCTCCCCCTTGCAGCATAAAATCACATCCACTGGCATCATCGCCACTATAAAGCGCGAATTCCTCTCCGCACAGCTCACGCAGCAGCGGAGTACGGCTCAGATCCCCGGTGGCCTCTTTCAGACCTATGATACCGGGTACCCTGGCTAACCGGGCTACCGTCTCCGGTTTGAGATCGCAACAGGTGCGACTGGGCACATTATAAAGAATTTGGGGCAGACCACTAGCCTCGGCGATCGCACAATAGTGACGATAGAGGCCTTCTTGGGTGGGTTTGTTGTAATAAGGGGTAACCGAGAGACCCGCCACCACGCCCGTTTCGGCGAATCGTTTGGCAAGGGCGATGGCATGAGCGGTATTGTTGGATCCGCAACCGGCGATGACGGGAATGCGTCCGGCGGCCAGTTCCACGGTTTTTTCCACGACGGCGATGTGCTCCTGCTCGCTCAGGGTCACCGACTCCCCTGTGGTACCGACCGCAACGATGGCGGCTGTGCCCGCGCTGACATGATAATCGACCAAGGTGGCCAGACTGGCCCAGTCGACTTCACCTGAAGCCAGCATGGGGGTAACGAGCGCAACAAGACTACCGCGTAACATGGATATTTCTCCCGATTTTCAGGGGCGTTATGGTAAAGCTGCCCCCTTGGAAAAACAAGGGAGGCAGGGGGCAAGCCATGATACCATCCGGCACAAAACCCTGTGCGCGAGCACAACAGCATGCGCCAAATCGTGGTCGTGACCACCACAGGCAGGGCTCGCCGCAACAACATTCTCAACAAGGTTGTCATGTCAGAGTGCAGAGAGTGGCCAGAGCGCTCCCACTGTACTCACATTCACAACCAGCTAATGGACGAGAGAAGATTTATGACTCACTACCTGGTCGTAACGGCCATAGGCACGGACAGGCCTGGCATCGTCAATGAAGTTACTCGCCACGTCAGTGGGTGTGGCTGCAACATTGTCGATAGCCGTCTTGGTATCTTCGGTAATGAATTCACCTTCATCATGCTGCTGTCCGGTGACTGGAACAGCCTGATGCAACTCGAGATAAGCCTGCCCCTGCGCAGCCAGGAGTGGGAGCTCATCACCATGATGAAGCGCACCGAGCGTCACCATTCGCTGCAATACGACATCAGCGCCAACGCCGAGATCCTGATCCGGGATCAGCCTGGCATCGTAAGTCAGTGCACCCAGTTCTTCAGCGACCACGGCTGGGACATCCAGGCCATGCAGACCATGACGCTGGAGCAACAGCCCTACAACCTGCTCAAGGCAAGCTTCCAGCTCAATCTGGCCAAGCAGGGAGAAGCCGCCGGTTCGGATACGGCCTTCGCCGGATTCTGTCGTGAACTCGGCGCCGAATCGTTCGAATTCATCGTCAACAACAAACACGCCTGACGACCAACACCAAGGAGAATCCATGCAACCTTTATCCGCTGGCACCCTGGCCCCCGACTTTTCCCTGTCAGATCAGGATGGCAATCCGGTTCGTCTATCCGACCTGCGCGGCAAGAAAGTGCTCATTTATTTCTATCCCAAGGCGATGACCCCTGGCTGCACCACCCAGGCCTGCGGTCTGCGTGACGTCAATAGCGAGCTGGCCGCTCTCAACGTGGTGGTACTCGGCATCAGCCCGGATCCGGCCAAGCACCTGAAGAAGTTCGAGGAGCGCGACAGCCTCAACTTCCGCCTGCTGGCCGATGAAGATCACGCCGTCGCCGATGCTTTTGGCGTCTGGGGCCCGAAGAAGTTCATGGGCAAGGAGTATGACGGCATTCACCGTCTGAGCTTCCTCATTGATGAAGAGGGCAAAATCGCCCACCGCTTCGACAAGTTCAAGACCAGCGACCACCATCAGGTGGTGCTCGACCTCATCAAGGGTTGAGCCCAAAGACATATAAAACACATCATGCAAAAAGGGCCTGCAACTGCAGGCCCTTCGCTTGTCTCGCTCGCCGAGCTCACAGTGTGATGATGGCATCACCTGATGGGTCAAGGCGGGGTCGCCATCTTGGCGGCCCCGCTTTCGTTGCCCCGTCTGCCAGGACCTGTGGCCACAGCGACGGAGTCATGTTTGTGATGGTCTGGCATGCACCTGTGTCGGGTGCCTCGGTGGCGAGTCATCCGGGCACAAGCCAGATGACTCCTTTATTGTTACCAGCTCAAGCCGCAATGCAAGCACGCAAGCGCTGCTTTTAATTAACCAGAAACCGCTCCGTTTTGATTTCCCGATCCGGCTTTCTCACCAACCTCCCCTGCCAGATCAAAAAATTCATCTGAGATATGGGTTAACGTGACCCCAGTTTCATTTTCCAGTGAGAAAAGCCCATGAACATGAGCCACACCGAACGCCTGATCCTGAGCAACCAGTACGAGATCCTGGCCAAACTCAATCCGGAGAAAGCGGCGTCTTACCAGCGGGCCAGCACCATCATAGCGCGCGGCTACTGCCTGCAGATCCTCGAACTGGAGAAGAGCTTCGGTCATCTGGATCTGGCCACCTGTCAGGAGGTGATAGACACCCTGGAACTGCACCATGCGCTGGCCATCTCCTGGGGCAATCTTGATGGGGCCGATCAGAGTGAAATCACCGCCAGCCGGCTGGAATTCAACGGCTACAGCCGCAGCAAGGAGCGGGAGCTGGCCGACTACGTCTGCTTCCTGCTGGAAGTGGACAAGCGCTTCCCCGAGCTCAAGTGCCCATGTGACGAGCTTTCGAGCGACATTGCCATGCGCGACAAGTACCAGCGCATGCTGACCGTATGGCGCCAGTGCCCCCGTCAATACAAGCTCTCCATCCAGGAGATCCGCAAAGTATTGGCGGCCTGATCGACATAGATGGAAAAGGCGCCTCTGGGCGCCTTTGTCTGATTGGAAAACCTTGTTCGCCTATTCGTAGAGAAAAGATTTGTCCAGCTGCTTGAAAGCAGCATTGAGGGTATCAGCCAGCTCTTCATAACGGGGCTGGGCCACCAGTTGGCGATGACTGCCCTGCTCGTTCATCTTGCCGTTGATCTCGCGATACCAGCTGGCAAGGGAGGGAGGCAGACGGGTATCGGCACGCTGACCGAGCCAGTAGTAACCTTGCAGCGGCAGACTGAGCAAAAACAGCACTGAGGTCATGACGGAAGGCCAGTAGTGCAGCTCACCGAGCTGGAACTGCAGCATGACGCTGAGCACCGCCAGCGCCGGAATGATCTTGAGGGCGAATTCGGTGGCCTTGATCACCCGATTCTCCGGAAACATGGAATTAAGCTCGGGACGGCGGGGCCAAAGGGTCATATAATGACGGCCTTGCTGTAACTTAGTTCCAAAAATGTTCATGCTCATGCTACCTCCGAGCTTTTTTTGAACGTATTAACGGCAAAACCTCGACTATATTTGATGCGCAATAACAAAGGTTGAGGATGACTTTGTTATTTTTCAACAATCGAGTTATCCTTTGTACGCCCAATTTTTGCACCAACGGCCTGCCGTTGAGCTGTCAGGGACGTCTGGATTTCGGGTCTTGTATCACTATACAAGGGGCAAGCAACAGATTGCCAACCCTCATAAGGATAAGTTGAAAGTTTTTGGACGCAACGCGTCCAACGCATCCTCCTACACAACCCAATCTGCGATAGGATTTATTCATGAGTAAGCTGGTTCTTGTACTTAACTGTGGCAGCTCGTCCCTGAAGTTTGCTGTCATTGACGCAACCACCGGTGATGACCTGCTGTCCGGCTTGGCCGAGTGTTTCAACCTCGACGACGCCCGCATCAAGTGGAAACTGAATGGCGAGAAAGGCAGTGCCGATCTGGGCGCGGGTGCCGCTCACCAGGAAGCGCTGGACTACATCGTCAACAAGATCCTGCCGCTCAATCCGGAACTGTCCCAGAATCTGATCGCCATTGGTCACCGTGTTGTTCACGGTGGTGAGCGCTTCACCTCCTCCGTTGTGATCTGTGATGACGTCATCGCCGGCATCGAAGCCGCCGTACCTTATGCACCGCTGCACAACCCGGCTCACCTGATCGGTATCCGTGAAGCCCGTCGTATCTTCCCGGCCCTGGCCGACAAGAACGTGGCCGTGTTCGACACCGCCTTCCACCAGACCATGCCGGAAGAAGCCTTCCTGTACGCCCTGCCGTACAAACTCTACAAAGAGAACGGCATCCGTCGCTACGGCGCCCACGGCACCAGCCACTACTACATCAGCCTGGAAGCCGCCAAGCAGCTGAACAAGCCGGTTGACGAGCTGAACATCATCAACTGCCACTTGGGCAACGGCGGTTCCGTCTGCGCCATCAAGAACGGCAAATCCGTTGATACCTCCATGGGTCTGACCCCGCTGGAAGGCCTGGTCATGGGTACCCGCTCCGGCGATCTGGATCCGGCCATCATCTTCTTCCTGCACGACAAGCTGGGCATGAGCGTGGCGGATATCAACACCATGCTGACCAAAGAGTCCGGCCTGCAGGGTCTGACCGAAGTGACTTCCGACTGCCGTTTCGTTGAAGACAACTACGACAGCAAAGAAGAAGCCAAGCGTGCCATGGATGTTTACTGCTATCGCCTGGCCAAGTACATCGGCGCCTACGCCGCCGCCATGGACGGTCGTCTGGATGCCGTGGTCTTCACCGGTGGTATCGGTGAAAACTCAGCTCCGATCCGTGAAATCACCCTGAACAAGCTGGGTCTGCTGGGCTTCGACGTCGATCACGACGCCAACCTGGCTGCCCGCTTCGGCAAGGGTGGCGAGATCACCAAGGCTGGTTCTACCAAGGCCCTGGTTATCCCGACCAACGAGGAGTGGGTCATTGCCCACGACGCGCTGGAACTGGTCGGCGCATAAATTCGCTGTAGAGCAAGGCCGCCCCAGGGCGGCCTTTTCCTGATCCCAAAAAATGAACAAGGGGTATTAAGTGGCACGCACTATTATGCTTATCCCGGTCGGCACTGGTGTCGGCGTAACTTCCGTGAGTCTTGGCGTTGTCCGCGCCATGGAACGTCACGGTGTCAATGTCAGCTTCTTCAAACCGGTCGCTCAGCCGCGTCCGGGTGAAACCGGTACCGAGCGTTCCACCGCCGTGATCCGCGCTGCTGCCAACATCAACCCGCCCGAGCCATTCGCCCTCTCCTACGCCGAGAACATGATCACCTCCAGCAACACCGACATCCTGCTGGAAGAGATAGTGGCTCGCTTTGAAGAGCACGTGAAGGCCAGCGGTGCCGAAGTGCTGGTCATCGAAGGCATGGTACCGACCGACAAGCAGCCGTTTGCCAACAAGCTGAACTATGACGTCGCCAAGGCGCTGGATGCCGACATGGTGTTCGTGACCCATCCGGGCAACGACTCCAGCCAGAAGCTCAAAGAGCGCATCGAGCTGGCCTGCTCCAACTTCGGTGGCGTCAACAACCCCCGTATCGTGGGTTGCGTCATCAACAAGGTAGGTGCTCCGGTTGACGAGCACGGCGTGACCCGCCCGGACCTGACCGAGATGTTCGAGGCGCACCACCACGCTTCTGAAGCGGCCCACAATCTGGAAGTGCTGCAAGTGTTCGGCAAGAGCCCGCTGCGTATCCTGGGTTGCATACCCTGGAATACCCAGCTGATCGCCCCGCGCGCCAAGGATCTCGCCAAACATCTGGCCGCCAAGATCCTGCACAAGGGTGAGCTGGACAGCCGTCGCCTGCAAACCGTGACCTTCTGTGCCCGCTCCATCCACAACATGGTTGAGCACTTCCGTCCTGGCAGCCTGCTGGTGACCTCCGGCGACCGTTCCGACGTCATCGTCTCCGCCTGCCTCTCCGCCATGAACGGCGTCAAGCTGGGCGCACTGCTGCTGACCGGCAACTATCATCCCGAGCCGCAAGTGATGGCCCTGTGCCAACAGGCCATGGCCACCGGCCTGCCGATCATGATCACTGGCACCAACACCTGGCAGACCGCCGTCAGCCTGCAAAACTTCAACGTCGATATTCCGGAAGATGACCGCGAGCGTATCGAGCTGGTGCAGGACTATGTGGCTGGCCACATCGACAAGCACTGGATCGAGTCTCTCTCCGCCAAGTCTACCCGTTCCCGTCGTCTGAGCCCGCCTGCGTTCCGTTATCAGCTGACCGAGCTGGCCCGTCAGGCCAACAAGCGTGTCGTGCTGCCGGAAGGCGAAGAGCCGCGTACCATCAAGGCAGCTTCCATCTGTGCCGAGCGTGGTATCGCCCGTCCTGTGCTGCTGGGTAACCCGGAAGAGATCCGTCGCGTTGCAGAGCAGCAGGGTGTGGTGCTGACCGACAGTGTCGAGATCATCGACCCGCTGGAAGTGCGCGAGCGCTATGTGCCGCGTCTGGTCGAACTGCGCAAGAACAAGGGCATGACCGAAGTGGTTGCCCGCGAACAGCTGGAAGACAACGTGGTGCTGGGCACCATGATGCTGGAGCGTGGCGAAGTAGACGGTCTGGTATCCGGCGCGGTACACACCACCGCCAACACCATCCGTCCGCCGATGCAGATCATCAAGACTGCCCCGGGCTCTTCCCTGATCTCCTCCATCTTCTTCATGCTGCTGCCTGATCAGGTGCTGGTGTACGGTGACTGCGCCATCAACCCGGATCCGACTGCCGAGCAGCTGGCCGAGATCGCCATCCAGTCCGCCGACTCCGCTGCCGCCTTCGGCATCGAGCCGCGCGTCGCCATGATCTCCTACTCTACCGGTACATCTGGCGCCGGTGCCGATGTAGAGAAAGTGCGTGAAGCGACCGAGTTGGCCAAGGCCAAGCGCCCCGACCTCATCATCGACGGTCCGCTGCAATACGACGCGGCCATCATGGAGAACGTGGCCAAGTCCAAGGCCCCTAACTCACCGGTTGCAGGTAAAGCCACAGTGTTCGTCTTCCCGGATCTGAACACAGGCAACACCACCTACAAGGCGGTACAGCGTTCCGCAGATCTGGTCTCCATCGGCCCCATGCTGCAAGGCATGCGCAAGCCGGTCAACGACCTGTCCCGTGGCGCCCTGGTAGACGACATCGTCTACACCATCGCCCTGACCGGTATCCAGGCAGCTCAGGCCGAGTAATCGCCCTTCAGCCGACCCTGTGAAAAACCCGCCGAGAGGCGGGTTTTTTTATAGTGGGCGGGCGACATGTTGATCCGCAAGATCAAATCAGGATCCTGACCGGATCACTATGCCTCTCTCCATGGCTTGTCTGGCAAGGCTGGCAGGATAAGCAAACACTCACACCTACCACAGGGGATTGCACAATTGCACCCCAGCAGAGATCAGATCCAAATACCCCTTTAAGATCAGCTCACTAACACTAGACACACCGCTAATCTACAGAGTTTTCCACAGCTTTTGTGGATAGTTTACTGATCATTTGAAAGAAAATGACAGACTCGCACTTCCCCCTGGCTCAGCTTGCGCCCGTGAAAAAGGGCTCCGAAGAGCCCCTTTGGGATAACCAATCCACCTGCCGAACAATCAGGGGCGCAGTGCCTTGTCCGCCCGGGAGATACCGCATACCCCGGAACGCACCACCTCGATGATCTCGTTGGTCTGGGCTGCGGTCTTGATGAAGGCGTCCAGCTTCTCGCTGGTGCCCACCAGCTGCACAGTGTACTGCTCCGGGGTCACGTCGACGATCTGGCCACGGAAGATGTCCGCCAGCCGTTTCAGCTCGTCGCGAGCACCACCGGCGGCGCGCGCCTTGACCAGCGCAATCTCCCGCTCGATATGCTCCCCTTCGCTCAGGTCACACACCTTGAGCACGTCCACCAGCTTGTGCAGTTGCTTCTGGATCTGCTCCAGCACCCGCTCGTCACCCATGGTGACGATTGTCATGCGCGACAGGGTGGGATCCTCGGTGGGGGCCACCGTCAGGGTCTCGATGTTGTAGCCGCGCTGGGAGAAGAGACCCACCACACGACTCAGGGCGCCGGACTCGTTCTCCAGCAGAACGGAAATTATATGTCTCATCAGGTTCTCTCCGTCTTGCTCAGCCACATCTCATCCATGGCGCCAAACTTGATCTGCATCGGATAGACGTGCTCATCCGGGTCGACCGAGATATCCATGAACACCAGCCGATCCTTGATGGCGAAGGCCTTCTCCATGGCGCTCTCCAGCTCCGCCGGATCGCTCACCGCGATACCGACGTGGCCGTAGGCTTCCGCCAGCTTGACGAAGTCGGGCAGGGATTCCATGTAGGAGTGGCTGTGGCGACCGCCATAGAACATCTTCTGCCACTGCTTGACCATGCCAAGGGCGCGGTTGTTGATGGAGATGATCTTGATGGGCACACCGTACTGCATGCAGGTGGAGAGCTCCTGAATGTTCATCTGCACCGAACCGTCACCGGTCACGCAGCAGACCACAGCCCCGGGATTGGCAAACTGGGCGCCCATGGCGGCCGGAATACCGAAGCCCATGGTGCCGAGGCCTCCGGAGTTTATCCACTGGCGCGGCTTGGCAAAGGGGTAGTAGAGGGCGGCGAACATCTGGTGCTGGCCCACGTCGGAGGCAACGAATGCCTCCCCCTTGGTCACCTTGTACAGGGTCTCGATCACCTGCTGCGGCTTGATCAGGGTGGGGTGGGTCTCATAGGCCAGGCAGTTGCGGGAACGCCACTGGGCGATCTGGCTCCACCAGTCTGCCAGCGCCTGCTTGTCGTTATCAAAACCGCACTCGCGGATCACTTCCAGCATCTGCTCCAGCACGGTTTCCACCGAGCCGACGATGGGCACATGGGCCTGTACCGTCTTGGAGATGGAAGTGGGATCGATATCGATGTGCACTATGGTGGCATTGGGACAAAACTTGGCCACGTTGTTGGTGACGCGATCATCGAAGCGGGCACCCACGGCAAAAATCAGATCCGCATTGTGCATTGTCTTGTTGGCTTCGAAGGTACCGTGCATCCCCAGCATGCCGACAAACTGCGGATGGGTGCCAGAGAAGGCTCCCAGCCCCATCAGGGTGGTGGTCACCGGCAGGTTCAACAGCTCGGCCAGCTTGGTCACCAGATGATCCGCATTGGCATTGATGGCACCGCCGCCCACGTACATCACAGGGCGCTGCGCATCTACCAGCAATTTGGCGGCCCGCTTGATCTGGCCCTTGTGTCCGGCCTTGGTCGGATTGTAGGAGCGCAGGGAGACCGTCTCGGGATACTGATAGGGAAATTTCTCTTTCGGGTTCTGCACGTCTTTGGGCAGATCCACCACCACAGGCCCCGGGCGGCCGCTGGCGGCAATGTAGTAGGCCTTCTTGATGGCATCGGGAATGTCGCTGGCTTTCTTGCACAGGAAGCTGTGCTTCACCACAGGACGGGAGATGCCGATCATGTCGGTCTCCTGGAATGCATCCTCCCCGATCATGCTGGTCGGTACCTGACCGGACAGGATCACCAAGGGGATGGAGTCCATGTAGGCGGTCGCGATCCCCGTGATGCAGTTGGTCGCGCCAGGACCCGAGGTCACCAGCACTGTGCCCACCTTGCCGGTGGAGCGAGCGTAACCGTCCGCCATATGCACCGCGGCTTGCTCGTGCCGCACCAGGACATGCTCCATCTTGCCGTTTTCAAAGAGAGCGTCATAGATGTCGAGCACTGAGCCACCAGGGTAGCCGAAAACGTGCTCAACTCCCTGATCTTCCAGCGCTCTAACAACCATCTGGGCGCCTGATAACATCTCCATGATAAAGCCCTCCAGGCTTTGCTCCGTTAAGCGAAAGCTATCGACAGTCCGCTGCTTCCCGGCAGCGCCGGCCCCGTGTCTTGTTGTTGTCTGAATACGGGCCAGGCGAGTTCGGTGCCGTCGATAGTAGAAAAATAGGTTTTTTCCATCATTCACCCGAAAAGCGGGTGAAAATCCAACTTAACCCGCTTGCGAACGCTTGTCCACGGCTTTGTCTGACCAGAACAGTCATAAATTTCAAACAGCTATTAACATTCAGTGACTTGGTGAAAAGGGTGGGAACAAAGCGGGGAAGATGGGGGACTGGCTAGCGGATCATGCTGTCACTATGAGAAAAACAAGAAAAAAATAGCCCACCCGTCAGGGTGGGCCGTCGAGCAGAGCACAGACTTACTGTTCGTCTTCCGACTCCGCCAGCCAGATCTGTTGATCCGGATCCGTCTCTTCACAGACCGAGATGCTGACCCCCATGTCCAGCAGCTCGTGCAGTGTCAGATTGTCTGCCAGTGTCATGGTATCGCCGTTTTCATTGGTAAAGCGCATTGTGTCCGTCCTCTCCTTGGTGGGATCCCTTTCAGTCTAGTCAAAGGCGCTCACTTGCGATAACCAAGTGCTGTTTAATGCGCAGCCCCCTTCCAGTTCACTCAAACGATCACACACCTCTTCCGGAAACAGGGTGCGAGCCCACAGTCGGCGCGAGAGTTGTGCCACGCTCTCCTCTGCCCCGGCGGCGAGCCAGCTCGCCAGCTCGCCAGCTCGCCCGCCACATCAGGGTAGAGGATCTGGCCCGGAGCCGACGCATCCAGCCAGGCGCGCACCGCATTGGCATCCAGTCCATCCATCAAGTGGGCCAGCCCCATCAGCTCCAGCGTCTTGCTGTTGGTCAGTTGCTCGAACTGCCCTCCCAGCGGCTTGACCAGCAGCTTCTTGCCAAGGGAAAGCGCCTCCGACGCCAGCTCAAATCCCCCGTTGGTAATGACACCCCGGCAACCTGCCAAAACCTGCTTGAATCCTTCCTGCGGCTCGAAACGTATGTTGCGCCACTGACTGGCGCTGCGAATGGCCGGGTGAAAGCAGACGAAACGCTGTTGATTGAAGCGCGACAAGAGAGCGGCGATGGCTTCAGTCTGTTCAAACGGCAGATAGACCAGGATCTGCTGATTGTCGGGCAGTGCAACGATGGGATCTATGATGGGGGGCAGCAGTGGCTGACCGAAGTGAAACCAGTGCAGTCCGAGGGACTGGCGAACCGGGGCAAAATGACGCATCAGCTGGCGATTGAAGCCGCTCTCGCCCCAACGCGGGATCGGCCAGTCAAAACTGGCCTGATGGCTGATGGTGAGGCTGGGCTTGCCCCAGCGATGGGCCGCGTGAGCACTGAGCGGTTCGAAATCGCTGATCACCAGATCGTAATCGCGACAATCCAGGGCCCGCATATCCCGCCAGAAGCGCAGGGGTGAGAGCCCCTTGAGGGTACGCCAGCCAGAAATGGCCCCCTCATGGCTGACAAAGGTGATGCCGGCAAAGGTACGGTAGTCGCCGAACTCGTCCATCTCGAAGTAACCATCGGCGGGGCGACCGCTGAACAGGTAATCGACCTCCAGCCCTTGCGCTCGCAGTGCGCGAGCCAGGGTACGGCTGCGGCTGATATGACCGTTGCCGGTACCCTGTACGCCAAACAGTATCCTCATCCCTGATGCCAGCTGAGCGCAAGCAGGGCACAGCCACCGCCGAGCAGGGCACCGGCCACCAGATCGCTCAGGTAATGCACCCCGAGCAACAAACGTGACGCCCCCACCAGCGCGGCCCAGACAAACAACAAGGGTGCCCAGAGTGGGAAGCTGGCGGCCAGCACGGTCGCCATCAGAAAGGCGGCAGCGGTATGACCGGAGGGCAGACTGTAACGATCGGAGGGGGTGATGAAAACCGGCAAACCCACCGGCCGCTGGTGTTTCAGCGCATTCTTGAGCAGCAGATAGAGCGGCAATTCGATGGCAAAGGCGAGCAGAGCCACCCCGACCAGTTCACGTTCCGCCTCCCCCTGCCACCAGAGCAGTGTCGCCAGTAGGGCGTAGAGGGGCCCGTCACCGGTGCGGGAGATGAGCCGACTGATCCTGGCCTGTGGCCGGTTGTAGGAGTGGAGCAGGCAGATGCGGCACACCTGCAGGTCCCATTGCTGGATCTTGTTCATAACCCCTCCTTCCCTGAAGTCTCTGTGCAGACTAGGGCAATGGAGTGACACTAAATTGAACAAGGGATAACAGATTTATGAAAAAAGGGCCGAATGGCCCTTTTTTACCGCAAGCGAGGCAAATGATCAGTTCAGGGTGCCGCGCAGGCCGTTTTCCATCAGCCGGCAGTTGTGATCCGCCAGACGGGCCATGAAGTGCTCATCCACGGTCAGACCAAATACCTGCTCGTAGAGATCCTTCATCACGAACGGCTGCCACATCATGCTGAGAAAGGAGATCTTCAGCATCTCGGGATCCAGATTGTCACCCAGCTCGCCATTGTTCTTCATGGACTCCAGCAAGGCATCAAACTGGGGCAGTTGACGTTCCAGCAGACGATTCAGCACAAAATCCCGCCCGGGACTCTTCTCGGTCGATAATGCGCTGGAGATGGCGGAAGTGAGTTCGCTGTTGGGCGCCATCACCTGGTAGTAGGTGTTGAGCAGCTCATTGAGGCTGCGGTTGCCAATCTCGTCTTGCCATGCCTGGTCCAGCGGCTCGGCCACATCGCCCAGCACTGCCTTGTAAAGACCCTCTTTACTGCCGAAGTAATAATGGATCATCGCCAGATTGGAGCCGGCCAGCTCGGCGATCTCGCGGGTAGTGACTTTGCTGTAGGGCGTATTGAGAAAACGCTCACGAGCAGCACAGAGCAACTTGTCACGAATGTCAGAACGTCCGACCGGACGACCAGGTCTGCGTTTTTCCATTGGATACCTCAGATAATTCAGCAAAAACTGATAAGTCAATCTGATTGCATAGATGATCGAGTACAGCAGGAATGACCAGATAATCGGGCAAGGGCCGAATATGGGACAAGTAAATTTGCACTCCTTTACAATCCGATTAAATAAACCAGCGGATTGAACCGGTGAGTCCGGGTTGACACAGCATAAAAATCTCGATATTGGTAACAGCGTTATCGACTGGAAGGATTGAGTCATCATGCATATTGCCGCTCCGCTACTACTACTCTCCCTAATCGCGACCAGTCGCGCGGGATCCTTGTAGCCGGGCTCAGGCATAGCCGGAATTTACAAAAACCCGTGCACCCTGCACGGGTTTTTTTATGCCGCCGCAGGATGCACGTTACCGAACTTAGGAAGAGGGAAGTCACATGTCAGATCGGGTCATCATTTTCGACACCACCTTGCGCGATGGTGAGCAGGCCCTGGCGGCCAGTTTGACCGTCAAGGAGAAGCTGCAGATCGCCCAGGCGCTGGAGCGGCTCGGCGTCGACATCATGGAAGTGGGATTCCCTGTCTCCTCCCCCGGCGATTTTCAATCGGTGCAGACCATAGCCCGCCACATCAAGAACAGCCGGGTCTGCGCCCTCGCCCGCGCCCTGCCCCAGGATATCGACGCCGCCGGTGAAGCCTTGCGGGTCGCAGAAGCTTTTCGCATCCATACCTTTATCTCCACCTCCTCCATTCACGTCGAGAGCAAGCTGAAAAAGAGCTTCGAGGATGTGCTGGAGATGGGGGTCAGCGCCATCAAGCACGCCTTGCGCTACACCGACGATGTAGAGTTCTCCTGCGAGGATGCGGGTCGCACCCCGATTGATAATCTCTGTCGCATGGTGGAAGCGGCCATCAAGGCCGGCGCCCGCACCATCAATATCCCGGATACCGTCGGCTACACGGTACCGACCGAGTTCTCCGGTATCATCCAGACCCTGTTCAACCGGGTGCCCAACATCGACAAGGCCATCATCTCTGTGCACTGCCACGATGACCTGGGACTGTCGGTGGCCAACTCCATCGGCGCCGTGCAGATGGGAGCCCGCCAGATCGAGTGCACCATCAACGGCATCGGCGAGCGGGCCGGCAACTGCTCCCTGGAAGAGGTCGCGATGATCCTGAAAACCCGCGCCGACCTGCTTGGGGTCCATACCAACATCCGCCACAGCGAAATTCATCGCACCAGCGCCCTGGTCAGCCAGCTGTGCAACATGCCGGTGCAGCCGAACAAGGCCATCGTCGGGGCCAACGCCTTCTCCCACAGCTCAGGCATCCATCAGGACGGCGTGCTCAAGGCGAAGAACACCTATGAAATCATCACCCCCGAGAGCATTGGCCTGCCCCAGAACAACCTCAACATGACCTCCCGCTCCGGCCGTCACGTCATCAAGCACAGAATGGAGTCCATGGGTTATGCCGAGAGCAGCTACGATCTCGACCACCTCTACGGCAAGTTCCTGACCCTGGCCGACAAGAAGGGGCAAGTATTCGACTACGACCTGGAGGCGCTGGCCTTCTTCAGCCAAATCCACGAAGAGCCGGAGCACTTCAAGCTGGAGTACCTGGGCGTACAAAGCGGCAGCTCTGTGCTGGCCACCGCCTCGGTCAAATTGAAGGTCGGGCAGGATCTGGTCTGCGAAGCGGCTACCGGCAATGGTCCTGTGGATGCGGTCTACCAGTGCATCAACCGCATCACCGGCTACGAGATCCGCATCGACAAATACGCCCTCAAAGCCAAGGGTGAGGGCAAGAATGCCCTCGGCCAGGTCGATATCGTCGCCGAATACAAGGGACGAAAATTCCACGGCATGGGCCTGGCTACCGATATCATAGAGTCCTCTGCCCAGGCGTTGATCCACGTAATCAACAGCATCTGGCGCGCCGATCAGGTGGCCGAACAGATGGAACGCAACGTCACAAAAACAGACAAGATCAATACGGAGAGTGTGTGAGTATGAGCAGTTATCGGATCGCAGTGTTGCCGGGTGACGGCATTGGCCCGGAAGTGATGGCCGAGGCCGTCAAGGTGCTGGAAAAAGTGCAGGCCAAGTTTGGCTTCTCCCTCGAGTATGATCGCCATGACGTGGGTGGCATCGCCATCGACAACCATGGCACCCCGCTGCCACAAAGCACCATCAAGGGCTGTGAGGCGGCCGATGCCGTGCTGTTTGGCTCCGTAGGTGGCCCCAAATGGGAGCACCTGGCCCCCAACGATCAACCCGAGCGCGGCGCCCTGCTGCCCCTGCGTGCCCACTTCAAGCTGTTCTGCAACCTGCGTCCGGCCCGTATCTACACAGGTCTTGAGCAGTTCTCCCCCCTGCGCGCCGACATCTCGGATCGCGGTTTTGACATCGCCTGCGTGCGGGAGCTGACCGGCGGCATCTACTTCGGCCAGCCCAAGGGGCGCGAGGGAGAAGGGGCGAACGAGAAAGCATTCGACACCGAGGTGTACCATCGCTTCGAAATTGAACGCATCGCCAGGATAGCGTTTGAATCGGCCCGTGTTCGCAAGGCCAAGGTCACCTCCATCGACAAGGCCAACGTGCTCGCCTCCTCCATTCTGTGGCGCGAGGTGGTGACGCAAGTCGCCAAATCCTACCCGGACGTGGCGCTGAACCACATGTACATCGACAACGCCACCATGCAGCTCATCAAGGATCCGTCCCAGTTCGACGTGCTGCTCTGCTCCAACCTGTTTGGCGACATCCTCTCTGACGAGTGCGCCATGATCACCGGCTCCATGGGGTTGCTCCCTTCAGCCAGCCTGAACGAATCCGGTTTTGGCCTGTTCGAACCGGCCGGTGGCTCGGCCCCCGATATTGCCGGCAAGGGGATCGCCAATCCCATCGCCCAGATCCTCTCCGCCGCCCTGATGCTGCGCTACAGCCTGGGACAGGAAGCCGCCGCTCAAGCCATCGAGCAAGCCGTAGCCCAGACATTGGCAGAGGGATACTTCACCGCCGACCTGCATCAGGCAGATGCTCGCCATCCGGTGCAGAGTACCGCCGACATGGGCACCCAGATCGCCGCACGGATCTGAGCCACCCAGCACATAACAAGGAATACAGAGCAATGGCCAAAACCCTTTATCAGAAAGTATTCGACGCCCACGTGGTACGCGAAGTGGACGGCGAAACGCCGCTCATCTACATCGACCGCCACCTGGTACACGAAGTGACCAGCCCGCAGGCGTTCGATGGCCTGCGCGCCATGAACCGCCCGCTGCGTCGCCCGGATCTGACCTGGGCCACCATGGATCACAACGTCTCCACCACCACCAAGGACATCGCCGCCTCCGGCGAGATGGCCCGCATCCAGATGGAGACGCTCGCCGACAACTGCAAGGAGTTCGGTGTTCGCCTCTACGATCTCAACCACAAGTATCAGGGGATCGTCCATGTGATGGGCCCCGAGCTCGGCATCACATTGCCCGGCACCACCATCGTCTGCGGCGACTCCCACACCGCCACCCACGGTGCCTTCGGTTCCCTGGCCTTCGGTATCGGCACCTCCGAAGTGGAACATGTGATGGCCACCCAGACCCTGAAACAGGGCCGCGCCAAGACAATGCGCATTTCGGTCAACGGCAAGCTGGCGGAGGGCATCAGCGCCAAGGACGTGGTGCTGGCCATCATCGGCCAGGTTGGCCATGCCGGTGGTACCGGCTACGTGGTGGAATTCGCTGGCGAGGCCATTGCGGGCCTCTCCATGGAAGGGCGGATGACGGTGTGCAACATGGCCATCGAGCTGGGTGCCAAGGCGGGCATGATAGCCCCCGACCAGACCACCATCGACTACATCCGTGGCAAGGAGTTCGCCCCCAAGGGTGAATCACTGGATCAGGCCATCGCCTACTGGCTGAGCCTCAAGAGCGACCAGGGCGCCCACTTCGATGCCGAAGTGATCCTCGACGCCGCCGATATCGCCCCGCAGGTCACCTGGGGTACCAACCCGGGCCAGGTGATTGCCGTCAATGAACCGATCCCGGCACCGGAATCCTTCAGCGATCTGATGGAGCAGCAATCCGCCCGCAAGGCGCTCGCCTACATGGACCTGCAACCGGGCCAGAAGCTCACCGATGTCGCCATCGACAAGGTGTTCATCGGTTCTTGTACCAACAGCCGCATCGAGGATCTGCGTGCCGCCGCCGCCATCGCCCGTGGCCGCAAAGTCGCCGCTGGCGTACAAGCGCTGGTGGTACCGGGCTCCGAACAGGTGAAGGCCCAGGCTGAAGCCGAGGGTCTGGACAAGATCTTCCTCGAGGCGGGTTTTGAATGGCGTCTGCCCGGCTGTTCCATGTGTCTGGCCATGAACAACGACCGGCTGCAACCGGGGGAGCGCTGCGCCTCCACCAGCAACCGCAACTTCGAAGGGCGTCAGGGCCGTGCCGGCCGCACCCATCTGGTGAGCCCGGCCATGGCCGCCGCCGCCGCCGTCACCGGTCGCTTTGCCGACATTCGCGCACTGTAAGAGGAAATAGCGATGACAGGATTCAAACAACATAAAGGGATCGCCGTTCCCCTCGACAGCGCCAACGTCGACACCGACGCCATCATTCCCAAGCAGTTTTTGCAGAAGGTCAACCGCATCGGTTTTGGCAAGCACCTGTTCCACGACTGGCGCTTTCTCGATGATGCGGGTCAGCAGCCCAATCCCGAGTTCGTGCTCAACCAGCCGCGCTATGCCGGTGCCAGCATCTTGCTGGCCCGGGAAAACTTTGGCTGCGGTTCGAGCCGTGAGCACGCCCCCTGGGCACTGGCGGATTACGGCTTCAAAACCCTGATCGCCTCAAGCTTTGCCGATATCTTCTATGGCAACGCCATCAACAACGGCCTGGTACCGGTGCGGTTGAAAGAAGAGGAGGTGGATCTCCTGTTCCAGCTGGTTGCCACACAGCCGGGCATCGAAATCGAGGTGGATCTGGAAGCCAATCAGGTGCGTGCCGGCGAGCTCAGTTTTGGTTTCGAGATCGACGAGTTTCGTCGCTATTGCCTGCTCAACGGACTGGATGCCATCGGTCTGACCCTGCAGCACGAGGCCACCATCAGCGCCTTCGAAGCAAAGCAGCCAAGCTGGATCTGAACTGATCGCATCCCCTTGTAACAAGACGCGGCCATCAAAAATAAAGCGAGTAGAATCAACAGGGAGCCTTGGCTCCCTGTTTTATTATCCCGCCGCCATGGGCGCCGATAGCGGGCTATCACGACACCACCGACAGGAAAGGATAATGAAGAGACCGACGGCTATCCCCCTGCTTTTCAGCTTGTTGTTCGCGCTTTCGGCAAGTGCCGGGCAGACCTATTTCAACAGCAACGGCGGTCAACTCAACGTCGGCTGGCAAGACAAGGAGGGCAAAGCCCAGCAGCTCAGCTATCGGCTGGACGCCGGCAAGTTGCCGCCGCTCATCGCCTATCGCCCTGCCCGTATGCAGGAGGACGTGTTGCAGAGCCTGCTGCAACAGGCCGGCACCGAATTTCCCGAGGTGCAATTCACCCTCTCCCGCCCCGATATGAAGCTGCACCTGAAGAGCCGCAATCAGGACAAAGCCCGGGAGGCTATGGCCTGGGCCACCCGCCAGCGCAGCAAGCTGGAGGCACAATGGCTCATGCAGCACTACTTCCAGCCCTTCACCCCGCCCGACGGCGGCCCAGCCATCAAGCAGGATCATGTACGCATCGCGCTGGAAAGCCGGGCCGAGCTGGCCCCGCTGGCCGAACAACTCAAACAGAAGGGCGCTACCGAGACGGAGGCTCGCCAGAAGACGGTGGCTCATATGCTCGACTTCATCCAGGCCATCCCCTACCAGCTGCTCGACAGCCAGTCAGGACGCTCGGGCAAGGGCTTCTTGAGCCCCCGTCAGGTGTTGGAGCAGAACCGGGGGGATTGCGACAGCAAAGTTACCCTGATGGCGGCCATGCTGGCCCAGCTCTTTCCTGAATTGAAACAGGCCATGGTGTTCGTGCCGGGGCATGCTCTGCTGGGTGTCGCCCTGCCAGCCAAACCGGGCGACGAGACATTGATGTGGGAAGGCGAAAGCTATCTGTTGCTGGAACCGACCGGCCCGGGCCAGTTTGCGATGGGGCAAATAGCATCGACCAGCAAGACGCTGATCGATAGCAAGCAACTGAACGTTAAGCCAGTTCAGGCCAGGGAATAAACACGAGTCGGGTCACTCGGGTAAAGATCGATAACAAGCAGCCAAGTGGGCAACCCAAGGATTTAACTGGTGGCCAAATAGCATCGACCAGCAAGCGCTGGTCGATCGCAGGCAATGGCGTTTTCAGCCGGTTCAGGCCTGGGATTGAAACTCGATGGCGAGCAGCAGGCCATCCTCCTCCTCCAGCACCCGAATGATGCGGGCCAGGGCCTCGAACGGCGGCAACAGGTTGTTGTTGGTGGCCAGACTGACCCGGATGGGCTGGCTGACATCGAGCTGATGCTCGGCGACGGCAATCCCCATGCCATTGGCGCTGAGATCCCGACAGACCCCCTCCAGCACTTGCTGTTGCTGAAAGACGGTGACGGGGGCGTTGATTATCATGCGCTGGAAGGCGCGTCTTTCCTTGGTACTGGTGATCACGCGAACATCCTCTGTTATGCCGAAGCCATCTCGATGGCCCGCAGGAACAATTGTGCTGGCCTCCCCCCAAGAACGTTAATACAATGCGGTTCGTTTCTCAAACGGGGTGCGGTTTACCGCTGAGATTATACCCGTGAACCTGATCCAGATAATGCTGGCGGAGGAATTTGAGGCATGGCGCTCATTTTTTGCGCTCTCATCCGCTGGCACCTCATGACTCATAGCAAGAAGTGCCATTGATGACATTTCCTCAGTTGGCACTTCACTACTAACAGGGAGTGCCGCTTGATGAAAACCCTGCTGCTGGTTGCCACCAGCCTGCTCAGTACCCAGGCCTTCGCGGCTGACACCCTCACCGTTTATACCTACAGCTCCTTCACCGCCAAATGGGGACCCGGTCCCAAGATCAAGCAGGCATTCGAGAAAGAGTGCGGTTGCAACCTCAATCTTGTGGCGCTGGAAGATGGCGTCGCCATCCTCAACCGGCTGCGGCTGGAAGGCAAACACAGCAAGGCCGATCTGGTGCTGGGGCTTGATGATGCCCTCATCAGCGAAGCCAAGCAGAGCGGCCTGTTCGCCCCGCACACGACCAAGCTCGATGGCATCAAGGTGCCGGGCGGCTGGCAGGATGACACCTTCGTCCCCTATGACTACGGCTACTTCGCCTTCGTCTACAACAAGGACAAACTCAAAGCGCCCCCCAAGAGCCTGAAAGAGCTGGTAGAACGCCCGGATCTCAAGGTGATCTATCAGGATCCCCGCACATCTACCCCGGGTCAGGGGCTGATGCTGTGGATGAAGTCCATTTATGGCGAGCAGGCGCCTGCCGCCTGGACCGAGCTTGCCAAGAAGACGGTCACTGTGACCAAGGGCTGGTCCGAAGCCTATGGCATGTTCCTCGATGGGGAAGCGGACATGGTACTCTCCTACACCAGCTCCCCCGCCTATCACCTGATTGCCGAGAACAAGCCCCAGTATCAGGCCGCCGCCTTCGAAGAGGGGCACTACCGTCAGGTGGAAGTGGCCGCCAAGCTGAAAAGCGCCAAACAGGGCAAGCTGGCCGACCAGTTTCTGCAGTTCATGATAAGCCCCGCCTTCCAGCAGGAGATCCCTGCCGGCAACTGGATGTATCCGGTGACAGATGCGCCGCTGCCCAAGGGCTTCGAGCAGATGATCACAGTCAGCAAGCCGCTGAGTTTCACCAGCGATGAGGTGGCCGCCAATCGCAAGAACTGGATCCGCGAGTGGCTGCAAGCCGTCACCCAGTGAGCACCAGCGTTCGTCCCCTCTGGTGGCTGCCGGGTAGCGCAGCCACCCTGTTGATCCTGCTGTTGTCCCTGGGGCCGCTCGTCGCCCTGCTGTGGCAGGCCGGTTCGCTGGCCCCCCGCACCCTGCTGGCCGATCCCTATCTGCGCCATGTGCTGGGCTTCAGCCTGGGGCAGGCGCTGCTCTCCACCCTGCTGAGCTTAGGTGTAGCCATTCCGGTGGCAAGAGCGCTGGCGCGGCGCCGCTTCATTGGTCGACTCCTGCTGCTCAAGCTGTTTGGGCTCTCCCTGGTGCTGCCAGTCATCATCGCCATCTTCGGCATAGTGGCGGTTCACGGCAAACAAGGCTGGCTATCGCAGCTGCTGCGCGGCCTGGGGCTGGATCCCGGCAACTACCTGTACGGCCTGTTTGGCATACTGCTGGCCCACGTCTTCTTCAACATGCCGCTGGCGGCGCGCCTCATGCTGCAGAGCATAGAGAGCATCCCCGAATCGAGCTGGCGTCTCGCCAGTCAGTTGGGCATGCGCTCCTCCCACATCTTCCGGCTGCTGGAGTGGCCGCTCATTCGCGGCATACTGCCGGGGCTTGCCAGCCTCATTTTCATGCTCTGCTTCACCAGCTTCACCACTGTGCTGGCGCTGGGGGGCGGACCCAGGTCCACCACGCTGGAGGTGGCCGTCTATCAGGCGCTGCGCTTTGATTTCGACCTCGCTACCGCCGGCGGCCTGGCGCTGGTGCAGTTGATCCTGACCGCCACCCTGCTCCTGCTGCAACACAAGCTGCAGACCACACCGGCCAGCCGGATCAGCAGCCATCGCCCCTGTCTTCGACCGGATCGCCATCAACCGGGGACCGTGCTGGTGGATGCCGTGGCGCTCTGCACCGGGCTCGCCATCTTCCTGCCGCCTCTGCTGGCAATCCTGGTGGCCGGTTTCAATCCCGGCCTGCTGACGGCGCTGGCCTCGGCGCAGCTGTGGCAGGCCAGCGGCCAGTCGCTGCTGATCGCGCTGGCGGCGGGCACCCTGGCCACCCTGCTCGGCAGCGGCCTGCTGCTCACCAGCCGTCACCTCAAGGTACGCACCCGTCAGCGGCGTGCCGCAGCCCTGTGGGAAGCCAGTGGATCCATGATCCTGATGATACCGGCGGTGGTGCTCTCCACTGGCCTCTTCATCATGTTCATGCCCTTTACCGATGTCTTTGCCCTCGGCCCCTGGCTAGTGGTACTGGTCAACGCCCTGATGGCGCTGCCCTATGTGCTGCGCACCCTCTCAGCCCCCATGCAGCTGGTGGTGCGCCAGTACGATAGACTGGCCGACAGCCTGGGGGTGCGCGGTCTGCATCGCCTGCGGCTGGTGGAGTGGCCCCTGCTGCGCCGCCCGCTGGCACTGGCGATGGCGCTCTCGATGATACTGTCGCTCGGGGATCTCGGCGCCATCGCCATGTTTGGCAGCCAGGAGCTCACCACCCTGCCCTGGCTGCTCTATCAGCAGCTCGGCAGTTACCGGCTGACCGAGGCGGCCGCCACCGCACTGCTGCTGCTCACGCTCTGTTTTTCCCTGTTCTGGCTGGTAGAACGCGGGCTTGGAGGAAAAAATGCTGAACATTGATGGGCTGGTCACCAGCTACCCCGATTGGCGAGTCAGCTTCAGCGCGACCCTGCCCAAGGGAGAGATCACCGCGCTGATAGGGCCAAGCGGGGCGGGCAAGTCGACCCTGCTTGGCATGATCGCCGGTTTCGTGCCGGTGGAGTCAGGCACCCTCAGCTTCGACGGCGAAGATCTGCTGCCGCTGGGGCCTGCCGAGCGGCCGGTCACTACCCTGTTTCAGGATCACAACCTCTTCCTGCACCTGTCGGTGTTCGACAATATCGCCATCGGTCTGCCCCCGGGCCTGCGTTTGAGCCCGGCTCAGCAGGCGCAGGTGAAACAGGCCGCAGAGCGGGTCGGCCTTGGCGACATGCTGGCACGGCTGCCGGAGCAGCTCTCCGGCGGCCAGCAACAGCGGGTCGGGCTGGCGCGCGCCTTGGTGCGTGGCAAGCCCTTGCTGCTGCTGGATGAGCCTTTCTCGGCGCTCGATCCCGCCCTGCGCCGGGAGATGCTGGCGGAGGTGGCCAGGCTTGCCTGCGAGCAGGGCATCACTGTGCTGATGGTCTCTCACAATCCGGAAGATGCGCAACTCATCGCCGATCAGGTGCTGTTCGTCGATGAGGGCCGCATCGCCCTGCAGGGCACACCCGATATACTGCAAAACAGCGATCATCCCGGCCTGCTGCGCTACCTTGGGCAATGACCCCGGGACGCTTAACCGGCGATGGGATCAAAAAAGGGGAAGCCGCTTGGCTTCCCCTTTTTCATATGAAGATAGTCAGTTAAATCAGAGGTTTTCCTCAGCGAAGGAGGCGAGCTTGCTGCGCACCACCCCGTTCAGGAAGATGTTGGCACTGCCGTCGAAACCCTTGAAACGCTCGACTATGTAGGTCAGACCCGAGGTCACCGGACTCAGGTAGTTGGAGTCGATCTGGGCCAGGTTGCCGGAGCAGACGATCTTGGTCCCCTCGCCGCAACGGGTGATGATGGTCTTGATCTGGGACGCGGTCAGGTTCTGGCACTCGTCCAGCAGCACGAAGGTGTTCTGGATGCTGCGCCCGCGCATGAAGTTGACCGATTTGAACTGGATGTTGGCCTTCTCCATGATGTAGCTCAGCGAGCCGCTCATGTTCTCGTCCTGCTTGTGCAGCACCTCCAGGGTATCTGTCACCGCCGCCAGCCAGGGCATCATCTTCTCTTCTTCGGTGCCGGGCAGGAAGCCGATGCTCTCGGCGATTTCCGGGGTATTGCGGGTGACGATGACTTTCTCGTAAATCCCCTTCTCAATCACCAGCTCCAGTGCGGCAGCCATGGCCAGCAAGGTCTTGCCGCAACCGGCCGGGCCGGTCAGGATCACCAGATAGATGTGCGGATCGAGCAGGGCATCCAGCGCCATGCCCTGATAGACGTTCTTGGGATGGACACCCCAGGCCTTGCGTGACATCAGCCGCTCACGGCCCAGATCCTTGATGCGGATCTTGTGGCCATCGTTGCTCAATACCCGGGCGGCGAAGAAGTTCTCCTCGTCGAGCAGGTACTGATTGACGTGTACTCCCTCGAGCAAGTTCGAGTCGATCACATGGACGGTATCGCGGCCATGGGTCTCGCTGTCACACTCGCCGACCCGCTCCCAGAAACTGCCGGGCACCACCTGAAAGCCTTTGGCCAGCAGACGGATATCGTCGATCAGCTGGTCGCTGCGATAATCCTCGACGTGCGCCAACCCGGCCCCCTTGGCCTTGAGGCGCATGTTGATGTCCTTGGTCACCAGCACCACCTGGCGTTTCATCTCATGCTTTTGCAGATAGAGGGCCGCGTTGATGATGCGGTTGTCCGCCTCCTTGTCGGTGAACACCTCGGCATCCTGGGGCAGATGGTGGTCACTGAAGATACAGATATTGCCGCTCGCCTCACCCGCCAGCGGTACGCCCTGGGTGATCTGCTCCGGCGTTGCATCGCGAAACACGTCTTCCAGCGCACGAATGGCCACCCGCGCATCGCGGCTGACATCCTTGTGGCGATCCTTGATGTTGTCGAGCTCTTCCAGCACCGTCATGGGGATGAGCACGTCGTGCTCTTTGAAGGAGTAGATGGCGAGGGGTTCGTGAAGCAGAACATTGGTATCCAGGATAAACAGCTTTCGGTCCGTATTGTCCATAAGCATCCTCCTTGGCACTGAAGGTGCCACGTGTGTGAATCTCAGATGTCATTGAAACCACACGAGCGTGACAGTTTTATTACCCCCAACGCTACGCCCGATTTTACTATCGTGCAACAAATCGCTTGAGCGGCAGGATCGTTCGAACAGAAAAGCAGCAATAAAAAAGACCGGCTCTGTGGCCGGTCTTGTTCAAGTGCTCAGTGGCTTGTCAGCCACACTTGGAGTCACCGCAGTTGAGACAGGTCATGCAGCCATCCTTTTGCACCAGCGCCTTGGTATTGCACTTGTAGCAGAGTGCCGCACTGGCCGGGAAACCACTGCCGGCCTGCTGTTCTTCGGCCTGCTGTGGGAGCTGCAATTCAGCCTGTTTCTCGGCCAGAAATGCCTGCTGATGCTCATCCAGCCCCGGCAGCTTGATCATGCCGATCTCAGTGAGATGGGTCTCGATCACGTTTCCAATTTCGGCGATAAGGGAGGGAACATACTTGCCCTTGTTCCAATAGCCGCCCTTGGGATCGAACACGGATCTCAGCTCCTCCACCAGGAAAGTGACATCCCCGCCCTTGCGAAACACCGCCGAGATGATGCGGGTCAGCGCCACTATCCACTGATAGTGTTCCAGACTCTTGGAGTTGATGAAGATCTCGAACGGGCGACGGGTCTCGTGAACCGTGCCCTCGTTGAGAATGATGTCGTTGATGGTGATGAACAGCGAGTGCTCGGAGACATGCTCCGGCGTCTTCAGCTTGTAGGTGGTGCCCATCAGCCGCTCCGGGCGCAGCACCGTCTCGTGCATGTGCACCACGTCATCCTGCGGGGCCAGATCTTCCTGCGGCTCATCCCGGGTTTTCACCTTGTAGGCGACGATTTTCTTGTCGATCTTCTTGACCATAATCTGTTCTCAGAATTTACCGTAATAGCCTTCTTTCAAGGCGTCATAGAGGTTGGCGGCAGTGTGCAGCTCGCCATCGTATTCGATCTCTTCGTTCCCCTTGACGGAGATGACGGAGCCATCCTCCAGGGTGAACTCGTACTGAGTGTTCTCCAGATCCTTCTCCTTAACCAGCACGCCCTGGAAGGCCTCAGGATTGAAGCGGAAGGTGGTGCAGCCCTTGAGCCCCGAGTCCGAGGCATACATGTAGATGTCCTTGAACTGCTCGAACGGGAAATCGGTCGGCACGTTGGCAGTCTTGGAGATGGAGGAATCAATCCAGCGCTGGGCCGCTGCCTGAATATCCACGTGCTGGGCCGGGCTGATGTCGTCGGCCGTGATGAAGTAGCCCGGCAGGCGGCTGGCGTCATCCTCCGAGTAAGGCATTGCGCCGGCGTTGACCAGCTCGCGGTAGGCGAGCAGCTCGAACGAGTAGACATCCACGCTCTCCTTGCTCTTCTTGCCTGGCTTGATGACGTTGCGGCTGTAGTGATGGGCAAAGCTCGGCTCGATACCGTTGCTGGCGTTGTTGGCCAGCGACAAGGAGATGGTACCGGTCGGCGCTATGCTGCTGTGGTGGGTGAAACGCCCCCCTACCTCGGCCAGCTCGGCCACCAGGGCGGGATCCACCTCGGCCACCTGCTGCATGTAGCGGCTGTAGCGCGCATGCAGCACCTTGCCCTTCACCTTGTCGCCCAGCTTGATGCCATCGGCCGCCATTTCGGGGTGCAGACGCAGCATCTTGCCGGTTACCTCGAACTCCTGCTCCATGATGGGGGCAACCCCCTTCTCTTTCGCAAGACGCAGGGACTCCTGCCAGCCAGTCATGGCCAGCTCCTGGGATACCTGCTCGGTGAAGGCGACGGAGGCGGCTGAGCCATATTTTATCTGCAGCATGGTGAGGGTCGAGCCAAGGCCGAGGAAGCCCATGCCGTGACGGCGCTTGGCTGTGATCTCCTCGCGCTGCTTGGCCAGCGGCAGCTGGTTGATCTCCACCACGTTGTCCAGCATGCGGGTGAAGATGGCCACCACCTTGCGAAACCCCTGCCAGTCGAAGGCAGCCTGTTCAGTAAAGGGATCGCGCACAAACCGGGTCAGATTGACCGACCCCAGCAGGCAGGCACCGTAGGGGGGCAAGGGCTGCTCACCGCAGGGGTTGGTCGCGCGGATCTCTTCACAGAACCAGTTGTTGTTCATCTGATTGACCTTGTCGATCAGGATGAAGCCGGGCTCTGCATAGTCGTAGGTGGAGGTCATGATGACGTTCCACAGCTTGCGGGCAGGCATGGTCTTGTAGACCTTGCAGGCCACCTGCCCCAGCGCGTTGATGACCACCCCTTCCTTGTTGGGCCAGTCGGCCCAGAACACCACTTCGGGATCGTCCAGCCCAATACCGTCCTGCTCCACCTCTTTGGCCGTGTAGGGGAAGATCAGCGACCAGGGAGCATCCTCTTTCACCGCCTTGACGAAATCCTCGGTGATGAGCAGGGAGAGGTTGAACTGACGCAAGCGGCCATCTTCCCGCTTGGCCTGGATGAATTCGATCACATCGGGATGACGGATATCCATGGTGCCCATCTGGGCGCCGCGGCGACCGCCGGCTGACGAGACGGTGAAACACATCTTGTCATAGATATCCATAAAGGAGAGCGGGCCCGAGGTATAGGCACCGGCACCCGAGACGAAGGCGCCGCGCGGGCGCAGGGTCGAGAAATCATAACCGATGCCGCAGCCGGCCTTCAGGGTCAGGCCGGCCTCGTGCACCTTGCCGAGGATATCGTCCATCGAATCTTCGATGGTACCGGAGACGGTACAGTTGATGGTTGAAGTGGCCGGCTTGTGCTCGAAGGCACCCGCGTTGGAGGTGATACGCCCCGCCGGAATGGCGCCGTTGCGCAGCGCCCACAGGAAGGGCTCATACCAGGCATCAGGCTCGCGCTCCTGCTCGGCCAGGGCGCGGGCAACCCGCTGGTAGGTCTCGTCGATAGAGCCATCTATGGGGGCCCCATCCTTGCTCTTGAGACGATACTTGCTGTCCCAGATCTCGAGGGACGTTTCCTGCAGGGGGATGAGGCGGGAGCCGAGTTCACTCTCCAGCACCGGGTTGGATTTAGCCATTTTCAATCAACCTTATGTGAATGCATCAACGTCATGACAGCGATAAAAACACAACTAATAGTGACACTTACAAAAAATAACACAATATATAGTATAACCACTGCCATGAGGGTGCCGATTCTATCCTAAAAAAATGCCCCAGCCAGCAGGTTTCTGGGCCGAGGCATTTAACTGATTCATTTCCTGAAAGATTTAGCGATCAGGAAGCACTCAGGGTTTCTTGACGTACACGGTCGGTGTCTCGCCAGCCATATTCAGATAGAACTCATAGACCCCATCCGCATCCGGCGAGAACTTCATGTCCTCATACTTGGAGCAGGGGTTGACCGGCACGGCTTCCCCACCCAGCACGGCGACACCGTCACTCGGGCTCTTGTAACCAAAGTTGGTGCCACAGCTCCAGCCCGAGTCGGCAAACTTGAACTTGTAGGGAGCCCACTCTTTCTTGAGCGTGCCTTTGACCATGTAAAGCTTGTCAGCAACCTTGACCACCTTGCTCGCATCGGTTGCCATCCAGTCGTTCATTTCCCCACGCAGGTAGATGGACTTGCCACCGAAATCGCTGTTGTCTGCCGCCTGTTCTGCACCACCATGGGATGCGCAACCGCCTAATACCAGGGTTCCCGCCGCCAGCATCATCGTTACTGTTCTTTTGAACATGTGTCCATTCCTCAAATTATTGTGATTCCTTGGCCCATCGAACGTGAGCAGACGAATTAAAGCAGAGCGGGCATCACAAGAAAGGTAGAGGCATCACATTCTGTGTTTTTTATATCCAACCAGTGGTATAAATGGATGAGTTTCGAGCGAAACGATGCAAAAAATGCGGGACAAGATACGGGGAGGGAATCGAACAAAAGCCTCATAAGGGGGCTATCACATGACGATGAGTGCCAAAGACTCAAATTTCAGGTAATAAAAAACCCCGCTCATCGAGCGGGGGTTTTCGTGTTGGGTGCCTGGCAGTGTCCTACTCTCACATGGCGAATGCCACACTACCATCGGCGCTACCGCGTTTCACTTCTGAGTTCGGCATGGGATCAGGTGGTTCCACGGCGCTATGGCCGCCAGGCAAATTACTTCAATCTAAGAAAGCTGACGTGAATAACAACTGTCACCTTAGGTGGTGGTCGCTATCACTGAATTAGGTAGTAGTTCTTC
>NZ_LSGW01000045.1 GCF_001643305.1 Aeromonas salmonicida subsp. salmonicida
TTAGGATCAGTTATTTAGGCACGAGGGGGAGAAAACTCCCCCTCGTGCTTGACGTTCCTGTCGCTGGAAAAGAGACAGTTATCATAATATTTTGCTTATAGTAGAGTGATTAAGCTGAAATCAAGCTTGCTCAGTGACAATACCCCTCCTTCATCCAGCGACAGCTTTGGGTTAATACATAAGGTTAAAACGATCTATGAAAAGAACACTCTTGTCAGCCATGGTGTTGCTGGGCGTCAGCGCCGGCGCCCACGCCGAGAACCTGCTCGATATTTACCAACAAGCCCAGATCAAGGACACCCAACTGCAGGAATCCAAGGCCAAGCGTGACCAAGCCTTCGAGAAGATCAATGAATCCCGCGCAGCCCTCTTGCCGCAAATCAATCTGGGAGCCGGCCTGAACTACCTGCAAAACAAGGGTGATACCCAGACCAACAGCAACGCTACTGGCTCCCTCTCGCTGGATCAATCTATCTATCGTCGCAGCAACTGGGTCAACCTGGACCTGACCGAGAAGAGCGCCACCCAGTCCGATGTGGCCTACAACCTCGAAATACAGAATCTGATGCTGCGCACCGCCCAGGCCTATTTCAACGTGCTCAAGGCAATGGACACCCTGGAATTCGTCCGCGCCAACAAGGCCGCCGTAGAACGTCAGCTGGAACAGACCCAGCAGCGCTTCGAAGTGGGCCTGACCGCCATCACGGACGTGCATGAGGCTGAAGCCGAGCGCGATCAGGCACTGGCGGACGAGATCAATGCCGAGAACACGCTGGACAACAGCTACGAGAGTCTGCGCGAGCTGACCGGCATCGACCACCGTCAGCTGGACGTACTCAACACTGAGCGTTTCAGCCCGCAGAAGACGCCGTTCAACTCCGACAAATGGCTGGAGCTGGCACTGGACAAGAACCTGCAACTGCACAGCGCCCGCATCGGCAAGGATATCGCCAAGGAGCAGATCGATCTGGCCAAGACCGGTCACGAGCCGACGCTGGATCTGGGTGCCGGTCTCTCCAGCACCTATAGCGATTACAAGGACGAGATCCGCAACCCCGAGAGCAACAGCAATCAGGGCAACATAGGCCTGAACTTCAAGCTGCCGCTCTACACGGGTGGCGCGACCACCTCCCAGGTCAAGCAGTCCCAGTTCAACTATGTGGCGGCCAGCGAGCAGCTGGAGCGCAGCTTCCGCTCTGTGCAGAGCACAGTACGCTCCTCCTATAACAACGTGAACGCCAGCATAGGTTCGGTACGCGCCTACGGCCAGTCCGTCATCTCCGCCGACAGCGCCCTCAAGGCCACCGAAGCGGGCTATGAAGTCGGTACCCGCACCATAGTCGACGTGCTGGACTCTACCCGCAAGCTCTACCAGGCCAAGCAGAAACTCTCCGAAGCCCGTTACAACTACATTCTCAGCATCCTCTCCCTCAAGCAGGCCGCCGGCACGCTGGAGCAGAAAGATCTGGAAGAAGTAAACCAGGGACTGATACCTGCCGCTCAGGTCAAGAACAAGTCCTGATCCCGACGCGCATCCAGCAAAAAGGCGACCCCAGGGTCGCCTTTTTGTTATCCGCTTTCTGTTGCCCGCACCAGCCGGTTCTCTTGCCGCAGGCTGGTGAACGCCGCGAGACTTCCATACTCCGGTGCATGCCAGACATAAAAAACCCGGCCTGGGCCGGGTTTTGACTCATCCGCGTTCGCGGATGGTCTTGATGATGTCGCTGGTGGAACAGCCATCTTCGAAGTTGAGCACGCGCACTTCACCGCCGTTGGCGGTCACTTCATCATAACCGGCGATATCCTTCGGCTTGTAGTCCCCCCCCTTGACCAGCAGGTCGGGCAGCACTTCGGCGATCAGCCGCTGGGGCGTATCTTCGGCGAAAGGCACCACCCAATCCACGGCGCCCAACCCGGCCAGCACAGCCATGCGACGGTCGGTCGAATTGACCGGACGACCGGGTCCTTTCAGGCGACGAACGGAGCCATCGGTATTGACCGCCACTATCAGGCGATCCCCCAGCTTGCCAGCATTGGCGAGGTAGGAGACGTGACCGGCGTGCAGTATGTCGAAGCAACCGTTGGTCATCACCACCTTCTCGCCACGCAGACGGGCAGCCTGCACGGCAATCTTGAGCTGAGCCTCGGACATGACGCCAAAGCCGGTCTCCTGCTCGGTGTAGAGCGCATTGGCAAGCTCCACCGGGCTGACGGTGGAAGTACCCAGCTTGCCGACCACGATACCGGCGGCGGTATTGGCCAGGGCACAGGCCTCGTCCAAGCTCATGCCGGCGGCCAGCGAGGTGGCCAGGGTGGAGATGACGGTATCACCGGCACCGGTCACGTCATAGACCTCGTGGGCCTGGGCTGGCAGGTGCAGCTCGGGCTGGCCTTCGCGGATCAGGGTCATGCCGTTTTCGGAACGGGTGACCAGCAGGGCTTCCAGCTCGAAACGCTTGACCAGCGCCAGTCCCTTGGCGACCAGATCCTCTTCACCCTTCACCTTGCCCACCACGGCCTCGAACTCGGACATGTTGGGGGTCAGCAGGGTGGCGCCGCGATATTTCTCAAACTCGGTCCCCTTGGGATCGACCAGCACAGGAATACCGGCAGCACGGGCACGCTGGATCATGCCGGGTACGTCGTTGAGGGCACCCTTGCCATAATCGGAGAGGATCATCACGTCGCTGCTGGGCAACGCCTGCTCCACCTTGTTCATCAGCAGAGTGGAATCGACATCGTGGAAAGCCTCTTCGAAGTCGAGGCGCAGCAGTTGCTGGTTGCGGGAGAGCACCCGCAGCTTGGTGATGGTCGGATAGTCGGCCAGACGAACGAAATCACAGGCGACCTTGACGCCAGCCATCTGACCAGCAAGGGCATCGGCCGCTTCATCCTGACCGGTCAGGCCAAGCAGAACGGCATGGGCGCCCAGAGCGGCGGAGTTGAGGGCCACGTTGGCGGCGCCACCCGGGCGCTCCTCAATGTGCTCAACCTTGACCACGGGCACCGGTGCCTCGGGCGATATCCGGCCGGTGGGGCCATGCCAATAGCGGTCCAACATGACATCGCCAACGACCAGAACGCGGGCTTTTCCAAACTCGGGCAGGGTGATTTTCATCTGTATCGACTCTCAAAACCTGAAAAATCAGCCGCCGATTTTATCACACTCTTTTGCGGGGTGTGAAAAAAGCACGCGGCCCTGCTTCGCTACCGTGAGCCGACACAGTGAGCAAACATAGACCAGCCATGTCAGCTCTGACCAGGCGAGAGGCCATTCGCACCCGACCCCGCTTTTCGGCTAGAATCCCCCGATTGCCAGTAAAACTATCCAATCAGGATATCCACGAGCCTTTATCGCCTCCCCTTTTTGGCTGGACTCTCCAGATCATGGCGATTGCGAACAAGAGATTTTTCATGGCCCACGAACACGCCCCCCGCCTCGAACCCCATCTGTTCCATCCCCGTTACTGGGGGAGCTGGATTGGCCTCAGCCTGCTTTGGCTGCTGGTATTGTTGCCCTGGCGCAGCCAGATGTGGTTGGGCCGTCAACTGGGCACCCTGGCCCGCGTATTGTTGAAATCCCGCGTCAAAATTGCCCGCCGCAACCTTGAACTGACCATGCCGGAATTGACCAAGGATGAGCGGGAGAAGCTGCTCAGGCAGAATTTCGAAAGCGTTGGCTGCGCCATCTTCGAAGTGGGTATGGCCTGGTTCTGGCCCGACTGGCGCATGCGCAATCTGATGAAGGTAGAAGGGGAAGAGCACGTCATCGCAGCCATGGAAAAAGGTCAGGGCATGCTGCTGCTCTCCTGCCATTTTCTGACGCTGGAGCTCAACGCCCGCTGCTTCGGCCTGGTCAGGCCGGGGGTCGGCGTCTACCGCCCCAACACCAATCCTGTCCTGGAATATGCCCAGTACCACGGTCGCTGCGCCTCCAACAAGTATCTGGTGGACCGCATGGACGTGAAGGGAATGATCAAGGCGCTGCGCAACGGCGATGCCCTCTGGTATGCCCCTGATCACGACTACGGCTCCCACGCCAGCGTGTTCGTCCCCTACTTCGCCGTTGAGCAGGCGGCCACCATAACGGGGACTGCCACCCTGGCCCGGGTGAAAAACACAGTTACCCTGCCCTGCTATAACATTCGCACCAAAGAGGGCTACGTCTTGCACATAGGCGCCCCTCTGGCGGACTACCCCAGCGGCGATGACGTGGTCGATGCCACCCGTGCCAACAAAGAGATAGAGGCCGCAGTACGCAAGGCACCCGAGCAGTACATGTGGCTACATCGCCGCTTCAAGACCAGACCGAGCTCGGATGACATTAGCTACTATTGAGTAGGAAAAAGATGAAAAGACCGCCGAAAGGCGGTTTTTTATGGCCTGCCGCCCGGAAAGGGTTTTCATTCGTAGCTGAATATTTTATTAATAACCCTGCCGAGCGGCGGGCGGCCCCCGCCAGGAACAATAAAGCGAACGAAGGGAAGCGAACATGAAAGCCACTCTTTTACTGGGCGCCCTGTGCGTATTGACCGGTTGCAGTCACCAGACCCAGAGCGTGCACCTCACCTCACTCCCCCTGAGCAACATCACGGATGTGAATGCCCAGTGGACCCCCCTGACCAGAGTGGAGTCACGCTACCCCAAGGAGGCCATTCTGGCCGAAAAGATGGGATGCACCTCACTCGAGTATGTGATCAATGAAGCGGGTCAAGCCGAGCAGATCCGCGTACTGGCTCGCAGTGACGAACAGTTCAGCGAGGTCGCCATCGAGACGCTGCAACAGTGGCAGTGGCAGGCGACTACCGCCAATCCGGACCATAGCCCCATCAAGTCCCAGACCCGATTCGAGTTCTGTATCGAGCACAACGGCCAGCCCTGTGACACCAGCGGGCTGGCGCAACTCTGCCAGGGGGAAGACATGGTTCGCAGCACAGGACTGGTCTACACCCAAGTCTGAAGCCTTCACCTGTGATGAGCGTGTCGACCATGAAAAAGGTGAGCCCGGGCTCACCTTTTTCGTCACTACCCGTCACGCCTGCCGGGCACAAGCATCATGCAGTTGCGTGCAACCAGGCGGCGATGGCCAGTTGGAGCCGCACATAGTCAGCCCGATGGAAGAGAGCAGACAGTGCCATCTGCCATTCAGGTTCGGCCACGTCTTGCGCCAGCAAGGCCAGATGGGCGGACTGCGCGATCAAGGCATCCAGCCAGGTCGGTGCCACCAGCATGCCGGCCGCCTCGATGACAAGCGCAATACTTTGCCGGATCTCTTGCAGCGCCAGGCGTCGCTGCTCGGGGTCCGCCTGTTCCAGCCAGTACTGTTCGTGATGCTGCCAGTGTTGCAAGCCGAGGGTGATGCGTGCCTTGGCATCGCTCTCATTGGGCTCAGGCAGCAGCTGCAACGCCAGCGGCTTGCCGAGCCCTGCCAACCGATAGCCGCGCTGCGCCTTGGATTGCGCGCCCAGCCTGACCCCCCCCCAGCCCGGCAAGCCGTTCTGCCAGCGCGAACAGGGCGCTGGCATCGCCGGATTTAAGCTCAAGTTCCAGCTCGTTGATGGCCGTTTTTCCCAGCGAGCCGACGATCTCGCCCTGATCCCAGGCCAGCTCGATCTCGGCTCCCTCGAAGGCAATCAGCCAGTGACGACGCAGGAAATCGGTACGGAACTGGGCAACCAGCTTGCCCTGGATCTCGTCGCGGACAGACAGACTCGGGAAGATATCTTCCGGAAAGGCAGATAGCAGCGGAACATCCCCATGCACAGGGGCATTATATTCAGGCCTGGCGTGCAATCCTCCCACCACCTGACCCCGGCATTTAATCGTCTGCTCGGCAAAATCGTCACTGCGACGAATACGTAATCCCATTTCGAGCCGACGTAAATCCAGGGTCGGCGTATCAAAATAGACATTGCCAAGTTCCACCTGGGCATTCGATCTAATTTCAATAGAATTCAGCAGGTTGGATAATGATTGTTGAATATCTTGTGAGACAAAAAACTTTATCTCGATCTCAGTTTGCATAGTCATTCCGGGCTGGCAGGCAACTTGGGGGGGCATGATACTGAACGCGAGGATATAATGCCTGCGATACATCAGGATTAATTCACGGTTTTATTGATGGCGCAGTTCGGTTACCATGCGCGCCTCATAACATCGTATCGAGTGTTTTTTCACCGACACAGGTTTGACCATGCCAGTAAATACTATTTTGGGGCTTTTTGCCAAGTCCCCCATCAAGCCGTTACAGAAGCATATCGTCAAGGTTCACGTGTGCTGCGAGCAGCTCATCCCCTTCTTTGATGCCGTGGCCGAAGACCGTTGGGAAGATGCCGAGAAGATTCGGGAACATATCGCCCAGCTGGAAAAAGAGGCCGACATCCTCAAACGTGAAATTCGTCTGAAACTGCCTCGTGGTCTCTTCCTGCCGGTCGCCCGTACCGACCTGCTGGAGCTGCTGACCCAACAAGACAAGATTGCCAACCGTGCCAAGGATATCTCCGGTCGCATGCTTGGCCGTCGAATGGAATTCCCTGCCGAGATGCGTGCCGGTTTCATGGCCTATCTCAAACGTTGTATCGATGCGACCGCCCAAGCCGAAAAAGCCATCGGAGAACTCGATGAGCTGCTCGAAACCGGCTTCAAAGGACGAGAAGTTGAAATGGTTGCCGAGATGATCCACCAACTGGATCTTATCGAGGACGATACTGACACCATGCAGATCGGGCTGCGCCAACAGCTGCAAGCCGTTGAGCAGAAGTACAATCCGATCGACGTTATGTTCCTCTACAAGATCCTCGAATGGGTAGGTGACCTGGCAGACCAGGCCGAGCGCGTTGGCGCCCGTCTGGAACTGATGCTGGCTCGTTCGTAATCGACTGACTGGGTAAACACTATTAATGGACATTATCGCGAATTACGGCACTACTCTGGTGCTCGTGGCGGCCTTGTTCGGCTTTTTGATGGCCTGGGGTATAGGCGCGAATGACGTGGCCAACGCCATGGGCACATCGGTCGGCACCAAGTCCCTGACCATACGTCAGGCAATCATCATCGCCATGATCTTCGAGTTTGCCGGTGCGTATCTGGCGGGCGGTGAAGTGACCGCCACCATCCGCAATGGCATCATAGATACCAACGCCTTTGCCGATACGCCGGATCTGCTGGTGCTCGGCATGATCGCCTCTCTGCTGGCGGCGGGCTCCTGGTTGATACTGGCCTCCTACTTTGGCTGGCCTGTCTCGACTACCCACTCCATCATAGGTGCCATCGTCGGCTTTGCCGTGGTCAGCATAGGTCCGGAAGCGGTGCAATGGAACAAGTTCGGCGGCATCGTCGGTTCCTGGATCATCACTCCGGCCATCTCCGGCATCATCGCCTACTTCATGTTCATCAGCGTGCAGAAGCTCATCTTCAACACAGATGATCCTCTGGCCAACGCCAAGCGTTACGTGCCCTTCTACATGTTCCTGACAGCGCTGGTGATTTGTCTGGTCACCATCAAGAAGGGGCTGACTCACGTCGGTCTGCACCTGAGCGATGGTGAAGGTATCCTGCTCTCCATCATCATTTCCATCGCTGTGGCGTTTGCCGGCTGGCTCTACATTCGCGGCCAGAAGTACAACCCGCAAGATGACAGCAAGATGCACTTCGCCAACGTGGAGAAAGTATTTGGCATCCTGATGGTGATCACTGCCTGTGCCATGGCCTTTGCTCACGGCTCCAACGACGTGGCCAACGCCATAGGTCCGCTCTCTGCTGTCGCCTCCATTGTGGCGTCAGGTGGCGAGATCGCCGGTCAGTCCTCCATCGCCTGGTGGATCCTGCCCCTTGGTGGCATAGGTATCGTCATCGGTCTGGCGACCATGGGCGGAAAGGTAATGGCAACGGTCGGTACCGGTATCACTCATCTGACCCCGAGCCGTGGTTTCGCCGCCCAGCTGGCAACTGCCGCGACCGTGGTGATTGCCTCCGGTACCGGTCTGCCCATCTCCACCACCCAGACCCTGGTCGGTGCCGTCATGGGTGTCGGTCTGGCCCGTGGCATCGCCGCCCTGAACCTGGGCGTGCTGCGCAACATAGTGGTCTCCTGGATCATTACCCTGCCCGCCGGTGCCATTCTGTCCATCCTCATCTTCTACGTGCTGCAAGTCTGCTTCTCTTGACGCAAACGGCAGCAAAAAAGCCCGGGTCACTGACCCGGTTTTTTTTATATCTGGCGGCAGAAGACGCTACTCCTCGTCGATGAAAGTCCACTCATCGCGCACCCGACTGATGGCATCGAACCGACGCTTGGCGAGCTGCTCGCGAATGGCCTCTCCCTTGAAACCGGCTGCCACTATATCCTTCACGGGCACGGCCTGGGCCGCGCCGAGCGCCTGTGCCACATAGTCGGGCTCGGCATAGACCCGCTCCTCGAAGCCGGTACGACCGTGGAAGTCGGCGCGGCAGGCGTCCAGCAGCTGGGCGAAACGCTCGGGTCTGCGCCAGGCATCCGCCTTGTCGAACACCTTGAGCAGGGTCGCGGGCTTTAGTTCGAAGGCGATGTGGATATGGGTGTGCAGATCGCTCACCAGCAACGCCAGATCGCGGCAGTCGTTCGGCACCCGAAAGCGCTCGCAAAAGTCGCGGATCAGCGGCAGTCCCTTCTGGCCGTGACCGTGGTGGCTCGGCCAGAAGGCAGGTGGAGTCAGTCCCTTGCCAAAGTCATGACACAGGGCGGCGAAGCGCACCGCCAGCTCGGGGGAGAGACGACACGCCTGCGCCAGCACCATAAGCGTATGGATACCGGTGTCGATCTCCGGATGCCACTTGGCGGGCGCCGGCACACCGAACAGGGCGTCCAGCTCGGGGAACAGCGCCTTGAGGGCGCCACATTCACGCAGCACCTCGAAGAAGACCTGAGGAGTCTGCCCCAGCAGCACCTTCTCCAGCTCCTTCCAGACCCGCTCTGGGGTCAGATGAGCCAGCTCGCCGGCGTCGGTCATCTCGCGCATCAGCGCCAGCGTCTCGGGGGCCACCACGAAGCCCTGGGCGTGGAAGCGGGCGGCGAAACGGGCAACCCGCAAGATGCGCAGCGGATCCTCGGCAAAGGCCGGGGAGACGTGACGCAGCATACGCTGTTCCAGATCCTGGATACCGCCGTAGGGGTCGTGCAGCCTGCCCTCTTCATCCTCTGCGATGGCATTGATGGTGAGATCCCGGCGCAGCAGATCCTGCTCCAGCGTCACCTCGGGGGATGCGTGGCAGACAAACCCGGTGTAACCGCGGCCCTGCTTGCGTTCGGTGCGAGCCAGTGCGTACTCCTGCTGGGTCTTGGGATGGAGAAACACGGGGAAATCCCGGCCAACCTGACTGAACCCCAGCGCCAGCATCTGCTCCACGGTTGCCCCCACCACCAGGTGGTCTCTGTCCCCTTGCGGCAATCCCAGCAGGCGATCCCGCACTGCGCCCCCAACCAGATAAGTCTGCAATCTGCGTCTCCCTTGATAAACCTGCCTCGATTATACCGGTTTAGCCAGCAGAGACTATGCCTGCTCCCCGCCTCACCGGCGATAACCCTGCCGTGCCACAAACTACAGCTTTCGCCAGCAGGTGCACTCACCTCCCGGTCCATACCATGGCGGCGCTTTCGATCCCTTGGCCCCGCTCAAAACGCCAAAGTGGAGCAAGGCAGGCGCCAGCCCCCCTTATGGCATCCGGGTCTTTGACATCCCAGTGGGGAGGCTTTAACCTGCCGCCCATAACAATGGAATGGATCCTTATGTACACACAGTTCTTCGGTCTGTCGGAGCCCCCGTTCTCCATCTCGCCCAACCCCAAATATCTCTATATGAGTGAACGTCACGGGGAAGCCTTGGCCCATCTCAACTACGGGTTGCAGGATGGCGGCGGCTTCGTGCTGCTGACCGGGGAAGTGGGAACAGGTAAAACCACCGTCTCCCGTTGCCTGTTGCAGCAGTTGCCGGCCAAGACCGAGATCGCCTACATCCTCAATCCATCCCTGACCGAGCGTGACCTGCTGGCGGCCATCTGCGACGAGTTCCAGCTGTCGTACGACAAGGACGCCGGCCTCAAGCTGCTGTTCGATCTCATTCGCGATCACTTGCTGGCCAACCTGGCGGCAGGCAAGCGCAGCGTTGTGCTGGTGGATGAAGCCCAGCATCTGCTGCCCGGTGTGCTGGAGCAACTGCGTCTGCTCACCAACCTGGAAACCGACGAGAAAAAGCTGCTGCAAGTGGTACTCATCGGCCAGCCCGAGCTGCAACAGATGCTGCGCCAGCCCCTGCTGCGCCAACTGGCCCAGCGCATCACGGCCCGTTACCACCTGTTGCCCCTTTCGCATCAGGACGTGGATGCCTATGTGCGCTTCCGGTTGCAGGTCGCAGGCTGCGTCCAGCCCATTTTTACCCCCAAGGCGACTCAGACCCTGCACCGCCTCTCGGGCGGCATTCCCCGCCTCATCAACCTTATCTGCGATCGCGCCCTGATCGCCGCCTTCGCCCGTGGCAGCCACAAGATAGTTCACGGCGATATCAGCCTGGCGGCCTATGAGGTGAGCGGCATTCGCGACGAGGGCACCTGGCAGTCCGGCCTCATGGTCGCTCTGGCTGGGGCCTTGCTGGTCGCCACCGGCTGGTGGGGCTGGCAGTTCTTCGGCTTCTTCCCCGAGCGCCCCGTGATCAAGGTGGAGGTGCCGGTCAAGGTAGACGACACCCCTGAGCAGCAGGAGCAGCTGACCCGCGCCATCAATCAGGCGCTGGAGCCGGATAGCGCCATGCAGAATCTCTACAAGGTGTGGGGTTACCAGACTGAACTGGAAGAGGCGACCTGCGACAACGCACCGCGCGCCGGCTTGCGCTGCCAGGAGGGCGACGCCTCGCTGGCGGATCTGCAGCCCCTGCAGCACCCGGCCCTCATCAGCCTGACCGACGAAACCGGCGGCATCTACTACGCGACTCTGGTGAGCCTGGGGCCGGACAAAGCCAACCTGCTCATCGGCAACCAGAGCTGGCAAGTGGACAGGCAGTGGCTGTCCGACTTCTGGGGCGGCAGCTACACCCTGCTGTGGCGCATGCCCAAGGGCGGCGTCGCCCTGATCGGCAACAATGCCGGCGCGACCCAGGTACAGTGGCTGGACAACGCTCTCAGCCGCGCCCTGCAACAGCCGGATCGCAAGGTGCGTCGCTTCGATGCCGAGCTCAAGAACAAGCTGCAACAATTCCAGCGCGAGCAAGGGCTCAATCCGGACGGCATAGCCGGCAGCAATACCCTGCTGCGTCTCAATGTGATGGCCGGTGAACCTATGCCCAGACTGGAAGATGAGTCCAAGCGCACCGGCACGCCGGCCAAACTGGATGCCATGGACGACGAGTCCATGGTCACACTGTCCGAGGAGGCTTCCTGATGTCTACCCTGCTCAAGGCGCTGCGCCGGGCCGATCAGCCCCAGTTCACCTCGCATATTCCGGCGATGGGGTTGCCCGTCACCCAGGAAGAGGAACAGAACCGGCGCTGGATCTGGTGGCTGCTGGCCCCCTTTGCTCTGCTGATGGGCGCAGGCGCCAACTATGGCTGGCACCTGCTCAACAACCGCCCCATCGAGAAGACAATCGAAGTGAAAGAGGTAGTCACTCCCCCCTTCGTGCGCATCGAGCCCAGGCCCATGATTACCCGCCCGCTGCCCCCGCCACTGCCTGAACCCGTGGTCCGTCCCAGAGCGGTGCCCGAGAACAAAACGCCGGCTGCCGACAGCAGCCAGGGGCTGGCCGAGCGCATCATGAATGCCCTCAACAACACGCCGCTGATGGAAGAGGCTGTACCGCAGGCTCAACCCGAGGCGCAGGCCATGCCGATCAGCGCCCTGCCGCTGGAGCTGAAGCAACGGATCCCCGCCCTCTCCTACGGCTCCCACGTATTCTCTTCCAATCCGGCCAAACGGGCCGTGATGCTGAACGGACGTGAGTTTCGCGAGGGGAGCGAGGTCGCCTCCGGGGTGACCCTGATCGCCATAGCACAGGACTACATCATATTGCAGGTGGCGGGTCAGAACGCCAGCCTCAAGGCACTGCAGGACTGGCGCGGCTGATCCAATCGTTATCCAAAAACCGGGGCAGCCCCGCTGACCTGATGTCAATTTCAAGAGGGAGCCCGAGAGCTCCCCTTTTTAATCAATAACATGAGCATAATGTGAACAACTCAGACAACGCGACCTTCGCCACCCGGATCCTCGACTGGTATCAGGTCCATGGCCGCAAGACACTGCCCTGGCAGCAAGACAAGACCCCCTATCGGGTCTGGGTCTCCGAAATCATGCTGCAGCAGACCCAGGTCGCCACCGTGATCCCCTATTATCAACGCTTCATGGCCCGCTTCCCCGACGTGCAGGCCCTGGCTGACGCACCCATCGACGAGGTGCTGCACCACTGGACCGGGCTCGGCTATTACGCCCGGGCCCGCAACCTGCACAAGGCGGCACAGCAGATCCGCGATCTGCATGACGGCCTGTTTCCGGAACGGCTGGAAGAGGTGATGGCCCTGCCCGGCATTGGCCGCTCCACCGCAGGTGCTGTGCTCTCCCTGTCCCTTGGGCAACCCCACGCCATTCTGGATGGCAACGTAAAGCGGGTACTCACCCGCTGGCTGGCGCTGCCGGGCTGGCCCGGCCAGAAACAGGTGGAGAACGATCTGTGGGAGCTCGCCATCCGCCTCACCCCCAAACTCGGCGTGGCCCACTACAACCAGGCCATGATGGACATGGGGGCCACCGTCTGCACCCGCAGCAAGCCCGCCTGTGACCGCTGCCCGGTGCAGACCGATTGCCAGGGGCTGTCGCAGGGCAAGCCCACTGCCTACCCCAACTCAAAGCCGAAGAAGAGCATTCCGGCCCGCACCGGCATCATGCTGCTCATTCGTCACGGCGACGAGCTGCTACTGGAGAAGCGGCCGCCGCAGGGGATCTGGGGCGGGCTCTACTGCTTCCCGCAGGTGGAGTCACCAGCCGAAATCGACGGACTCTTGCAGCGGCTCGGGCTGAGCGGGCATGATTATCGGGAGCTGAGCGGATTTAGGCATACATTCAGCCACTTCCATCTCGATATTCAGCCTTTTCTGATTGAAATGGATGCGCCACCTGCCCCCCAGCTCATGGAAGCGGATAACCGACTCTGGTATAACTTACGCCATCCTGCAGAGGTGGGACTGGCAGCCGCCACGGCCCGCCTGCTTGCCTACCCGGACTTACAACCATAGAGGTCAACATGAGCCGTACTGTATTTTGCCAACGCCTGAAAAAAGAGGGCCCGGGCCTGGATTTCCAACTCTACCCCGGTGAACTCGGCAAGCGGATTTTTGACAACATCAGCAAGGAAGCCTGGACCGAATGGCAGAAGAAGCAGGTGATGCTGATCAACGAGAAGAAGCTGAACATGATGAACCTGGAGCATCGTCAGCTGCTGGAAAAAGAGATGGTGAGCTACCTGTTTGAAGCGGGCGAAGTGGCCATCGATGGTTATACCCCTCCCAGCCAATGAGTTGTACCTGTGAGCCAGCGACGGCTATGCATCTCTTAGCTCACAGCCAATGAATGACGGGCGGCTTCGCCGCCCTGTTTGAGGATCCTATGGGCCGAATTTTTTGGCTGCTTTGCACCCTGCTGTTTCTCTCTGCCTGCTCATCTTCCCCCAAGCCCAGCGGGAGCGAGGATGACACCCTGGTCAACGGCAAGGACATTCGCGGTTTCGAACACATGATCAGCGCGCTCTCCCATAACGTGAACGAGATATGGGGGCGTGAAGCGCTGTTTGCGGGCAAATTTGACTATGTCAAATACACGGATCAGTACAAGAGCCGTGCCCACATCGACTTCTCCAGCGGCCACATCATGGTGGAGACGGTCTCCGGACTCGACCCCCAGGCTCACCTGCGCCGCGCCATCATAGAGACACTGCTGACTCCGGACGATCCGGCTGAGGTGGATCTGTACTCCGATCGGGAAATCCTGCCCGGTGGCGAGCCCTTCCTCTATGGTCAGGTGCTGGACAACCAGGGGCAGCCGATCCGATTCGACTGGCGCGCCGAGCGTTACGCCGACTACCTGCTCAGTACGGCGATGAAAAAACGCACTCTGGGGATCCGTACCATCTTCTTCGTCGATATTCCCATGGTGGCCAACCATGAAGACAAGCGGGGTTACAAGTACGCAAGCATCATTCGTCAAGCGTCCCGCAAGTACGGGGTGGCAGAGAGCCTGATCTATGCGGTGATCAAGACAGAGAGCAGTTTCAACCCCTATGCGGTCAGCCACGCCAATGCCTACGGCCTGATGCAGGTGATCCCGGCCACCGCAGGACGGGATGTCTATGTAAGGGTCAAGGGCAAGAATGGCCAGCCAACCCGGGATGATCTGTTCAATCCGGCCTACAACATAGACGTGGGAACCGCCTACCTGCATCTGTTGCAGACCGTCTATCTGGCGGATATCCAGGACCCGCTCTCCCGTCGCTATGCCGTCATCTCGGCTTACAACGGTGGTGCAGGCGGGGTGCTGAACACCTTCTCCAACGACCGCAAGGCGGCGCCTGGCAAGATCAACCGGCTCTCGCCAGAGGTGGTCTACCAGATCCTGACAGAGCAGCATCCCAAGGCGGAAGCACGCCGCTACCTCTACAAGGTCAATCAGGCCGAAAAGGGGTTCAAACGCACACTGGCCCGGACCGGCTAGCGGCCAAAACAGAAGGGCGCCTCTTTGGAGGCGCCCTTTTTACATATGACCTGTGCTGCGGTTGTACCTTACTTGGCGATAAACCCACCCTTGCTCTGCGGTGTGGCGCCTACCTTCTCCAGGCTCTCCACTTCCACTTCGGTCTTGTTCCAGCTGTGGTCCACTTCACCACGGATACGGATCAGATCGTCCGGGCCCACTTCGGTGCCGCGCCACACATCCTGATCCACTTCCACTTCCACTTCGCCACTGGCATCGCGGAACATATAGTTCTCGCCGCCCAGGTGCTTGACCAGGTTACCCTCCAGGGTGGCCCAGCTGTCATCAGCCAGATCCTTCAACTGGGCAACGGATACCTTGTTCTGCTCCTGCGGACCTGTGAAGGCCGCCATGGTGAAAGAAGAGATGGACATCAGGGTCAACAGACCGATTACGCTTGCCTTGTTCATTTCATGCTCCTGTGATTGGGTACGAGATGAGTGTGAGGCTTGGTGCGTGAAACAAACGTGAAGCCTCCCCATCTGGGTGAAGGGCATGTGACCGTAATCGATTTAATCAACCCCACCTGCTGCGAAATTTAATTCGGCTGGTTACGCTGCAAGATGGCAAAACGGGTTCCCAGCCCAGCTTGCCGCATCGAGGAAAAGCCTGCAGGCACCACCTGCTTCACATCAATGAGAACAACAAGATGAAAAAATGGTTTGTTTGTTTATTGGGGTTGATCGCGCTGACAGTTCAGGCAGCCGACACTCGCCCCGCCTTCTCCCGGATCGTGATGTTCGGCGACAGCCTCTCCGATACCGGCAAAATGTACAGCAAGATGCGCGGTTACCTCCCCTCCAGCCCGCCCTACTATGAGGGCCGTTTCTCCAACGGACCCGTCTGGCTGGAGCAGCTGACCAAGCAGTTCCCGGGTCTGACCATCGCCAACGAAGCGGAAGGCGGTGCCACTGCCGTGGCTTACAACAAGATCTCCTGGAATCCCAAGTATCAGGTCATCAACAACCTGGACTACGAGGTCACCCAGTTCTTGCAGAAAGACAGCTTCAAGCCGGACGATCTGGTGATCCTCTGGGTCGGTGCCAATGACTATCTGGCATATGGCTGGAATACGGAGCAGGATGCCAAGCGAGTTCGCGATGCCATCAGCGATGCGGCCAACCGCATGGTACTGAACGGTGCCAAGCAGATACTGCTGTTCAACCTGCCGGATCTGGGCCAGAACCCGTCAGCCCGCAGTCAGAAGGTGGTCGAGGCGGTCAGCCATGTCTCCGCCTATCACAACAAGCTGCTGCTGAACCTGGCACGCCAGCTGGCCCCCACCGGCATGGTAAAGCTGTTCGAGATCGACAAGCAATTTGCCGAGATGCTGCGTGATCCGCAGAACTTCGGCCTGAGCGACGTCGAGAACCCCTGCTACGACGGCGGCTATGTGTGGAAGCCGTTTGCCACCCGCAGCGTCAGCACCGACCGCCAGCTCTCCGCCTTCAGTCCGCAGGAACGCCTCGCCATCGCCGGCAACCCGCTGCTGGCACAGGCCGTTGCCAGTCCTATGGCCCGCCGCAGCGCCAGCCCCCTCAACTGTGAGGGCAAGATGTTCTGGGATCAGGTACACCCGACCACTGTCGTGCACGCAGCCCTGAGCGAGCGCGCCGCCACCTTCATCGAGACCCAGTACGAGTTCCTCGCCCACTGATGACAAGGGGCCGACACATGGTCGGCCCCTTCTTTTTGCTCCTTCGATCCCCTATTGGCTCAACGGTAACGTTTCACGATACCGTCATAGATGCCGTTCTGCCTGATGGTGGCCAGCGCCTCCTGCAGCCGCTTGATCACCTCCGGCGCCGTCTCCAGGCTCGCTGCCACATAGAGTTCTCCTCCGGTAAAGTCCTCGATGTCGTGCACTATCTTGAGGGTGCTGGGATCGTAGCCCGCCTGACGCACATAGTAATTTGCCGACTCCTGCGACACGGGCCAGAGGTCTATCCGCCCCATCAACAGCTTCAACATATTGGCCTCGTTATTGTTGTTGCGCTGCAGGTTGGAAAAGTTGCGCCCCATCAGGTACTGCTCCAGCGCATCATTGCGCACAGTGCCGATGGACCAGGTTCGCGCCTGCGACAGCTCGCTGAATGGCTTGATGTCGTCACGCTTGGCCAGGGCAAACACATGAAAGTTGATCTTGGCGATCACCCCTATCCACTGAAATTGATCCTCACGCTCAGGGAAGCGACTGATGCTGTAAATAAGCACATTGGGCCTACTGCGAGCCAGTGAAATGGCTCTCGCCCAGGGGTAAATATCCAGATTGTACTCAAACCCCGCCTCCTCCAGCATGGCCTCCACCACCTCTGTGCCCAGCCCCTTGATCTCGGCCTCCTCCAGATAGTTGTAAGGAGCATAATCCTCGGTCACCACATGTAGGGTTTCGACGGCCCAACCCGGGGCCAACCACAGCGACCAGCACAGCCATATCCATTTGCCGTTCATCTCCACCTCGGTGTGATCCTGCCTCGCTTAACTATTGCCGCCCCGCCCCAGAGATCAAATCACACCGCCAAACCACGGTAACAATAATCACAATATGATTTATATCAGTTGCTTGAGAACCTGAAGAAAGCGACTACTTTTAACCTGTTGTGGCTGTGCTACAAGCCCCGACCCATAGAGGAGAGGCGACACCAGATCCCCCCTCACCCAACATGCAATTGCAGAGGCTCAACATGAATAAATCACTGATTACCTTACTGGTTTCAGGCTTGCTTGCGGCCAACGCCCACGCAGCCGGACAAGACAACACCTGGTATGGCGGTGCCAAATTGGGTTGGTCCAATTTCTACGGTGTCGATGAAAACAACATCACCACCCTGCTCGATGAAGACAACGATGAAGTGGGCGCCGGTGCTTTCGCCGGTTATCAGATAAACCAGAATCTGGGGATCGAGCTGGGTTACGACTACCTGGGCAACTACAAGTACAGCGGTACCCGTAGCGGCGCGGCCTTCAACGATAAAGTAGAGGCTCAGCTGGCTCAGCTTACCCTCAAACTAGGCTTCCCAGTGGCAGAGAATCTGGACCTATACGGTCGCCTTGGCGGCGGATACGGTTGGGCCAGCAGTGACAAGCTGGATAACGACGGGCGATTCAACTTCGTCGGGGCACTCGGCGCCGAATACGCCTTTAATCTGGATTGGGCCGCCCGCCTCGAATACCAATACAGCTCGCCATACGGCGACCGCGAAGATACGGGTTTGCGCATGGACAATGGTCTGCTGGCCGTCGCCGTGGTTTATCGCTTCGGCCAGGTCGCCCCTGTGGTAGCAGCCCCGGCGCCTACACCGGCCCCGGAGCCCGTCATGGTCGAGAAGCAATTCACCCTGAGCTCGGACGTACTGTTTGACTTCAACAAGGCGACCCTCAAACCGGAAGGCGGGCAGGCGCTGGATACCCTCTACGGTGAGATTGAGGCAGCCCGGCCCACGGATGGCGTCGCTACCGTGATCGGCTATACCGACCGCATCGGCTCGGATGCCTATAACCAGCGGCTCTCGGAGCAGCGTGCCCAGACAGTCGCTGACTATCTCGTCGGCAAAGGCCTGCCAGCGGGCAAGGTCAACGTGGAGGGGCGTGGCAAAGGGTCCCCTGTCACCGGCGACAGCTGCACCAGCAAATCCAAGCATGAGCTGATCGTCTGCCTGGCTCCGGATCGCCGAGTCGAGGTCAAGGTGGAGGGAGTATCGGAAGTTCAGCAATAGTCTCATGACGCCACTCTGATGGCGCCACGATAAAAAACGGGAGGCTTCGGCCTCCCGTTTTCATTCACGTCAGACTCAGGCGCCTTTGCGCACCTCTGCCGCAATCTGGTCAAGCAGCTGTTGCCAGCCTTGTCCCAGCTCGCTGACCAGGGAACCATAGCCGTCGGCTGGCAGCACTCGCACCTGCTGGAAGGGAACATCACGCAAGACTGTGCCTTCTTCCGTCAACAAGCGCCAGCGGCCACTCAGCACGGCACGTCCATCGTGGCGCCCCTGGAAACGTTCGACCGAGATGCTCAGGACAGGGCCCTTGCGGGCACCGTCCTGGCGCACCACCCAGCCGGGCAGGCGGTTGGACAAGCCACTCAGGGTCAGCTGATTGAGCTGGGCATCGAGAAAACCTGCCCAGCGATGATACTCGGCGAAGTGCAGCTCATTGCCTTCCAGCTGATAGACCAGACTGACTCTATCCAGCTGGCCCGACAGCGCAACCGGACGCAACACCAGTTGATGCTGGGGTTGCTCCGTCACCGCGGCCGCCGGCTGTGCCTCGGCATCGAGAGAGTAGTAGTGCAGCACCGTCGGGGCCGAACTGCAACCCGCCAGCAGACCCAGCAAGGCCAGCGTCATTATCTGTTTTTTCATCATTGACCTCGCTTGGGCTCAGGATCACGGGGACGGGCGCGATCAAAGATCAACGAACTCGGTTGTTCGTTGAGTGAATGCACCAGAGGCTGCAACTCACGCATCAGTTGATTGAGCGACTGTACCGACTGGCGCAGATCCTGATTGGTCTGGGAGTTGGCATCGTACTCTTGCAACGTGCTCTGCAACTGCTTCAGGCTGTCGTTCAAGGACGCCGGCAACTGCTGGGTCGAGCTCTGACCGGTAAACTTGTTCAGATTGGAACTCACGGCACTGATGCTCTTGAGGGTCTGATCCAGCGTGGCCAGGGTGCTGTTGACCTGCGTCAGCGTCTTGGCCGTGTCCATGTCGACGAACTTGTCGAGGATCTGGTTCACCTTGCGCTCGATCTGGTCCAGCCCGGCCTGAACGGTCGGGAACACCTGATAGCCGGCCAGCTTGATGGCCTGATACTTGGGTGCATCCGGATAGAAGTTCAGATCCACCACCTTGCCCCCGGTCAGCAGGCTGGAGGTCTTGAGCGTCGCCCGCAACCCTTCCTTGAACTGCTTGCCGAACAGGGCACGCCACTGCTCCTTCTCAGCATTGGCATAGCGGTGAGAGAGCCGCTGCACCTCGATGCGCGCCAGTACCGGTATCTGCCGGCTTTGGAACATCTGTACCCCTTTCTCGTCGATGAGGTAGGGGGCCGAGATGACGGTACCGACCCGGATGCCGCGATATTCCACAGCCGCCCCCGGATGCAGGCCACCGACACTGTCTTCAAACAGAAACACGTAATCGATGAACTGATCCAGACTACCGGCAAGCACACTGGCTTCATCCTGGAAGAGTGTGAAACCATCCATCTGCTTGACCGGCTCACCGGGGGCCCAGCCGGGCGGTAACCCCATTGTGATGCCACCGTCGAGCAGACTCTCCAGAGAATCCATCTTCACCTTCATCCCCTCGCTGCTCATGGAGACCTCGAAACCCGGGGTCATCCAGAAGCGGGAGTTGCCGCTCACCAGCACGTCATAAGGGGTGTTGATGAAGATCTGGTACTGCATCTCGCTCTTCTCAGGCAGGAATTTCGCCTCTTCCACCTGGCCTATGGTAAAGCCCTGATAGTTGATGGGCGACCCCACCCCGAGCGCACGGGTATCCCGGCTGCTCAGGGAGAGCCGCAGCCCCTTGGCATCCTGGGAGGCCAGTGGCGGCTTGTCCAGCATGGCGTATTCATCCAGGGGCTTGCCCTTTCTGCCAGGCGCCAGCTCGATATAGGCACCGGAAAGCAGAGTGCTGAGACCGGAGACCCCTTCCCGGCCAACCCTGGGCTTGACCACCCAGAATTGACTGTCTTTCTTGAGCATGCCGGCAGCAGCGTTGGTCAAGCGAGCCTTCAGCACCGCATGGCTGTAATCCTCACTGAGTTCCACTGCCTCGATACGACCCACTTCCACCTCGCGGGAGCGGATCACCGTCTTGCCCGCCACAATCCCTTCGGCAGTAGCCACTGTCAGGGTGAAGCTGGGACCTTGCGAATACCAATGCTGGAACAGCATCCAGACCCCGATGAACAGCGCCAGCAGCGGCACCATCCAGATTGCGGCGGCCGAGCTCAAAAAATCAGAGCCGGGTTTCCACCTTTTCTTACGCTCACTCACGTTCGCGCTCTCCTTGTTGTAAATCCCAGATCAGGCGGGAGTCGAAACTCATGGCAGCTACCATGGTGATCAACACCACACCCGCAAATGCAACGGCTGCAGGGCCCGGATAGACGGTCATCAGGTTGTCGAGCCGGATCAGGCCCGCCAATATGGCCACCACGAAGACGTCGATCATCGACCAGCGTCCCACAAATTCAGTCATGCGATAGAGCTTGAGCTTGCCAAGGGGCGAGGCCCCGTGGCCGCGCTGTACCATATAGCAAAGCCACAGCAGCGCCAGGATTTTCACCAGCGGCACCACAACGCTGGCGATGAAGATCACTGCAGCTATGGGGTAAGACCCCATGGCCCACAACAAAACCACGCCGCCCATGATAGTGGAAGGGCTGTCATCCCCGAGGAAGACGGTATCCATGATGGGATAGAGGTTGGCCGGCACGTAGAGGATCACCGACGTGAAGAGCAGGGCCCAGGTCCGGTTGATGCCACCCGGCTTGCGGCTGTGCAGGCGCTCACCGCAACGCTTGCAGCTGTGCTCCCCCACCTCGCCCAGAGCGCCGCAGATGTGGCACCCCACCAGCCCGGATGCCATGGCGCTGGCCTCAGCATCAGCATCAGCATCCAGCTCGCGGGGTTCGGTCGGCCCGAACAGCCGCTGCCACAGCCACATGCGATCCAGCGACGAGATCGTCTTGATGAGCAGCACCGTGTAACCGACGAAGGCCCAGAACGACAGCCCCATCTTGATGTCGGCCATCCCCATCAGCTTGACCAGCGAAATGAGCACCCCGATGAGGAACACATCCACCATCAGCCAAGGTTTTATCCTGCAAAGCAAACGGCCTAGCGCACGCAGGGAATTGCTGTGCAGATCCTTGTCGACCCGCCACAGCACCAGCATGATGGAGCCCACATAGACCAGCGGCAGGCCGATAAGGGTCAAACTCAGCACAGCCCCAAGAAACAGGTAGCCCTGATCCACCAGGGTGGTGATGCACTGCAGAAACGTCATCTCCTGCCCTACGCCCTTGGCCGAGAAAGACATAAAGGTGAAGGAGTTGGAGAGCACAAACATGATGATGGCCGCAAAGCCATAGGAGATGGGCCTGCGTTCCTGCTCCGGCAGATGGACGCTCAGGACATGGCCACAGCGCGGACAGCTGCTCTTCTCCCCCACGGCCAGCACCGTGGCCGGTACCAGCAGGTCACACTCTTCACATGCGGTCGCGTCGTGGGTATAGGTGGGTTTGTGTAGGTTTGAAACCGGATGCAAGATGAAACCCCAAGATGAGGCCCGCCACGGGCCAGAGGCGCCAATTATTACAGCCGCGGCCCCCGCCGACCAGTACTGTCGTTACACCATACGGGATGGGCGTGAGAATGACTTTGACAAGCCAGTAGCCATTTAGCACAATCAAACGCCACTTTTTTCCGCGGGACAATAATTTATGACAACTGAATCCCCAAGCTACTCCACGATTGAGCAAGCCTTCTCCCTCGGGAACGGGCAAGATTCTGCCCTCAACTGGTTGCGTAAAAATCGCAGTCAGGTCGCCATCTTCCTGGTGAGCGGCATCAAGCTGGAAGGAACCATCAGCGGCTTCGACCAGTACAGCGTACTGTTGACCGATGCCCATGGTAACCAGCAGCTGGTCTACAAGGCCAAGATCTCCACCATCGCCATGCATTCCGGCCGTCCCCAGGTCAGCATACAGCGCGCCCGCAAGCCACGCGTCTCCATGGCGCCGCGCCCCCACGGAGCCCCGAGTCGTTACGACGACAATCAGGGCGGCAGCAGCGAGCAGTAACTGGCTTGCCTGAATCACCCCGAGACCATTGCTGCGTCAAAGGGTGACCGAGTCCATTCTCATTGATTATGTCTGTCCCGTATGAGAATGGACTCTATGCTTGACCCGCTCGTGTCTCTCCCTCACCGCTTTCTCTTCAGTATTGCAAGTCAACCGGCTTGCCATCCCTGACCATGCAGGTCTGCATCCCGGCAGCCTGACCGGCCTGCACGCCAATTCCCGTATCCTCGAATACCAGACAGGTCGTCGGTTCAAGTCCTAAACGACTCGCTACCAGCAGGAAAGTATCTGGGTGGGGCTTATGCAACTCAACATCGTCAGCGGTCACCACCACGGAGAAGTAGCGATCCAGTCCGGTATTGCGCAGCACAGCCTCGGCATTGATACGCGGCGACCCTGTGCCTATCCCCATGGGGATCTGGCCGTGATAACGCTCAACCAGTTCCAGCATGGCCGGAAAGACGGCCACCTTGTGCAGATTGGCCACATAGTGCTCTGTCTTGCAACGGGTCACGACCACGGGATCCAGGGCGCTCTGCTGCTGCTCGGCAACCAGCAGGGCAATTTTTCGACTCGGCATGCCTCCCAGCTCATAGAACCAGTCAGCATCGAAGCGAAAGCCAAACTCACGGGAAGTGTGTTCCCAGGCGGCAAGATGCAGCGGCATTGAGTCCACCAGGGTGCCATCGAGGTCAAATACCAGGCCTTGAAATCCGGATAGGGTCATGGTGCAGGATCCGTGTCTGAGAATGGGTCCCCATTCTAGCCAGAGCCACTCCTCATCGCCATGACCTAGGTGGCGAGAAACGCTTGCCCCCACATTTGTGCCTGAAAATAGATGGGTGTCAGCCTGGCAGGATCCAGCTGGTAGTGCGGTGCCAGCTGGGCAAGCAGCGGCCAGTCTCCTTGCTCGTAGGTTTTCACCAGTTGGAACAGATGAAAGAGCGGCCCCTCATGGAACTCCAGCGCCCGCTGCACATCCTTGGGCAGATGAGCCTTGAGCTGGGCAGAGAGCAGTGAACCATCCAGCACCAATCCCACCAGAAAGGCCCAGCTGGCGGCATCCTTGCCAAGCGCTGTCATGGCAATCAGCTCGCAGAAGCGGCCACGGGCGATGGCCATGCGGGTACAGGCCTCCGGCATGTGATAGCAGACCCGCGCCAGCCCGTAGATGAGGACGAACTTGCGGATCTCCTACTCCCCCAGATAGGAGAGGGCTCTCGGCACAGAAGTAATGGAGCTGACGTGATCAAAGCCGGGAGCATTAACATAGGTAAGCAGCTGGCCCGGCAGCCAGGCGTCCTGCTCCAGCAGGCTGGCGACCCTGGCAAAAGAGAACTCCTCGTGGCAGATGACTTGCAGTATCTCCTGCACCAGCTTCATGTCCGGCTGGGCGGCGCGCTGATTGACCAGTTCGGGACGGGCGAGAAAACCGCCAGCGAAGAAATCGACCCCGGCCTCCTTGAGCGGCAAAAAATCCCCCCAGGTCTCGATGTCCAGAGCCATTCGCTTGTGCTCGGTCGGCTGGCTGATCCCCTCCTCTCCCATCCAGAACACCAGCAGACGGCAGGCGTTGAGCCAGCGTGGTTCGCGCTGGGCGCAGTGCACGGCCAGACGCCGCCGGTAGTCACGCCACTGGGTCAGCACGGGAAACGAGGCGGGCAGGCGCTCGGCAGAGGCCTCGACCAGCGGAATGGTATCCGGGTCAAACAGCAAGGGACGTTGCTCATCGAGCTGTTCATGGCTGAAGGGCAACAAGTATTGACGCCCCTGGGCCAGCAGACGGCATTGCGCTGCGAGCAGAGCCCACTCGGCAGGGTCGGCAAGCTGGTAATCAATGCCATAGGCAACGAGGGCAAGACGGCGGTTGAAGATGGGGTAACGACGTAACAGCATGGGCTCACCGATAGGCTAGCGTACACGCCCTCCCCTGCGACTTGGCATGATAGAGCGCCTGATCGGCCTGTTCGGTCAGGCTCTGCCATGTTCCATCCAGCGAGGGAACCAGATAGCTAAAGCCTATGCTAACCGTAATGAAATCAGCAACTCGGGAAGCCGGATGCGGGATCTTTAATTCACTCAGCCCCTGGTGAATCTGTTCGGCCAACCGCTCGGCTTCACCAGGCTGCGGACCGCACAGCAGGATCACGAACTCCTCCCCGCCGTAGCGCGCCACCAGATTGGTGCGTCGTCGCTCCGCCTCCTGCAGCAGGCTGGCTACCTGTTGCAGACACAGGTCTCCCTTGGCATGACCGAAGTGATCGTTATAGGACTTGAACTCATCCACATCGATCATCAACACCGCCAGCAAGCTTTGATGACGACGGGCCCACTCCCACTCCCGTTGCATGGTGAGATCCCAGTGACGACGGTTGGCGATACCGGTCAAGGGGTCTTCCAGCGACAGCATGGACAGTCGTTTGTTGGCCTCCTCCAGTGCCCGGTTGGTTTCTGCCAGCTGCATGGTGCGCTCGCTGACCCTCAGCTCCAGTTCCCGGTTGAAATGCTCCAGCGCGGCCTGGGTGCGTTGGCGGATCAACAGCTGGGAGAGCATGGCGGCGTACTGCTTGAAGATCTCGCTCTGGTAGGCCTTGAGTGGCCGACGCCACAACAGGTTGTCGGCAGCGATCCAGCCGATGGGCATGTCACCGTCCCACAGCGAAACCATGGCATTCCAGCCGCGCCCCACCTCCTGCTTCTCGTAGTAGAGCGGCGCATCTTCCAGCACCAGCACATAATCCTTGCGACGCAGCGCCTCCTGCACAGTGGGGTGCTCCGGGATGGGGCTGACGAAGTGGTGCTCGTCGATGAGCTCACCCGCCTCGTTGGTGCCCCAGGTTCCGTGCATGGTCTTGAACTCGGCGTCGACCAGGAAGATGGCGATGCGATCAAACTGCAGATCCTGACGCGCCAGCGCCACCGCATCGTGCAGCAGCTGCTGCTCGCTATCGCAGCGGGAAAGCTTGACCCCCACCTGATGGAGCGCCTGCAACATGCTGAGGAAGGAGTCCTGCAACGCCTGACTGCGGATGAGGTCGGCCTGAGTGTGTCTGCGTTGATCCCGCTCCTGATCGATCTGGCTGGCGAGCAATCGGCTCTCCAGCTCGGCGGCCAGGTAGTGCATCAGCAACTGGATACTGTCGGGAGAGGCGATCGAGACGGCGGCGGGTCTCCAGATAGACCACGGCCTCCAGCCCCTTGTGGCGCTTGAGGGGGAAGCAGGCGCGCAGGCGCGGCGTTTCCGGTTCGACGGTTTCCCAGACATCGGCGGTCGGGGCTGTCTGCTCCACCACCAGCTGACCCTTGTCGAGCGCATGTTCGATGAAGATGATGGGGAGTTTGGCGGGCGCAAGGGCCTCTGCATTCAGGCAGATCAGCCCCTGCTCCAGTTGAAAACTGTAAAGTTGGGACTCGGGCGCCCGCAACCAGAGGTAAATCTGTTCGGCTTCTGTCTTTTCCCTGACTGCTGCCAGTGTCACTTCACAGAGGTGTTCAAAACTGGTGAAGTGCTCTGGATCCCATTCCTGCATGCCTGCCATCCTTGGTTGTATCCAAGCGAGTATATCGGCAAACATTGCACATTAATTGACTAGGCAGTCAAAAGCGCGATCCAGAGCCCACTTTTTATAACAAATTCAATGCCTGCATCGCACTACGAATGCGCTCGCGAGTCGCCTCGGACAACGGCATCACCGGCAGGCGGCACTCTTCGCTGCAAAAGCCCAGCAGGGAGACCGCATACTTGGCACCTGCCGGACTCGGCTCGGCAAACATGGCCTGATGCAGCGGGATGAGTTTGTCCTGCAGTTCACGCGCTTCCTGCCACTTGCCGGCCAGTGTCAGGTTTTGCACCTCGGCCACCAGTCTGGGTGCCACGTTGGCGGTAACAGAGATACAGCCTTGCCCGCCACCTATGTTGTAAGCCACTGCGGTAGCATCTTCACCTGAGAGCCAGGCAAACGGCTTCTTGATGAGCTGACGCTCGGTCCAGGGACGAGCCAGGTCACCGGTAGCATCTTTCACGCCGGCGATGCGCGGCAGTTCGGCCAGACGGGCCAGGGTGGCAGGTTGCACGTCAACGATGGCGCGCGGCGGAATGTTGTAGACGATGATGGGTTTGCTGGTGGCGTCGTGTACCGCCTTGAAGTGGTGATAGAGTCCCTCCTGATTGGGACGGTTGTAATAACCGGCCACGTGCAGGGTGGCATCGGCCCCCGCCTGCTCGGCATGACGGGTATATTCAATGGCCTCGACGGGGTTGTTGGAACCGGCCCCGGCGATCACCGGCACCCGGCCTGCTACCTGCTTGACCACCAACTCCACCACGCGGCAATGCTCGTCGTGGGTCAGGGTCGGACTCTCGCCCGTCGTACCGACCGGCACTATGCCGTGGGTGCCCTGCTCTATGTGCCACTCCACCAGGCGGGCCAGTGCGGCCTCATCCAGCTGGCCCTGTCGAAATGGGGTGATCAGGGCAACTATCGAACCTTGAAACATGGGATTTCCTTCTCCTGGATACGGTAAAAATACTAATAAAAAACCCCGGTACGGGTTGCGCAACCGGGGTTGAATCTTCTCAGGGATGAGAGGTTACGCGCGAACGTCGGCAGGCCCGAATGTCAGGCTTTTTTTGTGCTTTCGTTTCGACTCGTTGGACCGCATTTCATCATCTCTGGTCAAAAAATGGTGTCTGGGCATATTTCGGGAACACGGCATAAATGTCAAGGCGAAAGGGGCTATGTATAATGGCCGCCCAAAATTGCATGGAGAGACCCGATGAGCAGCCCTATCAGTGCCGTCAGCCAGATGCTGGAACGAAACCAAGCCCTCTTTGTCGGCAAGCGGCTACTTGTCTGCGGCACCCTGGAGGATGACTATCCCCGCCAGCTGGCTGAGCTGGCCAGTTCCCTGACTGTGTTTACCACGGATTATTGCTACTACCGCAGCCAGCAGGCAACGTTGGGTGACGCTATCCTGTTCGACCACCAACTGGGCGGTGCCCCCCGTTTCGATGCCCTGCTGCTGCTGATGCCCAAGGCCAAGGCAGAGGCCCAATACCTGCTGGCCATGATGACCCCCTTGCTGGAGGCGGGTGCAGACCTGTTTCTGGCCGGGGAGAATCGCGGCGGCATCAATGGCGCCGACAAGCTGCTGGCCCCCTATGGCAACAAGCCAGTCAAGCGCGACTCGGCCCGCCGCTGCTCTCTCTATCACGGCGAACTCAGCAAGCCGGTTATCCCGTTCGAATTGGATGCCTGGTTCAGCCGTTATGAGTGCAAGGCCGGTGATACCGAGCTGACTGTGCTGGCCCTGCCCGGCGTATTCAGTGCAGACGAGCTGGATCCGGGCAGCCAGATGCTGCTGGCGGCAGTGCCACCGATGACGGGCGAGCTGCTCGATTTCGGCTGTGGTGCCGGCGTCATTGGATCTGTGCTGGCCAAACGCAATCCGGGGCTGGAGGTCAAGATGGTGGATATCAGCGCCCTTGCGCTGGAGTCGAGCCGCCGCACCCTGGCCATCAACGGTTTGCAGGGGCAAGTCCAGGCCTCCGACGTCTATTCCGACATCACAGGAAAGTTTGACCACATCGTCTCCAACCCCCCCTTCCACGCCGGCCTCAAGACCTTCTATGCGGCCACCGAAACCTTCCTCGCCAAGGCACCTGAGTACCTGTCGGCGAATGGTGGCCTGACCATAGTCGCCAACGCCTTCCTGCGATATCAACCTATACTGGAAACGCACTTCAAACGGACTGACATAATCAGCAGCGATGCCAAATTCAAGGTCTATCTGAGCAAAGTGTAAATAAGTGTAACCAGCGCCAGGAAACTGGTAGTGAGCCCCATCCGGGATCTGATAAGGTAAATACCAATCGTATAACCACCCCTTTAGGGGTGTTTTTTTGCAGTGATCTGAAAACCTTTTCACATCATCAACTCAGGGAGAGAAATACGATGGCAGGCATACTCACCATGATACTGGCGGGCGGAGAAGGAACCCGTCTCCAGCCGCTTACCACCACCCGCAGCAAGCCCTCTGTCCCGTTCGGTGGCAGTTATCGACTGATCGATTTCGTCCTCAACAACTTCGTCAACGCGGACTTCCTGCGCATCTACGTCTTGACCCAATTCAAGTCCCAGTCCCTCTATCTGCATATGAAGAAGGGCTGGAACATAGTCGGCATCACGGACCGCTTCATCGACCCTATTCCAGCCCAGATGCGAATGGGAAAACGCTGGTATGACGGCACGGCCGACGCCATCTATCAGAACCTGCGTTTCATCGAGATCTCGGACCCGGAGCACGTCTGTATCTTCGGCTCCGATCACATCTACAAGATGGACGTGAGCCAGATGGTGACCTTCCACAAACAGAAGGCCGCCGCCCTGACCGTCGCCGCCCTGCGTATGCCCATCGAGGAGGCGAGTGCCTTCGGGGTGATAGAAGTGGATCAGGAAGGCCGCATGATCGGCTTCGAAGAAAAGCCCAAACATCCCAAACACATTCCTGGCGACCCCACGCAGGCGCTGGTTTCCATGGGCAACTACATCTTCGAAACCGAAGCGCTTTATCGCGAGCTGAAGCGTGACGCCGCCGAGGAGAACTCCAGCCACGATTTTGGCAAGAACATCATTCCCAGCATGTTCCCCCGCGCCCCCGTCTATGTCTATGACTACAGCACCAACGTGATCCCGGGCGAGAAACCCACCGTCTACTGGCGCGATGTGGGCACGCTTGACTCTTATTGGCAGGCACACATGGACCTGGTCGCCGACGATACCCCCTTCTCTCTGTATAACCGCAAGTGGCCACTGCACACTCACTATCCGCCCTTGCCACCCGCCACCTTCGTCGATACCGATGACTGCAAGGTCAAGATAGCCAACTCCCTGATCTCCGGCGGCTGCTTCATTCAGGGCAGCCAGATCCAGCGCTCCATACTGGGATTTCGCTGCAACATAGGCCCCTGCAGCCACATCAGCAAGTCTGTATTGCTCGGGGATGTGAAGATAGGCGAAGGTTGCTCCATCAGGCGCGCCATCATTGACAAGAACGTTGAAATTGCACCCGGCACCGTGATCGGTGAAAATCTGGACCATGACAGAGAGAGATTTACCGTATCCGAAGGCGGTATCGTCGTGGTACCTAAGGGAGCAAGAGTTGGCTATTAACCCACTGAAAATCCTGTTTGTTGCCTCGGAAGTTGAGGGGCTTGTGAAGACCGGGGGCCTGGCAGATGTAGCCAGAGCCCTGCCATTGTATCTGGCCCAGAAGGGCCATGACGTCAGGATCATCTTGCCCTTCTACAAGACGATCAAGCGCCGTGATGAGGCCAGACTGATCGCCTCTCGCTGGTTGCCAACCCATCCGGGACTGCCGGACATCGGCTATCGCATCTATCAGATGGAGCTGGAAGGGGTCTGTGTCTATCTACTCGACTGCCCGCAATATTTCGATCGACCCCAGCTCTACGCCGAGAACAACCAGGCTTATGGCGACAACGGTGAGCGGTTCGCCTTCTTCTCGGCCGCAGCCCTGCATGCCTGCGAGCAGCTGGACTTCGCCCCCGAGATAGTGCACTGCAACGACTGGCATACCGGTCTGCTACCACTGCTGCTCAAGACCCGCCATGCTCACAACCCCTTCTTCCAGCACACTCGCAGCGTGATCAGCATTCACAATGCGGCCTTTCAGGGGGTATTCGGTCGGGAGCAGTTCTGGGCCATGCCCGAGATTGCTGACTATGAACAGCGCATCAGCTACGACTATGGTCACGTCAATCTGCTCAAATGCGGTGTGCTCTATGCCGACAAAATCAATGCAGTCAGTCCCAACTATGCCAGTGAATTGCTGACCCACCTGGGCGCCCACGGCATGGCCAACATCTTCCAGCAGCGGGCTGCCGACTTGCGCGGCATTCTCAATGGCTGTGATTATAAGGATTGGGATCCGGCATTTGACGACTTCCTGCCCGCCACCTATGACGTGGACAACCTCGCTGGCAAACGGGTCTGTAAACAGACGCTGCAGCAGGAAGCGGGCCTGCCGGTCACGGACTTGCCCATCTACGGCATGGTGTGCCGCCTGACCGAGCAGAAAGGAGTACACCTGCTGCTACCCGTGCTGGACAAGTTCCTGCATCACAAGGTACAGGTGGTGATAGTGGGGTCGGGTGATCCCTCCCTCGCCGCCCAGTTGCAGGCCACGGCACAGCGATACCCGGACAAGCTCGCCTTCCTCAACACCTATGACGACAGACTGGCCCATCTGGTGGAAGCGGGCGCCGACTTCTTCCTGATGCCCTCTCTGTTCGAGCCTTGCGGCCTCAACCAGATGTACAGCCTCGCCTACGGCACCTTGCCGCTGGTACGGGCCGTCGGTGGCCTCAAGGACACTGTCGTGGACTGGGATGCGGAGCCAGAGCATGCCACCGGCTTCTGCTTCAATGATCCAACCGCCAATATCCTGCTCGATGCCATGCGCCGCAGCCTGCTCTATTACCTGCAGGATCCCGAGCGGTTTGCCCAGGTACAGCGCAATGCCATGAATACCCGCTTCAACTGGCCGGATTCGGTCACTCAATACGAGCAGATGTATCAGGATGCACTGGCCCGGCAGTGATGCTCATTGCTGAACTTTTGTGCCCTTGATGCTGCTTTGAACGTCAACAGCGAAAAAAGTCCCCTTTGGCTGTTGACGCTCATCCAAAACTCTATAGAATCCCCCACCGCAGTGATGCGAAGGTGGCGGAATTGGTAGACGCGCTAGCTTCAGGTGTTAGTGTCCCACGGATGTGAGGGTTCGAGTCCCTCTCTTCGCACCAATACTGCCATGCTGATTCAGCAGCATGTAAATCCAACTGGAAAACCCGAATGTGCGAAGGTGGCGGAA